>NZ_BJNT01000007.1 GCF_006539825.1 Corynebacterium variabile
GGCGCCGTCATCGCCCGCATCGGCGACGGCTCCGCCGCCGCTGCCCCGGCCGAGAAGAAGGCCGACCCGAAGCCGGAGCCCGAGGAAGAGACCAAGGCTGAGCCTGCTCCCGCCGCCGAGGAGAAGACCGAGCAGGCCGAGACCGCCGCACCAGCAGCCTCCGGCGACGCCACCGACGTGAAGATGCCGGAACTCGGTGAGTCCGTCACCGAGGGCACCGTCACCAACTGGCTCAAGAAGGTCGGCGACACCGTCGACGTCGACGAGCCCCTCCTCGAGGTCTCCACCGACAAGGTCGACACCGAGGTCCCCTCCCCCGTCGCCGGCACCCTCGTCGAGATCCTCGCTGACGAAGACGACACCGTCGACGTCGGCGCCGTCATCGCCCGCATCGGCGACGGCTCCGCCGCCGCTGCCCCGGCCGAGAAGAAGGCCGAGCCGAAGCCGGAGCCCGAGGAAGAGACCAAGCAAGAGCCCAAGGCAGAGGAGAAGCCCGCCCCCAAGGCGGAGCCGGAGCCGAAGAAGGAGGCCCCGAAGGCCGAGGCCAAGGCTGAGCCGAAGTCCGAGCCCGCCGCCGGCAACCTCCCCTACGTCACCCCGCTGGTGCGCAAGCTCGCCGAGAAGCACGGCGTGGACCTGTCCACCGTCACCGGTTCCGGTGTCGGCGGCCGTATCCGCAAGCAGGATGTCCTCGCCGCCGCCGAGGGTGGCTCCACGGGGACCGAGGCTGCTCCGGCCGCCGTCGTGCTCAAGGGTTCCGATCCGGCCAAGGCGTCCCTGCGAGGCACCACCGCTAAGGTCAACCGGATCCGTGCGATCACCGCGAAGACCACCCTGGAGTCCCTCCACGGTGCCGCGCAGCTCACCCAGGTCCACGAGGTCGACATGACCCGCGTCGCCGAACTGCGCAAGTCCTCCAAGGCCGTCTTCCAGGACAAGTACGGTGTCAACCTCACCTACCTGCCCTTCTTCGCCAAGGCCGTCGTCGAGGCCCTCCTGGCCCACCCGAACGTCAACGCGTCCTACAACGCCGAGACCCAGGAGATGACCTACCACGACTCGGTCAACCTGAGCTTCGCCGTGGACACCCCGGAGGGCCTCATCTCCCCGGTCGTCCACAACGCCCAGGACCTGTCCCTGCCGGAGCTGGCCCAGGCCATCGTCGACATCGCCGACCGCGCCCGGAACAAGAAGCTCAAGCCGAACGACATCATGGGCGGCACCTTCACCATCACCAACATCGGTTCCGAAGGCGCCCTGACCGACACCCCGATCCTCGTGCCGCCGCAGGCCGCGATGCTCGGCACCGGCGCCATCGTCAAGCGCCCGGTGGTCATCTCCGAGGACGGCCAGGACGCCATCAGCATCCGCCAGATGGTCTTCCTCCCGATGACCTACGACCACCAGGTCATCGACGGTGCCGATGCCGGTCGCTTCCTGACCAGCATCAAGGACCGTCTGGAGAACTACGACTTCACCGGTGACCTCGCCCTCTAGGCTTCCTCCCCGGTAAGTCATCGCCCCGGCTCCTCCCCGTCAACGGGGAGGGGCCGGGACGGTTCGTTTTGCCCGGAGTAGGATCGGTGTCCATGGGCTTCCAGCACGGATCTATCCGCAACACCACTGACCCGGTCGATGTCGTCGACCTGCACACCGTCGACTACCTCGAGACCTGGCGGCACCAGGCCGATCTGGCCCGCAGACGGGCGGCCGACAAGATCCCGGACACACTCCTGCTGCTACAGCACCCGCCGACATACACCGCCGGGAAGCGCACCCAGCCGGAGGACCTGCCGACCAACGGCCTGCCCGTCGTCGACGTCGACCGTGGCGGCCGCATCACCTGGCACGGCCCCGGCCAGCTCGTCGCCTACCCGATCATCAAGCTGGACGACCCGATCGACGTCGTCGACTACGTCCGGCGTATTGAAGAAGCGGTCATCGCGACCTGTCACGATCTCGGGCTCGACACGGTGGGTCGTGTGGAAGGACGCTCCGGCGTGTGGCTGCCCGCAGGCATCCTCAACGGTCAGCTGGTGCCCGCCCGAAAGGTCGCGGCGATCGGAATCCGCGTCACCAGGGGCGTCACCATGCACGGCGTCGCACTGAACTGCGACAACACCCTGGACTACTACAACCACATCGTGCCCTGTGGTCTGCCGGACACCGGGGTGACCACGCTCAGTGCCGAACTGGGCCGCGACATCACCGTGGCGGACGCCACCCCACTGCTCACCCGCCATCTCCTGGACGCCCTGGACGGAACCCTGCCGACCACGGACACTGACGTTCCCGAAGAGCTTGCACACGGTCCGGTGAAGGATGTCTCCGATGCGCTGTGATGACCGTAACCCGCTTCGACGTGTGGACATGTGCAGCGTAGGGTGGGGCCTGTGACTATCGCTGCAGACGGCCGACGACTTCTGCGCATCGAAGCAAAGAATGCGCAGACCCCCATCGAGCAGAAGCCCCGCTGGATCCGGACCACCGCGAAAATGGGCCCGGAGTACCGGGACATGAAGAACCGCGTCTCCGACGCGGGTCTCCACACCGTGTGTCAGGAGGCGGGCTGCCCCAACATCCACGAGTGCTGGGAGGACCGCGAGGCGTCGTTCCTCATCGGCGGCGACACCTGCTCCCGCCGGTGCGACTTCTGCCAGATCAAGTCCGGCAGGCCCTCCCCTCTCGACCGCGACGAGCCGCGCCGTGTCGCTGAGAACATCCGTGAGATGGATCTGCGTTACGCCACCATCACCGGTGTGACCCGTGACGATCTCGATGACGAGGGTGCCTGGCTCTACGCGGAGATCGTGCGCAAGGTCCACGAGCTCAACCCGAACACCGGTGTCGAGAACCTCACCCCCGATTTCTCTGCGAAGCCTGACCTTCTCGCCGAGGTCTTCGAGGCGCGTCCGGAGGTCTTCGCCCACAACCTGGAGACCGTGCCGCGCATCTTCAAGCGCATCCGCCCGGCGTTCCGCTACGACCGCTCGCTGGAGGTCATCCGTGCCGCCCGCGACTTCGGCCTGGTGACCAAGTCCAACCTCATCCTCGGCATGGGTGAGACCGCCGAGGAGGTACAGTCCTCCCTCACCGACCTGAAGGACGCCGGCTGCGACATCATCACCATCACCCAGTACCTGCGCCCGACGAACATGCACCACCCGATCGAGCGGTGGGTGAAGCCGGAGGAGTTCATGGAGCACTCCGAGTTCGCCAAGGAACTCGGTTTCGGCGCCGTCATGTCCGGCCCGCTGGTGCGTTCCTCCTACCGTTCCGGTCGTCTCTACGCCGAGGCCAAGGCCGCGCGCGGCGAGGCTCTGCCGGAGAACCTCTCGCATCTCGGTGACAACCTGGGGTCCTCCACAAGCCAGGAGGCGAGCACCCTGCTGGAGAAGTACGGGGCCTCCAAGGAGACTCCGGTCACCTCCGCACGGCAGTGATGCTCTAGACTGGAAACCATGGCGAAAGACCCCCGGGAGAAGGAAAACAAGCGGCTTGAGAAGGCCGCCAAGAAGGCACGGCGGAAGCAGACCCGCGGCCAGATGTGGCAGGCGTTCCAGCTGCAGCGCAAGCGGGACAAGAAGCTTGTCCCCCTGATGCTGCTGGGCCTGCTGGTTCCGGTCGCCCTGCTGCTGCTGCTCAGCATTGTTTTCGGTGCGTGGTGGTTCAACCTCGTCATCGGTCTGCTGATCGGTGCCGTCGTCGCGATGATCATCTTCTCGCGCCGTCTCCAGTCCGGCGTGTACGACCAGATCGAGGGCCAGCCGGGTGCGGCGGCCTGGGCCCTGGACAACCTGCGTTCCGGCGTGGGCATGAAGTGGATCACCGAGAGCGGCGTCGCGTCCAACACACACATGGACGCCGTCCACCGCGTCGTCGGCACCCCCGGCGTCGTCCTCGTCGGTGAAGGCAACCGCTCCCGCCTCAAGCCGCTGATGGCGCAGGAGCGTCGTCGTCTGGCCCGCATCCTCGGCAACACCCCGATCTACGACATGTACATCGGCGACGGTGAGGGCGAGGTCGAGGTCCGCAAGATCCAGTCCGCCCTGATGAAGCTGCCCCGCAACGTCAAGAAGAACGAGGTGGACGCGCTCAACAGCCGCATCGAGTCCATCTCCCGGCTCAACTCCCGTGAGGCGTCCCTGCCCAAGGGGCCGCTGCCCCGTCAGGCGAACATGTCCGGCATGAACCGTCGTGCCCGTCGTGCCTCGGATCGCAACAAGCGGGGCTGATCCCCTCAGCCTGCACCACAGCACAGAAATCCGCCGCTCCCCCGGTCGAGGGGAACGGCGGTTTTTCTGTGTCCGGGCGCCGCGCCTGCCTACCGAGTCCGGATCACCGCGGTCCCGGTGGCACGGTCATGCATGCCGCGGCTGTCGGTGTCCTGGATGATCGGCGGGAAGAGGAACACGGTGAGGATCGTCCGGATGATCGACCGGAGCAGACCGACCCGCTTCTCGGTGTCATCGACCCGGGCCACGCCGATACCCATGATCGCGTGGCCCGGGGACTGGGCGAAAAGCCAGACCGTGATGACACGCCAGAGGATCCACACCATCATCGTCACCGTCGACACGCCGCCGAGAGCGTCAGTCATGCTGCAGATCAGTGCGGCGATCCCCCAGCAGATGGCCCAGTCGATCAACAGGGCGAAAAGGCGGGGAGACAGCGGAGCGACGGACCCGGGGCCGTCCTTCGGCAGCCCCAGGAGCTTGCCGGGGTACGGACTGAGATCCGTCGGGTCCTCGAACTGGCCCGGAACCTGAGGACCCTCGAGCCACACCGGCTGGGAAGCGCGTTCGGCCCGTCGTTCCCGCCGTTGCTGCTGTTGGTACTCCTTCGACGTCCTCCCCTGTGTCGTCTTCTTCCCCCCGTTCTTCCTGCCCGGATTACTGCCCTTGCTCTGCCGCTTTGCCATGGGGCCAGCCTACCGGGGTGGCGTAGCGGCGGCCCAACCCGTCCCGTAGGCTGAACACAGACCCTCCCAAGGGGTCGCGGCGAGTGTTACATGTCGGTAACACTGGATTGACGACCGGGCAACATCCCGAAGATAAGCTTGTTCCCAGACTCAGCCACCGCAGCGGACCGCTGCGCGAAACCGAGGCTGTGCCGACCATGACTGCAAGGAGTCCCACAGTGGCATTCAAGACGGCCGAAGAGGTCACGAAGTTCATCAAGGACAACGACATCGAGTTCGTTGACGTTCGGTTCACCGACGTCCCGGGTGTGGAACAGCACTTCACCATCCCCGCCGCCGCGTTCGACGAGGACGCCGTCACAGACGGTCTGGCTTTCGACGGTTCCTCCGTCCGAGGCTTCACCACCATCGATGAGTCCGACATGAACCTTCTCCCGGACCTGGCGACCGCGAAGGTCGACCCGTTCCGGAAGACGAAGACACTGAACATCAAGTTCTTCGTCCATGACCCCTTCACCCGCGAGCCTTTCTCCCGCGACCCGCGCAATGTCGCCCGTAAGGCCGAGGAGTACCTCGCGTCCACCGGCATCGCCGACACCTGTAACTTCGGCCTGGAGGCGGAGTTCTACCTCTTCGACAAGGTCAAGTACTCCACGGACATCAACAACTCCTTCTACGAGGTTGATTCCGATGAGGGCTGGTGGAACCGCGGTAAGGACACCAACCTCGACGGCACCCCGAACCTCGGTCACAAGACCCCGATCAAGGGCGGCTACTTCCCGGTTCCGCCGATCGACCAGACCGGCGAGGTCCGCGACGCGATGGTGAAGAACCTCATCGCCGCAGAGTACGAGCTCGAGCGCTTCCACCACGAGGTCGGCACCGGTGGACAGCAGGAGATCAACTACAAGTTCAACACCCTGCTGCACGCTGCAGATGACCTGCAGTCCTTCAAGTACATCATCAAGGGCACCGCCGGTCAGTTCGGCAAGTCCGCCACCTTCATGCCGAAGCCGCTCGCCGGCGACAACGGTTCGGGCATGCACGCCCACCAGTCCCTGTGGAAGGACGGCAAGCCGCTGTTCTTCGACGAGAACGGCTACGCCGGTCTGTCCGACCTGGCCCGCTACTACATCGGCGGCATCCTGCACCACGCCGGTTCGGTCCTGGCCTTCACCAACCCGACGCTGAACTCCTACCACCGTCTGGTCCCGGGCTTCGAGGCCCCGATCAACCTGGTCTACTCGCAGCGTAACCGCTCCGCCGCCGTGCGTATCCCGATCACCGGCTCCAACCCGAAGGCCAAGCGCCTCGAGTTCCGCGCTCCGGACCCGTCGGGTAACCCGTACTTCGGTATGGCAGCCATGATGCTCGCCGGCCTCGACGGCATCAAGAACCGCATCGAGCCGCACGCCCCGGTCGACAAGGACCTCTACGAGCTCCCGCCGGAGGAGGCTGCGTCCATCCCGACCGCGCCGACCTCCCTCGAGGCCGCTCTGAAGGCCCTGGAGGAGGACAACGAGTTCCTCACCGATGGTGGCGTCTTCACCGACGACCTGCTCGACACCTACATCTCCTACAAGTACGACAACGAGATCGCTCCCGTCCGCCTGCGCCCGACCCCGCAGGAGTTCGAGATGTACTTCAACTGCTAGGAACCACTCCTGCAGTCACCGTCCACCCCCGCTCCCTGCTCCGGCCGGGATGCGGGGGTGTTCGCATTCCCCGAAAGGACTCTGCACGATGACCACCTCCTTCGACAGCACTGACAATTCCACCCGCACCGTGGACGCCTGGGGCGTCACCGCACTCGGCGAACCGCTGGAACGGATGCAGATCACCCGACGACCGCTGCGCGGAAACGATGTCCGGATCCGCGTCGACTACTCCGGCATCTGCCACTCCGACATCCACAATGTCCGGGGTGACTTCGGCCCCAGACCCCTGCCCCTTGTGCCCGGCCACGAAATTGTCGGCACCGTCGTCGGTACCGGCTCAGAGGTCTCCCGCTTCTCGGTGGGTGACCGGGTCGGGGTCGGGTGTTTCTCCGACTCCTGCGGCCACTGCGACGCCTGCCAGGCCGACGAGGAAGGCTACTGCGAGAACGGCACGGTGATGACGTATGCCAGCGAGAACGGGTACACCGACGGAGAGGTCACCCAGGGCGGCTATGCCACCGAGATCGTCACCAGGGACAGCTTCGTCCTCCGCGTGCCGGACTCCCTTGATCCGGCAGCGACCGCTCCCCTTCTCTGTGCCGGAATCACCACCTACTCCCCGCTCAAGCACTGGGGTGCCGGCCCCGGACGCCGCGTCGCCGTCGTCGGCATGGGCGGAGTCGGTCACGTTGCCGTGAAGATCGCGGTGGCGATGGGTGCAGAGGTCACCGTGCTCTCCCACTCGGAGTCCAAGCGGGAGGAGGCGCTGCGTTTCGGTGCCGTGGACCTGGTCTCCACCGCTGACGGCAGTTTCGCGAAGACCTGTTCCCGACGCTTCGATCTCATTCTCAACACGGTGAGTGTGGACCTGGACACGGCGTCCTACATGGCCACGCTGGCGTTCGACGGCGTGATGGTGCAGATCGGGCTGCCGGAACAGCCGCTGAGCGTTCCGGTGCGCATGCTCACGGGACAGCGGCGGTCCCTGGCGGGGTCTCTGGTCGGCGGAATCGCCGAGACCCAGGAGATGCTCGACTTCTGCGCCGGGCACGGGGTGACCGCCGAGATCGAACTCATCGACGCGGCAGATGTCAACGATGCCTACGACCGGGCGGTCCGCTCCGACGTGCGCTACCGCTTCGTCATCGACGCGGCGACGATCTGAGGACGATCTGAGACGGCTGACTAGCCGCGCAGCCGGTCCGCCTGGGTCTGTGCCAGTCCGGTGAGAACGTCCTGGCTCACACCCTCGGTACCCATGACGCTGAAGTCGTTGCCGTTGACGGTCCCGGTTATCGTGGTCTGGACGATCGTGACCTTCTGGCCGCCGACGTCCATGGTTGCGCTGGAGCGGATGCCCCGTACGTTCTCCACGCCGTTGAGGTTGACGGGCACATCCTCGGCCTTGGAGGTGATTCTGGCGGGCATGCCGCCCATATCCATCTCCGCGGTGAGATTCATGCACTGGTCGTTGGGTTGGTTCGTGCCTGTCGCTCCGACGCCCACGGCGATGGCCTGTTCTCCCCCGTCGCTGTAGGTGACTGAGGACACGCCGTCACTACCGGCGGTGCCGGCCGTCATCTGCTCCTGCAGGACTGCCTTGCATTCCGGCGGCGTGACAGTCATGGCGTCGAGCGCCTCCTGCATCCCGGCCGTGTCAGGGTCCTGCTGCGGGTCGGCGACAGTGAACCCGGCAGGCGCGTCATCCGGACCGAGGATCGCGGTGGCGGGATCCACAGGGGTGGAGGCCTGATCGGCGTCCCCGTCACCCTGGGGTGCCGGAGCGTCGCCCTCCGGGGCGTCTCCGGCTTCAGACGCCGGGGAGTCCGGAGTCCCGGAGCTCGACGGTGCCGCGCTCGAGGAGCCGGTGGTCGACGAGCTCGCGGTCGTCGTCTCCTGGTCATCCGGGGAGTCATCGGAGCAGGCGGTGAGGCCCGTTCCTGCGCCCAGCAGGAGCATCAGCGCCACCCCTGCAACGATCCTGTCTGGGTACCTGCCTCTTGTCATTCCTGCTCCGGAGGTCGACGACGTATGCCTGTCCATCATGACACATGCCCCGTCACCGGTCGTCAGGGATCCGGATCAGGGGCACGCGGTCACTCAGGGGATGAGGGCGTTGTCCAGCAGCGCGCTCGGTGCGGTGGACACGGCCTCGGCCGCTTCCCCGGCGCTGCGCGCCTCCAGCTCGCCACCGTAGATCTGCCGGAAGCCGGTGAGTGCCGCGGCGTAGTGGCTGATGCCTGCTTCGTAGGTCACGCCGATGCCGCCGTGGAGCTGGATGGCCTCCTGGGCGATGGTGCGTGCCTGGCCGGACAGGAAGTTGTGCGCGTCCAGGGCCGTGCCGGTGAGGGTGTCGAGGTCCTCCGCCGAGAGAGTGTCCACGGTGCCGGGGAAGGCCTCGGCCACGGCGGTCGCCCACAGGGAGGTCGAGCGGGCGAGCTCGACGTCGGAGTACATCTGGGCTGCGCGGTGGGTCAGCGCCTGGAACTTGTTGATCGTGACACCGAACTGCTTGCGCACCTTGAGGTATTCCACGGTGGTCTTCAGCGCGGTCTCCATGAGGCCGACGGCGCGGGCGCCGTGGGCGATCCGGCCGAGGGCGGTGGCGCGACGCAGTGACGCGGTGACGGTCGCCGCGTCCGCATTGCCGAGACGCTCGGCGGACGCCCCTTCGAAAGTGACGGTGCCGGTGCGCACCCACTCGGCGTTGCGGTGGACATCCACCGTCACCCCGGCGGCGTCGGCGGCGACGAGGAAGACCCCCGGCTCACCGTCGGCGACGGCCGTGACGAGGAAGGCGTCGGCGGCGTCCGGGACAACCACGGCGGTCTTGGTGCCGGTGAGGGCACCGTCGGTCACTGTGGCGGTGCGGTCGGACGTCCAGCCGGTACCTGCCTCGGCGTGGGCGAGCGGGACGATGGCCTCGCCGACGGAGATGCGGGCGAGCAGGTCGGCCTTCTGCTCGGCGGTACCCAGGTCGGCGATGATCCAGCTCGGGACGTGGGCGGCGTCGGTGAGCGGTTCCGGGGCACAGAGGGTGCCCAGGGCGTGGGTGGCGGCCCAGATGTCCGTGATGCCGGCACCGGCACCGTCGTAGTCCTCGGCGACCGGTAGGGCGGTGAGGCCGAGCTCGGCACCCTGCGTCCACATGTCGCGCCGGAACTCGAGCGCGACTTCCGGGGAGTCGCCGCCGGCGGTCGGGTCACCCTCGGAGTCCGAGAAGAGGTCCCGGACGGCGTCAGCGAGCATGAGCTGTTCGTCGTTGAGTGAGAGATCCATGTGTGGTTCCTGCCTTCCTAGAGTCCGAGGATGCCCTTGGCGATGACGCCGGCCTGCACTTCGTTGCTGCCGCCGTAGATCGAGAACTTGCGGTGGTTGAGGTACTCGGCGACTGCGTCACCGTCGAAGGCGCGGGTCCCCGGGGCCGCTCCGGTGACCTCGACCCCGTCAGTGCCGAGGGAGGAGACCGCGAGGTCATCGAGTTCCTGGAGGATCCGGGAGCCCTCGATCTTCAGCAGCGAGGACAGCGGCGACGGTTTGCCGTTCTCGCTGGCGGAGGTGACGCGCATCGTCGTGGCCTCGAGGGCGGTGAGCCGCAGCTTGACGGTGTAGAGACGACGGCGGAACTCCGGATCGTCGATGAGCCGGTGGCCGTTGACCTCACGGTCGGTGGCGAGGGACACCAGGGCGGTGTACATCCGCTGGCTGGAACCGATCTGCGCCATGCCGTTGCGCTCGTTACCGAGGAGGAACTTGGCGTAGGTCCAGCCCTTGTTCTCCTCGCCGACGAGGTTCTCCACGGGGACGCGGACGTCCGTGAAGAAAAACTCGTTGACCTCGACGGATCCGTCGATGAGGCGGATCGGTCGGCGGTCGATGCCGGGGGTCTCCATGTCGACGAGCAGGAAAGAGATGCCCTTCTGCGGCTTGTCGGCGTTCGGGTCGGTCCGCGCGAGGAGGAACATCCACTGGCCGAACTGGCCGAGGGTGGTCCAGGTCTTCTGACCGTTGACGACGTAGTGGTCGCCGTCGCGCACGGCAGTGGTCTTCAGGCCGGCGAGGTCGGAACCGGCACCCGGCTCGGAGAAGCCCTGCGACCACCAGATGTCGAGGTTCGCGGTCTTGGCCAGGAACTTCTCCTTGATCTCGTCCGTGGCGAAGTTCGCGATGACGGGACCGACCATGCCGACGTTGAACGGCAGGGGCTCGGGGATGCCCGAGCGCTGGAGCTCATTGGTGAAGATGTGCGACTGGGTGGGGGTCCAGTCCTGTCCGCCGTACTCCACGGGCCAGTGCGGCACGGCGACGCCGTGCCGGTTGAGGACCTGCTGGGAGTCGATGATGTCCTGTCGGGTCGTCTGCCCGGCCCGGTACCGGTCACGGATCTCCTGCGGGACTTCCCGGAAGATGGCCCGGAGGTTGTCGCGGAACGCGACCTCCTCCGGAGTGAGCTCCAGATTCATCCGTATTTCTCCTCACGTTGCTGTGCGACGATGTTCTCCGTCACAATGTCGGGACGTACCGGCGATCCTATCCTCCGTCGGCATTCCAGGAGTGATAACAACTGAATTTCTTTTCAGCTACCCCCGGGCGGGGTCAGATCCGGTCGGCGAACAGGTCAAATACGTCTCCGGAGTGCGCACAGCGCACCTGATACCCTGGGACAACACAGCCGGGTGACCCGATCTGTCGCCTTCCAGGAAAGGACCTGACATGCTCTACGACGTGCCGAAGCCCACCGAAGCAATCCTGATCAGCGGAGGCTTCGGCCACCGTAGTCCGGAGAGCCCGTACCGCATCGTCGTCGGCGGCGGCGCCTGGTCGGTTCCTATCCTCCACCGCGTCCAGCGGTTCTACATCGGCGCGAACACCGTCCAGGTCCGCGTCGCCGCGCCGTCCGCCCAGAATGTTGAAGTCGCCGTCGAGGCCACCGTCGTCTTCCGCGTCCGCCCGGACAAGAACCACATCACCCGCGCCGCGAGCCGCTTCGAGGGCAGCGACCGCAAGGAGGTGCTCCGCGCCGCCTACGACATCTTCGGTGGCGAGACCCGCGCGATGATCGGCCAGATGACGGTGGAGGAGATGATCTCCGACCGCATGCGCCTGGCGTCCGACGTCCTGACCAACGCCGAGCCGAAGATGGCGGAGCTGGGGTGGGGCATCGACTCCTTCCAGATCAGCTCCATCACCGACGACAACAACTACATCCGCTCCCTCTCCGCCCCGGAGCTCGCCCGCGTCGAGCGTGAAGCCGCCGTCGCCGAGGCCCGGCGGGACGCCGAGATCGAGAACGAGCGGCAGAAGGCCAACCGACTGAAGTCCGAGTACCAGCGCGACACCGATCTGCTGACCAGCGAGAACATCAAGCAGACCGCCCAGGCGAAGGCGGAGGCCGAGGCGTCCGGTCCGCTGGCCAAGGCCGAAGCCGACCGTAAAGTCGTCGCCAAGCAGTCCGAGCTCGCCGCTGAGCAGGCCATCCTGCGTGAACAGGAGCTGATCGCCGAAGTCGTCAAGCCCGCCGAGGCCGAGGCACAGCGTCGGCGCATCGAAGCCGAGGCCGAAGCACAGGCCCTGCGCACGACCTCCGATGCAGTGGCTTCCAACCGTGGCGTCATCATCGACAAGCAGATGGTCGACCAGATGCCGGAGATGATCGACTCGCTCTCCGAGGCCCTCGGGTCGGCGAACCTCACCCTCGTCGGCGACGGCCAGGACCTCAACCTGCTGCTCAGCCAGATCGCCTCGGTCGCCCCGGGCCTGCGGGAACTGGCGAAGCGCGACAACGGCGCGTAGACATGGGATATGTCTGACGCACTCATCATCGGCGGCCACGGTAAGGTGGCCCTGCTCGCAGCCCCCAAGCTCATCGACCACGGTTTCGCGGTCACCTCGCTGATCCGGAAGCCGGAACAGGCGGAGGATATCGAGGCCCTCGGCGCCACTCCCCTGGTCCTCGATCTCACCCAGTTAACTCCGGACGAGTGGGACGCCCTGCTCGTCCGGTTCGACGTGGTCATCTGGTCTGCCGGTGCCGGCGGTGGCGCCCCCGAGCGCACCTACGCCGTCGACCGGGACGCCGCACTCGCGGTCATCGACTCCCTCGAACGGCTGCGCGACGCCGGCAAGGCCCCGCGGTACCTCAATGTCTCCTACGTCGGGGCCACGAAACACTCCGTGCCGGAGGATGACCCCTTCTTCGCCTATGCGGACTCGAAGAAGACCGTCGATGACCGGCTTAACGGCACCGAGGGCCTCGACTACGCGATCCTCGGCCCGGCTGCGCTCACCCTGGAACCGTCCAACGGCTGGGCCCCGGTGGACGCCGCCGCCGAGAACCCCGAGTGGTCGACGGAGACCTCCCGTGAGCTCGTCGCGGATGTCATCGCCGAACTCGCCGCCCGCGACACCCTGCCGGAGAACCGGACCGTCGAGTTCATCGACGGTCCGAACCCGGTCAGTGAGATCGGCTGAGGCATGCCCTCCACCCTGATCATCGGCGGGCACGGCAAGGTCGCCCTGCTCGCTGCACCGATGCTCGGTGACCTCGGGTTCTCCGTGACCTCGGTGATCCGCGACTGTGCACAGTCCGCCGACATCGAGGCCACGGGGGCCACTCCCCTGGTCCTCGACATCACCGAGGTCACTCCGGAAGAATGGGACACTCTGCTTGCCGGGTTCGACGTCATCGTCTGGTCTGCCGGTGCCGGCGGTGGTGCCCCCGAGCGCACCTACGCCGTCGACCGGGACGCCGCACTCGCGGTCATCGACTCCCTCGAACGGCTGCGCGACGCCGGGAAGACTCCCCGGTTCATCAATGTCTCCTACCTCGGCGCCACCCACCACCGGGTCCCCGAAAGCGACTCCTTCTTCCCCTACGCGGACGCGAAGAAGACCGTCGACGACCGACTCAACAGCACCGAAGGTCTTGAATACCTGATCCTCGGGCCGTCCGCGCTCACCCTGGAGCCGGCCGTCGGATACGCGATACCGACCCCGGGCCTGCCGCGGGAGGACTCCCACACCTCCCGCGAACTCGTCGCCGAGATCATCACGGTCTTCGCAGACCGCAGGTCTCTCCCCCGTGAGCGGACGGTCGAGTTCGTCGACGGCTACCTTCCCGCCGGCGAGATCTAGTCGAACGCAGGGCTGTAGGAGACGGTGGCCTCGGGGTAGCCAACCGTGCCATCGAGACGCAGAGCCTGGAAGTAGGACGCCTGCTCCGGCGCCAACCCTGCCATGGTGAGCCCCTCATGGGGAGCGAAACCGAAGCGGGCGTAGAGCGAAGGATCGCCGAGCAGGACCGCACCGGTCGCGCCGTAGACGATGAGCAGGTCGAGCAGGGCCCGCATCAGTCCGGAGCCGGTGCCCTGCCCCTGGAAGTCCGGGTGTACCGACAGTGGTCCGATGCCGTACCACCAGCCTCCGTCAGGTGGATCGAGCGTCACACGGGACGCCGCGACATGACCGACGATGCGTCCGGCATGGACGGCGACCAGTGAGTACCGGAGCTCGCCGGCGTCGCGGAGCGCGTCGATGATCTTCGCCTCGGTGCCGGAGGCGTGTTCAACTTTGGCGAAGGCTTCGGCGGTCAGGGCACGGATGGCTCCGATGTCTGAGCCGTCGACGCGCTCGGGACGGATGACGGGGAGCCCCTGTCGGGTGGGGACAGTGGCAGATGTGGCGTCTGTGATGGTGTTCATAACCGCATGGTACCGGTGTTCCTGCTGGTCGGCAGGGTTGAGACACCCGGTCCCAGCAGGTGGACGCGCGGAGGCCCACCCCGGCGCCGGCAGGTGCAGCGTGTCAGTTCTTGTCCAGCACAGCCTTCAGCTCCGCGGCCGCGGCCCGGGGGTCACCAGCCTCCGTCAGCGGACGCACCACCACGGCGCGCACCGGGCAGCCCTCGGCCCCCGCACCGGCTGCCGCCTGCACCTCGGGCAGGGTGGACGCGTTCACCCCGCCGATCGTGAACCACACCTTCTCCCGCTGCCACTGTTCAGGGGCCGAAGCCAGCATTGCGGCAGTCTCCGTCACCAGTGACAGGCCCGTCGCCGAACGCCCCGGCTTCGTCGGGGTCTCCCAGAGCGGCCCGGTGCAGAAGTAGTCGAGGTCGGCGTCCTCCATCGCGGCGCGCGCCTGCGACAGCGAGTGGGTGGACAACCCCACCACCACGTCCGGGCCCAGCAGTGACCGCACCTGCGCGATAGTCAGATCGTCCTGGCCGACATGGAAGACATCCGCCCCCACCAGTGCGGCGATGTCCGCCCGGTCGTTGACCGCGAACATTTTCCCGTGCTCCTTCGCCACCGAGGCCAGGACCTCCAGCGCGGCGATCTCGTCGCAGGTGTCGATGGACTTGTCGCGCAGCTGCACGATGTCTACCCCGCCCTCGTAGGCGGCGTGGAGGAAGTCCCGTAGATCGCCCTGCTCCGTGCGTGCAGGGGTGCACAGGTAAAGGGGGGAATCGGCCAGCTGGCGGAGCCGGCTGTCTCGCAGGTCACGGTCGGGGGTGGCGCGGAAACGGGAAAGGCTCATGTGGTGGAATGGTAGCCGTAAGCGGACTACGGGAGCCCCTGCAGGGGCTGAGAGGACCGGAGCACCGGTCGACCGTCCACACCTGACGCGGATCATGCCGCCGGAGGAAAGGAACGCATGAACACACACACGCCAGACACCATCGTCGTCGGCGCCGGCGTCGCCGGACTCACCGCCGCCTGGAACCTGCACAAGGCCGGGCAGAGCGTCACCGTCGTCGACCCCACCCCGGGGATGGGTGCCAGCCGCGCCGCCGCGGGCATGATCGCCGCGGTCAGCGAGGTGATGTACCAGCACCACACGATGCGCACGCTGATGACCACCTCGGCCGCCCTCTATCCCCCGCTCGTCGCCGAACTCACCGAGCTCCTCGGCCACGACGTCGGCTACCGCGGTAGCGAGACCCTCGACATCGGCGCGCACCCCGCCGACCGCGACTGGTTCGCCAATCTCGCTGAGGTCCAGCGCGCTGCGGGTATGACGGTCGAGCAGATCACCACCCGCCAGGCCCGGAAACTGGAGCCGGCCCTCTCCCCCGCGATCTCGGGGGCCTTCCTCGTCGCCGGTGACCACCAGATCAACCCCCGGAAACTGGTCCCCGCACTCATCGAGGCACTCGACCGAGACCCCGGTTTCAGGCTCATCCGGCAGCGCGTCACCGCGGTCCTCCGCGACGGCGGCGACACCGGCGCCGTCACAGGCGTCACCCTCGATGACGGCACCGATCTCCACGCCGCCACCACGCTGCTGTGCCCGGGGGTCTCCCTCGCCGGCATCGGCAATCTCCCTGAGGCTGACTGCGTCAGACTGCACCCGGTCCACGGCGACATCCTGCGCGCCCGACTGCGCCCCGGCCAGCCGCCGCTGCTGGAGCGCACCGTGCGCGGCATGGTCGACGGCCGTCCCGTCTACCTCGTCCCCCGCACCGACGGCGAGATCGTCATCGGCGCGACCGAGCGGGAGGACGGGTTCGACGGTGTCGTCCTGGAAGGGGCCTACCAGCTGCTGCGGGACGCCCAGACGCTCGTCCCCGGTGCCGCGGACCTGGAGCTCACCGAGATCCTCGCCCGCGCCCGGCCCGGCACCCCGGACGACCTGCCCTACATCGGATGCCTCGACGGTGTCGACGGGCTGGTCGTCTCCACCGGCTACTCCCGCCACGGCATCCTGCTCGCCCCGCTGGGCGGGCATCTCGCCGCCGGCCTCGTCCTCGGCACCGACATCACCACAGAGGACGCCGCGATCCTCGCCGCCACCGATCCCCGGCGGACATCCCCACACACCTCAGGAGCGACAGTATGACCGTCACCGTCAACGGTAAGCCCCACGACTACGCCGACGGCGCCACCGTCGCCGACGTCATCCTCGACATCACCGGCCACGCCCATGACGACGACCAGCTCGGTGTCGCCGTGGCCCTCGACGCGGCCGTCGTCCCGCGCAGCCGCTGGGCGTCCACCCCGGTGCCCGAGGACGCCGAGATCGAGATCATCACCGCCATGCAGGGAGGCTAGCTATGTCACTCACCATCGGATCCACCACCGTGGATTCCCGCCTGATCATGGGCACCGGCGGCGCGACGTCGATGACTGTCCTGGAGGACGCCCTCGTCGCCTCCGGTACCCGGCTCACCACCGTCGCCCTGCGCCGCTTCAACCCCTCGACCGGAACCTCCCTGTTCGGCCTGCTCAACAAGCTGGGCATCGAGGTCCTGCCGAACACCGCCGGCTGCTACACCGCCCGCGACGCCCTGCTCACCGCCCGGCTCGGCCGGGAGGCACTGGGCACCGACCGGGTGAAGCTGGAGATCCTCGCCGACGACGAGACCCTGTTGCCCGATGTCGTCGAACTGGTCGACGCCACCGAGCAGCTCACCAACGACGGTTTCGAGGTCTACGCCTACACTTCCGACGACCCGGCCGTGGCCCGGTCACTGGAGTCCGCCGGTGCGGCCGCGGTCATGCCGCTGGGCGCGCCGATCGGTACCGGCCTGGGCATCCTGAACCCGCACAACATCGAGCTGATCTGCTCCCGTGCCACCGTCCCGGTGATCCTCGATGCCGGGGTCGGCACCGCCTCGGACGCCGCCCTGGCCATGGAGCTGGGCTGCGACGGCGTGCTGCTGGCCAGTGCCGTCACCCGTGCCCAGAATCCCGCACTGATGGCCACGGCCATGCGGTCCGCCGTCGAGGCCGGCTATCTCGCCCGCCAGGCCGGACGCATCCCGAAGCGCACCCTGGCCGAAGGTGCGCTGGCGTCCTCCCCGATGGAGGGACGCATCGGTTCTCGTGAGAACGAGTCACTGTGACCACGGCGAAGGCTCTCCCGTTCGCCCCACTGGTCGACCCGGTCGACGAACTGACCCGTGATGACCTGGTGCGCTACGCCCGTCACCTGACCCTGGACCAGATCGGTCCGGAAGGGCAGCGTCGACTGCGGGGTGCCCGGGTGCTCATCACCGGTGCCGGTGGCCTGGGATCGCCCGCCCTGCTCTACCTCGCTGCGGCGGGGGTGGGCACCATCGGCATCATCGATGATGACGTGGTGGACGTCTCCAACCTGCAGCGTCAGGTCGTCCACGGCATGGAGGACGTCGGCCGGGCGAAGGTGGAGTCCGCCGCGGACGCCGTCGCCCGCATCAACCCGACGGTCACCGTGGAGCAGCTACGTACCCGGCTGACCGCGGACAATGCCGTGGACATCATCGACGGTTACGACCTGGTCCTGGACGGCGCGGACAACTTCGCGACCCGCTACGTCGTCTCGGATGCCTGCACCCTGACAGACACCCCGTGCGTCTGGGGCTCGATCCTTCGCTTCGACGGCCGGGTCTCGGTGTTCTGGAACGGCCCGGAGCATGACGGCATCAGCTACCGCGACCTGCACCCGGACGCCCCCGCGCCCGGTGAGGTGCCCAGCTGCGCCGCCGGTGGCGTCATCGGTGCGCTGCCCGGAACCGTCGGATCACTCATGGTCACCGAAGCCGTGAAGCTCATCACCGGCACCGGCACGCCGCTGTTCGGCCGGCTGCTCATCCACGACGGCATGGCGATGACCTTCCGCGAGCTGAAGATCATCCCGGATCCGGACGCACCCCTGGTCACCGCCGTGGACGACGGTGTCTCCGACGCCTGTGCCGTGCCCTCCTACCCCACCGTGTCCCCGGCGGAGCTGCAGTCACGGTTGGACGTCGGTGCGGTCCTCGTCGACGTCCGTGAGCCCTGGGAACGGGAGATCGTGTCCATCCCCGGCGCGCTGCCCGTCCCCCTGGCCGAACTGCAGGCCCACGGCGCCGACGCCCTGCCAAAGGACGCCCGTGGCCGGGACGTGGTCTTCCACTGCAAGGCCGGCAGTCGCTCCGAGCAGGCACTGGACGCGGTCGGCCCCTGGTTCGCCGCCCGTGAGGAGAACGCCGCCCACCTCGACGGCGGTGTCCTGGCCTGGGTACAGGACCTGCACCCCGAGCTACCGACCTACTGAGTCGGCTTCCGGGACCGCCACCGCGCCATCGCGGCCCTGCTGACAACCAGCCCGACCACGCCGGTGATCCATACTCCTCCGACGGCGACGAACCAGGCGAACCGGAAATCGTCCCAGGCGTAGTCCGCGCCGTCGGCCGAGGCGTCGAGGATCAGGCCGACCACCTGGGAGGCCACCATCGCGGCGGTGAAGCCACCCATGTTCGACAGGCCGGTGGCCGTCGCGGTGAAACGGCGGTCGACCTCCTCGCGCACCGTGTCGAAACCGAAGTTCGCCACCGGTGCCAGGCCGGGCAGCACGATGTTCATGATGATGATCGCGGCGTAGCCTCGCGGTGCGTCCGGCAGGAAGAAGACGACCCAGCCCACCGCGACGAGGACGGTCGCGCCCAGCGCCACGAGCGGGCGGCCCCTCCCGGCGCGCGCGGAGATGATGCCCGCCAACGGTCCGACGAGGACACTGACCACCATGTTCACCACGAGCACGGTGGAGGCCTGCCCGTCGGACAGGCCCATGCCGAGCGTCATCAGCGGCTTACCCCACAGCAGGGTGAAGACGACCTGGCTCATGAGCGTGAAATGGATGAAGAAGCCCATCCAGCACGCCGGGTGGCGCACCACGACGGCGAGGATCCGGCCGATACCGAGCTTCTCCCGGGCAGCGGTTTCCGCGACACCCGGGGTCGGGTCCGGGGTGTCCCGCACGGCCAGCCACACAAGAACCGCCACGAGGACGCTGGACGCGCCGAGACTGACGAAGGACGTCTCCCATCCCTGCCCGTGCAGCAGCGCGGTGAACGGCACCGCGGAAATGAACTGGCCGACATACCCGAGACCACCGGTGAGCTGGGTGAACAGCGGCGTCTTCCGCATCGGGATCCAGGCCGGCAGGATACGCATCACGGACAGGAATGCCGTGGCGTCCGCCGAACCGATGATGACGCGCGCGAGGATCGCCACCGGATAGGAACCGGTCGCCCCCAGCAGCACCTGCCCGAGGCCCATCATCACTGCACCGACGACCAGCATGCGCCGTGGGCCGAAGCGGTCGATGAGCATGCCCATCGGGATCTGCGCACACGCGTACACACCGACCTGAACCGAGGAGAACACCGCCAGGCGGGACGCCGAGATGTCGAAGTGGTCCATCGCCTCCACACCGGCGACACCGAGGGAGGTGCGCCCGGTGATCGCCAGGATGTAGGCGAGGATCGCCGCGCCCCAGACGGTGAGCGCCCGGGCGCTCAGCCGGTCTGCGGGGCGGGCGGCTGGGGTCGAGGAGGTGGGCGTAACAGGCACGTTTCCCCACCTTAGACCTGTGGTCCGATCACACGGTACGCAGTCACTCTCACACAGACACCACGCCGCGCACCAGCACGGTCAACGCACCGGCAGCAGCGAGGATCAGAGCCAGCCGGTGCGCGGTCGCTCGGTCGGTGCGCTGCGCGATCCACATGCCCCCGGTGATGCCGAGGATGATGGCCAGCAGTGCGGCCGGCCAGATCCCCCAGGGCTCGGAACCGATGTCCCCGGCACCGGAGAGCCACTTGATGAAGAAACTCAGCGTTCCCGAGACGATGAACAGCGGCTGGAGCGTGGCGGCGAAGGTGCGCTGGTCCCAGCGGGACGCCTGGGCGTAGACGGTGATCACCGGGCCGGCGACGCCGGCCAGGGTGTTGGTGAACCCACCGACGACGCCGGCGACCAGGGCCGGCGCCTTCCCCGTCGCGGCAGGTATGTACCGCCTGCCGATGGTGGTCACTCCCAGCGCCAGAAGAATGAGGGCACCGACGATGATCTGCAGGACCGCCGGGCTGATGACGGTGATCAGCCACGCCCCCGGCGCGGCGCCGACCACCATGACCGAGCCGATGAGTGCGAACTTCCGCCAGTCGACGTCGCGTCGCTGCGTCCACGTGGACAGGGCCGCGTTGACCGCGGCGATGACGTTGACGACCATGACACCCTCGACAGGCCCCATCGCCAGGGACAGCACCGGTGCCCCGAGCAGCCCGACACCCATGCCGGACACCCGCTGCATGCACGAGCCGATGAGGATCGTGCCGAATACGAGGAGGACGAGAGTCATTCCCCACACTGTAGCCCTCGACCTATACCATCTTGACGTGTGACTCCTCCTCCCCTCGTCGCCGCGCAGACCCCGGTCCACCACTCCCGTGTCGTGGTCTGGCTCGGCTGGTTGGTCGCCCATCTGATCCCGGTCATCTGGATCGACCGCTTCGGCACCGCCACCGGCGACGTGCACTACTACTTCGTCGGCGTCAACAACTACGTCCCCGGTGCCATGACCGAGTACCCGGTGTTCGGGACGCTCCCCGCCCGGCTCGTCAACCTCCTTCCCGGCGGGGAGGACGCCTACATCCGCTGGTTCGTCGTCCTCTGCGTCCTCACCTCGGCGGTCTTCACCGCCTGGCTGATCCATGTCGACCGCGCCCCCGGCCACCGGGCCGCCTGGTTCTGGTCGCTGTTCATCGCCCTGTCCGGGCCGATCGTCCTGACCAGGCTCGACCTCTTCCCCGCGCTGACGGTCGCCGCCTTCGCCGCGCTCCTCTTCGCCCGCTCCCGGACAGGACGCCGCCTCGCGACCGTCGCCCTGGCGCTGGCCACCATGATGAAGCTCTGGCCCGGAGTGCTGGGGGCTGCGTTGGTCGGTGGGTGGCGGCGACGCTCCACCTGGGCCCGGGTGCTCTGGTTCTTCGCCGCCCTCGTCGTCCTCTGCGCCGCGGTGCTCGTGGTCTCGGGGACCGACGGGCTGACCTCACCGCTGGACTACCAGTCCGACCGTGGTCTCCAGATCGAGTCGGTGTTCGCCACCCCGGTGATGGCGGCCGCGGCCTTCGCCGCCGCCGGGGACGACCGCTGGCACATCGGCTATGCGGCGTCGAAGAGTTTCGAGATCACCGGGCCCGGCGCCGGGATCATGACCACGGTCGCCACGGTGGCGACCGTGGCGATGGTGCTCATCGCCGTCGGTTGGGCGGTCACCCGGCTGGTGCGGGATGACTGGTCGCCGATGCAGGCGCTGGCCTTCAGCACGGCTCTGGTCGCCCTGATCATCGCGACAAACAAGGTCTTCTCCCCGCAGTACATCACCTGGCTCGCCCCGCTGGTGGCCGTCGCACTGCTGGTGAGCCGACGCCGGATCGTGGTGATCCTGGCACTGGAGGTACTGGTCACCGCCGTGCTGACGGCCGCCGTCTACCCGGTCTACTACGACTGGCTGATGTCGGCCCCGCCGTCGAAGGAGGGGGTGCTGTTCCTCGCGCTGCGCAACACCGGGATCCTGGTCATCCTGTGCACCACCGCGTGGTGGGCGCTCACCGCAGGTCGGGAATCCCGGCCGCGATAGCCGGGAAGACCCGGAACATCAGCGGGGCCAGCGGGTGTGCGGCATCATCCGGCGTGACCTCCGGTGTGCCCAGGGGCGCCCACCGGTTCTCGGCGATCTCTGAGGCAGGCGGCGGTGTGCCACCGGTCCACACTGTGGTGAAGACGTCCGCGACCACGGTGTGGCCGTCCTCGTTCGCGGCCGGCGCGTGGTAGCGGCCCAGCGGGCGGAGGGACGCGACGGTCAGCAGGACCCCGGTCTCCTCGTGGACCTCGCGGACAGCGGCGTCCACCGGACTCTCCCCCTGCTCCGGCTTGCCGCCGGGGAACTGGAAGAGCTCCGTGCCGCGCTTACGCACGGTCAGGACCTCGGTGCGGTGCTCCCCGTCATGACGGAGGAAGGCGACGGCACTGACGCGGATCTCCGTACTCACCGCAGGGCGTGACGGATCGTCGAGACGGTGACCGCACAGGACTCGTCGGTCACCGCACCCTGGTAGGCCCGGCAGACGTCGGACCCGTGCTGCATGACCATAAGCAGGCCGGCGCTGAGCTCCTCGGACAGCCGCTCGAGGTCCTCCTCCCCGGAGACCATCGAGCACAGCTGGTTGTACAAGCCTCCGCCAGGACCGGTACCGTCCCCGGCCACCAGGAGACGAAGGTAGGCCTGGGCGGTCAGTCCGAGCAGATCGCCGTTGTCCCGGAGGTCGGCGACGTGGCGGCGGAAGGTGAACATCGACGGCATCGTCACGTGCCGGTCACGCCACCGGGCGGTCGCGTGGGCCCGGTCAAGGGCCTGGTTGAGAGATCCGGTCATGGCGACGAGTTCCGTCCGCACCCCGGCGGGGACGAGTGCGCAGTCCCCCAGGATGCGCAGCCCCTCCCAGTGCTGCTCGAGCCAGGCGACACGCCCGGCGAAGGGTAGTGAGCCCTCGGACAGCCGACGGACCACCGCCGATCGGCTGAGGCAGTCGGTGACGGCCCCGGTGACGGCGTCCACTAGCTCGGCAGCGGCCGCGACCACATCTGACCTGTCTCCGGAGTCTCCCGGGAATGCCTGTTGTGTGTTCACGTCCACCACCTTTCGTTCGTAAGCCTAGCCTATCTTCGGTGGGGAGTCACCCCCGGGCCCGCTCCAGCCCTTCGAAGACGCCCGAGTTGAACGCGAAAGCGTCCGAGGAGGCGTCCAGGAGGTGCTGCTGCTCCTCCTCCGTGAGCTGCAGGGCGTCCAGGGCGGCACGGTAGCCGTCCCGGTAGACCTTCGGCTTCGGGATGTGCGGGAAATCATAGAAGGTGAGGCCCTCGGAGGCGACGCCGTAGTGGCGCCCCATCAGACGGCCGATCACCTGGCCACCCGCCAGGTCACCCAGGTACCGGGTGTAGTGGTGGGCGATCAGTGCCGGGACGTCGCCGTCCCGGCCGATGCGCTGCAGTTCGGCGACATACGCGGCCGTCTCAGGGAGCGGCTCTGCGTTCACGGTGCCACCGAGGACGGTGAGATCGGCGACCAGCGCGGACCGGCGGTCGAGCTGCCGGTCGGCGATATCGGCCAGGCGGGAGTCACCCGCACAGGCCTCGACCGCGTCTTCCAGTGCCGTGTAGAACAGGAGAGCCTGTTCCTGCAGGGCGATGAAAGCGGCGGCATCCAGCTCCCCACCGAGCAGCTCCTCCATGAAGGACGAGTGCTCGGCCTTGTCGTGCGCCTGGCGGGTCTCGCCACGCAGACGCTCCGACAGGCTCAGAGCCGGGAGAGCAGTGGTCATGATCGGTTCCTCCGGGTGTACGGTCCTCGTGCATCGTGCTCCACGAGGGTAACCAAGGCTGGCCTGACAAGACATCAATCGAAAGGTTGATTGTCCGGTTGACCCACCGGAAGCCCCGCTCCCGGCGTCGGACGGATCCACAGCTGTCCGTCGACCTCACTGACACTGACCGGCCACCGGTAGACCTCCGACAGACGCTCGGAGGTGCACACCTCCCGCGGCGTCCCCACGACGACGATCCGTCCGTCGCACAGCAGGGCGAGCCGGTCGCAGTAGCGGGCGGCGAGGTTGAGGTCGTGGAGCACCACGATCACTCCCCTGCCCTCACCGCCCTCACCGGGACGCGCCGCCACCCGGCGTGCACTGTGCATGGTGCGTTCCTGGTGGCCGATGTCCATCGCCGCGGTCGGTTCGTCGAGCATCACGCACCGGGCCTGCTGCGCCATGACACGTGCGAGGGCGACACGGGCACGCTCACCACCGGACAGGGTGGTGATTTCCCGGTGCTGCATGTGGTCCATACCGACCTCGGCGAGGCAGGCGTCCACGATCCCGGCGTCCCGTCCCGGATCCTTCGGCCAGGCGGCCCTGCCCATTTCCACGACATCGCGGACGAGGTGGGCGAAGGAGACCGTCGAATCCTGCAGCATCACCGCGCGGGCACGCGCGGCGTCCCGCGGGGTGTAGTCGTGGTACTCACGGCCGAGCAGCGTGACCGAGCCGGTGGTGGGGTGGGTGTCCCCCGCGAGCACGGCGAGCAGGGTCGACTTGCCGGCGCCGTTCGGGCCGATGAGTCCGAGGACCTCCCCGCAGTTCAGGGTGAGGTCGAGTCCGTGCAGGATCTCCCGTCCGCCGAGTTCCGCGGTCACCGAGTCGGCGACGAGGAGTGGCGTGTCCTGTGTGCCGGTCATGCGACACCACCTTTCTTCAGCATGCGCCGCAGGAGAATGAAGAACGTCGGTCCACCGACCAGCGCGGTGAAGATGCCGATGGGCAGGTCCGCGAAGGCGATGAGCGTGCGGGCCGCCACATCGGCGACGAGCAGCAGGACCGCGCCGCCCACCGCGCTGAGTGGGACCAACCACCGGTTGGACGCACCGATGACCTGACGCAGGATGTGCGGCACGATGAGGCCGACGAAGCCGATGATGCCTGCGTAGCTCACTGCCAGGGCGGCGAGGGCCGTGGACAGCCCGATGATCGAGATGCGCATGGCGGTGACGTTCACACCGGCATGGCCGGCAGCCCGTTCGCCCAGGCTCAGCAGATCCATCTTCCCGGCGATGACGCAGGACGCGATGATGCAGAGCACCACCGGCACGACCACGACACCGACCTGGTTCCACATCGCGCCGTTGAGCGACCCCATCTGCCAGAAGATGATCTGTTCACGCGACGAGGTCGGGGCGAGGAAGACCATGAAGGAGATGACCGCACCGGCCACCGCGTTGACCGCGATACCGGTGAGCACGAGGGTGAGGACCTTGACCTCACCGTTCATCGAGGACAGCCTGTAGATCACCACGGTGGTCAGCACACCGGCGATGAAGGCCAGCAGCGGTGTCGTCGCCGAGCCGAGGAAGGCCAGGTTGAACACGATACCGAGCGCGGCGCCGACACCGGCTCCGGACGTCACACCGATGACGCTGGGCTCGGTCAGCGGATTGCCGAACAGCCCCTGCAGCAGGGTGCCTGCCACAGCCAGGGCCGCACCGACGAGCAGACACAGGACGATGCGCGGCAGCCGGATGTGCCAGAGCACGTTCGCCCCCGCCACCGAGTTGTCGTCCGGCCCGGCGGCGAGGGCCTTGACCACGTCCCCGGGTGACAGTGTGTACTGGCCGAGAACCAGATTCACCACCACGGCGACCACCAGAAGAACGACGAGGATCCCCAGGGTGGTCCACCGCACCGTCTTCCGGTGCTCCAGTATCGACCGGTGGTCCGCAAGCAGTTTCACGGAAGGTGAGCCTACCCCAGTACCGGGCCTCCGCCGGAAATCATTCGTCGTACTGGGCGTCCACGACTTCCTCACCCCAGAACACTCGGTCCACGACGCGGCGGGCGCGGCGGGTCTTCTTGAGGTAGTTGTCGAGGAAGCCCTGCGAGTCCGCCGGATCCCAGCCCGCCGCGGCCGCGACGTGCACCAGCTGGGCGCCGGGCGGCGGCAGCTGGTCGGGGATCTTCGCCTTGGACAGCACCAGGGCGTTGCGGGCCTCGCTGGCGGTGATCCAGGCGTCCTGCAGCGTCACGACGTCGAACTCGGAGAGCAGCCCGGCGGTGCGGATCTCCTCGAGCACCTCCAGCGTGGAGGTGTTGTGGAGCGTCGGGATCCTGTGGCAGTGCTGCAGGGTGAGCAGCTGTACGGTCCATTCGACGTCGGCGAGGCCGCCACGACCCAGCTTGGTGTGGGTGGCGCGGTTCGCGCCACGCGGCAGACGTTCGCCGTCGACGCGCGCCTTCATCCGACGGACCTCCTGGACGGTCTTCTGGTCCGCGCCGCCCTCCGGGTAACGGAAGGGGTCGATGGCACGCAGGAACCGGATACCCAGATCCTTGTCACCGGCGACCCACGTCGCGCGCAGCAGCGCCTGAAACTCCCAGGTCTCACCCCAGCGCTCATAGTAGGCGCGGTACGACTCGAGGGTGCGGACCGAGGCACCGCTGCGACCTTCCGGACGCAGGTCCAGGTCGACCTCCAGCGGCGGGTCGAGGGAGGGCTTGGCAAGGCGGGCACGAAGCCGGTCGACGATACCGATCGACCAGGTCACGGCGTCATTGGTGGTGCCGGTCTCGCCGTCACCGTCCTCGTCGAGGCCGGCAGCCTCCCCGGGGTTCCCCACCGGTTCACAGACGAAGAGCACGTCGGCGTCGGAGCGGTAGCTCAGCTCCGCACCGCCGAGCCGGCCCATGCCGATCACCGAGATGACGGCCGGCGCGTTGCGCCGGTTGGCGTCCTCCCAGGCCCGGATCTCCGCTGACAGGGCGGCCTCGAGCACCGCGTCCCACACCCACGACAGGGAGCGGGCGACCTCGGGAAGCTCCATCATGCCGAGCAGGTCGGCGGCGGCAACGCGGGCCAGTTCGGTGCGGCGCAGCGACCGGGCGGCAGCGATGGCCTTGTCCGGGTCGGTGTAGCGCCCGGCCGCGGCGACCAGCGAGTGGCTGATGACCGAGGCGTCCTTCTCCATGAGCTTCGGCTGCGTCGCACCGTCCGACAGCAGTTTCACCGCGTCCGGGGCGGCGAGGAAGAGGTCGGAGACGTACGGCGAGGTGCCGAGGATCTTCATGAGCCGTTGGCCGACGATGTTCTCGTCCCGCAGCAGCCGCAGGAACCACGACCGGTCGGACGCCACCTCCGACAGCTTCCGGTAGGCCAGCAGCCCGGCGTCGGGGTCCACGGTCTCCGAGAGCCACTCCATGAGAGACGGCAGGATGACCGCCTGGACCCGGGCGCGGCGGGTACCGCCGGACGCCAGCGCGGAGAGGTGGTCCATCGCCCGGTCCGGGTAGCGGTAGCCCAGGGCGGCGAGCTGACGCTGCGCCGCCTCCGGGGTGAGCCGCAGCTCGTCGACACTCATCTCCACCACGGAGGTCAGCAGCGGGCGGTAGAAGAGCTTGTTGTGCAGCTGGCGGATCTGCCGGCCGGTGGCCCGGACCCTGGCCTCCAGTTCCTCGGCGAGGGTGCGGGTGCCCTCGGCGACCAGTCCCGAGGTGCGCGCCAACCAGGTCCGCGCCGCCCGGTCGGACACCTCCGGCAGCAGATGGGTGCGCTTGAGGTGGCTGAGCTGCATCCGGTGCTCCAGCAGACGCATGAAGCTGTAACAGTCGATCAGGGTGCGCCCGTCCTCGCGTCCGACGTAGCCGCCGTCGACGAGCGCATTGAGCGCGTCGACGGTGGACAGGACACGCAGCGACTCGTCGGCGCGGCCGTGGACCAGCTGCAGCAGCTGGACCGCGAACTCCACGTCCCGCAACCCGCCGGATCCCAGCTTCAGTTCGCGGGACTTCAGCTCCTCGGGCACGTTCTCGATGACGCGGCGACGCATCGCCTGGACGTCGGGGACGAAGTCCTCACGCTGCGAGGCGGTCCACACCATCGGTGCGAGGTTGTCGACGTACGCCCGGCCCAGGTCGAGGTCACCGGTCATGGGACGCGCCTTGAGAAGTGCCTGGAACTCCCAGGTGGATGCCCATTTGCGGTAGTAGGTCAGGTGGGAGTCCAGGGTGCGGACCAGGGCGCCGTGCCTGCCCTCGGGACGAAGTGCGGCGTCCACCTCGAAGAAGCACCGGCAACCGATGTTGATGAACTCACCGGCCAGTCGGGTGGTGTCGGCGTCGGCAGGTTCCGCGACGAAGATGACGTCCACGTCGGAGATGTAGTTAAGTTCCAGGGCCCCGCACTTGCCCATCGCCAGTACCGCGATCTTCACCGGGACCGGCCCGGTCGGGAAGACCTTGGCGACAGCGACGGAGAGCGCGGCGGTGAGGGCGACGTCCGCGGCATCGGCCAGCCTGTCGGCGATGACCTCGAAGGGCACGAAATCGGGGTACCCGGTCCGCCCCTTCGGGGTGGGCGACTCACCACGCCGGGGGACGAAAGTGCCGGCCAGGTCGATGGCGGCGACGCGGGCGAGAATGGTTCGGTAGGCGGTGCGCATCGCGCGGTCGGCGTCCGCGCCGGTGACCGTGGCGCGCCGCAGCAGGGAGTCCGCGGCATGCAGCGCGTCACCGTCCTCGTCGGTGCCCTCGACCTCCTCAGCGCCGACCGAATCCAGCATGGTGGTGAGCATGGCCCGGCCGCCGGGCAGCTCCTCGCCGAGCAGCGGCCAGATCTCCGGATTGGCGACGACATGGTCGCCGAGCAGGGTGGACGCCCCGAACAGGCCCAGCAGTCGGACCCGGAACACGTGGTCGGTGTCCAGCCGGTCCTGCAGACCCTCAGGGTCGTCGGTGGCCTGCATGAGGCGGACGATGTTGTTCAGTGCCTGGTCCGGGTCACCGGTCGCCGCGAGCGTCCAGAGGAGGTCGAGCCGTTCCTCTGTGTCCCACCCCAGGGCCGCCAGGTCGGCGGCGGCGTGGGGGCGGCTCAGCCCCAGGGACGCCGCGGAGGGGATGCGGGATCGAGAGGTGCGTGGCTGGTTCACCGGAGTTCCGTCCTAGTCCCGCCGGAACCTGGGTGACAGGTCGGCGACGTCGATGATCTCCCCACCATCGTAGTGAACGCCGCCCACCGGCGGGACGCCGTGGTCCCGAACCGGTCCTAGAACTCCAGGTTGTGCGCGAGCTCCCAGGGGGTCACCTGGGACTGGTAGGACTTCCACTCACGCCACTTGTTGCGCAGGAAGAACTCGAAGACGTGCTCGCCGAGTGCGTCGGCGACCAGTTCGGACTTCTCCATCTCGTGCAGTGCGAGATCCAGGTCGGTCGGCATGTCTTTGTAGCCCATCGCCATCCGCTCACGGCGGGTCATGTTGGCGATGTCCTCCTCGGCCGGGGGCATCAGCTCGTAGCCCTCACGGATGCCTTTGAGGCCTGCGGCCAGCAGGACCGCGTAGGTGAGGTACGGGTTCGCCGCGGAGTCGGGGCTACGCACCTCGACGCGACGGGAGGCCGGCTTGTTCACCGTGTACATCGGGACGCGGATCATGGCCGAACGGTTCGCCGCACCCCAGGTGGCCGCGGTCGGTGCCTCGGCGCCGCTGGTGACACGCTTGTAGGAGTTGACCCACTGGTTGGTGACCGCGGAGATCTCCGGGGCGTGCTCCAGGATGCCGGCGATGAAGGACTTCGCCGTCCCGGAGAGGAAGTACTCGTCGTCCGGGTCGTGGAAGGCGTTGCTCTCGCCTTCGAACAGGGACATGTGGGTGTGCATCGCCGAACCGGTCAGGTCGCGGAAGGGCTTCGGCATGAAGGTCGCGCGCACTCCGTTGCGCTTCGCGATCTGCTTGATGATGTAGCGGAAGCTCATGATGTTGTCCGCCATGGACAGCGCGTCCGCGAAACGCAGGTCGATCTCCTGCTGGCCCGGGGACGCCTCATGGTGCGAGAACTCCACGGAGATACCCATGGACTCCAGGGCGGTGATGGCGTCCTGCCGGAACTGCGGGGCGGCGTCGGTGACGGCCTGGTCGAAATATCCGCCGGTGTCGGCGGGCACGGGACGTCCGTCGGGGCCGTTCTCCTCCTTGAGGAGGAAGAACTCGATCTCCGGGTGGATGTAGCAGTTGAAGCCCTGGTCCGCGGCAATGTTCATCTGGCGACGCAGCACCTGGCGCGGGTCAGCCCAGCTGGGCTCCCCGTCGGGCATCGCGATGTCACAGAACATGCGGGCGGTGAGGTTGGTGGACCCGTCGGAGTTGTCCAGCGGAAGGATCTGGAAAGTGGACGGGTCGGGACGCGCGATGGTGTCGGACTCCACCACGCGGGAGAAGCCCTCGATCGAGGAGCCGTCGAAGCCGATCCCCTCCTCGAAAGCGCCCTCGAGTTCAGCCGGAGCGACAGCCACGGACTTGAGATATCCCTGGATGTCCGTGAACCAGAGGCGGACGAAGCGGATGTCCCGTTCCTCGAGGGTCCGGAGAACGAATTCCTGTTGACGACTCATGGCGACCATCGTATCCACGGATTGACCCCCGGTGTCGGGGTCCCCCTCTCCCCGCGCGTGATGTTACAAGTCGTTAACACTGCACCGCCGATAGTGGCACAATGCTGTGACATGTCTGACTCCACAACTGCAGCCTCCGTCGGTTACCTCGCCCCCACCCGCCAGGTCCGGATCGGGGATCTCCGCAAGAAGAAGGCCACCGGCGAAAAATGGGCCATGCTCACCGCCTACGACTACTCCACCGCCCGCGCCCTGGCCGACGGCGGCGTGGAGTGCCTGCTCGTCGGCGACTCCGCCGCGAACGTGGTCTTCGGGTACAACCAGACACAGCAGATCAGCCTCGACGAGATGGTCTACATCGCCGCCGCCGTCGTCCGCGGTGCGGGCAATGCCCTCGTCATCGCCGACCTCCCCTTCGGCACCTACGAGGCCTCCGACGAACAGGCCGTCCTCTCCGCCTCGGAGATGATGCGGCGCTCCGGTGCCGCCATGGTGAAGATCGAGGGTGGCGTGCGCATCGCCCCGCGCATCCGCGCCCTGGTCAACGCGGGTATCCCGGTGTGCGCCCACGTCGGTTTCACCCCGCAGTCGGTCAACGCGCTGTCGGGGTTCAAGGTGCAGGGACGCGGGGACGCCGCCGAGCAGCTCCTCGCCGATGTCCGCGCCGTCGCCGAGGCCGGTGCCGACATGGTCGTGCTCGAGATGGTCCCGGCAGAGGTCGCGGCGAAGGCCACCGCCGAGGTGGGGATCTCCACCATCGGTATCGGTGCCGGCCCGGACACGGACGCCCAGGTGCTGGTGTGGCACGACATGGCAGCGTTCCCGGCGGACGGTCACCGGCCGAAGTTCGCCAGGCAGTGGGCGCAGGTCGGCGCGGATCTCACCGCCGCCGCGGCGTCCTACAAGCGGGAGGTCGCCGAGGGCACCTTCCCCGCCACCGAGCACTGCTTCTGAGCGGTAGGAATCAGTCCTCGTCCCACTCGTCGGCGGCCTCGGAGCGGGCTCTGGCGGTCGCCAGGGCGCGGCGGGCGGCCTCCTCGGTGTCGTAGGGGCCCATGCGGGTGTCCCACCCGTGCTTCTTTCCCTGGGTGACGTCACCGGTGGAGGTGTCGAAGTACCACTTCTGGTCGCTGTCGGTCATGCCACCGAGTGTAACCGTCGGACGTCGTCACAGCAGGCCGGCGACGATGACACCGAACGCGACGACCCCCAGAACCACCGAGCACACCGCGATCCCCATGACCGCCCCCGTCTCCGGACGCAGGCCGCCGTTCTCCACCCCGTCGACGTCCCTGTCGTACCGGGTGCGCTGGCCGGCGTAGATCCACAGTCCGGCGACGCCGAGCAGACCCGTCACCAGGATCACCGGGCGACCGTACGACGAGACCCAGGACAGCAGGGCGGTCGCCGTGAGGATCAGCCGCATGGCGGTCCGGCTCCAGGACAGACTGGTCCGCTCCGGCTGCAGCCCGGGGTCCCGAGTCGGCCTCATGTCAGGACCATCAGCCCGAGCAGCATCGCCGCGAGGATCGACCCGGCGGACAGCACGGGGACGATCGATGGGGCAGGCAACGGCTCATCGCGACGCATGGCGCGTTCGATCCGCAGCCACCGCACCGCGGACCCCGCCGCGAGCAGGATCCCCACCGCGATGGCGCACAGTGCCGCGAATGCCCGGATCCCCGGTTCCAGGACCGAGTCCGGCAGGGCCTCCATACCCACACCGCCGGCGATGAAGGCCAGCGCGGTTCGCATCCAGGCGAGGTAGGTGCGCTCATTGGCGAGCGTGAAGCGAGGGTCGGGTTCCTCACCGTCCGGGAAGAACCACTTCGACACCGCCGACCTGTCGTCGGCGGCCGGTCCGGGGTCGCTGTCCGTGTCACGCTGTGCAGTCACGCTGTCCAGTCTATGGGTCAGCGGGAAAAGAAGGGTCGAGAGGGTCTGTGAGCCGGATTCTGTTCCACCAGGCAGCGCCGGGAGGCGCCACCGGAGGTGGTGATCATCCATCTACGACGACCGTTGCCGGCCGCCTCTAGCGGTCTACCTGCCCCTTGTCCGACGAGCAGCCGTCGGGGCACATCGCACCACCGGCCCCGGAGGGTTGCGGTGCGAGCACGTGACCTTGCTCCCGGTGGGGTTTACCCAGCTGCCCCGGTCACCCGGGGCACTGGTGCGCTCTTACCGCACCTTTTCACCCTTACCCGGCATACACCGGGCGGTCGTTTTCTGTGGCACTGGCCCGCGGGTCACCCCGGGTTGCCGTTAACAACCACCGTGCTCTGAGGAGTCCGGACTTTCCTCGACCCCGGCCTGCTCCCGCGACGGGAACGGTTCCGGGAGCCGCGATCACCCGACCCTCTCGACGCCGTTCACGATAGCAGTGCGCAGCACGGAAACCCTCACAGCCCCCGCAGATAGTGGGTGTCGTTGAACTCCCTGACCACGGAGCGCTCCGGGTAGAACTCGGCGACGGACAGGCCCGCGAGATCCAGGTGCAGTGTCGAGTACACCGTCGCCGGTGCCTTCAGCGCCGAACGCAGGATCGCCTTGATCGGTGACACGTGGCTGACGAGCAGCACGGTGCGTCCTCCCCCGCCGGCCAGCAGCTCGTCGACCAGACGGTCGCAGCGGGCCGCCACGGCGTCCATCGACTCCCCGCCGACAGTCGGTACGGAGGGATCAGCGACCCAGTCGGCGTGCTCGGCCGGCCAGCGGCGGTGGACCTCGTCAAAGCCGAGGCCCTCCCAGACGCCGAAGTCGGTCTCGATGAGGTCGTCGGCCCCGGTGACATCCAGGTCGAGGGCCTCGGCGGCGGATTCGGCGGTCTGCCGGGCCCGCAGCAGCGGGGAGCTGTAGATCGCGTCGATCCCCTCACCCTGGTCCTGCCGGGTCCGCAGCCAGGACGCCGCCCGTGCCACCTGGGCATTGCCCAGGTCGGTCAGGGCGGGGTCGCTGCGACCGGAGAAGACGCCGGCCACGGACATGGGTGTCTGACCATGGCGCAGCAGGAGCAGGCGCAGGGGGGCCTGCCCGGAACCGAACCAGTCCGGACGCGAGCTCCCGGTATCCTTCTCAGCATCCTTCCCGGCCACGTGTCACTCCCCCGTCCGCAGCAGCAGGACGCCGCACTCCGGGCAGGTGACCTGCCGGGACAGCGGGGTGTTGGCGATGCGTCGTGCCGCGGAGTGGTCGAGTTCGATGCAGCAGCACCGGCAGGTCGATCCGGCGAGTTCGGCGGCGCCCATTCCGTGCTCGGCCTCGTTCTCCTCGTAGACCGTCCGCAGCTCCGGGGACAGTGCGTCCCGCAGTGCCGACGAGCGCTCCTGCAGTCCGGCGAGTTGGACGCGGATCTCCCCGGACACCGTCGCGGCCTCCTCCCGGGCGCGGTGGAGTGCCTCGTCGACCTCGCCGTGGGGTGTGTCCTCCTCGCCGATCCGTCCGAAGGTGGCCAGGGTGCGTTCCTCGCGGTCGATGTCGGCCTCGATCTCGGCCAGGCGGCGCTCGGCGACCTGGAGGTCGTGCTGGAGGTCGCGGCGCCGTTCCCGGTCGGTGTCGGCGCGTAGTCCGGCGAGGTCGTCCCGTCGGCGGGCCCGCAGTCGGGCGGCGTCGGCCTGCAGCCGGTGCACCGTGCCGGTCATGTCGTGGGTGATGCGGCGGGTACTCAGTGCATGGCGTCGGGCCTCGTCGGCCTGCTGCTCGAGCCGTTCGACGGTCGCGGTCTCGGGCAGTGCGTCCAGTCGGGCGGTGAGCAGCCGGATCCGGCCGTCGACACCGACGAGTTCGGTGAGAGTCGTCCGGTCGGTGTCGGTGAGTGTGGGGGTCATGGGCGGTCCTTTCCCGCAGAGGTGGAGCTGTGGTGCAGCGTCCAGGGGTCGGTGCGCAGGTCGATCACCGAGGCATTCAGCCGGGGATCGGCACCCAGCAGGTCGGCGGCCTGGGCGCACCAGGGGAATTCACTGGCCCAGTGGGCGGTGTCCACCACCGCGCATCCGCCGGCACGAAGGTGCTCGTCGACGGGGTGGTGGCGCAGGTCCGAGGTGACGAAGCAGTCCACGTCGAGGCCGAGGACGGTGCCGAGGAAGCTGTCGCCGGATCCGGAGGCCACTGCGACGCGCCGGACCATCCGGTCGGGGTCGCCGGCGGCGCGGACGCCCCACTCGGTGGCGGGCAGCCGGTCGGCGACGCGGGCGGTGAACCCGCGCAAAGTCATCGGGGTGTCAAGTTCCCCGACCCGGCCGATACCGGTGGCGGTGAGCGGGTCGACGCCCTCGGGCACCGGGGTCAACGGTGCTCCCGGGGTGACGCCGAGGATTTCCGCGAGCCGGTCGTTGACACCGGGTCGGGCGGAATCTGCGCTGGTGTGGGCGGCGTAGAGAGCGACCCCTGCCCGGATCAGCCGGTGGATGATGCGCCCTTTGGGGTGGGTCACGGGCACGCCGGTCACCCTGCGCAGCAGTGGCGGGTGGTGGACCAGCAGGAAGTCGGCACCGTCGGCGATCGCGGCGTCCGCCACGGCGTCAGTGCAGTCGAGGGCGACGCGGACGGTACGGACGGTGTCCGCGGGGTCGCCGCAGACGAGTCCGCAGGCGTCCCAGGATTCCGCGAGCTCCGGGGGATAGGCCTGTTCAATGAGCGCGACGACGTCTCCGACGGTCGCCGCCGAGGTGGGATGGGCGGAGTTGTTCACGTGGTCAACGATAGCGTCCTACGGCAGACTGCCCCGGTTTCTGGCACTGTAGGGCCTGTGGCAGATTCATCGGACAGCATGCCGGCCCCGGGGCCGGAGACCCGGTTCCTTCTCGTCGATGTCGACGGGACACTGGTGGATTCGTTCCCCGGGATCCGGGACAGTTTCCTGCACGCCCTGGCGGCCAACGGGGTCCCCGCGCCCCCGGACGACCAGGTGGCGCGGATCTCCGGCCCACCGATGGAGGACACTCTCCGTGGTCTCGGCCTGGAAGGGGAGCTCCTTGACCGCACCTACCGGACCTACCGCGAGGACTACTCCGGTGGAGGCTGGCAGACCGCCGAGGTCATCCCGGGGATGCGTGAGCTCGTCCGGTCCTGGAAGGACGCCGGGTACGTGCTCGCCACCGCGACCTCGAAGGTGGAGACCACCGCGCGGCTGATGCTGGAGCGCTTCGACCTGCTCGACCTCTTCGATGTCGTGGCGACCGCCTCCGGTGAACGGGGCGGTCGGCGGGCCAAGGCCGACGTCATCGCCTACGCGCTGGAACAGCTCGGCCTCGACGCCACGCCGGTGGACGACGGCGGCCCGGATCACCGCGGCAACGTGCTCATGATCGGCGACCGGATCCACGACGTCGAGGGTGCCCACGCCTACGGTGTGCGCAGCGTCCTGGTGGACTGGGGTTACGGCGACCGCGCCGAGCACAAGGCCTCGGACTGGTCGGTGGCCGATGTCGACGAACTCAGCCGGGTCGTGGCGGACTGGGCGGATTCACGCCCGCAGATCTGTGTGGTGTGCACCGGCAACATCTGCCGGTCCCCGATCGGCGAGATCATGCTGCGGGACGCGCTGACGGAGGAGGGCCTCATCGACGAGGTGAAGCTGAACTCCTGCGGTACCACCGGCTGGCATGTCGGTGAGGCCGCCGATCCGCGGGCGGCGGCGAGCCTGGAGAGGGCGGGGTACAGCGCCTCGGGCCATGCGGCGGCCGAGTTCGGCCCCGAGCACCGGGACGCCGACCTCTTCCTGGTGATGGATGACGCGAACCGCAGGGCCCTGGTGAAGGTGGGGGTCGATCCGGAGAAGATCCGGTTGTTCCGCTCCTTCGGCCCGGCCGGCGACAAGGAGGTCGCCGACCCCTACTACGGGGAGGACGCCGACTTCGAGCGTGCCGAACACCAGCTCGCCGAGGCGCTGCCGGGGGTCGTCGAGTGGGCCCGGGCAAGGGTCCTCGACTTCTGAGCCACCTCTAGCGCAGGTCGGCGACCGCGGAGTCCGTCTCCCCGTGACGGGAGCAGACAGCGGTCCAGCCGTGCGGGGTCACCTGGACGACGCGGCGGCGTCCGCACTCCGGGCAGAAACGGGGGGCGTCGAGGCCTGCCTTCTGGGCCGGCGAGTACTCGATCCATTCCCCCTCCCCCAGATCCGCCCCGGTGTAGGGATCCCAGGGTCCGGTCCCTTTCCTTCCCGCCACCGTCACACGCTCCGGGAGAGGACCTTGATGGGCAGTCGCATGCGGTCCATCATGTCCATGTCCTGTTCGGCCGGGCGGCCCAGTGTGGTGAGGTAGTTGCCGACGATGATGCCGTTGATGCCGCCGGTCAGCCCCTGTTCCACGCCCATGTCGCCGAGGGTGAGCTCGCGGCCACCGGCGAAGCGCAGCGTGGTGGCGGGCATGGCGAGCCGGAACATGCCGATGGCGCGCAGGGCGTCCTTGCCGTCCATGACCTCCATGTGGCCGAAGGGCGTGCCCGGGCGGGGGTCGAGGAAGTTCAGCGGGACCTCATGGGGGTCGAGCTCGGCGAGCTGCACGGCGAACTCGGCGCGCTGTTCGGGGGTCTCCCCCATGCCGATGATGCCTCCGCAGCAGACCTCGATACCGGCGTCCTTGATCATGAGCATCGTCTCACGGCGCTCTTCCCAGGTATGGGTGGTCACGACCTCGGGGAAGTAACTGCGGGCGGTCTCGAGGTTGTGGTTGTAGCGGTGGACGCCCACTGCCTTGAGCCGGGCGACCTGTTCCGGGGTGAGGATGCCGACCGAGACAGCGACGTCGATGCCGTCGACATTGGCATAGATCTGCTGGACCGCGTCCTCCAGCTGGGACATGAGTGCCTCGTCGGGGCCCTTGACGGCGGCGACGATGCAGAACTCGCTGGCGCCGGTCTTGGCGGTCTGGCGGGCCTGTTCGATGAGCTGGGCGATGTCCAGCTTCGTGGAGCGCACCGGGGACTCGAAGAGCCCGGACTGGGAGCAGAAGTGGCAGTCCTCGGGGCAGCCGCCGGTCTTGAGGCTGACGATGCCCTCCATCTCGACCTCCTCTCCGCACCACTTCACCCGCACCTCGTGGGCGAGGGCGAGCAGGTCTGGAATACGGTCGTCGGGCAGGTCCAGGACCTTGAGGAGGTCGTCGTAGTCGAGGCCCTGTCCTTCATCGAGGACGCGGGTACGTGCAGTCGTGAGTATGTCCGTCATGGAACATACTCTAACTTGAACAGTGTTCAGGTGCCAGTCAGAACCGTTCGTCGTCGCGGGAATTGCGGTCCGACCAGGCCCTGCTGTTCCTGCTGTGGCCGTAGCGGTCGGCGAGTTTGCGTTCCCGGCTGACCGTCGCGGCGTCCTTCTCCGGAACCACCTCCTCCGGGACGGGCGCAGGCTCCGGGGTGGCGACGGGTTCCGGGGCGTCCTGCGTCCCTGCCTCGGAGGCCGCGATCTCCTCGCGCTGCCGACGACGCTCGCGGATCTCGGCCCACAGGAAGTAGCCCAGTCCCAACGGCACCATGATCCCGAAGGCGATCCACTGGATGCCGTAGGACAGGTACGGGCCCGAGTCGAGCTTCGGCAGCGGAATCTCGTTCAACCCCTCCCCCGCACGACCCGCGGTGGACTCCTCGTCGAGCTGGACGTAGTTACCCGCCAGCTCGAGGTCCGTGAGCCGGGAGATCTGCCCGGTGTTCATCCCGTAGACCTGCAGCCGACCCTGGTCGGTGATCGGGGCCGAATCCGGCACCGCCTCCGACTTGCGCACGTAGCCGGTGACCGACGTCTCCGTCTCCGGGGCGTCCGTCATCTCAGGTACTCCGGCGCCACCACCGGTCGGCTCGATCCAGCCACGGTTGACCAGCACCGTCAGTCCGTCATCGGTCCGGAACGGGGTGAGCACCTGGAACGCGGGGCTGCCGGACACCGGACGGTTGCGCAGCAGCACCTCGGAACTCGGCAGGAACCGGCCCTGCAGCTCCACCCTGGTCCACTCATTGTCGTCGACCGGCGTGCCGTCGGCGGGCAGCACCGAGGAGACCGGCACCGGATCGTGCTCCATCGCGTCCTCGAGCCGACCGTTGAACTCCTTGGTATCCGTGTTCTTCCCCAGCTGCCAGGGGGCCAGCACCGTGAACGCGATGTACGCGAAGAGGACGGCGATCACGGTGGTGATGACCCACCCGGGGGTCAGGAAAGCACGCCACCCCCGACGCCGGGGACGGCGGGCGGGGGTGGATGAGGTTGTACTGTCAGCGCGGTCGGACACGCTACCAGTCTAGTCGTCGGAGCCGGGGTTTCCACCTTCGATGCCGGCAGCGGCAGCGACCTCGTCGATGCGCTTGTTGGTCCGGCGCAGACGCACGGCCATGATGCCGGCGACGGCGGCGGCGATGACCGCGATGACACTCGGGACCATGGAGGACGGGTCCTTGACGAAGGCCATCAGACCGGTGTCCTCATCGTCGTCCGAACCGGACTCGGCGGCCGCGTCGGTGACGTTCACCTTGCCGTTGCCGCGGGCGTCGTCCTTGCCGTCGTCCTTGTCGGACTCGTCCTCGGGCTTGTCCCCGAGGGTGGCGGCGGAATCGCCGTCACAGTCGTCGGACAGGGCGGCACGGAAGCTCACCGGGTCCAGGGACTCACCGGCGGCGTAGTAGCCGGCGAGAGCATCGGAACCCTCGGCGCTCAGGGTGGCGGAGGCGGAGCCGTCGAGGATGCCGTCGGCGACGGTGGCCTCGGTGACCGCCAGGTCGGCGATGACGACGCGACCGAAGTCATTCGGGTTCCCGGCGGTGTCATTGGATTCGACGTTGGCGACCAGGGTGCCGGTGGAGCCGTTGATCCGGATCTCCGGGTCGGAGATGACGGTGCGCAGCACGCCCTCGTGGCCGGTGAACAGAACCGAGCCGCCGAACTTCAGGGTGCCCGCGGTGACGCCACCGTCAGCCGTGGTCACGGTGCCCGCAGCGTCCCCGGCACCGCTGAAGACGAAGTTGCCCTCGCTGTAGACCGCGCCACCGGTCGTGGTCCAGTCGCCCTTGGCGATGGAGCCCCGGATGTACGCGCGGAAGGAGTCCTTGATGCCCCAGCCCATGCGGGTCTCGGCGACCTTACGGTCACCGTTCTCTGCGGTGCAGGTGGTGTCGGACTCACCGGCGGAGTTCGCACCGGAGGTGGACGCAGTGCCGGAGACCCGCGGGGACATGCCGAGGTCGGGGGTGCCGGTGCCCTCGGCGGCGGAGCCGGAGCCACCGGAGGTGGCCTGACCGGCGGAGGTGATGCCGTCGAGTCCGCCGCCGGTGCCGATGCCGCAGCCCTCACCGGAGGTGTTCAAGGTGACGTTGATCGGGTCGGCCTCGTTGTTGCCCTCACCGTAGTTACCGCCGAGGGACCTGTTGCCGTCCTCGGTGATGTACCCGGGGCCCGAGAGGTTGACCGTGCCGGAGTTCGCGGCGTTCTCGGTGATCGGCGAGGAGAGCTCGAACTGTGCGATCGGCACCTGGGTGCCGGTGTCCGCGCCGGTGACCGTGGCCCCCGGGGTGAAGCTGGAGACCGTGGTCGAGGTGTAGTCGGCGATGAACTGCGCGGTGGCGCCGCGAACCTTCACCTTCATGTTCGAGTAGGTGATGTCCAGGGCGCCGAAGTGGCCGGTGAGGTTCATCGACCCCTGCAGCGGGATGTCTGCGTCGGTACCGGAGACCTTGACGGCGGAGGGGTCGGCCGCGAACTGGAACTGACTGTCTGCCCCGCCCTCGGAACCGGAGAAGTCGACCCCGTTGAGGTTCCACGAGCCCATGGCGATCGGGCCGGTGAGGTAGCTACGGAAGGACTGCTTGAGACCCCAACCGACCGAGGCGCCGGTGACGGCGTCACAGGTGGTGCCGTCGGTGGTGCCACCGGCTGCAGGGGTGGTCTGCTGGGCGGCGGGACGGGTGACTTCCTGCGCCGGAGCGGCAGGGGTGGACGCCGGGGTGGACTCGGCCGACGTCGCATCGGTCTGGCCGGCGGAGGTGGCCATCACGGCGGAGGAGTCGACGGCACAGTCACCGGCACCGGAGGTCTTGACCGTGATCTTCACCGGGTCACCGTCGTTCTTGCCTTCGCCGTAGGAGCCGAGGAGTGCCTTGTTGAGGTTCTCGTGGATCCAACTCTGGCCGGTGAGGGTGGTGGTGCCGTCGCCTGAACCGGACCGGCCCAGGGTGTTCTGCAGGGAGAAGGTGGCGACCGGCTTCTGGGTGAAGGCCGGCTGACCGCTGATGGAGCCCACGATGGCCTCCGGGTCGGTGCCGATGTACCTGGCGTCGGCCAGCAACTGGGCCCGGTCGGCCCGGACCTGGAGGGTGAAGTGGGAGAGGGTGACGTTGATGATGCCGCCGTGGCCGGTCAGCGTCATGGTGCCCTTGAGCGGCAGGTCAGCGTCATCGCCCTGGACGGCGGCCTTCGCGGCGTCCGCGGTGAAGTGGAAGGCGCCGTCCTCCGCGTTCTTCGCCGAACCGTTGTAGGTCACTCCGTTGAGGTCCCAGCCACCGGCCGCGATCGGCCCGGTGAGGTAGTTACGGAAGGACTGCTTGATGCCCCAGTCCATCGTGGCGGAGGACACCGCCTGACACTGCGAGTTGTCGTCGGCGACGGCCGCAGGGAGCACCGTCACGGGGACGGTGGCGATGCCGACGAGGGGCAGGGCAGCAGTCAGAGCCGCTGCCGAAGCCAGGCGGAGTGAACGGGTGGACGGCATAGGTGGGACTCTCCTGGGCGCGCAGAACGTCTACTGAAACATCATTCTTCAGTTAGGCAAGGCTAGTCGAGTTTCCGGTGTTCCCCAAAGCACCGTGACACTTCCCACACCGGAGTGGCCATGATCGGTTTTCCCGTCACCCCCGGAAGGGTTATAGGGCGTCCAGGAAAGACCCGGAACGAGAAAGACCAGCCGCCACAAACCCCCGGAGGGCTTGTTTCTGCTGGTCAATGATGGTGCGCACTGACGGGTTCGAACCGCCGACCTGCTGGGTGTAAACCAGCTGCTCTTCCAGCTGAGCTAAGTGCGCGCACCGGTGATCCCCGGAAACCGGACCCCCGAGACTCTAGCGCTTAGCGCCGCGGGCCACCAGACAGGCCCCCTGCCAGGAGCCCAGACGGGTGGAGGTCGTCTGCACCAGTCCGGCGACCTGTGCAGACTCGGCGATCTCACCGGGCTCGACAGTGCCGTCGGTGCCGGCGGCGGGGGTCAGCAGCCAGATCCGGCCGGTGTCCCCCAGACTGCGGGTGGCGTCCACCAGACCGTCGACCAGGTCACCGTCCTCGCTGCGCCACCACAGCAGGACCACGTCGACCATTTCGTCGGTCTCATCGTCGAGCAGCTGACCACCGATGACGTCCTCGAGCGCTTCACTGATTCCGCTGTCGGCGTCCTCGTCCCAACCGAGTTCCTGGATGACCTGACCTGCGGTGATATCCATGAGCTCAGCCCAGTCGTTGTCACTGCCCACCGTCGCCCCTGCGGCGTCTCCCACTGCTATGTCCCTGACCTTTCCTCGTTTCCCGGCGTCACCGGGGTGAAGTACAACATGTTCTGGCACTGAATAGTAGGGGATCAGACGGTGCCGCACCAGAGCAGCGCAGATACAGAGTGCACCACCCCCGTCATTTCTCCCCCGAACCGAAGGTCCTCGGCAGGGTTAGGATCGGGAGGAGTGTGTTCCCACGGCCACCACCGCTGTGCCCCGGGGACGCCCACAGATTCCGCAAACCAGGAGGAACGCCATGAGCCCCGCCCACGACAGCCACTTCGGCAAAATCCGCGACGGTGTCGCGTCCTACCTCAAGGACGCCGATCCCGATGAGACCCAGGAGTGGATGGACTCCCTAGACGGTCTGCTCTCCGACGCCGGCCCCGACCGGGCCCGCTACCTCATGCTGCGGATGCTGGAACGCGCGTCCGCCCAGCGGGTGTCGCTGCCGCCGCTGCTGTCGACCGACTACGTCAACACCATCCCCACCTCGATGGAGCCGGAGTTCCCCGGTGACGAGGCGATGGAGAAGCGCTACCGCCGCTGGATGCGGTGGAATTCCGCGATCATGGTGCACCGCGCCCAGCGTCCCGGTATCGGTGTCGGTGGCCACATCTCCACCTACGCCTCCGCCGCCGCGCTCTACGAGGTCGGCTTCAACCACTTCTTCCGCGGCAAGGACCACCCGGGCGGCGGCGACCACATCTTCTTCCAGGGCCATGCCTCCCCCGGCATGTACGCCCGCGCCTTCCTCGAGGGACGCCTCTCCGAGGAGGACATGGACGGCTTCCGTCAGGAGAAGTCCAAGCCGGAGCACGGGATGCCCTCCTACCCGCACCCGCACGACATGCCGGAGTTCTGGGAGTTCCCGACCGTGTCGATGGGTCTGGGCCCGATGGACGCGATCTACCAGGCGCGGTTCAACAAGTACCTCGGCGACCGGGGTATCAAGGACACCTCCCAGCAGCACGTCTGGGCGTTCCTCGGTGACGGTGAGATGGATGAGCCGGAGGCCCGTGGCCTCATCCAGCAGGCCGCGGTGAACAACCTCGACAACCTGACTTTCGTGGTGAACTGCAACCTGCAGCGCCTCGACGGCCCGGTCCGCGGTAACACGAAGATCATCCAGGAGCTGGAGAGCTTCTTCCGTGGCGCCGGCTGGAATGTCATCAAGGTCATCTGGGCCCGCGAGTGGGACCGGCTGCTGGAGAAGGACCAGGACGGGCACCTCGTCAACGTCATGAACACCACCACCGACGGTGACTACCAGACCTTCAAGGGCAAGGACGGCGCCTACGTCCGCGAGTTCTTCTTCAACCGGGACCCGGAGACCGCGAAGCTCGTCGAGGACATGACCGACGAGGAGATCTTCGCCCTGCGCCGCGGCGGCCACGACTACCGCAAGATCTACGCCGCCTACCAGCGCGCCATGGAGACGAAGGACCAGCCGACCGTCATCCTGGCCCACACCATCAAGGGCTACGGTCTGGGCCACAACTTCGAGGGACGCAATGCGACCCACCAGATGAAGAAGCTGACCCTCGACGACCTCAAGCGCTTCCGCGACAAGCAGGAGATCCCGATCTCCGACGAGGTGCTCGAGGCGAATCCGAAGACCCCGCCGTACTACAACCCGGGTCCGGACTCCCCCGAGATCCAGTACATGCTGGAGCGCCGGAAGGCACTGGGCGGTCCGCTGCCGGAGCGTCGGGTGGAGTACACCCCGCTGAGCATCCCGGACGCGGACATCATGACACCGGTCCTCAAGGGCTCGGGCAAGCAGAAGGTCGCCACCACCATGGCCCTGGTGCGCACGCTCAAGGAGCTCATGGAGGACCCGGAGATCCAGAAGCGGCTCGTGCCGATCATCCCGGATGAGGCCCGCACCTTCGGTATGGACTCCTGGTTCCCGACGCTGAAGATCTACAACCCGCACGGTCAGAACTACACGCCGGTGGACGCCGACCTCATGCTCTCCTACAAGGAGGCCACGGACGGCCACATCATGCACGAGGGGATCAACGAGGCAGGCTCGGTCGCCGAGTTCATCGCCGCCGGCACCTCCTACGCCACCCACGGCGAGGTCATGATCCCGCTGTACATCTTCTACGCGATGTTCGGATTCCAGCGCACCGGTGACTCGATCTGGGCCGCCGCCGACCAGATGGCCCGCGGTTTCCTCATCGGTGCGACCTCGGGTGCCACCACCCTGTCGGGGGAGGGTCTGCAGCACATGGACGGCCACTCCCCCGTGCTGTCCTCCACCAACCCCTCGGTCGTCTCCTGGGATCCGGCGTTCGGCTACGAGGTCGCCCACATCGTCCGCGACGGTATCCGCCGCATGTACGGCGAAGGGTCCGGCCCGGACGGCAAGGGCGAGAATGTCATCTACTACCTCACCGTCTACAACGAGCCGGTCGAGCAGCCCGCCGCCCCGGCGGACCTCGATGTCGAGGGGCTGCTCAAGGGCATCTACCTGTACTCCCCGGCCGACAAGCTGGTCCGCGCCGGTGCGAACTCCACCGGGGACGCCGGCGACGCCCCGGCCTCCGACCTGCAGGCCACGATCCTCGCCTCGGGCGTGGGCATGACCGAGGCGATCCGGGCGAAGTCGATCCTGCGTGAGCAATTCGACGTCAACGCCGCCCTGTACTCCGTGCCGGCGTGGGCCGAGCTGGCCCGCGAGGGCCGCGACCTGGACCTCGACGAGCTGCGGCACCCGGACGGTGTGATCCCGAAGCCCTATGTCACCCAGGTCCTGGAGGACGCGAAGGGTCCGTTCATCGGTGTCACCGACTTCACCCGGTCGGTGCCGGAGATGATCCGCCCCTACGTCCCGGGCGAGTACACCACCCTGGGCTGCGACGGTTTCGGGTTCTCCGACACCCGCGCCGCCGCACGACGCTTCTTCAACTCGGACGCCGAGTCCGTGGTTGTCGCGGTGCTGTCCGCGCTGGCCCGTGACCACCAGCTCTCCTGGGACACGGTGAAGAAGGCCGCGGAGGATTTCCACCTCGACGATCCGACGAAGGCCTGACCCCCGCCGTCACCGCACGTCGGTGTTGCTAGTATCGGCGGGTATGTTCCCCGCCGGTGGCGGGGCAGTTCCCCACCCTCGACAGGAAGGTCCGTGACCCGTGGAGATCTCGCGTGAGGCCCAGGAGAAACTCGCCAGGGCGCTCGGCGGTGGCAGTTCCGACGATCAGTCGGAGAGTGCCGCGGACGCCGTCGAGGACGTGACCACGCTGGGCCGGATCGCCCGGATCATCGAGGATGTCTCGGGGGTCGATAAGGAGGTCGTGACCGCGGAGTCCGATCTCACCGCGGATCTGGACCTGAGTTCGGTCTCGCTCATCGAGATCTCGGTGAAGATGGAGGATGCGCTGCGGGTGCGCATCGAGGACGAGGACATCTGGTCCGCGAAGACCGTCAGTGACCTGGTTGATCTCGCCGAGAATCCGAAGGGTTCCTCCCCGGCATGACACAGCCGGGCGATGTTCTCGCGGAGACCGGTGACTGGCCGGTCGGGACTGTCGCCGCGGCGGTGCTGCGTTCCGGGGACAGCGCAGGAACACCTGTCGCCGCCACCGGTGACCTGCACCATGTGTTCGACCTGGCCAGTGTGAGCAAGCTGGTCAGTGCATATGCGGTCCTCATCGCCGTGTCGGAGGGCTGCTTCAGTCTCGAGGACACGGTCGCCGATGTCGCGGTCACCACCGGTCACGATGTCGACGGCCCGCAGGACGCCACAGTCCGTGAGCTGCTGTCCCACGCCTCCGGGATGGGGTTCCGCGGGCGGGACCGGGAGAAGGACGCCCGGACACGCCGGATCTACTCCTCGGCAGGCTTCGAGATCCTCGCCGACCTGGTGACGGCCTCCGTCGCGGAAGTCGGAATGGACTTCGCCTCCTACGTCCGCGACACGGTGTGCGAACCGCTGGGGATCGCTGAGGCGGAACTGGTCATCGGGGGCTCGGCCGGTCACGGTTTCCGTGGTTCGGTGGACGCGCTGTCACGACTGGCGGCGGAGTTCCTCTCCCCTACCCTGGTCCCGGAATCTCTGTGGGATGAGGGGCTGACCTGTCAGTTCCCGGACCTGGACGGGGTGGTGCCGGGCTACGGCCGGCAGCGCCCGTGCCCCTGGGGACTCGGGGTCGAACTGCACGGGCACAAGTCCCCGCACTGGCTGCCGTCGCAGATGCCCGAGGACGTCGCCGGTCACTTCGGCCAGTCCGGGACATTCCTGTGGTTCCACCGCGCGTCCGGCACGGCGGCGGTGGTCCTCACCGACCGTGCCTTCGGCGACTGGGCGAAGCAGCGGTGGGACGGGTTCAATGCCCGGTTGTGGGAGTCGCTGGCCTAGATCCAGTACCCGGAGGCCGCCTGGCTGGTGGTGGCGGTGACGTGATCGGGGGTGAGCTCGTCGATGCTGTTCACACCGCACAGCCGCATGGTGCGGGTGGCCTGCTCCTCGAGGATGTCGAGCATCCGGGCCACGCCCCGCTGTCCACCGGCCATGAGGCCGTACATGTAGGCCCGGCCGACCAGGGTGAAGTCTGCACCCAGGGCGACGGCGGCGATGATGTCGGCGCCGTCCATGATGCCGGTGTCCACACCGATGGTGACGTCCTCGCCGAGCGCTTCGCGGACCCTCGGCAGCAGGTGGAGTGGCACGGGAGCGCGGTCGAGCTGGCGTCCGCCGTGGTTGGACAGGATGATGCCGTCGGCACCGTGGTCGAGGACGCGACGGGAATCGTCGACGGTCTGAAGTCCCTTGGCGATGAGGTTGCCGGGCCACATGTCGCGGATCCAGTCGATGTCCTCGAAGGTGAGGGCGGGGTCGAACATGCGGTTGACGAGTTCGGCGACGGTGCCTGAGCTGCGGGAGAGTGAGGCGAAGGAGAGCTGTTCGGTGGTGAGGAAGTTGAACCACCAGGCCGGTCGGTAGGACGCGTCGAGGACGGTCTTCCAGGTGAGCTGCGGCGGGATGGAGAAGCCGTTACGGGTGTCGCGGAGCCGGGCGCCGGCGATGGCGGTGTCCACGGTGACGATGAGGTTGCGGTAACCGGCGGCCCAGGCGCGCTGCACCAGGTCCTTGGAAGCCTCACGGTCCTTCCAGAGGTAGAGCTGGAACCAGTTGTCGCCGTCCGGGGCATGCGTGGCGACGTCTTCGAGGGACGCGGTGCCCATGGTCGACAGGCAGAACGGGATGCCCTTGTCCGCGGCGGCGGCCGAGCCGGCGTATTCCCCTTCGGTCTGCATCATGCGGGTGAAGCCGGTAGGTGCCAGGCCGACAGGCATGCTGATCTCCGTGCCGAAGATCTCGGTGGAGAGGTCGGCGTCGGTGACGTCTCGGAGAACTCCGGGGTTGAACTCGAGGTCCCGGTAGGCCATGCGGGCGCGGTGGAGGGAGATCTCGTTCTCTGCGGCACCGTCGACATAGTCGAAGGGCGCCTTCGGGGTGCGACGCTTGGCGATCTGGCGGAGTTCCCAGACGGAGGTGGCCTTGGCGAGTTTCCGGCCGGTGATGTCGAGGGTCGGCTTCTCGAACTTCATCAGTTCCTTGAGGTCTTTGACCGGTGGGAACCTGCGCTTGAGTGCGGACGGGGTGGGGCGTGATGTCGCCATGGGGTGGGTGCCTCCTGCTGGACGGATCTGCTGACGGATCTACGCTACGCCGCAGGTGGCTGCGCACGGGAAAAGGCCCCGCCCACCCGGATGATGTCCGGGAGGGGCGGGGCGGTCGCTTCCCTGGGGCCTAGCCCAGGGAGGTGACGACGGCGTCGACCAGACCCTTGATACCGGTCGCAAAGATGTCGACAACGGTGGAAAGGAACTCAAGCATGGTAATTCTCCTTTGTGAGGATGGAATTCTCGTGTGCAGGACGATTCCTTCGCCCTGAAAACAAGCATAGTTGAGTGGCAGTCAGCTGTCCAGCGTCTGAGCGCAGAAAATTACATCTAATTTAACAGTATTCCATATATGTCAAAGTTCCCGGCCTGCCATGCAGGCCGGGAACTCAGACTGTCTTCGTGGTCGTGAAGACCACCTAGAGAATCAGAGCGACAACGGCCGCGACGAGAGCGGTGATGCCGGCACCGAGAAGGGTGACTACGGTTCCGATGAATGTAAGCATGGCGTCCTCCTGGGGACTTCTGGATTGACTCGTGTGCAGGACCTCTTGTGTCCTGAAAATCAGGTTACTCTCCACAAAACCGCAGGTCAACAGTTATTTTTGCAGACCATGACATGTATTAACTATGCCATGTGGCAATTCTGGTCAGTCCCGTGTGCTGCGGTTTTTCCCGCAACAGTTCTCAGGTCACGATATCGTCACGCTTCTCCCCCGTAATATACATTCCCCACTTCTCTCCCCGGACATGAAAAATCCCGCCCCACACAGTGGGCCGGGATCACTCATCACTACCGGGGACCAGCCCCGGTGATCAATTACTTGATCAGGGAGACGACAGCGTCGACGAAACCGGTGATGCCGGTGGCGACGAGGTTGACGACGGTCTCGATGAAAGCAAGCATGGTAGCTCCTAAAAAATTGTGGGATGTGCATCGTGCATAGGACCGATTCGTTCGGGCCTGCCAACGAACATACAGAATCCGGCCAGCCTCCACCAGTTTCCGGCAGTGAAGTTCCCCCCACGCAGGGGGATGCACAGGCGCTGCACGTGGTTGCGCGAACCTCCGTCACCCCTCTGCGGCGCCACGATTCCCACTCCCGTCGAGCACCCTGAACTTCCGTAGCGACATGCTGCAGGCCACCGGTTCCCGGTATTTTGCCGACAGAGACGCCGGCAGAGCCCCGTTCGGACAGACCGTTTTCCAGCACCCCGTACCCCACCCACGACGAAGCCCCGCCGCCTGCGATGCAGGCGACGGGGCTGGTGCGGCTCCCCCTACTGGACTCGAACCAGTAACCCTTCGATTAACAGTCGAATGCTCTGCCATTGAGCTAAGGGGGAAGGTGTTTTCCGGAGCCTTGCTCGGCCCGTTCAACGAGAATGTACTCTACACAGACCCCTCACAACCTCACAAGTCAGCACGTCACAGCACATTTCCGTTCGCCATCACGTCCCCGGTGTCCGCGTGCCGTCATCCCTCCACCTCCCTTGTCCCACCACAGTGATCCTCCGGCCACAGCGACCGCTACACTGTGCCGCGGGGCTATAGCTCAGTCGGTTAGAGCCGCGGACTCATAATCCGTTGGTCGCGGGTTCGAGCCCCGCTGGCCCCACCTGCAGAGGGGACGTTCTCCGCGACAGAGCGGAGTGCGTCCCCTCTTCCCGTCCCGCGACACCACCAGCTGTGAGCGGTCCCCGGCCCCGAGCTCGCGCAGCAGCCGGCTGACACAGGTCCGCGCCGTCGCCGGACTCTGATGAACAGGCTCGCTCCGACCTCGTCATTGGATTCACCGCGTCCTACACAGGCCAGGCCCTCACGCTCCCCGTCGGCCGCCTCGACGGCGAATTGCAGGCCCCGCGGGCCCACCCGGTGGCGATCGTCCCGGTCATGCTGGTCAACGCTCTGTGGGGTCCGATCGCGGGACTTCTCGCAGTTTCTGCTGCGAAACTTCGAACCCGGGTTTAGTCTCTTTTCATGCCTGCTAAAGTCTCGCGTCGAAGCGTCCTTGCCGGAATGGCCCTGCTCGGAGGCACTGTCCTGTGGAGTTCCCGTCTTCCGGGGTTCTCCCCCACCGCCGCCGCCGAATCTCCCCGAAGTGCAGGCGGCGCGGGGGTCGACGTCGGCCTCGGTATCGCGGACACCACCGGCGAGCCCCTGGGTGCCGGCATGGACGGCTACGCAGTCGCCGAGCAGACCACCGCCGGCATCCGCCAGCGACTGTTCTCCCGGGCCGTCATCTATGTCGACGGATCCACCGGCGACCGGGTCTGCATGGTCACCGTCGATACACCGCTGATGTTCCAGTCCGTCTTCCTCGAGGTCATCCGCCGTCTGCAGCAGACCCACGGAGACACCTACCGGGCGGACAATGTCGTCCTGCAGGCCACCCACACCCACGTCGGTCCCGGTGGACGCTCCGGGCACGCCATGGTCGACCTGGTCTCCGTGGGATTCCGTCCGGTGACCTTCGAGGCCCAGGTCACCGGCATCGTCCGCTCCATCATCCGCGCCCACGACACCATCGGCCCGGCCGAACTCACCCTCACCAGCACCGAGCTGGACGAGGTCGGCGCGAACCGCTCCCACCTCGCCTTCGAGCGCAATCCGCAGGAGGACAAGGACGCCAACCCCGGCGGTATCGACCGCACCTCGGTGACCCTGCACATCTCCCGCAACGGCTCCCCGGTCGGGCTGGTGAACTGGTACTCGATCCACGGCACCGCCTTCGGCCCCGAGATCCACCACATCTCCGGGGACAACAAGGGCTACGCCGCCTGGTCCGTGGAGACCGATGCCGGAGTGGACCACCGCAACCTCGACAACGCCCCGTTCATCGCGGTCTTCGCCCAGGGAACGCCCGGAGACATCACCCCGAACATGGGCCTGGTGCCCCATTCCGGCCCCGGTGGCGCCGATGAGAAGGCCAGTGCCCGGATCCTCGGCGAGCGCCAGGCGTCCGCTACGACGACCACCGACGGCACCCGCGTGGACGGCTCCGGAGTGACCGGGCGGGCGCAGTGGGTCGACATGGACCGCGTCCAGGTCGACGGGAAGTGGACGCCGGACGGCAGACCCGGCGCGACGGGGCCGGCGGTCCTGGGGTCCGCCTTCGCCGCGTCCAGCCAGGAGGACGGGGGCGGCCTGGACTTCGACATCGGACTCAATGAGGGCGAGCGGGGAGGATCGCCGTGGGTCCACCAGCTCAACCAGGTCGCGCCGATCCCCGAGGATGTCCGGAAGGTCCATGAGCCCAAGGACATGCTTCTGCCGATGGGCTACGTCGACGGGATGATCCAGCAGCGGCATATCTTCAGTGTGTGGCGTATCGGCGGCCTGGTCGTGGTCTCCCTGGGGTTCGAGCCGACCACCACCTCGGGACGCCGACTCCGTCAGACGGTGAGCACTGCAATGGGCGTGTCCGAGGACGCCGTGGTGGTGCAGGGCTACAGCTGCGGCTACGGCCACTACATGACCACGCCCGAGGAGTATCTGCAGCAGGACTACGAGGGCGGGGCGACGGCCTTCGGCCGTTACACATTGCCCGCGGCACTGCAGACCGTCGACCGGCTGGCCCGGGCGCTGGCGTCCGGGGAGAAGATAGGGACGGGGCAGCCGGCCGGAGATCTCACGGGCATCATCCCGGACTCCCCCGCCGCCCTGGCACCACCGGACATCGAGTTGCCGGGACGACGCTTCGGCGACGTGCTCTCCGGTGGAGGTGATGTAACCGTCGGGCAGACGGCATCGGTGGTCTTCGCCGGGGCGAACCCGAACAACAATGTCCGCCTGGAGGACGGCTACCTGCTGGTCACCCGGCCCGACGGGACGGTCGTCGCCGACGACTCCTCCTGGTCGACTCTGCTCACCTTCGCCCGTGATCTCAGCGGGGTGCGCACCACGGTCGACTGGGACACCACCGACGCCGAACCCGGCGACTACCTGGTAAAACTCCGCGGGGACGCCAGGGGCGTCACCGGCCAGGTGACCCCCTTCGAGGGCACCGCCAAGGTTCGGGTGGTGTGACGGTCGAACGACCGTTCACCCCTGGAACTACCCCTGTCGTGTCCGCGCACTAGATTCTTCTCCGGTTGACCTCCATGGCGAGGTCAACACCCACACGACTGAGGAGAATCCATGAAGTCCCGCCTGTCCGCGCTCATCGGCGCGGCCATCCTTACCGGAGCACTCGCCGCCGGCTGCACGTCCGACGACTCCGGTGACGCCGGTGAGTCCACCACCACGACCCCCACCACGACCACGACGAGTGCTGCCTCCACTAGCAGCTCTGCGGTCGACGAACCCGACCCCACAGATGCCCTCGACAATCCCGTGGAGTCTGAGGTCGAGGAAGAGCTCTACACCCCCGCGCCTGTCCCGGAGGTCCAGGATGTTCCCGCGTCCGCACCTGCGTACGGCGTGCCCTGCTCCGCGGCCCAGGTCGGCATGCCTGCGACCGGTGCCGACGGCACGTCGCTGGTGTGTGTCGGTATGGGCGCAAACGCTCCGGCGACGTGGGTCTACGGCCCCGAACCCGCAGGTGTCGGCACTGCCTCTGACGGTGGTGCATGTACCGAAGGCGAGGCAGGCGGCCAGGACGACAGCGGCCACATGATGATGTGTGTCGGCGGACAGTGGGTCTACGGCCCCTAAACTCCCCTACTTCACCAGCCGCGCGACGGCCGCGGAGACCTCGTCGAGCTTCTCCACGGCCTCGTCCCCACCCTGCTGCGCGGCGTGGAGCACGCAGTGCTGCATGTGGTCATCCAGCAGTGCCAGGGCCACACCCTTGAGTGCGGACTGCACCGCAGTGATCTGGGTGAGGACGTCGATGCAGTACTCGTCCTCGTCGACCATGCGGTGCACCCCACGCACCTGGCCCTCGATCCGCTTGAGGCGGGCGAGGTAGCGCTTCTTCTCCGGCGTGTACCCGTGCGCGGCGGGCTCGTTGGAGCAACCGCATCCGCAGCCGTCCACGGGATGCTCCGTGGTCGATGCTGCGAGCAGGTCGATGTCCTGGAGGTTCATGTCGCCGGTACCCATGTACCGATATATACCCCCACGGGGTATCGGTGGCAACCCTGACCCCTTAGTGCCCCCGGGCGATCCATTCCTCGAGGTGCGGCGCCTCAGCGCCGATCGACGTGGCGTCCCCGTGGCCGGTGTAGACCTCGGTGTCGCCCGGCAGGGTCAGCAGCGACCCCTTGATCGAGTCGATGATGGTGCCGAAATCGCTGAACGACCGGCCCGTCGCACCGGGGCCGCCGGCGAAGAGGGTGTCGCCGCTGAGCAGCACCTTCGCCTCCGGCAGGTACAGGCAGCAGGAGCCCGGCGAATGACCCGGCGTGTTGATGACCTGCAGGGTGGTGCCCGCGACCGAGAACTTCTCACCGTCGGCCAGATCAGCGTGACCGACACCCGGGTGGGTCTCGTCCCACAGCATCTGGTCGCCGGGGTGGACGTAGATCTGCGTGTCCAGCCGCTCCGCCAGCTCCGGCGCCACAGTGATGTGGTCGTTGTGGGCGTGGGTGCAGATCACCCCACGGACCTTCCTGCCGTCGACGGCATCGACGATGGCGTCGGCGTCATGGGCGGCGTCCACGACGAACACCTCGTCATCGTCACCGACGATCCAGATGTTGTTGTCGACCTCCCACTCCCCGCCGTCGAGGGCGAAGATGCCGTGGGTGACGACCCGGTCGATGCGGAGGCCGGATTCAGATGAGGACACGCTACTCACAGCTCCACCACCGAGCGCAGGACCGTGCCGGCCTTCATCGTCTCGAAGGCCTCCTCGACGGCGTCGATACTGATGCGCTCATCGACGAAGTCTCCCAGCGGGAAACGCCCCTGCAGGTAGAGGTCGGTGTAGAGCGGGAAGTCACGCTCGGGCAGGCAGTCGCCGTACCAGGCGGACTTCAGTGAACCGCCGCGACCGAAGACGTCCGGCAGCGGGAGGTTGAGTTCCATGCCGGGGGTCGGCACACCGACGAGAACCAGGCGTCCCGCCAGATCGCGCATGTAGAAGGCCTGCCTGTAGGTCGCGGGCACACCCACCGCGTCCACCACGACATCGGTGCCGATGCCACCGCAGATCTCGTAGACGGCCTGCACGACCGGCTGGTCCTCGCCCTCGGCGGAGGGATCACCCGGCAGGGACGCGGAGTTGATGACGTGCGTGGCACCGAACTCCCTCGCCCGCTCGAGCTTCTCGTCGGAGACGTCGATGGCGATGATCGTCGTCGCTCCGGCGAGCTTCGCACCGGCGACGGCGGCCATACCCACACCACCGCAACCGATGACGGCGACAGACTCGCCGCGCTTGATCTCACCGGTGTTCACTGCGGCACCGAGGCCGGCCATGACGCCGCAGCCGAGCAGTCCGACGACCGAGGGATCGGCCTCCGGGTTGACCTTGGTGCACTGTCCCTCGTGGACGATGGTCTTCTCGATGAAGGCGCCGATGCCGAGTGCGGCCTCCAGCTCGGTGCCGTCGGCCAGGGTCATCGGCTGCGAGGCGTTGAAGGTCGCGAAGCAGTACTTCGGCTCACCCTTCTTGCAGGCGCGGCACTCGCCGCACACCGCACGCCAGTTGAGGACGACGAAGTCACCGACGGCGACGTGGGAGACCTCGGAGCCGACGGTCTCGACGATGCCGGCGGCCTCATGCCCCAGCAGGTAGGGGTAGTTGTCGCCGATGCCGCCGTTGCGGTAGGCGAGGTCGGTGTGGCAGACGCCGCAGCTCTGGATCTTGACGATGACGTCGTGTGCGCCGGGGTCGGGGACGACGACATCCACGAGTTCGACGGCGGCGTTCTTCTCACGGGCGATGACGCCCTTGACGGTGGTGCTCACGGGTGCACGGTTCCTTCCACTGGGGTTCACTGACAGTAAACCGTGGTTCACGGCCTGCCGCCACTCAGGGAACCAGCTTACCGGCGAAACCCGTGACACGTCCGCCACTGCGATAGGGTGGACGTCATGATCCAACTCGTCATCGGAGCAGCAGCCGGCTACGTCTTCGGAACCAAGGCAGGGCGCCGCCGCTTCGAACAGATCCGCGGCGGCTACGAGGCCGTGATCAACTCCCCGGTCACCCGCAAGGCCGTCACCGCCGGCAGGAAGGCCCTGGCCGACCGCCTCGATCCGGAGCCGCGGATGCGCGAGGTCCGCGACCTCAAGGGCACCTCCCGCTCCTCCCTCACCGCGAACGACGCGCTGCTCGAGGACGACCTCGTGGACCACGAAGAAGACCGCGTCATCTCCTCGGAGAGCCGTCGCATGAAGGACGCCAAGGGCCGCCGTGTCCAGGACCAGGACGGCCGCGGCAACCGCCGTTAGTCCCCCAGTTCGCCGTAGCTCTGCGCCTGCTCCTGCAGCGTGCGACGGTACTTCTCCAGCGCCATGAGGTCGGCGAAGGTGGCGTTGTACTCCTTCTTCTCCGCCGCACCCAGGTCCGGACGCATCCGCTGCATCCGTGACTTCAGCTCGGCGATCTCGGCACCGACCCACCGTTCCTCCATCCGCGCCACCACGGCCCGGGCGTAGAACGGCAGCCGTTCGGCGCGGCAGCGCGGTTCCTCCACCGCCAGCTCACTGATCACGGCCCGGCACATCGGGTCCTTCGTCGCCGCACTCACGGCATCCAGCCATCCGGCGCCGCCGGCAGTCACCGACCCCACGCCCCCGGCCTCCTGGATCGCCGTGGCCACGGCCATGTAGGTAGGGTGCTCGAAACTGTCGGTGAGCAGGCCGTCGGCGTCCTTGCCGACCAGTCCCGGCTCCTGGAGCATCAGCTTCAGGACCTCCCGGACCGGACGCAGATACACGTCCTCCGGATCCGGGCGCTGCAGCAGCGAGACTGGGGCGTCCGCCGCCTGCGTCTGCTCGGCCGCGGCCCGCCGGTTCGCCCGGGCCAGCCCCTCCCGCAGCTCCGGCACCGCGTCACGGTGGCCGGAGTGACGGGCGGCCTTGCGCACCTGGTTGACGACCTCGGAGGGGTCCGACCAGGACAGCCAGCCGGATGCCTGACGCGCGTACTCGTCACGCAGGGCGTCATCCCGGATGCCGGCGAGGACCGGGACCACCCGGCGCAGGGCGTCCACCCGGCCGTCGACATGGTGGGTGTCGTAGCCGCGGATGATGGTGCGGATGACGAACTCGAACATGGGGATCCGGGAGGCGACCATCTCACGCACCGCGGCGTCCCCACGCTCCATGCGCAGGTCACAGGGGTCCATACCGTCGGGTGCGACGGCGACGTAACTACGTCCGGTGAACTTCTGGTCACCCTCGAAGGCGCGCATCGCCGCTTTCTGACCGGCCTCGTCGCCGTCGAAGGTGTAGATGATCTCACCACGGAAGAACTGGTCGTCGAGCATGAAGCGCCGAAGCATCTGCAGGTGCTCCTCACCGAAGGCGGTACCGCAGGCGGCCACCGCCGTGGTCACCCCGGCGGCGTGCAGCGCCATGACGTCGGTGTAACCCTCGACCACCACAGCCTGGTGGTCGGCACTGATCGACTTCTTCGCCCGGTCGAGCCCGAAGAGCACCTTGGATTTCTTGTAGAGCAGCGTCTCAGGCGTATTCATGTACTTGCCGAGTTTGTCGTCCTCGAAGAGCTTGCGGGCACCGAACCCGATGACGTCCCCGGCGGAGTTCCGGATCGGCCACAGCAGCCGACGGTGGAAGCGGTCGATGGGACCACGGTTACCCATCCGGGACAGGCCGGCGTCCTCCAGCTCCTTGAAGCTGAAGCCGCGGCGCAGCAGGACCTTCGTCAACGTGTCCCAGCCGTCGGGGGCGTAGCCGCAGCCGAACTGCTCGACAAGTTCGTCGCTGAAGCCACGGTCGCGCAACATCGCGCGGGCCTTCTCCGCGCCCGGGTCCCTGCTGTCCATGTCGAGGAACCGGGCGCGGTAGAACTCCTGGGCCGCCCGGTTCGCCGCGATGAGCCGCTGCCGGGTACCCGGTTCGACCCGGTTCACCGGGCCGCCACCCTCGTAGTTGATGTGGTAGCCGATCCGCTCGGCGCACTGCTCGACAGCCTCGGGGAAGGTGACGTGCTCCATCTTCATGAGGAAGCTGAAGACGTCCCCGCCCTCGCCGGTCGCGAAGCAGTGGAAGTAGCCCTTGTTCGGACGCACATGGAAGGACGGTGTCTTCTCGTCCTTGAACGGGCTGAGGCCCTTCATCGAGTCCACGCCACCCGGGGTGAGCTGGACGTACTCGCCGACGACCTCCTCGATCGGGGTCTGCTCCCGGATCGCGGCGATGTCGGTGTCCGGAATGCGTCCTCGTGCCATGCCGACCATCGTATGCCACCAGATCTTTCCGTATCTTCCCGTATCGCCACGGCACTGCCCCCGAATCCCTATGCTTTTGTGAACATCCATGATCTGACCACCACTGCACAACCCGACCGACCGTTTCCGGAGTGACTCCCCGGGGGCATCGGCACCGAAAGGGATGACCACCCATGGCTTCATCGGCCACGCACTATGACGTTCTCATCGTCGGCTCCGGATTCGGCGGATCCGTCTCCGCCCTGCGCCTGACTGAGAAGGGCTACTCCGTCGGTGTCATCGAGGCAGGACGCCGTTTCGAGGACAAGGACTTCGCGAAGACCTCCTGGCACCTCAAGGATTTCCTCTGGGCCCCGAAACTCGGCTTCTACGGCATCCAGCGCGTCCACCTGCTCAAGGACGCCATGATCCTCGCCGGTGCCGGTGTCGGCGGCGGCTCCCTGAACTACGCCAACACCCTCTACAAGCCCGGCGACAACTACTTCCACTCCCCCGCCTGGGACCACATCACCGACTGGGAGGACGAGCTCACCCCCTACTACGAGCAGGCACGCAGGATGCTTGGCGTGGTCACCAACCCCACCGTCACCCCGGCGGACAAACTGTCGAAGCAGGTCGCCGAGGAGATGGGTGTCGGCGACACCTTCCGGATGACCCCGGTCGGCGTCTTCTTCGGCAAGAAGGTCGGTCTGGAGGGTGAGGAGGGCGAGACCGTCGCCGACCCCTACTTCGGTGGTGTCGGACCCGACCGCACCGCCTGCACCGAGTGCGGCGAGTGCATGACCGGTTGCCGCCACGGTGCGAAGAACACCCTGCTGAAGAACTACCTCTACCTCGCAGAGAAGGCCGGCACCGAGGTCCACGACCGATCCACGGTGACCTCCGTACGCAAGCTCGGTGCCGACGACGAACCCGGCTGGGAGATCACCGTCGAGCGCACCGGACCGGTGTTCGGGAAGAAGAAGACCACGACGTTCACGAGCGACTACATCATCATGGCCGCCGGGACGTGGGGCACCCAGAACCTGCTCCACCGCCAGAAGGAGGACGGCAACCTGCCGAAGCTCTCCGACCACCTCGGCCAGCTCACCCGCACCAACTCCGAGGCCCTGCTGGGTGTGGGTCTGTGGAAGAAGGAGCCGGAGTACGACTTCCACAAGGGCGTCGCCATCACGTCGAGCTACTGGCCCGCACCGGACACCCACATCGAGCCGGTCCGCTACGGTATCGGTTCCAATGCCATGGGCATGCTGCAGACCATAAACACCGACGGCGACACGAAGTGGCCCCGCTGGGTCGAGTTCCTCCGCCAGCTCGCGAAGAACCCGAAGGCCGTCAAGCTGGTCCTCGACCTGCGAGGCTGGTCGGAGCGCACCATGATCAACCTGGTCATGCAGGCCCGCGACAACTCCCTGACCACCAGCCTGAAGAAGCTCGGACCACTGCGCCTGCTCACCAGTCGGCAGGGCGAGGGCGAGCCGAACCCGTCCTGGATCCCCGAGGGCAACGAGGCGACCCGTCGCGGTGCCGCGCACTTCGACAAGGCCGTCGCCGGTGGCGTCTGGCCGGAGGTCTTCAATATCCCGCTCACCGCCCACTTCCTCGGTGGCTGCACCATCTCCGACACCCCGGAGACCGGCGTGGTCGACCCCTACCACCGGGTGTGGAACTACCCGTCGATGTTCATCACCGACGGGTCCTCGATCACCGCGAATCCGGGCGTGAACCCGTCACTGTCGATCTCGGCGAACGCGGAGCGCGCCGCAGCCCTGTGGCCCAACAAGGGCGAAGCGGATCCGCGTCCGGCCCAGAGCGGGATCATCGGAAACTACCGTCGCGTGGATGCGGTCCAGCCGCACGGTCCGGTCGTCCCGGCGTCCGCCCCGGGGGCTCTGCGCCTGCCGCTGACAGTGGTGAAGTCCGCCGTGTGATTCACTGTTCACCGTGAGCACAGGAGAATCCGGTAAGAACAAAACCATCCTCGGCAGCATCGTCGGCGCGGTCGTCGTCCTCGCCGCCGGCTACTTCGGGGTGGACGCCGCCACCGGTGGCGACGACTCGAACGACAGCCACGCGTCCTCGGCGTCCTCCGATATCTCCGCCTCCGGCGACTCCTGCGCCGTGGACACCCTGCCGGATCGGGCCGACGAGGTCATCGACGCGATCCTCGACGGCGGCCCGTTCGACCACGGTGACCACGATGGCAAGCACTTCGGCAACTACGCATCCGCACTGCCCTCCGAGAACTCCAGCTACTACCGCGAGTACACGGTGGACACCCCCGGCATCAACCACCGTGGTGCCCGGCGCATCGTCGTCGGCGGCGGCTCAGACACCGACCCGGACGTCTGGTACTACACCGACGACCACTACGAGTCCTTCTGCTCCATCCCCGACGCGGAGGACTGACTGGGACTGACTGGGACTGACGGGGACTAACCCCAGGCCGCGCTCTCGGCGCGGACCAGCCGGTCGATCCGTTCCAGCCGCGATTCCGTGTAGGACGCCACCTGGTCGACGATCACGCGCTGCCGGTCGGCGTCACTGTCCACCTCGGTCCACCAGGCGCGGAACACCGGGTCGAGCGTGCCCGGGGCGCCGGCAGCCAGATACCCGGCCACCCGGTAGATCCGGTCGCGCTGCCGGTCCTGGTTGGCCAGGTGCCGCTTCTCGTCCATGACATAGAGCACCGCCACCGACTTCAGCAGCGTCACCTCCGCCACCACCGGGGCAGGGATGACCAGCTCGGCGGAGTAGCGCCCCAGCCCGCCGGTGCCCGGATACGCTGCCCGGGTCGCGGTGACCACGGCGGTGACGTACCGGCTCACCAGCTCACTGGTCAGTGCCTTGAGCGCCACGAGATCCTGCAGCCCGCCACGGAAGTCCGCGGCCCGGGCGACGAGGTCCATCTCCCGGAGCCGGTCAGCAGCCTCCAGCAGTTCGGCGGGGTCACCGCCGAAAGCGGCGGCACCCTTCTCCGCCAGGGCGGCGAGTTCCACGAGATCCCAGAGGACGCCGAGGGTGATGCGTCCTGACAGGATCCCGTCCTCCACGTCGTGGACGGAGTAGGCGACATCATCGGCCCAGTCCATGACCTGGGCCTCCATCGCACGCCTGCCCTCCGGGGCACCCTCGCGTACCCAGTCGAAGACCGCCAGGTCCTCGGCGTAGCAGGAGTACTTGCGACGACGGTTGCCCGCGGCGTCCACCGGACCCCAGGGGTACTTCGCGGCGGCGTCGAGGCTGGCGCGGGTGAGGTTGAGGCCGTGGCTGGCACCGTCGGCCCCGAGGACCTTCGGCTCCAGGCGTACCAGGATGCGCAGCGTCTGGGCGTTGCCCTCGAACCCACCGCAGCCGGCGGCGACGACATCGAGTGCCGTCTCCCCGTTGTGCCCGTAGGGCGGGTGACCGATGTCGTGGGTCAGTCCGGCAAGCTCGCACAGGTCCGGGTCCATCCCGAGGGCGGTGCCGATGCCGCGGGAGATCTGCCCGACCTCCAGGGAGTGGGTGAGCCGGGTGCGGGGCGTGTCCCCCTCCCCCGGTCCGACGACCTGGGTCTTGTCCGCCAGCCGACGCAGCGCGGCACTGTGCAGGACGCGCGCCCGGTCACGGTCGAAATCCTCCCGGCCGTCAGGCAGCGCGCCGGCGACACCGAGGTGCTTCGCCGGCGTCGGCAGGTAGCGGGCCAGATCGTGGGTGGTGTAGCCGTAGCGTTCCATGGCTCTGCCTGTCACTCCTTCACCGTGTAGTCGCCGCCACCGTTGCGGGTGACGCGGTAGTACAGCAGTCCGCCGGTCTCGTGGAGGATGCTGTCGAGCTGTGCCTGGCGTCCGGAGACCGCCGGGCCGGTGCGGGTCGGCGAGGCATGCGCGCTGACCCCCTGGTCGCGGACCATGTCCGTGGCACGCAGCGAGTGCGCCGGGTCGGTGACGACGACCACGCTCCCCCAGCCCTCCTTGTCCGCCTCATCGCCGAACAGTTCGGCGGACTCGAGGGTGTCGGAGCCGTGGACGATGGTGGAGATGTCGGACGCCGGGACGCCCTTGTCCTCCAGGTACCTCTCACCGGCCTCGGCCTCGGTGTAGACGTCGCCGTCGAGCTTGCCGCCGACTGTGACGATCCGCGGGGCGACACCGTCGTTGTAGAGGTCGGCGGCGTGGTCGAGGCGGGCGGCGAACCAGTTCGACGGCGTGCCGTTGTACTGGGCGGCACCGAGGACGAGGATGGTGTCCGCCTCGCCCCGGTCGTCCTGGCGGGCGTAGGCCCAGACGTGACCTGCGGTGACCAGGGTGATGACCAGGGCAACGACAATGGTGCCGACGATCATGTACAGGAGTCCGCGGATTCCGGCACCCACGGCACTTCCCAGGTTCTTCCACACAGTCATGCAGACAACTCTACGCACCGGCAGGTCCGAATCCGGTTATTGTTGTACGTATGTGCGCTGTGAATTCTCCTTCCCCTTCCGCGTCGGGTGACCGACGTTCACGACGCTTCGTGGCGTCCCTCGCGATCGCCGGTCTCACCGGTCTGGGGGCGGCCGGATTCAGTGCCGCCCTCGCCGCCCCCGCGACCGCAGAGACCTCGGTGCTCGCCCAGACCGCGACAGACACCGACATCACCCTGGACTCCCAGGTCGTCGACGACGCCGGTGTGCTCTCGGATTCCGAGAAGTCGGAGATCTCCGACCTGCTCGCCAAGGGCCCGAAGGAGACCGGGGTGAAGGGGTACCTGGTGTTCGTCGACAACCAGGATCCGCAGTCTCTTGCCCCTCAGCTCCAGTCCGAGATCGGCATCAACAACGGCCTCGTCATCGTCATCAACACCAGTGACCGGACCTACGGGACAGCACCCGGTGCGAAGGTGCCGACATCCGTCACCACTGACGTGAATTCTGCAATCAAGGAGAACAGGGGCGACGGATTCCCGGAAGGCGGCAAGGCCGTCGCCAAGGTCCTCGCCGATGAGTCAGACGGCGGCAATTCCGCCTGGCTGTGGGGCGGTGTGGGTGTCCTCGCCGTCGGTGGCGGTGGCGCCGTGGTCTGGTCGAAGAAGAAACGGCGCAAGGACGAGGCCGCCGAGGTCGAGACCACTCGCTCCATCACCCCGGGCGACTCCTCCGACCTGGCCCAGCAGCCCACCCACGCACTGCGTACCGTCGCCGCCGAAGAGCTGCAGTCCACCGACGAGTCCATCCGCAAGGGCGCCCAGGAGCTCACCACCGCAGAGTCGGAGTTCGGTGTCGAGCGCACCCGGGAGTTGCGGAAGGCGCTTGAATCGTCCCAGCGCACCCTCTCCCAGGCTTACGGCGACCACCAGCGCCTCGCCAACGGCCTGGTCCGCGACGAGGCCGAAGAGCGCGACATCCTCATCGGCATCATCGCCAACTGCGGTACCGCCGACAAGAACCTCAACGAACAGGCCGAGCGTTTCGCCACCCTGCGTGAGAAGCTCATCAACGCCCCCGAGATCGTCGACAAGCTCTTCCAGGAGACGGTGGACCTGCGCACCCGCGTCCCCCGTGCCCGCACCACGCTGGAGTCCCTGACATCCCGCGTCGACCCCGCCCTGCTGTCCTCGGTCATCGACAACCCGGACATCGCGGACGCCGAGATCACCCAGGCGGAAGAGGCGCTCAGCCGTGCCCGTGAACTGCTGAACCTCCCGCCCGGCGAGCAGGGCGAGCTGGTGGACGCCGCCCGCGCCGCGCGAATGGCCATGAACCAGGCCGCCAGTCAGCTCGACAGTGTCGACCGCGCTGAGGTCCAGCTGCGTGAGGCCCAGTCCAACCTGGAATCCCTCATCGACGAGGTTGACGGTGAGATCACCGAGGCCACCGAGCACGCCGCCAGCAATGCGGAACTCGACCGCACCGCCCTTGCCGCCGCTGTCGAGAAGGCGAAGACCGCCCTGGCCGACGCCCGCTCCCGCGGCTCCCAGGATCCGCTGGGCACCTACTCGGCACTGCTCGAGGCAGATGGAGAACTCGACATCCAGATCGACGAGGCCCGCGGTGCCCGCAACTCCTACGAGCGGACCATCGCCATGGTCGACCGCACTATCGCCGACGCCACTGCGCGCCTGCAGAGTGTGGAGGACACGATCCACACCCGTGGTTCCATGGTCGGTGTGACCGCCCGTTCCCTCGCCCAGTCCGCCGGGCAGGCCCTCGGCGATGCCCGCCGGATGCGCGACACCCGCCCGAAGGACGCCTTCCATGCCGCCCAGCAGGCGAACAACATCGCCTCCCAGGCCGCCCAGCACGCGCAGAAGGACATCGACGACTACAACCGTCGCCACAACAACTACGGTGGCGGCTCCGGAGCCGGTTCCATGGTCACCGGCCTGGTCCTCGGTTCTCTGCTCAGCGGCCACGGTGGGTTCGGTGGCGGCTTCGGAGGCGGCGGATTCGGAGGCGGCGGCGGTGGCGGCGGCGACTTCGGCGGCGGCGGAGACTTCGGCGGCTTCTGACCCCCCGACCGCTCCCCCGCGTACGATTCTCAGCAGGTCCGATACCTAGCGGGAATCGTACACTTTTGTCTTGAGAAGCTGCCAGGTCAACTCCCTGGTTCGGGGCTTCTCCTGCGGCCGGTGCTGGCGGTCAGCATTCGTACTCTCCTACGAAATATCCCATCATCACCGACGCCGGGTCCTCCGGGCCGGGAGAGAATATATAGGGCACCAGGTCAGCAGGTGTCACCATCGGGGGGGGT
>NZ_BJNT01000008.1 GCF_006539825.1 Corynebacterium variabile
GCTGCTCAACCAGGACCGCGTCCCGGCCGCTCGCGGCGACCCGGACCAATCTACACACCCACCGTAGAACCCACAACTTTGCAGGTCACCATGGGTTCCGGTGCGTCACTCGTCTCCGGAAACCCGTTCGACCTGCGCCCCCAGTCGGCACAGGTTCTCGACAAACCCCGGGTAACCGCGGTCGATGTGATGGACATCGTTGACCTGGGTCACTCCGTCGGCACAGAGCCCGGCGAGCACCAGGCCGGCACCGGCCCGGATATCTGAGCTCCACACCGGTGCATAGCTCAGCTGTTCACGACCGCGGATGACCACATGGTGTCCGTCGATCGTGGCGTCCGCCCCCATACGCGTCAGCTCATCGACAAACCGGAATCTGGACTCGAAGATGTTCTCGGTGATCACGCTCATGCCCTCACTCACTGTGCAGAGGGCAATGGCCAGCGGCTGAAGGTCCGTCGGGAATCCCGGGAAAGGCAGGGTCTGGTAGTCCACCGCCGTCGCCCGCCGCTCCTGAATGACCCGGAAGCCGGTCGGGTAGGTCTCCACAGTGGCGCCGGCCAGCTTGAGCTTCTCCAGGACGAGGTGCAGGTGTACCGGGTCGATTCCGCCCACGGTGATGTCCCCCCGGGTCATCGCCGCGGCATACGCCCAGGTACCGGCGACGATGCGGTCACCGACCACCCGGTGCTCCACCGGGTTCAGCTTCGGTACGCCGTTGACGGTGATGGTGTTCGAGCCCTCACCCTCGATCCGGGCGCCCATCTGCCTCAGCATGTGGCACAGGTCCACGATCTCCGGTTCCCGCGCCGCATTGTCCAGGACGGTCTCGCCCTCTGCGAGCACAGCCGCCATGAGAATGTTCTCGGTCGCTCCCACGGACGGGAAATCGAGCGAGATCTCCGCGCCGTGGAGTGCCTCGACCTCTGCGACGACACAGCCGTGCTCGATGCGGGTGACCGCGCCCATCTTCTCCAGACCTGACTGGTGCATGTCCAGTGGCCGACTGCCGATGGCGTCCCCGCCGGGAAGGGCGACCACAGCATGGTGGCACCGCGCGGTCAACGGCCCCAGGACGCAGACCGAGGCGCGGAACTGGCGCACGGAGTCGATGTCGGCGTTCCAGGAGATCTCCGCCGGCACGGTGATCGTCACGCTGCCCCCGTCGACCTGCGCCTCACAGCCGAGCCCTTCGAGAACCTTCACCATGTATCGGACATCCGAGATGTCGGGGATGTTGTGCAGTACCGTCGTCCCCTCTGCGAGAAGGGCGGCGGACATCAGCTTGAGGACACTGTTCTTCGCCCCGTCCACCATCACAGATCCGACGAGGCGAGCGCCTCCGGTCACCAGGAAATGTTCTTTCACACCCCCTACCCTAGTGGTCCGGCAGGATCAGGGCAGCGCCCCGATGCGACGTGCGGCGTTGACGGCTTCGTACCGGGTGTGGGCACCGAGCTTGCGCATCACCGACCGCAGGTAGCTCTTCACGGTCTCTGCGCCGATGCCCATCTCGTCGGCGGCCTCGACATTGGTGTGCCCCAGGGCGACGCAGGACAGCACGTCGAGCTCGCGGGCGGAGAGCTTGGTGGTCTGCTTGACCCGCACCGGGCTGACCATCTGGTCGCAGAGCACCTCGAGATCACGGCGGATCTCCTCGTCCTCGACCCGGTTGGCGAGCATCCGCAGCCGCGAATGTGTGGCACGCACCTGCTCCCACTCGGCGCCGGACATGGAACGGACCTGCTTGACGGCGGGTTCCCGCGGGCCGGCATCGGCACGACGCAGTGCGCCGTTGACCGCGAGGTCCTGCTCCAGGGTGCGGGCGGTCATGGTGACCTCTTCGAGCACCTTGTCGCCCATACGCACCGGGGAGTGCACGCCGGCGTAGAGGACGCCACGCATGTCGCGGCCCACGATGACCGGCACGGCGACGATGGAGTGCAGTCCCTCGTCGCGGATCGGACGGTCGAACTCGTGGGAGATGGACTTCGCCCGGATGTAGTCGGACACACCGACCGGCCGTCGGGTCGCCATGACCCGGCCACCGACACCCTGTCCGGCCTCGATCGAGAGATTGTTCAGGGCCGGAGCCCGCAGACCCACCCACTGGTTGATCACCATTCGACCGTCCGACTGGCACGCCCCGAACATCGTGACCGGGATACCGGTCGAGTTCTTGAGGGACGACAGTGCCGACCGGATCGCGTCCTCGTCATCGCGGTGACGCTGCTGCTCCACGGCTCGCCTTTCTCCAGCACCTGCACTTCTCCAGGTGGACTTTGCCCCCTACAACGGGGGCACTCATTGTGCGGTTCCGAGTATAGGCAGCCCCCTGGCCACCCCCAAATCGCCCCCGTGTTGTTCCGCAGAGGCCCGTTCCACCCCCGACCGGAGGGCGGGCGCAGACCCGGGAGCCTGCGTCCCCGCCCCCGTCAGCCAGCTACGGTGACTGTCACTGCTCCGCAAGCCTGAGGATGCGTTCCACGCCCTTCTCCGTGGAGGACGGTGCACCCTCGAGAACCTGCGAGGCGATCTTCGCACCGACCAGCGCGATGTGCACCTCGACAGCGACAGTGGACTCCAGCAGCGTGCCGTCCCCCTCAGGCCGGTAGACCTGGTTCGTCGCCATGGTGCCGATGTCCTTGGGCAGCGGCACCGAGGTGAAGATGCTGAAGGAGCCGTCCTCCCTCACTTCGGAGACCTCCATCCTCTGGACCATCTCCAGTTCCTTGTCACCCTCCCCCACGACGGCGGTGACGGTGGCGTCCATCGAACCGTCCTCGTGGACCTCGCGATGACCGTCGCGGAGGCGCATCGACGCATCATCGCCGTCCAGTCTGAGCAGGAATTCCTCCGAGACCGTGATCTCACGGACCCGCTCGATCGGCAGCGGGATCTCGCGGACGACTGTGGTTGCCTTGGTAGCCACGGGCTAGCGGTGCTTCCACTCGGGATCGCGCTTCTCGACGAAGGCCGCCATCCCCTCTTTCTGGTCCTCGGTGGCGAACAGTCCCCAGAACGCCTCGCGCTCCTGGCGCATCCCTTCGGTCAGGGGGGTGTTGAGCGCAGCGTCCACCGTCTCGGTCGCGGCGGCCAGTGCCACGCGGGAGAAGGACGCCACCTTCCGCGCGACGGCGTCCACCGCGTCGGTGAAGCCCTCGACCGGCAGGATGCGCGAGACCAGGCCGGCCCGCTCTGCTTCCTCGGCGCCCATCATGCGTCCGGTGAGGATGAGGTCCATGGCCTTGTACTTGCCGACGGCGCGGGTGAGGCGCTGGGTACCACCCATACCGGGGATGACGCCGAGGGTGATCTCGGGCTGACCGAATTTCGCTTTCTCACTGGCGAGGATGATGTCGCCCATCATGGCGAGTTCACAGCCGCCCCCGAGAGCAAATCCCTGGACCGCGGTAATGACGGGGGTCTGGACGTTCGCGACCCGTTCCCACTGCGCGTAGAAGCGCTTGAGCTTGATGTCCGGCCAGGTCTGGTCCTTCATCTGGGTGATGTCGGCACCGGCAGCGAAGGCCTTCTCGCTGCCGGTGATGACGACGGCTCCGACGGACTGGTCGGCGTCGAAGATCTCCAGGGCGCCGACGACCTCCTCCATGACGGTCTGGTTGAGTGCGTTGAGCGCCTTCGGCCGGTTCAGCGTGATCGTGGCGACGCCGTCGGCGACGGAGGTGAGGATCGTCTCGTACGTGGGTTGTGAGTCTGTCATGGTGGCCATTGTGCCACGGTCGTCGACACCCCGGGTCGGACTGATGTAGACTTGCCACGAAATGGACAGACCGATCGGTCTAGCCACTCCAACTCCCCGGAAGGACGGCCTGCAGCAGCCATGGCAAAGATCTACGAGAACATCACCGACCTCATCGGCAACACCCCTCTGGTGAAGCTGAACAAGCTGACCGAGGGCCTGCCCGGCACCGTGGTCGTCAAGCTCGAGTCCGCCAACCCCGGCAACTCCGTCAAGGACCGCATCGGTGCGGCCATCATCGACGCCGCTGTCGAGGACGGCACCCTCAAGCCCGGCGGCACCATCGTCGAGGCCACCTCCGGTAACACCGGTATCGCCCTGGCCACTGTCGGTGCCGCCCGTGGCTACAAGGTCATCCTGACCATGCCGGAGTCCATGTCCCTCGAGCGTCGTATCATGCTTCGCGCCCTCGGCGCCGAGCTCGTGCTCACCCCGCCGCCCGCTGGCATGCAGGGTGCCGTCGACAAGGCCAACGAGATCGTCGAGAACACCGAGAACGCCGTCCTCGCCCGCCAGTTCGCCAACCCGGCCAACCCGAAGGCCCACTACGCCACCACCGGTCCGGAGGTCTGGGCCGACACCGACGGCAAGGTCGACGTCTTCATCGCCGGCATCGGCACCGGCGGCACCGTCTCCGGTACCGGCAAGTACCTCAAGGAGCAGAACCCGGACGTCAAGATCGTCGGCGTCGAGCCCAAGGACTCCCCGCTGCTGACCGAGGGCAAGTTCGGCCCGCACAAGATCCAGGGCATCGGCACCAACTTCTTCCCGGACAACCTGGACAAGGACATCATCGACGAGGTGTATGACGCCACCATCGAGGATTCCGTGAAGTACGCCCGCGAGCTCGCCGCCAAGGAGGGCATCCTGGTCGGCATCTCCACCGGCGCCAACATCTGGGCCGCCGTCGAGGAGGCCAAGAAGCCGGAGAACGAGGGCAAGCTCATCGTCGCCGTCGTCGCCGATTTCGGTGAGCGCTACGTCTCCACCCTCCTGTTCGACGACCTGCGCGACTAGTCGACAGGCCCGTCCCCCCGGGGACACATGCCGTACAACGGCCCCGCACAACCCCTCCTGCACGGAGTGGCGGTGCGGGGCCGTCGTCGTGACGCGGACGGTACGGTGTGACAGAGACAAATCAGACAACTGCAGAGACAATACAGGACAACACAAGGAGGCGACTCGACGGTGAGTCTGCTCAGCACCCTCAAGGAGGATCTGGCGAACGCCAGGACCCACGATCCCGCAGCGCGCGGTGACCTGGAGAACGCCCTGGTCTACTCGGGCCTCCACGCCATCTGGAGCCACCGTCTGGCGCACAGGCTGTGGGTCCGCGGCGCCAAGGGCCCGGCCCGCATCCTCAGCCAGTTCACCCGGTTCCTCACCGGCGTGGAGATCCACCCCGGCGCCACCATCGGACGCCGCTTCTTCATCGACCACGGAATGGGCGTGGTGATCGGTGAGACGGCCGAGATCGGCGATGACGTCATGTTGTACCACGGCGTCACTCTCGGCGGCTCAGAGCTCGTCCAGCGCAAGCGTCACCCCACCATCGGTGACGGTGTGATGGTCGGTGCGGGCGCGAAGGTCCTGGGACCGATCACCATCGGCGCCGGCTCCGCGATCGGCGGCAACGCCGTGGTGACCAAGGACGCCCCGCCGGACTCGATCCTCGTCGGTATCCCGGCGAAGATCCGCCCCCGTAAGGCCGACGAGCACACTCCCCTTGTGGAGCCGGCGTCCTACGTGGACGACCTCCAGAACAACATCTGAGGACGCAGCATCCGGGTACTGTCCCCGGACACACAAAATCCCCCGCGGAATATTCCGCGGGGGATTTTCAGTGTGCCCAGACCAGGGATCGAACCAGGGACCTTACACTTTTCAGGCGTACGCTCTACCAACTGAGCTATCTGGGCAGAAAAGGGGCGAACCCCTCTTCAGCGACCCTGACGAGACTTGAACTCGCGACCTCCGCCGTGACAGGGCGGCGCGCTAACCAACTGCGCCACAGGGCCGTGCTGTGGATCGCCTCGCGGCGTGTCCCTTGCACGAGCCGATACTCTACACAGGCCCCGATGAACCGGCAAACCAGCATGTAGGACGCCATTTTACGGGCTCCGTCCGGAGCGTATCCCAGACACCCCCCCGGCGCGTCCGGCATGTATCTCCGTCCGTGCACGATCATCACGGATCGGGGCAGTCGGCACAACGCCGGGCCCGGAAGCGTGATGACCGCGTACACGCGCCACCCGTACCCATCCCGGAGTCCACGCACACGACAAACGGCGGGCCCCCACCGTAGTGGGGACCCGCCGTCCATGTTGCGACCCTGACGAGACTTGAACTCGCGACCTCCGCCGTGACAGGGCGGCGCGCTAACCAACTGCGCCACAGGGCCATACAAAAAGTGGAAACCGTGTTTCCACAGTACTCCCAACGGGATTCGAACCCGTGTTGCCGCCGTGAAAGGGCGGAGTCCTAGGCCACTAGACGATGGGAGCTCTACCTCTACCGAAGACAACCCGGTCACCGGGCCACTCAGGTCGGCAGCTCGTTCAGAATAGACCACCACCCGGACATACACAAAAATATGCCCTGACCAGGCTGGTCATCCCCGACTACGTGTAGTCGCGGGCGCCGAACAGTGCCGTGCCGACCCGGACACAGGTCGCACCTTCAGCGATCGCCAGCGGGAAGTCCCCGGACATCCCCATCGACAGCTCGGTGAGCAGCACCGGGTCCACCACGGCCCGCTCACGCGCCCGTTCCAGGATCCCGCGCAGCTGCGCGAAACAGGCCCGCACCTCCGCCTCGTCCTCACTGTGCACGGCCACGGTCATGAACCCCCGGACCCGGAGCCGGTCGCACCGGGCAGCCGCCTCGAGGATCGCGTCGACCTCCTCGGGGGACGCCCCGGTTTTCGTGTCCTCCCCCGAGGTGTTCACCTGCACCAGCACATCCAGCGTCCGTGCCGGGCCGTCCGCAGGGCCGTCCGCCGTCTCATCGAGCGCCTCCAGCCGACGCTGCAGTGCCTCTGCCAGCCGCACCGAGTCCAGCGCCTGGAATTCCGCGGCGTGCTCGGCGACGATCTTCGCCTTGTTGGTCTGCAGGTGCCCGATTGCGACCCACCTCACCGGCACGTCCGCCATCTCGACGGCCTTGCGTCCGATCTCCTGGGGTTTGTTCTCCGCCAGTTCGGTCATTCCGGCATCCACCGCCGGGCGCAGCCGTTCCACCGGCACGGTCTTGCTCACCGGCAGCAGACGGACCTCGGCGGGATCGCGGCCGGCCGCACGGGCAGCCTCGTCGACGCGGGCACGCACGGCGTCCCACCGGGCACGGAAATCCGCGGCGGTTTCGGTGCAGGGCTCAGGGGAAAGATCAGACTCAGTCACGCTGTTCAGCGTAGTCGCCGCACCGGCCGGGCCTTGATCACCGTCTCGTCGTACTCGGCGTCCGGATCTGACTGGGCGACCACCGCCCCGCCGACGCCGTAGCTCAACCGCCGCTGCCCCTCCGTTCCGACGGCGACGAGGGTGCGGATGACCACCGACAGATCGACCGCACCGTCGAGCGAGAAATAGCCGACCGCGCCGCTGTACACACCTCGCGGGGCGTCCTCCAGCTCCTCGAGGATGCGCATCGTGCGTTCCTTCGGGGCGCCGGTCATCGATCCCGGCGGGAAGGACGCCCGGACGGCGTCCACCCCGGTGTGTCCCTCCCCCAGTCGCGCGGTGACGGTACTGACCAGCTGGTGGACCGTGGCGTAGCTCTCGATGCTGAACAGCTCGGGGACCTGGACGGTTCCCGGCGCGGCGACGCGGCCGAGATCGTGGCGCACCAGATCGACGATCATGAGATTCTCCGCCCGGTCCTTCTCACTGCGCTGCAGCTCTGCACGGATACGCAGGTCCTCCTCCTCGGTGTCGCCGACAGGACGGGTCCCCTTGATCGGCGAGGAGGTGACGAGCCCGTCGACGGAGACCCGCAGGAACCGCTCCGGAGAAGTCGACATCACCGTCACGCCGGGCAGCCGCAGGAAGGACGCGAAGGGCGCGGGATTGTCGCGCCGCAGCGCCGTGTAGATGTCGAGATCGTCGGTTGGCGTCGCCACGTCGAGGGTGGTGGTCAGACAGGCCTCGTAGGTCTCCCCGGCGCGGATGAGGTCCTGGATCTTCCGGACGCTGGCGGTGTAGTCCGCGCGCCCGTGCATGGTGACGGACGCCGCGACCGGTGCGGGCCCGCCCTGTGCCTCCCCCTGCGTGTCCCTCGTCGCATCCTCTGCCCTGGTGACCAGCTTCCGAACCACAGCTGCGGTCTGTTCGACCCAGGCGGTCTCGTCGGCGGTGGCCCAGGGGCCGGCGTCCTTCGCCAGCGGCCGGTCGAGAGTCAGCAGATGCGCCTCTGCCTGCTCATGGTCGATGACGACCGCCCGGTCGAGGAAGACGAAGGCAGCGTCCGGTTGGTCGGCCTCCGCCGCCGGGTGGCGGTTGGGCCCACCCTCGCCGGAGCAGCACTGCGCCTTGACCCCGTACCCGAGGTAGCCGACCCAGCCGAGGCGGAAGGCGGAGGGTGGCTCACCGGCGAGGTCGTCGTCGAGTCCGCCGCCACGGATGTTCCAGCGCTCGAGGTCGGACTGCAGCCAGTCGAGGATGTCGGCCCGTTCGGTCAGGTCTGTGCGGGCGGCGTGGACAGCGTCAGCGTCCTGTCCTCCGCCGCCCCGGGTGACGGTGACGGTTCCGGCGTCCACGTCGGCGACGACGGTCCGGGCCGATGGGCCGGCGTGGTTGCCGGTGGCTGCACCCATGACGGAGAACCTCGCCCGCGGATCGGAGTCGGCGTTGCCGTCGAGCCAGACCGCGGAGCCGGTGGCGCCCCCGTAGAGGGTGCGGAAGAGGTCGTGGGACAGTCGGCGGGTACCCGCCGCGTTCATCCCGGTGAGTGGGACGACCTTGTCGCGGACAGTGCGGATGCGGCCGTGAGCGCGGGTGAGGTCGGCGAAGTTGGCGAGCAGTTCCGGGCCGTGCCCGGTCTTCACCGACTCCGGGTGGAACTGCACTCCCCACAGCAGCTTGCCGGGGACGCTGAGCCCCATGACCGTGCCGTCGTCGCTGCGGGCGTCCACTGTGACACCGTCGGGGAGGTCGGTGACGGCCAGGGAGTGGTACCGCACCGCCTCGAGCGGTGAGGGGACGCCACGGAAGATGTCACGGCCGTCATGACTGACCTGGGAGGACCTGCCGTGGACCGGTTCAGCTGCCGGCCCGACGGTCCCGCCGTAGAGGTGGGCGATGAGCTGGTGGCCGAGGCAGATACCGAGGACCGGGATGCGTCGCTCGACGGCAGCGGTGATGACGGCCGGGCAGATACCGACGTCGACCGGGTTCAGCGGGGTGCCGGGCCCCGGGGAGATGACGATGTTGTCGATCCGTTCGAGCAGTGCGGCGCCGTCGGTATCCCACCGGTCCCAGTCGTTCGGCACGACGACGGGTTCTTCACCGTTGACCCGGATGAGGTCGTGGACGAGGTTGAAGGTGAAGGAGTCGTGGTTGTCGACGAGCAGCGTCCTGATCATGCCGCCGAGAATACCGCCGCCATCCGCTGTGCTCCGCCGACAGAGTCGACCTCATGGGCACACGTGATCCAGGTAATAGATTCCGGCGGACGCCCCGGGGTGCGGTGGCCGTGGCCGCGCTGCTGCGGGTCCCGGCCGGCTGCCCTGAGACTCCCCGCCTACTCCCCCGCCAGTGACAACCAGGTCTTCACCACGGTGTCCGGGGTCAGCGACATCGACTCGATGCCCTGCTCCACCAGCCATGCGGCGAGATCCGGGTGGTCCGAGGGTCCCTGACCGCAGATACCGACGTACTTGCCGCGTGCGGTGCACGACGAGATGGCGGACGCCAGTACCTTGAGTACCGCCGGATTGCGCTCGTCGAAGTCGTGGGCGACGAGACCGGAGTCACGGTCAACGCCGAGGACCAGCTGCGTCATGTCGTTGGAGCCGATGGAGAAGCCGTCGACGCGGTCGAGGAACTCATCGGCGAGCAGGTAGTTCGACGGCACCTCGCACATCATCACGACCTGCAGGCCGTCCTCGCCCGCGCCCTCACCGCGCGTGAGTCCGTGGGACGCCATGACTTCGAGCACCTCGTCGAGCTCATCGGTGGTGCGGACGAACGGCACCATGATCTTCACGTTGTCCAGGCCCATGTCCTCGCGGACGCGGCGGAGCGCCTCGCACTCCATGGCGAAGCAGTCGCGGAACTCCTCGGAGACGTACCGGGCGGCACCACGGTAGCCGAGCATCGGGTTCTCCTCGTCCGGCTCATAACGCTCACCGGCGACGAGGTTGGCGTACTCGTTGGTCTTGAAGTCCGAGAGGCGCACGATCACCGGCTTCGGGGCGAAGGCCGCGGCGATGGTGGACACCCCCTCGACGACGCGCCGGATGAAGAACTCCTCCGGCCCGGGGTAGGCCGCGGTGATCTCGTCGACCTGTGCCTGCAGGTCGACAGGCAGGTCGTCGCGCTCCAGCAGTGCCTTCGGGTGCACCCCGATCTGCCGGTTGATGATGAACTCCATACGCGCCAGACCCACGCCGCTGTTCGGCAACGAGGAGAAGGCGAAGGCCTGGTCCGGGGTGGCGACGTTCATCATGAGCTTCACCGGGATCTCCGGCATCTCGCCGAGGTCCGTGGTCTTCTCCTCGAAGTCCAGGACACCCCGGTAGGCGCGTCCGGTATCACCCTCGGCACAGGAGACGGTGACCTCGGCACCGTCGGCGAGCACCGAGGTGGCGTCCCCGGTACCGACGATCGCGGGCACACCGAGCTCGCGGGCGATGATCGCCGCGTGACAGGTACGTCCACCGCGTTCGGTGATGATCGCCGAGGCACGCTTCATCACCGGTTCCCAGTCGGGGTCGGTGATCTCGGCGACGAGAACGTCACCGGCCTGCATCTTGTCCATGTCCTTGAGGGAACGCAGCACCCGCACGGGGCCGGCACCGATCCGCTGGCCGATGGAGCGTCCCTCGACGAGGACCTCCGCGCCGGAGGTGGCGTCCGCCGCGAACTCGAAGCGGGACAGCGACTGCCCCTCCCGGCGCGAGACAACGGTCTCCGGACGGGCCTGGAGGATGTAGAGCTGCCCGTCCTGGCCGTCGAGGCCCCACTCGATGTCCATCGGGCGACCGTAGTGGTCCTCGATGGCGACAGCGTGGCGGGCCAGTTCGCTCACCTGCTCATCGGTGATGCAGAAGCGGTTCCGGTCGTCCTCGGCGACGTCCTCCCACCGGGTGGCGGACTCGATGTCGGTGCCCTCCGCGTAGCGCATCGCGACGGCCTTGCCGCCGACGGTGCGGGAGAGGACGGCGTCCTTCCCGGTCTTCCCGTCCCGCACCGCGGGCTTGGAGACGTAGAACTCGTCCGGGTTCACCGCACCCTGGACCACAGCCTCGCCGAGTCCGTAGGACGCGGTGACGAAGACCGCGCGGTCGAAACCGGACTCAGTGTCGACGGTGAACATGACACCGGAGGCACCGATATCGGTGCGGACCATGCGCTGCACACCGGCGGAGAGCGCGACATCGTCGTGGTGGAAACCGTGGTGGACGCGGTAGGCGATCGCACGGTCGTTGTACAGCGACGCGAAGACCCACTTCACTGCCTCGAGGATGTAGTCGATACCGCCGATGTTCAGGTAGGTCTCCTGCTGGCCGGCGAAGGACGCGTCGGGCAGGTCCTCGGCGGTGGCGGAGGACCGCACCGCCCAGGTGACCTCCTCGGGGTGGGTGTCGTTGTCGACGAGGTCGGCGTAACTGTCCCGGATGTCCTGTTCGAGTGCCTCGGGGAAGGGCTGGTCGATGATCCACTGACGGATCTTCCCGCCACGCTCAGTCAGCTCGGAGACATCCTCGATGTCGAGGTCGGCGAGGGTCTCGCTGATCCTCTTGTCGAGGCCGTCGAGGCCGAGGAAGTCGCGGTAGGCGTCGGCGGTGGTGGCGAAACCACCGGGGACGCGGACGCCGGCGTCGGCGAGATTGACGACCATCTCACCGAGCGAGGCGTTCTTTCCGCCGACCTCGGGGACGTCGTCCATCCCGAGTTCGTCGAAGGGGATGACGTTCTTGGTGTTGCCGGACATGGTGTGGTCCTTTCATTCCTGCTCAGGTGTGGCGCAGGTCCATGGTGGTCAGAATGATGCTGGCCATCTCCTCCACGCTCATGGCATGGGAGTCAATGTAGGGGATGCGGTGGGTCCGGTAGAGCTGTTCTGCCTGGCGGAGTTCGGCGCGGCAGCGGGCAGGACTGGCGTAACTGCTGCCGGGTCTTCGTTCACCCCGGACCTCGCTGAGTCGTTGAGCGGTGGTGGTCAGCCCGAAAAGCCGGTCCTTGTGGTCCACCAACGCCGGCGGCAGTTCGCCGGGCCGGTCGTCCTCGGTGAGCGGATAGTTGGCCACACGCAGTCCGTGCTGCAGCGCGAGGTACATGGCGGTGGGGGTCTTACCGCAGCGGGACGGGGCCAGGAGGATGAGATCCGCCACCTCGAGGTGGCGGAGGTCGGCGGCGTCATCGTGGGCGATGGAGAACTCCACGGCGTCTATGCGGTCGTGGTAGCGCTCCATGTTGCCGACGCGGTGGTAGGCGGTGGCCCTGCCGGAGCGTTCGGTGCCGAGGATGTCCTCCAGGCGGGCGAGGTGCGTGCCGAGCAGGTCGATGACCTCGCCGGGAGCCTTGCTCAGTTCCGCGGCGACGGCGGTGTCGCGGACGGTGACGAAGATCAGCGGGGTGTGGCCGGGGACGTCCGCGCTCTCCGTGGTGATCTGGTCGACGGCGCGACGGGCGGTCTCCACGGACTCGATGAAGGGCAGGTGATGACGCTGCCAGTCGAGGTCCGGAAACTGTGCGAGCAGAGCATTTCCCAGGGTGTCCGCGGTGATACCGGTGCTGTCGGAGACGAAGTAGACAGGGCGACCTGTCGTATCCACCATGTGCGTCCTCACTGCGGTTGTGCTGTGATCGTGGGTCCGGCCCCAGGTCTGGCCCCAGGTCTGGCCGTGGCTAATTCCATCGACCGTGAAACTGCCCCCGAGGGTAGCAGCGGTCTCCGCCCGATCTCCGTGGCCGCTGTGGGATCTCAACCCCGGACGGGGTTACCTGTCCTACGGGATGGGGCGCGGGACGCGGAGTGGCGCAGGCCCCGCCCACCCACATCGCCCTCCAGTCGTCATGCAGCCTCCAGTCGTCATGCAGCACATCCCGGTCATGAGTTCCGCCCAGGCGTCATGAGAAAACCGCGATTCAACGGCTCAAGGCGTGATTTTCTCATGACACCCGGGCGTTTCCCATGACACCTGGCCCGCGGTGATGCCACACCGTCGACCCCACCACGCGTGAGGCACCGGCGTGTTGCCGACCTGTACCCGGTGCCGTCCGGGAACAGGAAGAGGGCCTGCCGGAAAGTCCCGACAGGCCCTCTGACCTGGCATTACATACAGTGGGCCCTGTGGGGCTCGAACCCACGACCTGCGGATTAAAAGTCCGTAGCTCTACCAACTGAGCTAAAGGCCCGTACCACTGTCGAGGGAGAGTGTAGCGCACAGCCCACCACGGGTGTGCGTCCGCCCCCGACGCAGTGCAGGACGCAGTACAGGACGCCGCGCAGTACACGACAACGGGACAGGCCACCAGCCGCAGTGCACCTGTCCCGTCCTGATCCCGGACGCCACGGCAGCCGCACCGTGGGCACCCGGGAAGCTGAGGCAGCCTACTTCAGCATGGAGCCGGTCTCCACGAACCGCTTCTGGAAGTCGAAGACGTGGGCCAGCTCGTGCGGGGTCTGCAGGAACTCACCCTGACCCGCACGGTCGACGTACTCCTCCAGCAGCGGCCGGTACTCCGGCGCGGCGATGGCGATCATCTTCTCCGCACGGTCACGGGGTGCCAGACCACGCAGGTCGGCGTAGCCGTGTTCGGTGATGACGACCATGACGTCGTGCTCGGTGTGGTCCGTGTGGGTCACGTAGGGCACGATCGCCGACAGTGCGCCGCCCTTGGCGACCGCCGGGCTGATGAAGGAGGAGATGTAGGCGTTACGGGTGAAGTCACCCGAACCACCGATGCCATTCATCACGCGGGAGCCGATGACGTTGGTGGAGTTGATGTTGCCGTAGATGTCCGCCTCGATCATGCCGTTGGTGGCGATGAGGCCGAGTCGACGGATGACCTCCGGGTGGTTGGAGACCTGCTGCGGACGCAGGATGATGTTCTCCCGGTAGCGCTTCGCCTCCCGGTTCATCTTCTCCGCATACTCGGGCGACAGTGAGAAGGACGTCGCGGACGCCACGGACATCTTGCCGGCGTCGATGAGGTCGAGCATGCCGTCCTGGATGACCTCGGTGTAGGCCGTGATGTTCTCGAACTTCGAGTCCAGCAGGCCCGCCATCACGGCGTTCGGGACGTTACCCACACCGGACTGCATGATGTAGCGGTCGTAGGAGAGACGACCTGCCCGGACCTCGCCCTCGAGGAAATCGAGGAAGTAACCGGCGATCTTCTTGGAGGTCTCGTCGGCGGGCTTGAAGGGGGCGTTGCGGTCCGGGGAGTCCGTCTCGACGACAGCGACGACCTTGCTGACGTCGATGTCGATATACGGGCTGCCGATCCGGTCGCCGACCTCGGTGATCGGGATGGGCTGGCGGTGGCCCGGGAGCGGGATGCGGTAGATGTCATGCATCCCCTCGAGTTCCTCCGACTGCCAGGAGTTCACTCCGAGGATGATCTTGTCTGCCGCGTCAAGGTACTCGACGTTGTTGCCCACCGAGGAGGAGGGGACGATCCGTCCGTCCTCGAGGATCTTGGTGACCTCGACGATGGCGACATCCATCTTCCCGAAGAAGCCCTCCTGGACCATCATGCCCAGGTGGGAGAGGTGGATGTCCGCGTACTTCATCTGACCGGAGTTGATCTTGTCGCGCATGATCGGGTCGGACTGGTACGGGGCACGGAACTTCACCGCGTCCGCCTCGGCGAGCTCACCGTCGAGCTCGGCGGAGGTGGAGGCTCCGGTGAGCAGGGAGATGGAGAAGCTGTCGCCGCGGTCGTGGAACTCCTTGGCCCGCTTGGCGATCGCGGTCGGCAGCACCTTGGGGTAGCCGGCGCCGGTGAACCCGGACATTCCGACGAGGTCTCCGTCATTGACGAAGGTGGCGGCCTCGTCAGCGGTCATGACCTTTGCGCGCAGTCCTGGGTGGGCGATCCTGTCTGACATTGTGTGATCTCTCCTAGGTGTTTTCGGTGGTCACCGTACATAGTGATGAGACTCACGATATGCTCATCAACGTGATGCCCATTATATGGATCCGGAAACATAGTTTCCGAATCTGCTCCATTCGGGGGTAGCGGAGGTCCTGCACCCCCCTCAACAAATTCCCGACCCACCATCTCAACGTCCCCTCGACATCCCCGAACATACAGAAGACCCGCCGGACGCGGTGCGCGTCGGCGGGTCTGCGGCCCGGTACCGACCGGCGGCGGAGCGCCGGAGGTCGTAGGAGGGGCTACTTCTTCATGGAACCGGTCTCCAGGAAACGGGTGTGGAACTCGAAGGCACGGGTCAGGTCGTGCGGGGTGTGCTGCGCCTTGGACTTGGAGGCGAACTCCACGTACTCCTCCAGCAGCGGGCGGTACTCCGGGGCGGCGATGTCGATCATCTTCCTGACCCGGTCACGCGGGCACAGACCACGCAGGTCAGCGTAACCCCGCTCGGTGACGATGAGCTTGACGTCGTGCTCGGCGTGGTCGATGTGGGACGCGAAGGGCACGATGGCGGAGATGTCGCCGTCCTTGGCCACGGACGGGGTAACGAAGGAGGAGATGTAGGCGTTGCGGGTGAAGTCACCCGAGCCGCCGATACCGTTCATCATCTTCGAGCCGGCGACGTTGGTGGAGTTCACGTTGCCGTAGATGTCGGCCTCGATCATGCCGTTGATGCCGATCGGAGCGAGTCGACGGATGACCTCCGGATGGTTGGAGACCTGCTGGGGACGCAGCACGATGTGGTTGCGGTAGCGGTCGGCCTCCTGGTTCATCCGGTGGGCGGCGTCCGGGGAGAGACAGAAGGAGGTCGCGGAGGCGAAGGACATCTTGCCGGAGTCGATGAGGTCCAGCATGCCGTCCTGGATGACCTCGGTGTAGGCGGTGATGTTCTCGAACCTGGAGTCCTCCAGGCCGGCGAGGACGGCGTTCGGCACGTTGCCGACACCGTTCTGCAGGATCAGGCGGTCGTAGGCCAGGCGACCGGCGTGGACCTCACCGTCGAGGAAGTCGAGGAGGTGGCCGGCGATGGCCTTGGAGGTCTCGTCGACCGGACGGAAGGGGGCGTTGCGGTCCGGGCCGTCGGTGTGGACGATCGCGACGATCTTCTCCGGGTCGACGTCGATCGAGGTGCCGCCGATACGGTCACCGGGGTTGCAGATCGGCAGCGGGACGCGGGAGCCCGGCATCGGCATGCGGTAGATGTCGTGCATACCCTCGAGCTCGAGGTCCTGCCACTCGTTGATCTCGATGATGATGCGGTCGGCGGCGTCCATGTACTCGACGTTGTTGCCGACGGCGGAGGACGGGACGATGGAGCCGTCCTCGCGGATGGCGACAGCCTCGATGATGGCGACGTCCATGTGGCCGAAGAAGCCCTCCTGGACGTACATGCCGAGCTCAGAGAGGTGGATGTCGGTGTACTTGACCTTGCCCTCGTTGATCTTGGCCCGCATCTTCGGGTCGGTGTTGAACGGGGAGCGGAAGCTCACGGCGTCGGCCTCGGCGAGAACGCCGTCGTTCTCCGGGGCGGTGGAGGCGCCGGTGAGGATCTTCACGGCCCACTCGTCGCCACGTGCGTGCGCCTCGTTCGCCTTGGCGGCGATGGCGGCAGGCATGCCCTTGGGGTAGCCGGCACCGGTGAAACCGGAGGTCCCGATCATGTCACCGTTGTTGATGAACTGCACCGCCTCTTCGGCGGACATGACCTTGGACTTCAGGGACTGGTTCCTGATGCGCTCTGACACTGGCTCTCCTTGTATATATCTCTGCCTGATCGTTGTTTTCTGATCAAACGCGTACTCAGCCGCCCAAGTATGGCAGACAGGTCGCGATACCGCATCGTCGTCGATCCGGCAGGAGTTTCCGCCGATGGACCGCCGACTGTGACACGCTCCACCCCCACCCTAGTGAGACGTGCCAGGTCACTGATAAACAAGGCTACCCTCACCACCCCCGCCACGTACACCCGCGTTGTCCACGACCTTGAACAGGCATTCATGTCAACAGGTCTGTCCGGGGAATTGCACCGGCCACACCCACGGTGTGAGAATCGGACGGTGACTGCAGCAACTTCGGCGACCACGTCCACTCCCGCCCTGACCATCGGATCCCTCGAACTGGCGTCCCCGGTGGTCCTGGCACCCATGGCCGGAGTCACCAATGTCGCCTTCCGCACGCTGTGCCGCGAGCAGGAGGAACAGCGCACCGGGTCCGCGTCCGGCCTCTACGTCTGCGAGATGATCACGGCCCGCGCCCTCGTCGAGCGCAACCCGAAGACGCTGCACATGACGACCTTCGGCCCCGACGAATCCCCGCGCAGCCTGCAGCTGTACACGACTGACCCGGAGTACACCTACAAGGCCGCGCGGATGCTCGCCGAAGAGGACCGCGCCGACCACATCGACATGAACTTCGGCTGCCCGGTGCCCAAGGTCACCCGCCGCGGCGGCGGTTCGGCCCTGCCCTACAAGCGGAAGCTCTTCGCCGCGGTCGTCGGTGCGGCGGTCAGGGGCGTGGCGGACGCCGGGCGTGCCTCCGGTCCGGACGCGATCCCCGTCACCGTGAAGTTCCGCGTCGGTATCGACGACGAGCACCACACCCACCTGGACGCCGGCCGCATCGCCGCCGACCAGGGTGCGGCAGCCGTGACCCTGCACGGACGCACCGCCGCGCAGCGCTACTCCGGCACCGCGGACTGGGGTGAGATCGCCCGCCTCGTCGAGCACATGGACGGCACCGGCATCCCGGTCCTGGGCAACGGCGACATCTTCAAGGCCACGGACGCCGCGGCGATGATGGAGCAGACCGGCTGTGACGGCGTCGTCGTGGGACGCGGCTGCCTGGGCCGGCCCTGGCTGTTCGCCGAGCTCTCCGCCCACCTGCGCGGCGAGGAGATTCCGGCGGAGCCGACCCTCGGCGAGGTGGCGCACATCATCCTCCGCCACGCCGAGCTGCTCGCCGACCATGACGGTGAGAAGTACGCCAGCCGCGACATCCGCAAGCACATCGCCTGGTACCTGCGCGGCTTTCCGGCCGGTGGCGAGATGCGCCGTCAGCTCGGCGGCATCAACAGTCTCGCGGATCTCCGCGAGGTCCTCGATCCGATCTGGGAGTCCGACGCACTCGCCGCCGAGGCCGACAGTGCCCGCGGCCGTCAGGGCTCCCCCGGCAAGGTCTCCCTGCCGCACGACTGGCTCGAGGATCCGTGGGAGGACTGCGTCGGCGTCACCGAGGACGTGGAGGACGCCGCGAACAACGGCGGGTAGTGGGCCGACACCGGAACCGGTGGGAAATACCCGTCATCGGGTCCGCCTCCATGAACGGAGAGTGAAGTTTCCGCACAGAACGGGCCGCGGAGGTCCGATCCACGTAGACTGTCCGCCATGCGCACTGTGTACCAGGAACAGATGCGGACCTTCGCCCACGACCTCTCCCTGATGTCGGACCGGGTCCGCACGATGATGTCGGAGGCCTGCCTGGCCCTCTTCGACGCCGACATCGAGAAGGCCGAGACGGTCCTCAGCTCCATCGACGGCGTCGAGGAGCTGCGCAAGAAGGCGGAGCAGACCTCCTTCGAACTGCTGGCCCTCGAGGGCCCGGTCGCACGCGACCTGCGTCAGGTCGTCTCCGGCACCTACATCGTCGAGGACCTCGCCCGGATGGCGGCACTGGCGGTGCATGTCGCCCGGACCGCACGGCGTCACCACCCCGACCACACCCTGCCGGAGCAGATCGAACCCTACTTCCGGGAGATGGCCCGGTTGACCGACGAGATCGGCGCGAAACTCCACGATGTCCTGGTCACCTACGACCCGGAGAAGGCGATGGAGCTCGCCCTCGACGATGACGCGGTCGACGACCTCCACGAGCACATGTTCCAGCTCACCACCAAGCGTGAATGGCCGTTCCCGGTGTCCGTCGCGGTGGACGTCACCCTGCTCTCCCGGTTCTTCGAGCGGTACTCGGACCACGCCGTGAACATCGGCACGCGGGTGGTCTACCTGGCGACCGGCAAGCAGCCGGAGGAGTACGAGACCGCCCGCCGGACCGAGGAGCAGCAGGAGACCATGCGGGAGCAGTTCGACGAGATCCGCCGCCGCTACGGTTCCGACGCCTTCTAGTCCCCCACCTGCTAGTTGTCGACGCCGGCCTTCCGGGCCACCGACAGTGCGACCAGTGCCGCGTCCGCCAGGACCTCGGGTTCCCGGGTGGCGTCCACCCGGACGCCTGGTTCGTCGGCACGCAGCCGCTCGAGCTCCGCGTACTGACGGCGGAGTACCTCGTCTTCGCCGGCATCCGGGAGCTTCCCGGTCTTGCGGCGGATGCGTTCGCGGATGACGTCCTGGGTCCCCTCGACGTGGACGAAGAAGACGAACCCCTCCGCCTCGCGGAAGATGTCACGGGCCCGACGGCCCAGCCCCAGGCTCACCACGACCGTCGAGTTCCCCTGCCGTGCCTGGTCGGTGAGCCAGTCACGGATGGCGTACGCCCAGGGCAGGCGGTCATCCGGGGAGACGAAGCCGCCCTCGGCCATCTTCTGACAGACCTCCTCGGGCTGCAGTTCCTCCGCGGTCGCGCCGGTGAACCCGGTCCGCCGCAGCAGCTCGTCCGCCAGCGCCGCCTTGCCGCTGCCACTGACCCCCATGAGAACGATGTGTACCGGTTCCATCACAAACTCCTTTCGACGCCTCAAGTGTGGCACGAAAAGCGGACGGGGGTAGTCCCCTGCCGGCACCGCCGGATCAGCCGAAGCGGCCGGAGATGTAGTCCTCGGTCTCCTGACGCTCCGGGGACTCGAAGATCTTCTTGGTCGGGCCGACCTCGACGAGCTGCCCGGGGCGTCCTGCCGCCTCCAGCGAGAAGAACGCGGTCTGGTCGGAGACCCGCGCGGCCTGCTGCATGTTGTGGGTGACGATGACGATGGTGAAGTCCTCCTTCAGCTCGTGGATGAGATCCTCCACCGCCAGGGTCGAGATCGGGTCCAGGGCGGAGCACGGCTCGTCCATGAGCAGCACCTCAGGCTCGACGGCGATGGCCCGGGCGATGCACAGTCGCTGCTGCTGACCACCGGAGAGTCCGCCACCGGGCTTGTCGAGGCGGTCCTTGACCTCCTCCCACAGGTTGGCTCCGCGCAGGGACTTCTCGGCGACCTCGGCGAGCTTCTTCCTGTTCTTCATCCCCGAGAGCTTCAGACCGGCGACGACGTTCTCCTCGATGGACATCGTGGGGAACGGGTTCGCCTTCTGGAAGACCATGCCGATGGTGTTGCGCACGGCGACGGGATCGATCCGCCGGTCGTAGATGTTCTCCCCGTCGAGCAGGATCTCCCCTTCGACGTACGCGCCCGGGATGACCTCGTGCATCCGGTTGAGCGAGCGGAGCACGGTCGACTTGCCGCAACCGGACGGGCCGATGAAGGCGGTCACGGACCGGGGCGGAACCTGCAGGTCCACGTTCTGCACCGCGTGGAAGTCGCCGTAGTGGATGTTGACGTCTCTGAGATCGAGTCGCTTGGCCATGGTGTGTTCCTTAGTCGGTGGAGGTCAGTCGGTCTTGACGGAGAAGCGGTGGGAGATGAACCGGGCGGCGAGGTTCAGTCCGGCGATGATGAGCACCAGGGTCAGGGCGGCGCCCCAGAGTCGGGCGAGCACCTGGTCATCGGCCTGCAGCTTGTACATCTCCAGCATGAACAGCGGCAGGGAGTTCTGGTTGCCCTCCATGACGTTCCAGTTGATCACCGGGGTCGCGCCCACGAGGATCAGCACCGGGGCGGATTCGCCCATGATGCGGGCCACCGCGAGCATGATGCCGGTGATGATGCCGGACAGGGCCGTGGGCAGCACGATCTTCACGATCGTCTTCCACTTCGGCACGCCCAGGGCGTATGCGGCCTCGCGCAGGTCCATCGGCACGATGCGCAGCATCTCCTCGGTGTTGCGGACGATCACCGGGACCATCAGCAGCACCAGCGCCAGGGACACCGCGAACCCGGAGCGGGAGAACCCGAACAGGGCGATCCACAGCGCGTAGACGAACAGTGCGGCGACGATGGAGGGCACACCGGTGAGGATGTCGACCATGAAGGTCGTGACCCTGCCCAGCCATCCGCCGCGGGAGTACTCCACGAGGTAGACGGCGGTGAGGACACCCACCGGCACGGAGATGACGGTGGTGACCAGGGCCTGGGTCAGGGTGCCGATGATGGCGTGGCTGATACCGCCACCGGCCTGGTTGGACAGCTGGCCGGCCATGTCGAAGGACCACCAGCCGACGTCGAGGACGGCCGGCAGGCCCTTGGCGACGAGGACGACGAGAACCCAGATCAGCGGGATGAGAGCCACGCCCATCATCGCGTAGACGATGACGGTGGCGGTGCGGTCCTTGCGCTTGCGGGACGCCGCGATGTCGGTGAAACCGCTGGGCGCCAGGTCGGCGTGCGGCGAATTGCGGGAAGCCGTTCCGAGGGACATGGCGTCCTACTTCCTGTTGTTGACGACCGTGCGGGCCGCCGCGTTGACGATGAAGGTCAGGGCGAAGAGCACCAGGCCTGCGGCGATGTAGGCGCCGGCCTTCGTGTCGTCGTTGAACTCCGGGGCGGCGTTGGCGATGGCGGTGGCGAAGGTCGTGCCTCCGTCGAACAACGACCAGCGGAATCCCGGGGCGGACGCGATGACCATGTAGAGCGCCATCGTCTCGCCCAGGGCCCGGCCGAGGCCGAGCATCGTACCGGAGACGTAACCGGAGCGTCCGAAGGGCAGGACCGTCAGTCGGACGACCTCCCACCGGGTCGCGCCGAGTGCCAGCGCGGCCTCGATGTGTCCGCGCGGTGTCTGGATGAAGACCTCACGGGTGGTCGCGGCGATGATCGGCAGGATCATGATCGCCAGGACCACACCACCGGTGAAGACGTTCCGGCTGGTGGAGAAGGCCGGAGAGGTCTGCTGGTCCCACTGGAAGAGGAAGAAGCTCCCGGCCCAGCCGTGGACCCACTCGAAGATGCCGCCGAGTGACGGGCCCAGCACCTGCATTCCCCAGATACCGAAGACGATCGACGGCACCGCGGCGAGCAGGTCGACCATGAACCCGAGGGGACGCACCAGGCGCTTCGGGCAGTAGTTCGACAGGAAGATCGCGATGCCCAGGGCGACCGGCATGGCGATCGCCAGGGCGACGGCGGACGCCAGGACGGTGGTGAAGAAAAGGTTCGGGATGCCGAACTCCATCCACCCGCCGTCGTTGGACGTGTAGTTGAGGTTCCAGGCGCCGGAGTGGGTGAAGAAGGCGCCGATGCCGTCGCGCTCCTTCGCCAGGGCGGGGACCGCCTGGACGATGAGGAAGACGGCGATGGCGGCGATGAAGACGGTGATCAGGACCGCGGAGCCGGTCGTGAGGCTCTCGAAGATCCGGTCGCCGGCGCGTCGTGAGCGCCCTGCGGCGAGTCCGGAGGTCCCGGACCGGTCAGTGGGCTCCGGTGCAGAACCGCCCGCGTCACCGTTCAGGGATCCGCCGTCGGTACCGACGGCGTCGGTGGCGACGGCCCCGTCACGTTCAGTGCTGGACATGGAGAACAGGATCCCGTCGGTTACTCGGTGGCGTCGGCGGCGTCGGAGGCATCACCGGAGTCGGAGCCGCCGATGGCGTCGACGGCGGTGACCAGCTTGTCGCGGAAGGTACCGGACAGCGGTACGTAGCCGGACTCCTCGAGAGCGTCGTTCTGGTTGTCGAGGATGGTGTGGAGGAAGTCCTTCACACGGGAGGTGGTCTCCTCGTCGTAGCCGTCGGAGCAGACGATCTCGTAGGTCGTCAGGGCCAGCGGGTAGGCGCCGGCGTCCTTGGAGGCGAACAGCGCGTCGGAGTCGACGATCAGGTCATTGCCCTTGCCGGTGAAGGAGACGTCAGCCAGTGCCTTGTTCACACTCTCCGTGTTCAGCTCGACCGGGCCGGCGCCGAAGTCGAGGGCGGCGATGCCCAGGCCGGCGGCGTCGGCGTAGCCGGACTCGACGTAGGTGACGGCGCCGTTGGTGGCCTTCACCTGGTCAGCGACACCGGAGGAGCCCTGGGCACCGGAGCCGACCTTGGTCGGGAAGGTCTTGCCCTCGGTGTCCCAGTAGCCGTCGGTGGCGGTCTTCAGGAAGTCCTGGAAGTTGTCGGAGGTACCGGACTCCTCCGCCCGGTACAGGACGCTGACCGGAAGGTCGGGCAGGTCGACGCCCTCGTTCTCCGCGGCGATGGCCGGGTCATTCCAGTTGGTGATCTCGCCCTTGAAGATCTTCGCGACGGTGTCGACGGAGAGGTTGAGCTCGTCGATGCCGTCGATGTGGAAGGCCACGGCGACCGGCCCGACGACGAGTGGCAGGTGCCAGGCGTCGTTGCCGCCGCAGCGCTTCGCGGCATCTGCGATCTGGTCGTCCTTCAGCGGCGAGTCGGAGCCGCCGAAGTCGACCTGGCCGGCGATGAACTGCTTCTGGCCCGCACCCGAGCCGGTGGCGTTGTAGGACAGCGACGCCCCCGGGACGGCGGACTGGTACGCCACGCCGAACTGCTCCATGGCCTTCTGCTGGGAGCTGGCACCCTCACCCTGGAGCTCGCCGGTGGTTCCCGAGAGATCGAAGCTGGAGGTGGCGTCCGCCCCGGAATCCCCGTTATCGGAGTTGGAGCAGGAGGTGAGCAGGAGCGAGCCGGCGGCCACTGCGGCCAGCGCAGCGGAGTACTTCACGGTCTTCACGGAATGTATCCTCTTTCAACGGTTCTCGGCTGGTCGTCGTGCCAGTCGTTCTGGTCACCGTTGACCCTAACCGCCCGAGGTGGACACCAATCACCACCCGGATGAACTCTCCGTGAACTGCAGTGGGGGTTCCTCGCTGTTCCCCGCCGTACCCCCGCTACACCATGCCGCGGTAGACGACGTCCCGGTGGACGATCTCGAAACCGAGCCGCCGGTAGGTCGCCACAGCCGGGGTGTTGTCGCCCTCGACGTAGAGGTCGACGGCCTGCGCACCGGCGTCGATGAGGTACCCGATGCCCGCCAGGGTGAACGGGCCGCCGAGACCCCTGCCGCGGACGGCATCCGCGAGACAGATCACGTAGACCTCGCCGTGGGTGTCCCCCGCCGGGAACTTCGTCCAGTGCACGCCGGCGCACTGCGGCCCCTGGTTGTCGTCACGGCTCCACAGCATCAGGACGCCGTGCGGGTCGAACCAGTCGGTCTCCCTCGCCCGCCGCAGCCGGTCGATGTCCCAACCGCCCTGTTCCGGATGCCAGGCGAAGGCCTCGTTGTTGACGCGGAGCCACTCGGCGTCGACCAGGTCCGCCCCGAACTCCTCACACGCCGCCGGGTAGTCGAGGAGTTCGAGCCCTGCATCCGACACACTGGTCGGCGCGGCAGCCGCCCCCTCCACCAGTGATGCGCGTGCCGGATCGTCGGGACCGCAGTACACGGTCATCTTCAGCAGCTCGCGCACGGTGCGGGCGCCGCGGCCGGCGGCGAGCCCCCGGGCGGCGTCGAGGTTGCCGTGGGCCCAGATGCTGAACTGGGCCTCCGGATCCAGGCCCCGGCCTGCCTCGCGCAGCAGACCGGCGGCGGTACCGCGACGACGGAAGTCGGGGTGCACGGCGATCTCGGCGGTACCTCCGGCGTCGGATACGTCAGGGACATCCACGGCGAGGACGCCGATGGGGCGTTCCGTACCACCGGTGCCGTCGAAGGCGAGTAGGTGCCGGTGACCGGTCCCCTCCTCGAGCGCCCGGACGAACTCCTCCGAGAGTGCGGGAACCCCGTCTGCCGCGGAGACGGCGTCGAGCAGCTCAGCGAGCCCGTCCCGCCAGATCTTCTGCTGTCCTGCGGGCCCGTCCTCGATCCACCGGTAACTGTCCACCGCTATCTCCCGTCTGCGCTGATGTCCACTGCCTTGTAGCCCACATTACGCACGGTGGCGATGACCTTCTCGTAGTCGTGGCCGAGCTTGGCGCGCAGTCGGCGGACATGCACGTCGACGGTACGGGTGCCGCCGAAGTAGTCGTAGCCCCACACGTCCTGGAGCAGCTGTTCGCGGCTGAAGACGCGTCCGGCGTGCTTGACGAGGAAGTAGAGGAGCTCGAACTCCTTGTAGGTGAGGTCGAGGGGGCGCCCCTCCACGCGGGCGACGTAGGTGACCTCGTCGACGATGAGTCCGCCGATGGAGGCAACCTGACTGTCCTCGGCCTCCTCGACGGGCACCGGACGTCGCGTCATGAGCATCCGCAGCCGGGCGTCCACCTCGGTGGGGGTGGCGGTGGGGAGGATGAAGTCATCCACCGCCCAGGAGCCGTCGAGGGCGATGACGCTGGTCTCCTCGATCGCGACGGCCACCGGGAGGGCGGGGTACGCGGCGGCGACGGAGCGGCAGAGGTCGCGGATACCCAGCAGGTTCCGGCCGGTGACGTCGATGAGGACGATCTCCGCGTCCCCGACCTCACGGACGGAGGCTGCGGACGAGTCCAACAGCACGGTCTCATGGGACAGCAGAGCCAGAGAAGGCAGGACCTGCGCGATGTCGTCCTTCTCCGAGAGCACGGTCAGTTTCACGGCCGGCGTCCTTCCCACTTCACGTCGATTTCTCTGTGACCACCACGAGATTACACGGGTGGAAAGTGGCTCTCTCATCGAGAGGCGAGGCGAAAAACTCCGGAAACGTGCCCGTAACACGGCGGGCGCGCCGTCTGCGTGCCATCACACCCGTCGACGTCCGACGCTCCTCTATGCTGGACCGGTGACCGAGACCGTTGAGCCAGAGCAGGCCGAAGCCCGCCGTAGCCAGGACAGCACACGCAGCACCCGCCGCCCGGTGCGTGTCCTGGTGACCGTCGTCGTGACTGTTCTCGCGCTGGCCGGGGTGGCCGTGGTCGGCGACAGTCTCCTGGCCGCGAAGGTCGAGCACGAGGTCTCGCAGCGCATCCTCCACGACTCGAAGCTCGCGGCTCCCCCGGCCGTACAGGTCGGCGGCATGCCGGTCACCGCGTCCCTGTGGTCCCACGAGCTCACCTCGGTGTCGGTGGAGGCCCGCGATATCGAGGTCCCCGGATTCGCCCGGGTGTCGGTGACCTCCTCGGCGCAGAAGCTGACGCTGACCCGCGACGAGATCCTCTCCGGTGACTTCGAGGATGCCCCGGCCCGCAAGTTCTTCACCCGGCTGCAGCTGGACCCGGTGGCCCTCGGTGGCCTGATGACCGGCGGTGCCAACGGTGCGGACGGCTTCTCCGACCTCAACATCCAGGGTGTGGAGGACATCTCCCCCTCCGGCGGCTGGGAGACCGAGGCCTACTTCACCGCCACGCCGGACAACGTGCCCGGCATCGACGGCCCGGTGGACGTCGGGATGCGGCTGCGCGTCTGGGAGGGTGATGTCCGTCTGCTGCCGACCGGGATCCGTTCGGTCGACGGGGACTCCTCCCGTGGCGACGGGAAGAAGAACGCCCTCGACGACGCGACCCGGGACCGTGTGATGGACGCCTTCACCCTGGAGATTCCGGGCGTGAGTCTGCCGCTGCGGACGAAACCGGGCCGGGTGTACGTCAACGGCGGAGCCCTGTACATCGAGGCGGAGCAGAACTTCACCCGGGTCAGCATCTCTGATCTGGCGCCGCGCTCGGCACCGCTGGGCGAGGACGAGCAGGCCGGCTTCTAGGGGCTTCCGGAGGTACCACCGGCGTTCCGTATGCTGGACGCCATGAGTGACTCCCCCGAGACCCCCTCCATCGACGGCAACGAGGCCGTCGCCCGCGCCGCCGAACAGGCGAGGAACACCGCGGACCGCAACATCCCCTCCCTCGGCGACCTCCCCGTCGCAGAGGACACGGCCAACCTGCGCCAGGGCCCGAGCCTGCACGACGGTCTGCTGGCCCTGCTCCCCCTCATCGGTGTCTGGCGTGGAGAGGGCAATGCCGCCCCCACCGACGGTTCCGACCCCTACGCCTTCGGCCAGCAGCTCGTCTTCGCCCACGACGGCGAGAACTACATCAGCTACTCCTCCCGCATCTGGCGGCTCGACGAGGAGGGCAGGGCCGTCGGTCCGGACCGCCGCGAAACCGGCTTCCTGCGCATCGACCTCAAGGACAACATCGAGCTCGTCACCGCGCACAGCGACGGTGCGGCGGAGATCATGTACGGTAAACCGCTCACCGAGCGCGCCTGGCAGCTCGAGAGCGCGTCCACCATGGTCACCGAGACCGGCCCGTCCACCCTCGGCCCTGGCAAGCGGCTCTACGGTCTGATGCCGAACAACAACCTCGGCTGGGTCGACGAGCGCATCGCGCGCGGCGAGGACGCCGACGGCGGTCTGACCCCGTGGATGTCCGCCGAGCTCAGCCGCGTGATGGGCTAGCGTCCCGCTAGCGTCCTTCCGCAGCGCGCGTGGCGAGGTCCTCGATCTCGTCGGCGCACACCGGACGGTCCAGGGGGGTGCCGTCCAGGGCCGTGACGCGGGCGTAGCGGCGCACCGAGGACAGCAGCCAGACACCGTCGGCGTTCCGCAGATCGCCGACGGTCAGAGGAGCCTCGGAACAGGTCCAGCCGGTCTCACCGGCGAGGCGGTACATCGCCGCCTGCGTGGTACCGGGGAGGACGCCGACCTCGTGCAGCGGGGTGAGGATCTCCCGCACACCGTCGCGGTCCCGCGCCATGATGACGGTGGAGGTCGGGCCTTCCAGCACCCGCTCCCCGTCACCGATGAAGATGACGTCGTCGAGGTCGTGGCTCTTCGCGTAGCGCAGCGCTGCCATGTTCGCCGCATAGGAGAGGGTCTTCGCGCCGACGAGGGCCCAGGGTGCGGCGTCCTTCGTGATGTCGAGGCTGTAGCCGCGCTGAGCGGTCATCACCCGCACGCCCTGCTCCCGGCCCCGGGCGACGGCCGGGGGCTCGGGGGCGACGGTCACCCAGCCGGTGGGCTCCCCGGTGGTCTCCCTGCCGCGGGAGTACATCCAGCGCAGTGACCCGTCGCCACCACCGGAGGCCACCCAGTGCTCCAGGGCGAGGTCGGTGGCCGCGTGCCAGCGTCCGGTGTCTGGGGCAGGCAGGTCGAGCATCGCGGCGCTGTTGATGAAACGTGCGGTGTGACGGTCGAGGTTACGCACCGCACCGTCCCTGACCATGAGCGTCTCGAAGACGCCGTCGCCGCGCACCGCGGCGAGGTCGTCGATGTAGAGCGCGGGCAGGGTCGGGTCGAGCAGTTCCGGGGCGGCGTCGCCGGACGGGTGGACGGCGACGACGGCGCGGGAACCGAGGGGTGAGGAGGTGGTTGTGGGGACATCCATGGGGACATCCTAGGACGATGCCGTCGGCCGGACTTGCGGCGGGGACACCTGCAAGGGGCTACAGTGGGTGACGTGAGTGCCACGCAAGTTTCGCCGATCGTCGCGCATGTCGCGGCGGCAAGCACACAGGACGGCTCGGGGGCGGAGTCCGTCACCGCCCGCCATTACGGCTATCCGCTGGTCGAGCAGACCCGGGTCGATGAAGGATCGGCCGGTCTCGCCGACGGCTGGGACCGGGTCGCGCTGCTGGTCACCGGGGAGGAGGCACGCAGCTGGCTCAACGGTTTCATCTCCCAGAAGGTGGACGCCGCACAGCCCGGCACCGCCACCGACGGACTGCTGCTCGACGCCCAGGGCCGGGTGGAGCAGGAGTTCGGGATCAGTGTCGTGGACCTCGACGGCTCCCCCGCCGTCCTCATGGATGTCGCCGCAGACCATGCCGACGCGCTGGAGGACTTCCTGCGCAGAATGGTCTTCTGGGCCCGGGTGGAGATCAGCCGTCCCGAACTGACACGGTTGTCCCTGCTGGGCCGCGAGGCCGACCCCGACTTCCCCGGACCCGGTCACGCCGGGACCACGACCCCACTGGCCCCGTCGGCCGACTTCTGGCGCACCCGGGTGACCTCCGGAGTGCCCGTCACGGACCTCTGGGTGCCGCGATCGGAGCTGAAGCCTGTCTGGGACGCCCTGGTCGAGACGGGCGCCCGTCCGACCGGCGGTGCCGCCGTCGACGCCTGGCGGCTACGCGACCGTCGTCCGGTGCTCGGCGTGGACACCGATGACCGGCTCATCCCCCACGAGGTCCCCGCCTGGATCGGCACGGGGATCGACGGGGCGACCCGTCTGGCCGACGCGACCGAGGGCCCCACCGGGTCCGCGGTCCACCTCAACAAGGGCTGCTACCGCGGTCAGGAGACGGTCTCGCGGGTCCACAATCTGGGCCGGCCGCCCCGCCTGCTCGTCCTGCTCCAGCTCGACGGTTCGGCCGGGCGACTGCCGGACATCGGCGCAGACGTGACCGCAGGTGGACGCACCGTGGGTCGGATGGGTACCCCCGTCCAGGATGCCGACTACGGTCCGGTGGCGCTGGCCCTGGTGAAACGGGCCGTGGTCGAGGCGGTCGCCGAGGGCACCGCCCCGCCACTGCAGGTCGACGGGGTGGACGCGGCGATCGACCGCGATGACCTCCATGTCGACAAGACGGTCCGGCCGGGGCGGGCGGCGGTCAACAAGTTGAAGGGGCGGTGATCGCGCTCGGTGTTCCACTGCAGGTGACGGTGTGTCCAGGGGGTCGGTTCTGAAATTTCCGCCGACACCCGCTATTGTGGTGCCAGGAACAGATACTAGACACATGCGTAGGCGGTTGAATCCCTGGCCGCTGCGCGAGCACACCCGAGGGGGTAGGCCATGGGTCGCGGCCGCGCCAAGGCGAAGCAGACGAAAGTCGCCCGTCAGCTCAAGTACAACTCTCCCGAGATGGACCTGGACAGTCTCCAGCGTGAACTCTCGAATGAACACCCGCATGAGGCGGCGTCCGAAGAGGACTACGCCGAGTGGGAGGAGTGGGGCCCGGACGATTCCGGCCGGTGACTTCCTGACGTCATCCCCGGGGCCATTCAGCCTCTGATATCACCGTACGACCCCGCACGCCGCCTCGACCGGCCTGCGGGGTCGCGGTGTACCCGGACCCCGGTACAGAGGCAGCGCCGGGAGGTCGCCCCGCTACTGCGGAGCGACCTCCCGGCGCTGCTGTCGGACGTGGACCTAGCGGCGGTGCTCGCCGGTGAGCACGGCACGCTCCTGCTCATCGTCCTTGGCGACGCGGACGCGACCGATGTTCCAGCACTCGATGTGGCGCGCGGTCAGCATCGCGAGAGCACGCTCGGCGTCCTCCTCGGAGACGACGGCGACCATGCCGACACCCATGTTGAAGGTCTTGTCCATCTCCTCCTGGGAGACCTTGCCGAGACGGGCGATGGTGCGGAACACCGGGCCCGGGGTCCAGGTGCCGCGGTCCAGCTCGGCGGTGAGATCCTCAGGGATCACGCGCGCCAGGTTGGCGGCCAGGCCGCCACCGGTGACGTGGGAGTAGGTGTGCACATCGCACTCGGCGGCCAGTGCCAGGCAGTCCTTGGCGTAGATGCGGGTCGGCTCCAACAGCTCCTCACCGAGGGTGCGGCCGAAGTCGGCGACGTAGCCGTCGAGCGGCAGGCCGGCCTGCTCCAGCAGGACGTGGCGGGCGAGGCTGTAGCCGTTGGAGTGCAGACCGGAGCTGGCCATCGCGATGACGACGTCGCCGCTGCGGACGCGGTCCGGGCCGAGCAGCTCGTCCTCCTCGACCACACCGACGGCGGTGGCGGAGATGTCGTACTCGCCGACCTCCATGAGGCCGGGGTGTTCGGCGGTCTCGCCACCGAGGAGAGCACAGCCGGCGTCGATGCAGCCTGCGGCGATACCGGAGACGATCGAGGCGACGTGTTCGGGGACGACCTTGCCGATGGCGATGTAGTCCTGGAGGAAGAGCGGCTCGGCACCGCAGACGACGAGGTCGTCGACGACCATGGCGACGAGGTCGCGGCCGATGGTGTCGTGCTTGTCCATGGCCTGCGCGACGGCGACCTTGGTGCCCACGCCGTCAGAACCGGCGGCGAGCAGGGGCTTGTCGTACTCCCCGAGGGCGAAGAGCCCGGCGAAGCCGCCGAGACCGCCCCGGACCTCCGGGCGGGTGGCCTTCTTCGCGAGCGGAGCGAAGAGCTCGACCGCGCGGTCACCGGCCTCGATGTCCACACCGGCGTCGGCGTAGCTCGCGCCGGTGGCGTCGGTGTTGTCGGGGAGGGAGGAATCGTTCGTCTCAGTCACGGGCCTATCCTATCTGTTCACCGGCGCAGATCCACCACCGGGAGCCAGTGTGCGACATCTGCGGCGTGCGCCCCGGACACCTCTGCCCCGGCGGACACCGCGTCCTCGAGGGTGTCGATCCCGGTGGCCAGGCGCAGCCAGGCCCGTGGAGTGCACTGGACGACGTTGGGTGGCGTCCCCCGTCGGTGCACCGAACCGGCGACGCACTGTACCGCCGCAAACGGGGGGACGCGCACCTCCACGCTGTGGCCCGGGGCGTCCTCCCCGAGCAGAGCGATGCTGAGCCGGCAGGCCTCGGCGACAGCGGCCCGGGAGGGACGCTCCCCGTCCCCGTCCACCCAGTCCCGCACGGCGAGCAGTGCCTCCCTGACCTCGGCCGGATCCGTCTTCTCCACCGGTGACCCCTGTCCTGTGTTTGTCGGTGCATGTGGTTCGCCTGTTGAACGCCACGACGAGTGTGCCCTATCACTGCACGGGGCACCCGGAGACACATAGTATGGCAGGAATGAAGACGCACGACGGAGGTATGGAACGTATGGAAGGCATGAACCGGTGACGGAAACTGTGAACGGTGTGGAACGGTCCCCTTCCCCCGACGTGACGCTGCGGTTCATGGCGGCGCCGACCGACGTACTCATGCAGGGCGCGAACGGTGTCCACGGTGGACGCGTCCTCGAATGGATCGACAAGGGCGCCTACGCCTGCGCCGTGGGCTGGTCGGGTGCCTACTGTGTGACCGCCTATGTCGGCCACATCCACTTCACCCGGCCGATCCCCTCGGGCCACGTGGTGGAGGTCCGGTCACGGATCGCCTACACCGGCCGGTCATCGATGCACGTCGTCAATGAGGTGCTGTCGGCGGACCCGCGTGAGCTGGTCTTCACCCGCGCCTGCGACTGCCTCGTCATCTTCGTGGCGATGGACGAGAACCGGAAGTCGACCCCGGTGCCCAACTTCGAGCCGCGGACCGACGAGGAACGTCGGGTGGCGGACGCCGCGCTGTCCCGCGTCCGACTGCGCAAGGCCATCGAAGAGGAGATGCTCAAGCAGAGCTACACCGAGTCAGGCACCGGGCCGAGCATGGTGCACCGGTTCATGGCCAAGCCGACGGACGTGAACTGGGGCGGCAACGTCCACGGTGGTACGGCCATGGAGTGGATCGACGAGGCGGCGACAGCCTGCACGATGGCCTGGTCCGGGGAGCAGACCGTGGCGGTCTACGCCGGCGGCATCCGCTTCTACCGTCCGGTCCACATCGGCGACCTGGTGGAGGTCGAGGCACGGCTGATCCGTACCGACACCCGGTCCATGGCCGTCACGGTCCACCTGCGCGCCGGTGATCCCCGGGAGGGCACCGGAAACCTGCCGGTGGCGATCCACGCCTCGATGACCTATGTCGGCGTGGACATGGACGGAAACCCGCTGAACGCCCGGAAGTTCACCCCGGAGTCCCCGGAGGACCGCCGTCTGGAACAGCACGCGGTCACGCTGCGTGAGCTGCGCACGAAGTACTCGCCGGAGCCGCTGTTCCGCCCGCTGCGCGAGGAGCCGCAGTACCCGGTGAACTAGGCTGGTGAACTGGGCCGGTGAACTAGGCCTGGCTGTCGTACCACCACTGGCCGAAGCTGTGGGTCTTCTTCAGACTGCCGTTCTCGTAGACCTTCATCTCGTCGCCGTCGATGATGAGCTTCGCCGGGTTCGCGGGGATCTCGAAGTAGCCGTCGGCGATGTCGGCGGAACTCATGTCGACGTCCCGCTCCAGCCCCTGACCGCCGGCATGACCGCGGTAGTAGAGACCCAGTGTGGAACCGTCCCGGGCCGTCGCCCGGCAGATAACCACCTTGGTGGAGTCGTTGCCTCCGGCGTAGACCCAGGTGTCGCTGCCGTTGCAGGTGGCGTTGGAGTAGCCGGTCCACCCGTTGTAGTTCAGGCCGGCGTCCCGCCATGAGCTACCGCTCCCGGAACTACCGCCGCCGTTACCACTGCTGCTGCCACCACCGTTGCCGCTGCTTCCGCTGTCCGGGGCGGCGACTGTCGGCTCCGGCTGCTCAGGTTCGGGGGCGGGGGCGGGGGCAGGGGCCTCGGTCACCGTCTCGGTGACGGTCGGAACACCGCTGAACCGCGGGGCCGTCGGGGAGGCGTGGTCGTCACTGTCATCGCCGCCCCGGGAGAAAACCCAGATGAGCACGCCGGCAAGAAGGGCGACAGCGAGAACGGCAGCGATGATCGCAATGATGAGGCCGCCGTTCCCTCCCCCGGAACGCTGCGGGCCGCTCGCGCCCTGCGGGGCGGCGGGCACCCATTGCCGGGTCTCACCGCTGCCGGTACTGCCCCACGGATTCTCTGGCACGGTTTCTCCTCAATCCAGACTGACGTCAATTCCCACCAAAACTAACAAAACACTCACCCGGGTCCATTCATCGGAGGTGGCGCGGGGGGTCAGGCGTCCCACCCGTATCCGGAGTCACCGACCACTCCCGCAGCCACGAACCCTGCGACCCGGTAGTCGTCACCGTCGTCGATGAAGACCACGAACCCGAGCGCCCGGTCACTGCGGTCGAGGACGGGGACCATCAACGAGGAGTCCATCTCCTCGGTCCTGAAGTTCTGCTCGCTGGACAGGGCGTCAAGGGCGTCCTGCACGGTGGTCCCCGAGGCGGAGGCCTCGTAGGCGACGACCGAACTGAACTCCGTGGCGGAGCCGGAGGACAGCCCTGCACCCCCGAAAAGGTCCTCCATTCCCGTGAAATCCCGCAGGCTGCCGCTGGCGCCGAGCTCCTCGGTGAGCTCGTCACGGACCCGTGGGTCGAAGTGGTCCTCCGCCCAGTCAGCCGCCTCATCACTGCTGCCCAGGGCGATGAACTCCCGGGTCATCGACTCGACCGCCTCGCGGTCGCCGGTGGAGATGACGTGTCCGGAGTCCCCGTCACCGCCGTTGAACAGGGCCACAGCGCCGGCGCCGAGCCCGAGACCGACCAGCAGGGCGACGACCGGCACGAGGATCCGCAGGGCGCCGCGTCCTCCCGACGGAGCACCGGTGGGTCCGGCGGGTCCGGAGAGGCTGCCACCGGGGGCGGACGCCGCGAGCTGGCGCAGGGTGTCGGCGGTGACCGGCGGGCCGGCGGGATTGTCGAGCATCCGGTCGTAGGTGGTGCGCCGGGCGCCGTCCCCGAGGATCGTCCGGGCGCAGGTCAGTTCCTCGAGTGCCGCAGGGTTCTGTGACTGTGCCCAGGCAATGCGTTGGTCCAGTTCAGCGGCGAGGGCGTCCGGTGGCGCCGACCGGTCCAAGCCGAGTGAGGAGTAGAGGTCGTAGTGGCCCATGGCGCGCGCTCCTTTGAATCCGGGGTGTTTTTGTCAGAAAAACACTGTGTCCCCCGCGACGATAGTCGACACGGGGGGACACCGGGGCACGGGAGCGCGGGGAAGAATCCCCGTCAGGTGGTCTAGTCGACCACGGAGTTCGCTCCGACGGCGTGGCTGAACAGCCCCGGAAGGGTGCCCTCCCACGCGGACTTCGCCTCGGCGACCGGCAGGGTGAAGGACGCACCCTCGGTGGTCACCTCGATGACCTGACCCTCGACGTCGGTGGCGTCGCCGGAGACGACGGCCTTACCGAGGGTGACCACGGGCACACCGTTGGCGGCGAAGACGGACTCCGCCTCCGCGGCCTTGTCGGCGGCGACAGCCACGAGGACGCGGGACGCGGTCTCGGAGAACAGCGCGGTGAAGGTGTCTGCCACGGCATCGCCGGCAGCTGCGTCGGAGGCCAGCGACACAACCGGGTCGACGGACACGGCGGCACCGGCCTGGACGGCGAACTCGACGAGCGCCTGGGACAGGCCACCCTCGGAGAGGTCGTGGGCGGAAGCGACGGTGCCGCGCAGCGCGGACAGCGCCGCACCCAGCTTCTGCTCGTCGGCGAGGTCGACCTGCGGCGGCAGACCGGCGAGGGTGGAGTGGGCGACCTGCTGCCAGATGGAACCACCGAGCTCGTCGGCGGTGGCCTTACCGGCCAGCAGCAGGGTGTACTCCCCTGCCGGTGCCTGGGCCGGGATGCGGGTGGCGACGTCGTCGATGGTGCCGAGCACGGCGATGACCGGGGTCGGCAGGATCGGGTCGGAGCCGGTCTGGTTGTAGAAGGAGACGTTGCCGCCGGTGACCGGGATACCGAGCTCGGCGGCACCGTCGGCCAGACCGTGGACGGCCTCGCGGAACTGCCACATCACGCCGGCGTCCTCCGGGGAACCGAAGTTCAGGCAGTTGGACAGGGCGACCGGGGTCGCGCCGGTGACGGAGACGTTGCGGAACGCCTCGGCCAGGGCCAGGCGGGCGCCGGTGTTCGGGTCCAGCTTGGTGTACCGGCCGGAGGCGTCGGTGGCCACGGCGATGCCGCGTCCGGTCTCCTCGTCGATACGCAGGACGCCACCGTCGGCGTCCTTCGCCAGGACCGTGTTACCGCGGACGTAGCGGTCGTACTGCTCGGTGATGTACGCACGGGAGCACAGCGCGGGGCTTGCGGCGAGGTCGAGCACGGTCTGGCGCAGCTCATCGGCGGACGTCGGGCGGGCCAGATCAGGGGTCTCGTTGAGGGAGTCCTGGGTATCCGGCTTCGCGTAGGGGCGCTCGTAAACCGGGCCCTCGTCCGCCATGGAGGCGGCGTCGGCGTCGACGACGACCTCACCCTGGTGCTCGATGACGAGGTGCTCGCCGTCGGTGACCTCACCGAGGTCGGAGGCGATGACCTCCCACTTGGCGCAGATCTCCATGAAGGCGTCGACGTTGTCCGGCGTGACGACGGCCATCATGCGCTCCTGGGACTCCGAGGAGAGGATGTCCGCGGCGGACATGTTCTCGGCGCGCAGGTGCACATTGTCGAGGTTGATGTGCATGCCACCGTCACCGGCGGCGGCGAGCTCGGCGGTGGCGCAGGACAGGCCCGCACCGCCGAGGTCCTGGATACCGACGACCACACCGGCGTGGTAGAGGTCGAGGCAGCACTCGATGAGCACCTTCTCGGCGAAGGGGTCGCCGACCTGGACGGCGGGGAGCTTGCGCTCGGCGCCCTCCTCGAAAGTGTCGGAGGCGAGCACGGACACGCCGCCGATGCCGTCGAGACCGGTGCGGGAACCGAAGAGGATGACGCGGTTGCCGGTACCGGAGGCGAAGGCCAGCTTGAGGTCCTCGACCTTCAGCGTGCCGACACACAGGGCGTTGACCAGCGGGTTACCGGCGTAGGAGGCGTCGAAGACGGTCTCGCCGCCGAGGTTCGGCAGGCCGAGGCAGTTGCCGTAGCCGCCGACGCCGGCGACGACACCCGGCAGGACGCGCTGGGTGTCCGGGGCGTCTGCCGCACCGAAGCGCAGCTGGTCCATGACGGCGACGGGCCTCGCACCCATGGCCATGATGTCGCGGACGATGCCGCCGACGCCGGTGGCCGCACCCTGGTAGGGCTCGACGTAGGACGGGTGGTTGTGGGACTCGACCTTGAAGGTGACGGCGTTGCCGTCTCCGATGTCGATGACGCCGGCGTTCTCGCCGATGCCGGCGAGCATCTTGGACTGCATCTCCTCGGTGGTGGTCTCACCGAAGTAGCGCAGGTGGGTCTTGGAGGACTTGTAGGAGCAGTGCTCGGACCACATCACGGAGTACATGGCGAGCTCCGCGGCGGTGGGGCGGCGTCCGAGGATATCCCGGATGCGGCCGTACTCGTCCTCCTTGAGGCCGAGCTCGGCCCAGGGCTGCTCAAGATCCGGGGTGGCTACGGCGTTGGCGACGGTGTCGTTGTGGACAGTCATTGTTCTCCCTTGCGAAGACGCGGCGGATCAGGCGGCGACGGAGCCGACGGCGGACAGGAACAGCTGCAGACCGTCGAGCGACGGGCCGGTGAGATTCTCCACGGCGTGCTCAGGGTGCGGCATGAGGCCGACGACGCGGCCGTTCGCGGAGCTGACACCGGCGATGCCGTTGACCGAACCGTTGACGTTGTCGGTGTAGCGGAAGACCACGCGGCCCTCGGCCTCCAGCTCGGCGACGGTCTCGGCGGAGGCCTGGAAGCGTCCCTCACCGTGCTTGGACGGGATGAGGATCTTCTGACCCTCAGTGAAGGTGGAGGTCCAGGCGGTGGAAGTGTCGGCGACCTCGAGCCAGGCATCCGTGCAGTGGAAGTGCAGACCCTGGTTGCGGGTCAGGGCGCCGGGGAGCAGGCCCGCCTCGGTGAGGATCTGAAAGCCGTTGCAGATGCCCAGGACAGGCATGCCGGCGTTCGCACGCTCGACGACGGAGCGCATGACGGGAGCCTGGGCGGCGATGGCGCCGGAACGCAGGTAGTCACCGTAGGAGAAGCCACCGGGGACGACGACGGCGTCGACGTCCCTGAGGTCGGCGTCCGCGTGCCACAGGCTGACGGCCTCGGCACCGGCGATGGTCACGGCGCGGGCCGCGTCGACATCGTCGAGGGTGCCGGGGAAGGTGATGACACCGATACGGGCTGCCATTACTTGTTCTCCCCGGCGAGCTCGGCGGTGACGACCTCGTAGTCCTCGATGACGGTGTTCGCCAGCAGGGTGGAGGCGATCCGGTCGAGGTCCTCGGCGGTCACGGTGCCGTCGACCTCGAGCTCGAAGCGCTTGCCCTGGCGCACGTCAGCGACTCCACTGACGCCGATGCGTCCCAGGGCTCGGACGACGGCCTGGCCCTGGGGGTCCAGGATCTCCGCCTTCGGCATGACATTGACTACGACTCGGGCCACGGTGATTCTCTCCATAAGTCTGGGTTGGTGATCTGGGGTGGGCGATCTGGGTTGCTGAACAGGCACAACCTTACCGGTTGGCCCGGACAGAGCGAACCGGGGCCGTCCCCTGCTCCCGTGGGCTCACAGGAGGGTGGGGACGACCCCGGTTCAGCGGGTCGCACTGCAGGTCAGGTCAGGGCTTCCAGATCTCGGTCTGGGGTTCCTGGACCGCCGGCTGCGGGTTGGCACCGACGAAAGCCTCGACCGGCGTCTGCTCCGCGACTTCACTCGAGGTGTATTCCACCTTGCGGTCGAGGACATCGTGGGCACGCTGCAGGTCGATGGACTTCGTCCACTTGCCGACAAGGAAGGTGGCGACCGCGTTACCGGTGAAGTTCGTCAGCGACCGGGCCTCCGACATGAACTTGTCGATACCGAGGATCGTGTCCACACCGGAGAGCATCTGCGGCTCGTGCGCCTGCAGACCTGCGGCCAGGGTCGCGATACCTGCACCGGAGACGCCTGCAGCACCCTTGGACGCGATGATCATGATGATCATGAGGCTGACCTGCTCACCGATGCTCATCGGCATGTCCATCGCCTCGGCGATGAAGATCGAAGACATGGTGAGGTAGATCGCGGTGCCGTCCAGGTTGAAGGAGTAGCCGGTCGGCACGACGATGCCGACAGTGGACTTGTCCACACCGGCGAAGCCCATCTTGTCGATGAGCTGCGGCAGCGCGGACTCGGAGGACGAGGTGCCGAAGATGAGCAGGTACTCGCTGCCGAGGTAGCGCAGCAGCTTGAAGATGCTGAGCCCGGTCACGGTCTTGAGCATCGTGCCCAGCACCATCGTGATGAAGAGGATGCAGGTGATCCAGAACGCGAGCATGAGCTTCATCAGGCTCCAGACGGCGTCCATACCGGTCTCGCCGACGACACCGGCCATCGCGCCGAAGGCACCGATCGGGGCGACCCACAGAACCATCGCCATGACCTTGAAGACGACCTGCTGACCGAGCTCCACGGCGTAGAGCACCGGGCCGGCGACCTTGTTCGGCATGGCCTGGACGGCGAAACCGACGAGCAGAGCGATGAACAGGGCCTGCAGGATCTCGCCGGAAGTCAGGGAGGACACCATGGTGTCCGGGATGATCTCCTCGATAATCCCCTGGACACCGTCACTCTTCTGCTCGCCGCCCGGGTACTTGTCGGAGTCACCCGGGGCGATGCTCAGCCCATTGCCCGGGTCAAGGAGGTTGCCCACGAGCAGGCCGATGGCCAGGGCGAAGGTCGACATAATGATGAAGTAGACCAGGGCCATGCCGCCGGCCTTACCCACTGTCGCTGCTTCACGGACATGACCGACGCCGACGACGATAGTGCAGAAGATGATCGGCGCGATCATCATCTTGATCAGGTTGACGAACATCGTTCCGAGGAACTTGACGTTCGATGCCACGCCCGGGGCAACGAGCCCCAGGATGACGCCCGCGACAATCGCGATGATGACGGTGATGTAGAGCCACTGGCTCTTGTTGATCTTCTTCTTCGGCTTCACTGCCGGTGATGCGGCGGCGGAGGACGCGGTGGTGGCGTCCTGTTCCGGAGACTCTTGACTGCTCATAGTCGCAAGAATCTACCCCCGTCCGACCCCCTCTCCAAAAGATTCTTCCTCGGTTCCGTACCGGTCCCCCCGCCGATCAGGTATGGGCACGATCACACCACCTCACATGAACGATATTCACTCACATCGTTATCCCAGTATATGGTCATAAACTGGTCAGAACGTGAAACCCGGTGTCCGCCAGGCGGACACCGGGGGTGATTCAGGCAGATCCTCAGAGACGTTCGGTGGCACCCATCAGGTCCAGTTCCCAGGCGATCTCGAAGGAAGTCTGGTGCCACTTGGCGTAGCGTCCGGACACTCCCCCGTGCCCGGAAGACATGTCGGTCTTCAGCAGGATCTCCCCGGACTCCGGCAACGCCGTCTCCCGCAGTTTCGCCACCCACTTGCTCGGCTCCACGTAGAGCACGCGCGTGTCGTTGAAGCCGCTGACCGCGAGGATCGACGGGTACTTCTGCGCCGTCACATTCTCGTAGGGCGCGTAGGTCGCCATGTAGTCGTACACCCCGGCATCGTGGTACGGGTCTCCCCATTCCTCCCACTCGGTGACGGTCAGCGGCAGCTCGGGCATGAGGATCGAGGTCAGCGGATCCACGAACGGCACCACGGCCTCGATTCCGACGAACCGGTCCGGGGCCATGTTCGCCACCGCGCCCATGAGCAGGCCACCGGCGGACCCGCCCTCGGCGACCATCCGCTCGCGGGTCGTCATCCCGGCGGCGATCAGGTTGTCGGCCACGTCGATGAAGTCGGTGAAGGTCGTCTTCTTGTGCAGTTCCTTGCCCTGCTCATACCAGGCACGGCCCATCTCGCCACCGCCACGGACGTGCGCGACGGCGTAGACCACGCCGCGGTCCAGCATCGACAGGCGGAACACCGAGAAATACGGGTCCATGCAGGCCTCGTAGGAGCCGTAGCCGTAGAGCAGCACGGGATTGACCCGGTCCAGCGGCACATCGGTGCGGTGGATCAGCGAGACCGGGATGTCCGCACCGTCGGTGGCGGTCACCCAGCGGCGGGACGCCGTGTACAGCGACAGATCCACATCACCGAGGACCTCCTGCTGCTTGCGCAGCGTCCGCTCGCCGGACGCCAGGTCGATCTCCCACACCTGCCCCGGGGTGACGTAACTGGTGTAGCTGACCCGGAGCACCGGGGACTCCCACTCCGCGTTCCCGGTACTGCCGGCGGAGTACAGCTCCTCGTCGAAGGTGATGGGTTCGAAAGTGCCCCAGCCCGTGGCGTCCTCACCGTCACTACCGCCGAGCATCATCAGCGAGAGCTTCTCGATGGCGTCGTCGCGGGTGGCGAGCACGATGTGGTCGGCGAAGACATCCACACCTTCGACACGACGGTCGTCACGGTGCTCCACCATGACCGTCAGCGCGTCCAGATCGATGATCGGACCGACCGGGCAGCGTCCCAGCTCGCCGTTGGGCCGCTTGTCGAGCGAGTCGTGGAGCACCAGCCAGTGGTCCTCCCCACCGACGACCGCATGGTCGACGTCGTACTGCACACCCTGTTCCCGCGGGCGGATGCAGGTCAGCTCACCGTCGGCGTTCTCCCCGTCGGCGCCGAGATCGAGGTACCAGGACTCACTGGTCGTCTTCGAGGCCGCGGAGACCAGCAGGAACCGCTCGGAGCGGGTCACCCCGACCCCGACCCAGTAGTGCTCGTCCTCCTCCCGGAAGATGCAGACGTCCTCACTGACCGGGCTGCCGATATGGTGACGCCACACCTCGTGGGGACGCCAGGCCTCGTCCACCCGCTGGTAGAAGAGATAGTCGTCGCCGACCCACGTCGCGCCGGAGGAGATACCGGGGATCTCGTCGTCCAGCAGTTCCCCCGCGGCGAGATCCTTGATCCGCAGATCATAACGCTCGTCGCCGGCCAGGTCGACGGAGTACGCGAGGTAACGGCCGTCGAGAGTCACGCTCGTCGCACCGAGACTGAAGAATTCGTGGCCCTCGGCGAGCTCATTGCTGTCGAGGATGACCTCCTCATCCGGCGCCGGTTCCCCCGGCACAATCTCGGGCGGGGTCCACGGGGTGGCGTCATCGACAGGGATACGGCTGGAGATGCCGTAGCTCTTGCCCTCCTCGGTGCGGGAGAAGTACCAGTAGCGCCCGGCGCGGACCGGCAGGGACATGTCGGTCTCGCGGATACGCTCCTTCACCTCGCCGAAGATGGCGTCCTCCAGCGGCTTGAGGTGGGCAGTGCGTGCGTCGGTGAAGGCGTTCTCCGCCTCGAGGTACTCGCGGACCGCCGGGTTCTCCTTCTCCCGGAGCCACTCGTAGTCGTCGTGGAACTCACGGCCGTGGAAGGAGCGGGTGTGCGGGATCTTCGCGGCGACCGGGGGAAGAGCCGCCACGGTCGCGGGCATCGGAGTGTCTGAATCCATGACGCCCGATCGTAGCCGCGACGAGTGGTGTGGGCAGCAGCAGGCTCAGTAGCCCGCGCAGGTGCCGATCCAGTCGGCGAAGCGGTTGCCGGAGATCCGCTCGTAGGCCTCGATGTAACGCTCGCGGGTGGCCTCGACGACCGAACCGGGCAGCTCCGGCGGCGGGGTCTGGGACTTGATGTCCCAGCCGGACTTCGGGCCGGTCAGCCAGTTGCGCACGTACTGCTTGTCGAAGCTGGGCTGGACCTTGCCCTCCTCGTAGGTGTCCGCCGGCCAGTAGCGGGAGGAGTCCGGGGTGAGGACCTCGTCGCCGAGGACCAGGTTGCCCTCGGCGTCCAGACCGAACTCGAACTTCGTGTCGGCGAGGATGATGCCGTGCTCGGCGGCGATGGCCGCAGCCTGGCTGTAGATGCTGATGGACGCCTCGCGCAACTGCTCGGCGCGCTCCTGCCCCAGGTCAGCGACGACCCGGTCGAAGGAGACGTTCTCGTCGTGGTCACCGATCTCAGCCTTGGTGGCCGGGGTGAAGAGCGGCTCCGGCAGCTTGGACGCCTCGGTGAGACCCTCGGGCAGCTCGACACCGCAGACGGTGCCGTTCTCCCGGTACTCCTTGAGCCCGGACCCGGTGAGGTAGCCGCGGACGACGCACTCGAAGGGGAGCATCTCCAGCTTGCGGCAGACCATTGCCCGCCCGAGGACCTTCTCCGGGATCCGCTCATCGTCGGCGGAACCGGCGAGGTGGTTCGGGAAGTCCAGGGCGTCGAAGAAGAAGTCGCTCATCGCGGTGAGGACGCGTCCCTTGTCAGGGATGTCGGTGTCCAGGACGTAGTCGTAGGCGGAGATCCGGTCGGTGGCCACCATGAGGAGGGTGGCGTCGTCGATCTCGTAGATCTCGCGCACTTTACCTGCGGAAAAGTGCGTGTACTCGGACAAGTCAGGTCGCATGGGGGCACAGTTTAGCCCCCATGCCAGCCGATCTCCACGTGGCCACCCCACAGCCGGGTGGCAGACATCACACGGCCTACGCCGGGCGTCTTCCCGGATGAATATCCGGTGCACCCCTGGTAACTCTAAAGTAACTGTGGTCCGGATCTCACGACCCCGGTCGTCGTGATCCAGCAACCAGATGTCCCCGACCGTCTCCATCGGCCCCGGGCCCCCTACCCCTTCTGACGAAAGGCACCGACATGAGCCGCACCAGGCTCCCCGGTCACATACCCCGCGTCATCTCGGCACTGCTCACCAGCGTGGCCGTGGTCTTCGGCCTCACCGCCTGTATGAACGACAACTCCAAGGTGCCGGACGACTACATCACCTTCTTCGGTGGTGAGCCGCAGAACCCCTTGATCCCGACCAACACCCAGGAGATCAACGGCGGCCAGGTGATCGAGAACCTCTTCACCGGCCTCGCCCGGTACACCCCGGAGGGCGAAGCACGCAACGCGGTCGCTGAATCGATCACCCCGAACGAAAACTCGACCTCCTTCCGCATCAAGCTGCGGGACTGGAGCTTCACCAACGGTGAGAAGATCACCTCGGACTCCTTCATCGACGCCTGGAACTGGGCCGTCGACCCGGCCAATGCCCAGCTGCAGTCCGCCTTCTTCGCCCCGATCAAGGGTTACACCGAGGTCGCCGGGGAGACGGACGCCGACGGCAACGTCATCACCGAACCCACCGCAGACACCATGTCCGGCCTGACGAAGATCAGCGACACCGAATTCACCGTCACGCTCTCCGCGCCGGACTCGACCTTCCCGCTGCTGCTCGGCTACTCCTCCTTCGTCCCGCTGCCCTCGGTCTTCTTCGACGACCCGAAGAGCTTCGGCGAGCACCCGGTCGGCAACGGCCCGTACATGATGGACGGCCAGGACGCCTGGCAGCACAACATCGCGATCTCCCTGAAGAAGAACCCGGACTACCCCGGTGAGGACGTCCCGAAGAACCCGGGCATCGCCTTCATCATGTACTCCTCCCCCACCACGGCCTACGCCGACCTGCAGTCCGGCGACCTCGACCACATGCGGGAGACTGTCGCCCCTGAGGCCTACCCGACCTACACCGAAGACTTCCCGGACTCCCACGACGACAAGCCGTACGCGGCAATCCAGAACTTCACCATCCCGGAGAACCTGCCCGGCTTCGCCACGGATGAGGAGGGACGCCTGCGCCGTGCGGCGATCTCCATGTCCATCGACCGGCAGCTGATCATCGACAAGGTGTACTTCGGCGCCCGCCAGATCGCCGAGGACTTCGGCGCCCCGACCCTGGCCGGCGGTCTGCCGGAAATCAAGGGCAAGGAGGTCCTGACGTACCAGCCGGAGAAGGCGAAGGAGCTGTGGGAGGAGGCGAACAAGATCAACCCGTGGGGCGGTCAGAAGTTCCAGATCGCCTACAACTCCGACGGCGGCCACCAGCAGTGGGTGGAGGCGGTGACCAACAGCGTCCGCCAGAACCTGGGCATCAATGCCACCGGCAAGGCCTACCCGACGTTCAAGGCCATGCGTGACGACGTCGTCAACGGCACCGTCGGCGCGGCTTTCCGCTCCGGCTGGAACGCCGACTACCCGTCCATCGCGTCCTTCCTCGTCTCGAACTACCGCACCGGCGATTCCGCCAATGACGGCGACTACTCCAACAAGGACTTCGACAAGCTCCTGGCCGAGGCTGCGGCACAGTCCAGCCCCGAAGAGGCACAGCCGATCTACAACGACGCGCAGGAGATCCTCATGCAGGACCTGCCGCAGATCCCACTGTGGTACTACTCCGCCTCCACCGCCTGGAACCCGGACCTGAAGAACGTCGAGTCCGGTTGGCTCGGCATGCCCGTGTACACCGAGATCACCAAGGATGTGAACTGACATGTGGTGGTATCTCGGTAAACGACTCCTCCAGCTCATCCCCGTCTTCCTCGGGGCCACTTTCCTCATCTACGCGATGGTCTTCCTCACCCCGGGTGATCCTGTCCTGGCCCTGGCCGGCGACAAGGCCGCCGACCCGGCGGTGCTGGAGTCCATCCGCGAGCAGTACCACCTCGACAAGCCCTTCATCGTCCAGTACCTCATGTACCTCGGCGGTATCTTCCAGGGCGATCTGGGCCTCACCTTCTCCGGACGCGAGGTCACCACGGTGCTCGCCGAGGCCTTCCCGATCACCATCCGGCTGGCCCTGATGGCTCTGGTCATCGAGACCGTCTTCGGTGTCGGCTTCGGTGTCGTCGCCGGTCTGAAGAAGGGCGGCTGGTTCGACTCGACCCTCCTGGTCGTCTCCCTGATCATCATCGCGATCCCGATCTTCGTGCTCGGCTTCGTCGGCCAGTTCCTCTTCGGTATCCAGTGGGGCATTGTCCCACCGACCGTCGGCTCCCACGGGTCCTTCACGAGACTCCTGTTGCCCGCGTTCGTGCTGGGACTGGTCTCCTTCGCCTACGTCCTGAGACTCACCCGGTCCGAGGTCGCGCAGAACCTGCGCGCCGACTACGTCCGCACCGCCTCGGCCCGCGGTCTGTCCCGGCCGAAGGTCATCGCCGCGCATGTGCTGCGTAACTCGCTCATCCCGGTCGTCACCTTCATCGGCGCCGACTTCGCCGCCCTGCTCGGTGGCGCGATCGTCACCGAGGGCATCTTCAACATCCACGGTGTCGGCGGACTGCTCTTCGAGGCGGTGAAGCTCGGGGAATCCCCGACGGTGGTCTCCGTGGTCACCGTCCTGGTGATCATCTTCGTGCTCTCCAACCTCATCATCGACCTGCTCTACGCCCTGCTCGACCCGAGGATCCGCTATGCCTGATTCCACGAACAAGAACACACGCCCCACGCCCCTCGACCGTGACGGCCGCTGGGTCGCCGAGGTCGAGACCACCGACGTCCTGACCCGCGACCAGCTCCTGCCCGACGAGGCTCCCCGCGGTATCTGGGGATCGGCCTGGATCAACCTGCGTCGCCGACCCATGTTCTGGGTCTCCGTCGTCATCATCGCCCTGGTCCTGCTGGTCGCCCTGTTCCCGGGACTGTTCTCCGGGACCGACCCGCGGGCCGCGAACCTCGAGGACTCCCTCGAGGGCGCCCGCTCCGGCCATCCCTTCGGCTTCACGCAGCAGGGGTATGACGTCTACGCCCGCACCATCTACGGTGCCCGCGCGTCCATCGCGACCGGTGTCCTCACGACGCTGGCCGTGACCGTTCTGGGCATCATCGTCGGAGCGGTCGCCGGCTACTTCGGTGGTTGGGTGGACGCGGTCCTCTCCCGCCTCACCGACATCTTCTTCGCCATCCCGCTGCTGCTCGCCGGCATCGTGCTGATGCAGGCCTTCGACGTGCGCACCACCTGGACCGTGGTCCTGGTGCTCTCGCTGTTCGGCTGGCCGCAGATGGCCCGCATGGTCCGTGGCGCGGTGATGCAGACGAAGAACAACGACTACGTCCAGGCGTCTCGCGCCCTGGGACTGTCGAGAACCGGCATTCTCGTGAAGCACATCCTGCCGAACTGTCTGGCGCCGATCATCGTCATGACGACGACCAACCTGGGCATCTACATCGTCGCCGAGGCGACACTGTCCTACCTGGGCATCGGCCTTCCCCCGGAGACCGTCTCCTGGGGCAACGACATCTCCACCGCGCAGTCCACGCTGCGCGTCGCCCCGGAGATCCTGTTCTACCCGGCGGGCGCGCTGGCGATCACCGTGCTGGGATTCATGCTGCTCGGCGACACCCTCAAGGACGCCCTCGACCCGAAGGAGCGCACCCGATGAGTGACGCAACCTCTCCCCTGCTCTCCCTCCGCAACGTCGACATCGCCTTCGGTACGCGGAAGAACCCGCTGCCGACGGTCTTCGACGTCAACTTCGACATCTGGCCCGGCGAGACGGTCGCCGTGGTGGGCGAGTCCGGCTCGGGCAAGTCCACCACCGCGATGGGCATCATGGGGCTGCTGCCCGGTGGCGGCCAGGTCACCGACGGCACCATCACCTTCGACGGCCGCGACATCACCCACCTCTCCGAGCGTGAGTTCACCGGGATCCGCGGTTCCGAGGTCGGCCTGGTCCCCCAGGACCCGATGAGCAACCTCAACCCGGTGTGGAGCATCGGCCACCACATCAAGGAGGCGCTGAAGGCCAACAACGTCGCCTCCGGTTCCGCGGCGCACGACCGGGCCGTCGAGCTCATGGAGGAGGCCGGGCTCACCGAGGCAGACCGACGCATCGACCAGTTCCCGCACCAGTTCTCCGGTGGTCAGCGCCAGCGTGCACTCATCGCTTGTGGTCTGGCGGCGCGTCCGAAGCTCCTCATCGCCGATGAACCGACCTCCGCGCTCGACGTGACGGTCCAGCAGCAGATCCTCGACCACCTCCAGGAGCTGACCGAGGAGCTCGGCACCGCCGTGCTGCTGATCACCCACGACCTCGGCCTGGCGGCGGAGCGCGCCCAGCGCATCATCGTCATGAGCCAGGGCCGGATCGTGGAGGCTGGCCCGTCGCTGGAGATCCTGCAGAACCCGCAGCACCCGTACACGCAGAAGCTCGTCGCGTCCGCCCCGTCGGTCACTGCGCGTCGCATCGACCTGGACATCGAGGAACCCCTCCGGGATGCCGGGGAGGACGCTGCGGTGGACGCTGCGGATGAGGCGTCCCCCAACCTCATCGAGGTCTCCGGTCTGACGAAGATCTACCAGGTTCCCGGTGACAGGCCCTGGCGGAAGAAGGACTTCACCGCCGCCGAGGACGTGAACTTCTTCCTGCGCAGAGGCCATACACTCGCGCTCGTCGGCGAATCCGGCTCGGGCAAGTCCACAGTCGCGCAGATGGTGCTCGGTCTGCTGGAGCCGACCAGTGGCACGGTGACCTTCGACGGCACCGACATCACCCACCTGGACCGGGCCGGTGAACTGGCGTTCCGGCGCCGCGTCCAGCCGGTGTTCCAGAACCCCTACGGATCGGTGGACCCGATGTACTCGGTGTTCAACACCATCGCCGAGCCGCTGAAGATCCACAAGGTCGGTTCGAAGAAGGAGCAGGAGGCCCGCGTCCGCGAACTGCTGGACCTGGTGGCCATGCCGTCGTCGATGCTGGCCCGCTACCCCGGGGAGCTCTCCGGCGGTCAGCGTCAGCGTGTGTCGATCGCCCGTGCGCTGGCGCTGGGCCCGGAGGCACTGATCCTCGACGAGGCGGTCAGTGCGCTCGACGTGCTGGTGCAGTCCCAGGTGCTGTCCCTGCTCAATGATCTGCAGGAGGAGATGGGCCTGACTTATCTCTTCATCACCCACGATCTCGCGGTGGTCAAGCAGATCGCCGACGAGACGCTGGTCATGAAGTCCGGCCGGATCGTCGAGCGTGGGGAGACGGACGACCTGTTCGACAACCCTGAGCAGGAGTACACCCGTCGGCTCATCCAGTCGATCCCGGGTGGCACGCTGCCGCTGTACCAGGGTTAGTGCCGCGCCAGGTGCGACCCGGGGAGGGTGGAATCAGCCACCCTGACCACCCGGTCGGGTCGCACCGGCAGCGCAGGCTTTCCGACCTGGCTGCCGGCGGGCACCCCCGGTTGGTGATCACTCCCCTGCCAGGCATGTACCCGGTAGTTCGCCGTCGATACACTCATACCCGGCAGCCTGAGGGGGCGGGGATCGGGAAGACAGGACCGAGGGGCGGGTTGGTTCTTATACAGAACTACTGCTGAATCCACCACCCCCACGGGAAGAAAATCCGCAGATCGCCCGAAATCTTCGCGACGGCCACGCCCGGACGCACCACAGAAGCCTCCTCACCTGCACAGTTGCGGATTCCACTCCACATCACCATTCACCCACGAAAGTGTGTGATCAACCGCGTCACACCACAACGTGTGACAAACGCGTCACCCCCGCAATTACTTTCGTGAACATTTTCTCCGGGTCAGATGGAATAGTGGGACCCACATCACATCCTGTGTCCACTGTCACAAAGGAGATTCCCTCCGTGGAGAACCACATCGTCCGCGTCCACCCGTCCGCCGAAGACTTCCCCAAGAGCGAACACCTCGCGTGGAAGATCGCACAGGTCGCCGCTGACCCGGTGGCCGTGCCGACCGAGTCGGCGGATATGGCCGTGAACCGCATCATCGACAACGCCTCCGTCGCTGTCGCCTCCGTGCTGCGTCGCCCGCCGAGCACCGCCCGCTCCCAGGCCCTGTCCCGCCCGCAGACCCCCGGTTCCACCGTCTTCGGTGTCCCCGGCACCTTCGCCCCCGAGTGGGCCGCGCTGGCCAACGGCGTTGCTGTCCGTGAGCTGGACTACCACGACACCTTCCTCGCCGCCGAGTACTCCCACCCCGGCGACAACATCCCGCCGATCCTGGCCGTCGCCCAGCGTCAGGCCGCCGCCAAGGGCCTCACCGGTGAGGACCTCATCCGCGGTATCGTCACCGGCTACGAGATCCAGGTCGACCTGGTCAAGGGCATCTGCCTCCACGAGCACAAGATCGACCACGTCGCCCACCTCGGCCCGTCGGTCGCCGCCGGTCTCGGCGCGATGCTCAAGCTGGACCCGGAGACCATCTACCAGGCCATCGGCCAGGCTCTCCACACCACCACCGCCACCCGTCAGTCCCGCAAGGGCCTGATCAGCTCCTGGAAGGCCTTCGCCCCGGCCTTCGCCGGCAAGATGGCCATCGAGTCCGTCGACCGCGCACTGCGCGGCGAGGGTGCCCCGGCCCCGATCTGGGAGGGTGAGGACGGCTTCATCGCCTGGATGCTCGACGGCAAGGACGCCGAATACACCGTGCCGCTGCCCGCCGCCGGTGAGGGCAAGCGCGGCATCCTGGACACCTACACCAAGGAGCACTCCGCGGAGTACCAGTCCCAGGCCCCGATCGACCTGGCCTTCCGCCTGCGCAGCCAGATCAGCAGTCTCGACGACATCGAGTCGATCGTGCTGCACACCAGCCACCACACCCACTACGTCATCGGTACCGGTGCGAACGACCCGCAGAAGTTCGATCCGGACGCCTCCCGCGAGACCCTCGACCACTCGGTGATGTACATCTTCGCCGTGGCCCTCGAGGACGGCGTGTGGGACTACAACACCTCCTACTCCCCGGACCGCGCCCACACCGCGTCCACCATCGAGCTGTGGAACAAGATCTCCACCGTCGAGGACCCGGAGTGGACCCGTCGCTACCACTCCAACGACCCGCAGGTGAAGGCCTTCGGCGCCAAGGCTGTCGTCACCCTCAAGGACGGCACCGTCATCGAGGACGAGCTGGCCGTCGCCAACGCCCACCCGCTGGGCGAGCACCCCTTCGACCGCTCCCAGTACGAGGGCAAGTTCCGCAAGCTGGCCGATGGTCTTGTCGCCGAGAAGGAGCAGGAGCGCTTCCTGGAGGCCGCCCGCAACGCCGCGTCCCTCGGCGCCGATGAGCTCGACCAGCTCACCGTCACCTTCGATCCCGAGGTCCTGGCGAAGGCCCCGACCATCCCCGAGGGCATCCTCTGATGACGGGCCTGTACTCCAGCAACGTCACCCCGACCGACCGTCGCAGGGCTTTCCGCGCGTCGCTGAACGGCTCGGAGATCACCCGCCTGCCGGGTGCGTTCTCCCCGCTGGTCGCCCGCGCGATCCAGGAGAAGGGCTTCGAGGGTGTCTACGTCTCCGGTGCCGTCGTCGCCGCTGATCTGGCCCTGCCGGACATCGGGCTGACCACCCTGACCGAGGTCGCCGGCCGGGCACGCCAGATCGCCCGCGCCACTGACCTGCCGGTCCTGGTGGACGCCGACACGGGCTTCGGTGAGCCGATGTCCGCCGCCCGCACGATCTCGGAGTTCGAGGACGCCGGTGTCGCCGGCTGCCACCTCGAAGACCAGGTCAACCCGAAGCGCTGCGGTCACCTCGACGGCAAGGAGGTTGTCCCGACCGACGTCATGCTCCGCCGCATCGGTGCCGCCGTGAAGGAGCGCCGCGACGACCAGTTCGTCATCTGCGCCCGGACCGACGCCGCCGGAGTCGAGGGCATCGACTCCGCCATCGAGCGTGCCAAGGCCTACGCCGACGCCGGTGCGGACCTCATCTTCACCGAGGCCCTGCACACCCCGGAGGAGTTCGCGAAGTTCCGCGCCGCAGTGGACATCCCGCTGCTGGCGAACATGACCGAGTTCGGCAAGTCCGAGCTGTTGTCCGCCCGGGAGCTGGAGGATCTCGGCATGAACGCCGTGATCTACCCGGTGACCACCCTGCGTATCGCCATGGGCCAGGTCGAGGAAGCGCTCGGCGACATCGCCGAGACCGGCACGCAGAAGGAATGGCTGGAGCGCATGCAGCACCGTTCCCGTCTCTACGAACTGCTCCGTTACGACGAGTACAACGAGTTCGACCAGGGCGTCTTCACCTACTCCCGCGAGAGCTACGACCCCAGCAAGTAACAGCTGCCGGCAGGAGCCGGCAGTTACCAGCGCTGCCTGACCGGCACACGGCACCACAACCACACCCAACGGGGGACCACCCCACTCCATGAGAGGAGCCACTACCGTGAGCGAAGAGAACATCGACATCAAGAAGGGCCTCGCCGGCGTCGTCGTCGACTACACCGCCGTGTCCAAGGTCGTCCCGGAGACCAACTCCCTGACGTACCGCGGCTACCCGGTCCAGGAACTGGTCGCGAACTGCACCTTCGAGGATGTCGCCTACCTGCTGTGGAACGGCGAACTGCCGACCGTGGAGCAGAAGGCCGCCTTCGCGAAGACCGAGCGCTCCGAGCGTGAGGTCCCGCAGGCCCTGCTCGACATCATCGCCGGCCTCCCGGACGACTGCCACCCGATGGACGTCTGCCGCACCGCGGCGTCCTGGCTCGGAACCCAGGACCCCGAGGCCGACGACCACTCCGGCGACGGTGTCCGCCGCATCGGCCTGAGCCTGCTGGCGAAGATGCCGACCGTCATCGCCTGGGACATGCGCCGCCGTCGCGGCCAGAAATTCATCGCGCCGGACCCGGAGCGGTCCATCGCGGAGAACTACCTCTACATGGCCTTCGGTGACGAAGAGGGCTCCCCCGCCACCCACCCGGCGGACGTCGAGGCCTTCGACCAGTCCCTCACCCTCTACGCGGAGCACTCCTTCAACGCGTCCACCTTCACCGGCCGCGTCATCGCGTCCACCACCGCGGACACCTACTCCGCGGTCACCGGTGCGATCGGCGCGCTGAAGGGCCCGCTGCACGGTGGCGCCAACGAGGCCGTCATGCACAACTTCCTCGAGGTCGATGACCCGGCCAAGGCCGAGGAGTGGGTGCTGAACAAGGCCGACAACAAGGAGAAGATCATGGGCTTCGGTCACCGCGTGTACAAGCGCGGCGACTCCCGTGTCCCGTCGATGGAAGCCGCGATGCGCCGCACCGCCGCCAACCACGACGGCCAGAAGTGGGTCGACATGTACGAGAACATGCAGGCCGCGATGGACAAGCGCACCGGCATCCAGCCGAACCTGGACTTCCCGGCCGGTCCTACCTACTACATGCTCGGCATCGACATCCCGTTCTTCACCCCGATCTTCGTGATCGCCCGCGTGGTCGGCTGGACCGCCCACATCGCGGAGCAGAACGAGAGCAACGCCCTCATCCGCCCGCTGTCCGCCTACAACGGCGAGGCACAGCGGTCGGTTGAAGCCTGACCACTCCCCCTGCTCCACTGTCCGGTCCCCATGCCTGAGTAACCTGGGGAACGGATCGCACACCGCCCGCCCCGGCACCGGCACCACCCGGTCCAGTGCGGGCGGTTCGCGTACCACTCCACGCAACCAGAAAGGACGCGCCTCACATGGCCTCCCCTTCACTGCCCTCCTTCGAGAAGATCGTCGTCGCCAACCGCGGTGAGATCGCCGTCCGCGCCTTCCGCGCCGCCTACGAGACCGGTGCACAGACCGTCGCGGTGTACCCCCGCGAGGACCGCAACTCCTTCCACCGTTCCTTCGCCGACGAAGCCGTGCGCATCGGCACCGAGGGGTCGCCCGTCAAGGCCTACCTCGACATCGACGAGATCATCCGGGCCGCGAAGCAGACCGGGGCGGACGCCGTCTACCCGGGTTACGGCTTCCTCTCGGAGAACGCCGAACTCGCCCGGAAGTGTGCCGCCAACGGCATCACCTTCATCGGCCCGTCCCCGGAGACCCTGGACCTCACCGGTGACAAGTCCGCCGCGGTCGAGGCCGCGCGCAAAGCCGGCCTGCCGATCCTCGACGACTCAGCCCCCAGCGAGGACATCGACGAGCTCGTCTCCTTCGCGGAAGGACGCACCTACCCGCTGTTCGTCAAGGCCGTCGCCGGTGGTGGAGGACGCGGTATGCGCTTCGTCGCTTCCCCCGACGAGCTGGCCGAGAAGGCTGCCGAGGCGTCCCGTGAGGCAGCCGCCGCCTTCGGTGACGGCCGTGTCTACATCGAGCGTGCGGTGATCAACCCCCAGCACATCGAGGTCCAGATCCTCGGTGACACCCAGGGCAACATCATCCACCTCTTCGAGCGCGACTGCTCCCTGCAGCGCCGCCACCAGAAGGTCGTGGAGATCGCCCCGGCACAGCACATCTCCGCCGAACTGCGCGACCGGATCTGCGCGGACGCGGTGAAGTTCTGTGAGTCGATCAACTACTACGGTGCCGGCACCGTGGAGTTCCTCGTCGACGAGAACGAGAACCACGTCTTCATCGAGATGAACCCACGCATCCAGGTCGAGCACACGGTGACCGAGGAGGTCACCTCCGTCGACCTGGTGAAGTCGCAGATGAACATCCTCGCCGGTGCGTCCCTCGCGGATCTGGGCCTCAGCCAGGACAGCATCGAGCTGCGCGGTGCGGCCCTGCAGACCCGCATCACCACCGAGGACCCGAACAACGGTTTCCGCCCGGACACCGGCGTCATCACCGCGTACCGCTCCCCGGGCGGAGCGGGCGTGCGTCTCGACGGTGCGGCGTCCCTCGGTGGCGAGATCACCGCGCACTTCGACTCGATGCTGGTGAAGATGACCTGCCGTGGCGCGGACTTCGCCCAGGCGGTCACCCGTGCCCAGCGCGCGCTCAACGAGTTCACCGTCTCCGGTGTCGCAACCAACATCGGCTTCCTGCGGGCCCTGCTGCGGGAGGACGACTTCCAGCACCACCGCATCTCCACGTCCTTCATCGCCGACCACCCGTGGCTGCTGCAGGCCCCGCCGGCCGACGACGAGGCCGGACGGCTGCTCGACTACCTCGCCGACGTGACCGTCAACCGGCCAAACGGTGAGCGGCCGACCGATCTGGTCCCCCACCGCAAGCTGCCGTCGGTCGTGCCGGTGAAGGACGCGACCACCGCCGGTGAAGGTCTCATGGCGCCGCCGCTGCCGCTGGGCTGCCGCGACCGCCTGCTCGAGGTCGGCCCCGCCGAGTTCGCCCGTCAGCTGCGTGCCCAGGAGGCCCTGGCCGTCACCGACACGACCTTCCGTGACGCACACCAGTCCCTGCTGGCCACCCGCGTGCGCACCACCGCCCTGGTGGACGCCGCGGAGGCCGTCGCCCGGCTGACCCCGGAGCTGCTGTCCGTCGAGGCCTGGGGTGGTGCGACCTACGACGTCGCCCTGCAGTTCCTCCACGAGGACCCGTGGGAGCGCCTGGGCCAGCTGCGCGAGGCCATGCCGAACACGAACATCCAGATGCTGCTGCGCGGCCGCAACACCGTCGGCTACACCCCGTACCCCGACGTGGTCTGCCGTTCGTTCGTCGCCGAGGCCGCGAAAAGCGGTGTAGACATCTTCCGCATCTTCGATGCCCTCAACGACATCGACCAGATGCGCACCGCCATCGACGCGGTACTGGAGACCGGCACCGGCGTCGCCGAGGTCGCCATGGCCTACGCCGGTGACCTCTCCAACCCGGCCGAGGACCTCTACACCCTCGACTACTACCTGAAGCTCGCCGAACAGATCGTGGAGTCCGGCGCGCACGTCCTGGCGATCAAGGACATGGCCGGACTGCTCCGCCCGCAGGCAGCGTCCACCCTGGTGACCGCCCTGCGGAAGAACTTCGACCTGCCGGTCCACGTCCACACCCACGACACCGCCGGCGGACAGCTCGCGACCTACCTCGCCGCTGCCCAGGCAGGTGCGGACGCGGTGGACGGCGCGTCCGCCGCGATGGCCGGGACCACCTCCCAGCCGTCACTGTCCGCCATCGTCGCGGCCTTCGCACACACCGACCGGGACACCGGCATCTCGCTGGACGCGGTGAACTCCCTGGAGCCCTACTGGGAGGCCGTGCGCACCCTGTACAGCCCCTTCGAGTCCGGACTGGCCGGCCCGACGGGTCGCGTGTACACCCACGAGATCCCGGGTGGCCAGCTGTCCAACCTGCGGACCCAGGCCACCGCCCTCGGCCTCGGCGACCGGTTCGAGCTCATCGAGGACGCCTACGCGGGCGTCAACAAGCTGCTCGGCCGGCCGACCAAGGTTACCCCGTCCTCCAAGGTCGTCGGTGACCTCGCGCTGCACCTCGTCGGTGCCGGTGTGACCGTCGAGGAGTTCGCCGCGGACCCGCAGAAGTACGACATCCCGGCGTCCGTCATCGCCTTCCTGCGCGGTGAGCTGGGCACCCCGCCCGGTGGCTGGCCCGAGCCGCTGCGCACGAAGGCTCTGGAAGGTCGTGCCTCGACCGCGTCCCGCGTCACCGAGGTTCCGGCCGAGGAGGAGGCGCACCTCAATGGTGAATCCTCCGACGAGCGTCGTGATGCGCTGAGCCGCCTGCTCTTCCCGAAGGAGTCGAAGGGCTTCGCCGAGCACGAGCGTCAGTTCGGCGATGTCTCCGTGCTCACCGACCGCCAGTTCTTCTACGGCCTCCAGGAAGGCGAGGAGACCGCCGTGCGGATCAAGGGCAACCCGCCGATGGTGGTGCGCCTGGATGCCGTGGGTGAGCCCGACGAGAAGGGCATGCGTCAGGTCGTGATGAACGTCAACGGCCAGATCCGCCCGATGCGGGTGCGTGACCGGTCCGTCGAGTCCGTCACCGCCGCCGCCGAGAAGGCCGATCCTGCCGTGGCCGGCCATGTCGCCGCACCGTTCGCCGGTGCGGTGACCGTCACCGCGAAGGTCGGCGACGAGGTCGAGGCCGGCGACGCCGTGGCCGTCATCGAGGCCATGAAGATGGAGGCGTCGATCACCGCTCCGGTCGCCGGCAAGGTCGCCCGCGTCGTCATGACCCAGCCGACCAAGGTGGAGGGCGGCGACCTGCTCGTCGTCGTGGAGTAGTACTCCGCCGCTGCAGCGACTCCACCATGCCCCCCCCCCGGCCCGCGTCTACAACCGCGGACCGGGGGCACCGGTGTCTATGCGCTTCATGACCATGGTGGAGGTCAGCCGTTCCACCCCGGGCAGGGTGCCGAGCACCGTGTCGTAGAGCTCCTGGTAGCCGGCGAGGTCCCGGCTGAGCGTCCGCAGGATGAAGTCTGTCTCGCCGAAGAGCCGCTCTGCGGAGATGACGGCCGGCTCAGCGGCGACCGCCTTCTCGAAGGCCGCGACAGTGGCCTGGTCGGTCCGCCCCATCGTCACCATGACGAGAGCCTCGAAGCCCAGTCCGAGCGCTTCGGGGGCGATCTCGGCATGGTAGCCGCGGATCGCCCCGGAGCTCTCGAGATCCTTCACCCTGCGGTGGCAGGCGGAGACGCTGAGCCGGACCTTCCGGGCGAGATCGGTGACACTCATCCGACCGTCCCGCTGAAGGTACGACATTATTTCCCTGTCAACGGCATCCATACGCAATATTATTGCACGTTACCGTCCCAACCGACGAAAACTCAGGAACACCTCCCCGGGAACCCGCAATAAACTTGTGACGCGTGGAAACAGCACTCGTCCTCCAGTTCGCACTCACCGCCGGCCTCTTCTCACTCATGCCCGGCGCCGACTGGGCCTACGCCATCACCGCGGGCCTCCGGTCCCGGTCCATCGTTGCGCCGATCCTCGGACTGGCCAGTGGATACGTCGTCGTCGTGTCGGTGATTGCCATGGGCGTAGGCGCCGTGGTGGCGTCCTCCCCCGGGATTCTCACGGCACTGACCGTGGTCGGGGCGTCCTACATCCTCTGGCTCGGCGTGAGCACGCTACTCGGGGTGACATCCGGCGACGGGACGCTCGTCGCGGTGACGGGCACAGAGTCCGCCGACCGCAGCGGCAGTCTGCGGCAGTACCTGCACGGCATGGGCGTCAGCGGCATCAACCCCAAGGGCCTCATGCTGCTGCTCGCCCTGCTCCCCCAGTTCCTCACCGAGGGAGGCTGGGCCTCCGGTGTCCAGATCCTCCTGCTCGGCGGTATCTTCATCCTCGAGATCCTCGTCGTCTACTCCGGCGTGGCGGTGGCCGCCCGCTCCCTGCTGCGCTCGCGTCCCCGGCTGAGCATGGCGGTCAGTGTGGCCTCCGGGCTCTTCCTCACGGTCTTCGGTACCTGGCTTCTGCTCGACGCGCTGGTCGTCTAGACGTCCGTCAGACGTCGAACAACGAGCCGACCGCGTAGGTCGCCGCGAGTCCCAGTGCACCGCCGATGACGAGGCGGGCGACGGACTTCCCCACCGGGTTCCCGCCGAGCCGCGCGGAGACTGCACCGGTCACCGCGAGAGCGAGCAGCGTCACCACGGTCACGACGACCGCAGCCACACTGTGCGGGGCTATCAGGACCGCCAGCATCGGCAGCAGCGCCCCGAGGATGAACGACACCGCCGAGGATCCGGCCGCGGCCCAGGGGCTGGTGAGGTCCTCCTCGTCGATACCGAGTTCCAGCTGCAGGTGGGCCCGCAGCGGATCCCCCGCCTGGATTTCCGCGGCGGCCTTCTCCGCCGTCTCTGCCGAGATGCCGTAACCCCGGAGGATCCCCGCCATCTCCTCGGTCTCCTCGGCCGGCATGTCCGTCAACTCGCCGGTTTCCTTGGCGATCAACGACTTCTCGCTGTCGCGCTGTGCGGAGACGGAAACGTACTCCCCCAGAGCCATCGAGACCGCACCCGCGACGGCAGCAGCCATGCCCGCGGTGAAGATCGCGGTGGACCCCGCCCCGGAGGCGATGACGCCTAGCAGCAGGGCGGAGGTCGAGACGATGCCGTCGTTGGCACCCAGCACCCCGGCCCGCAGGGTGTTGAGTTTCGCGTTGACGGAGGTCGGATGGGCTTCGCCCGGATGTGCGGTGGTCATATCCCCAGCGTATGCGACAGATTCGTGCTGTGACCAGCATGGACAGGCAACCCTGCAGGATCGCCGGCGCCGTCCTGAAACGCCCTAGAGGATATCGCCGGGGGTGTAGGCGGCGGCGTCCGGGTACTTGGCGACGACGGCGGCGACGCGGGCGAGGACGCGGGCGGTCTGGTCCTCCGCCGCACCGATGAAGGCGTGACGGTCGGCCAAGGCCGCGGTGAGGGCGTCGGCGTCCAGCGGGAGACGCTCATCGGCGGCGAGGCGGGCGACGAGGTCTTGTCCGCCACCGTTCTCGCGCATGTTCAGTGCGACGGCGACGGCGTTCTCCTTGATGACCTCGTGGGCGGTCTCCCGGCCGACTCCGGCGCGCACCGCGGCCATGAGAATACGGGTCGTGGCGAGGAACGGCAGGTAACGCTCCAGCTCACGGTCGATCATCGCGGGGAACGCACCGAACTCGTCGAGGACGGTGAGGAAGGTCTCGCACTGACCGTCGAAGGCGAAGAAGGCGTCCGGCAGAGCGACACGGCGGACGACCGAGCAGAAGACGTCGCCCTCGTTCCACTGGGAACCGGCGAGGTCGGAGGCCATGGTCATGTAGCCGCGGAGGATGATCTGCATGCCGCCGACGCGCTCGCAGGAGCGGGCGTTCATCTTGTGCGGCATGGCGGAGGAACCGACCTGGCCCTCCTTGAATCCCTCGGTGACGGTCTCGTTGCCGGCCATGAGGCGGATGGTCATCGACAGGGACGACATCGCGGCACCGGTCTCCACCAGGGCGGAGAGGGCGTCGAAGTCAAGGGAACGCGGGTAGACCTGGCCGACGGAGTCGAAGATGCGGGAGAAACCGAGCTCCTCGGCGATCTTCTTCTCGAACTCGGCGAGCTTGTCCACGTCGCCGCCGAGAAGGTCCAGCATGTCCTGGCTGGTGCCCATCGGGCCCTTGATGCCGCGCAGCGGGTAGCGGGACAGCAGGTCCTCGATGCGCTCAATGCCGAGCATGAGCTCGTCGGCGGCGGACGCGAACCGCTTGCCGAGGGTGGTGGCCTGGGCGGCGACGTTGTGGGAACGGCCGGCCATGACGAGGGTCTTGTACTCCCCGGCGCGGGTCGCGATGCGGGCGAGGACGGCGACGGCCTTGTCGCGGGCGATCTCGAGGGAGCGGCGGATCTGCAGCTGCTCCACGTTCTCGGTGAGGTCGCGGGAGGTCATGCCCTTGTGGATGTCCTCGTGACCGGCCAGCGCATTGAACTCCTCGATGCGGGCCTTGACGTCGTGGCGGGTGACCTTCTCCCGCTCGGCGATGGAGGCGAGGTCGATGGTCTCGATGACGCGCTCGTAGTCTTCGACGGCACCGTCGGCGATATCCACCCCCATCTCCTTCTGGGCCTTCATCACGGCGATCCACAGCCGGCGCTCGGCGAGGATCTTGTCCTCGGGGCTCCAGATGCGGGTCAGCTCAGGAGAGGCGTAGCGGTCAGCCAGGACATTGGAGATCTTCTTCTTGTCAGCCACGCGTTCCAGTATCCCACATGGTGCGGCAACTGCTGCCACCGTGCCTGCGGTCACCCGAATCTGTACCCGATCATCACGTTTCTGGAGGACGCAGACAACGGCAAGGCCAGATCCGTCATGATTGTGTACGCCCCATGGGACGGGGTGCTGCTCCCGTGGGGAGGGGCCATGCGTTCTCTCCGCTCTGCGCTGCACCTCCCATTCCTCGACGTTTCCCTCACCGTCGCCGCCCTCGTGTTGACTGCATGTTCGTCGGACGACGACTCCTCCTCCGAGACCCCCTGCCGACGCCCGGACCTCGACGCCACCGGTTCTCAGCAACATATCCGATGACGGTACCTGCGATCCCGGGGACATCGACCACACCGAAGTGACCGTCCCCGCCCACGATGATGCGAACACGTCCGAGACCTGCACCATGGGCGTGGCGTGATCTCGATGACCGGGGCTACAGCACCTGCTGGCCAGGCTTCTCCACCCGGTTGAAGCGGGAGAGCTGGGTGACATGCTCCGGGGTCAGCTCACCGATGGTGTTGACCTGCAGCAGTTTCATGGTGCGCTCGATCTGGGACTGCAGGATCGAGATGGTGCGGTCCACGCCCTCGCGTCCTCCGGCCATGAGCCCGTACAGGTAGGCACGGCCGATGAGGGTGAAGTCCGCGCCGAGCGCCATGGCGGCGACGATGTCCGCACCGTTCATGATGCCGGTGTCGACGATGAGCTCCATGTCATCGCCCACAGCGTCCCGCACCGAGGGGAGCAGCTGGAACGGCACAGGGGCACGGTCGAGCTGGCGTCCGCCGTGGTTGGACAGGACGACGGCATCCACCCCGAGCTCGGCGAGCGTCACCGAGTCCTCGACATTCTGGACGCCCTTCACGGCGATCTTGCCCGGCCACATCTCCCGGATGATCTCGAGATCCTTGAAGTTGATCGTCGGATCCATCGCGGAATCCAGCAGCTCGCCGACGGTACCGCCGGTCGAGGACAGGGACGCGAACTCCAGCGGCGGGGTGGTGAGGAAGTCGATCCACCACCAGGGCCGGGGGATGGCGTCCAGAATGGTCTTCGCCGTGAGCTGCGGCGGGATGGAGAAACCGTGGCGGGTGTCGCGCATGCGGTTGCCGGCGACGGGGGTGTCCACGGTGAAGAAGAGGGTGTCGTAGCCGGCCTGCGCGGCACGTTCGACAAGACCGTAGGAGATGTCCCGGTCCTTCATGACGTAGAGCTGGAACCAGTTGCGGCCGGCCGGGTTGGTGGCCCTGACATCTTCGATGGAGGTGGTGCCGAGCGTGGACAGCGTGAACGGGATGCGGGCGGACGCGGCGGCACCGGCACCGGCGATCTCCCCCTCGGTCTGCATCAGGCGGGTGAATCCGGTCGGTGCGATACCGAACGGCAGCGCCGAGGTGCCGCCGAGGATCTCGGTGGTGGTGTCGATGTGGGAGGCGTCCCTGAGGATCGACGGGTGGAACTCGACATCCTCGAAAGCCCGGCGCGCACGGGCGAGGGAGATCTCGCCCTCCGCGGCGCCGTCGGTGTAGTCGAAGGCGGACGCCGGGGTCCGGCGTTTCGCGATCTTCCTCAGGTCGTAGATGGTGAGGGCCTTCTCCAACCGACGCTTCTTCGCGTTGAACTCGGGCTTCTTGAACTGCATGAGCTCAAGGATCTCGGACGGGTGCGGGAACTGACGTGTAACCATGTGAAACTATGGTACGCCTGGTCTGAACCTACGGCAGCATACCTTCTAGGATTCCCGACTGCAGGCCGTTGAGCAGGCAGAGTGCGACCAGCATGCCGATGCTCCACCACACGACCTTGCGCAGGATCACGGACTCCTTGCCGACGAGTCCCACCGCCGTCGCGACGATCGCCAGGTTCTGCGGGCTGATGAGCTTGGCGACCACGCCACCGGAGGTGTTGGACGCCACCATCAGCGCCGGATCCAGGTCCGCACCCTCGGCGGCGGTCTGCTGCAGCGTGGCGAACAGGGCGTTGGCACTCGTGTCCGAACCGGTCACCGCGGTACCGAGCCAGCCGAGGACCGGGGCGAAGAACGCGAAGGCTGCACCGGCACCGGCGATCCAGGTGCCCACGGTGATGGTCTGACCCGACAGGTTCATCACATAGGCCAGTGACAGCACCGAGACGACGGTGAGGATCGTCCAGCGCATCTTGACCACGTTGTCGACGTAGAGCTTCGCCGCGCTCGTCAGCGGGTAGCGGTACACCAGCGCCACGATGACGCCACAGATCAGCAGCAGTGATCCCGGCGACGACAGCCACTGGAAGCTGAAGACCGTGGCGGTCGAGACTTCCCCGGACGCCGTGGCCACATCACCGTCGAGTCCGGGCCAGCCGAAGCTGAGGTCAGTGTCCGCCAGGAAGTCCTTCAGCGGAGTCCACAGCTTCGCGAAACTGAAGACCGCGACGACCAGCAGGTAAGGGAACAGAGCCATGGCGATACGACCGCCGGTGAGCTCGCGGTCAGTGTCCCGCTCCCCCATGGCGTCCTTCGCGATCTGCGCGTTCTCGCCGGTAGCCTCGGCGTCCTCCTTCTCCCGCTCCATGCCGAGACGCTCCGTGGCTTCCGCGGTGCCCTGCGGGGACCAGAAGCGCAGCACGATCACGGCGGTCGCCAGACCCGCCAGCGACGAGATGATGTCGGTGAGCTCGACCGAGATGTGGTTGGACGCCAGGAACTGGGCGGCGGCGAAAACGGCACCGACGGCCAGGGCGACGGGCCAGCAGTTCTTGAGGCCGCGACGTCCGTCCACGATGATCAGGAGGAACAGCGGGACGACGAGAGCGAGGAGCGGCGTCTGCCGACCGATGATCGCACCGATGTGCTCGTAGTCGATGCCGGTGAGGTTGCCGGCGGTGATCACGGGGGTGGCGATGGCGCCGAAGGCCACCGGGGCGGTGTTCGCGACGAGGACGGCGACGGCTGCACGCATGCGCGGGAAGCCGACGGCCAGGAGCATCACACCGGTGATCGCCAGCGGCGCGCCGAAACCGGCGAGCGCCTCGAGCATGCCGCCGAAGCAGAAGGCGATGAGGATGGCCTGGATGCGGGGATCGTCCGAGATACTGTCGATGACCGCGCGGAGATCCTGGAACCTCCCCGCCTTGACGGTGATCTCGTAGAACCAGATCGCGGCGATGACGATCCACAGGATCGGGAACAGTCCGAAGACCGCACCCTGGGTGGCGGACAGTCCCGCCAGGTCAGCGGGCATGCCGTAGGCGGCGACCGCGATGACGAGCGCGACGGCGAGTGCCGCCAGGCCAGCCCAGTGGGCACGCCATTTCAGGACGCCGAGGGTGAGGAACACCGTGAGAAGGGGCAGGAGAGCGACGAGCGCGGACAGGAAGGTGTTGTCCGCGACCGGTGCCAGATCAGGTTGGTACATGAAGGCTCCGTGAGGTCGGGCGGCGATGGGGTGCGCCACTGGATCGGTCAAGAGTTAACGACACCACACTAATGTGCTGTCGCTCACAAATCTACGACGGGGGTCTGGTCAACCCCGCTGGCACACCGGACACCAGTAGATCTTCCGCCCTGCCATCTCCCCCGTCTCGACCGGCGTCCCGCACACCAGGCAGGGCAACCCGGCGCGTCGGTACACGTACACCTCTCCCCCGTGGTCGTCCTTGCGTGGCGGACGCCCCATTGCCTCCGGCGTGTGCTCCGGGCGGACGGTGTCGATCCGTCCTGCCACCTCGCCGTAGGTCATGAGGTCGACCATGTCCGACCAGATCTCGTCCAGCTCCGCCGTGGTCAGGGACTTCCCCGGACGCGTCGGATCGATGCCCAGCCGGAAAAGCACCTCGGTGCGGTAGATACTGCCCACACCGGCGTAGAGCGCCTGGTCCATGAGCAGCGCCCCGACGGGCTTCGACGAGCGTCGGGTCTTCGCCAGTGCCGTCTCCAGCTTCCGTGCGTTGAGTTCCCCGGCCGGGGTGCCCCCACCGACGACGCGCAACGGGTCGACACCGAGTTTCGCGACCGCGGCGTCCTCCTCGACCGGGGTGACCAGGGCACACCGCTGCGGGCCGCGCAGGTCGGCGGCGACCGTGTCATCGGCGATGCGCAGCCGCACCTGCCCGCGCGGGGCGGCGAGGGGCTCGAACTGCAGCGTGCCGATCAGGCCGAGGTGAATATGGACCGTGCCCGCTGTAAAGTGCACGAAGAGGTGCTTTCCCCAGGCCTCGGCGTCGGTGAGCACCGACCCGTCGAGCAGGGACGCCTCGGTGGCGAACCGCCCCTGTGGCGACACCACCGACACTTCCTCACCACCGAACCTGGTGGTCAATCCCGTGGCGAGGCGGTGGATGACATGCCCCTCAGGCATCGGCGGACCCGTCCTCGACGCCGTCTGTGCCCGCGCTGTCCTCCCGGATCTCGGAGAGCAGCATCAGCACGGTCTCCCGCACCGCTACCCGGTCGCGGGTCACCGCATCGGTGAGCTGTGCGTCCGAGAGCCCGGACCCGACCGGACGGTGGACTGCACAGGTGAGGTTCGCCCCGTCGAACACCGCAACGACGCTCCCGGACAGCGCGTTGACCCGGCCGCACAATGCATGCAGCCAGTCCACCGTGTCCGGGTCGAGGCTGCCCGGGGTACCGAGAGCGATGCCGGAGGAGACACTGAGGGTGCCGTCGTGCAGCGCGACGTCAGGACCGTCGGCGAAACGCAGATAGCCGTTGCCGCGCCGACCGGACACACCCGACTCCTTCACCTCGGTCCGGCCCACGACCTCGACCCCGATCCGCGGCAGGAGCACCGCCGGAGTCTTGCCCCCGAGCAGTCCGTAGGGGTTGCCGTCGACGACGAGCGCGGTGATGTCGCCGTCGGCGACCTGCCCGACGGGTGCCGCGACTGCGTCGGTCGCCGCGCCCGGCCACCGCTGCCCGAGGTACTCCCGCAGCGCCGACAGGCCGGCGAGCGCCCGGCGCATCCATTCGTCGAGCTGCTGCACGGTCACCCCGGCACCGCAGGTCATCACACTGTCGGCACAGACCCGGATCTGGTCGGAGTCGTCCAGTCTGGCGTACGCCCGCGGTACCGTGTGTCCCGCGTTCCAGCTGTTCAGCGCGGTGTCCACACCGGACCCGGCCCCAAGCCCCGCCGTCGGGGCGACGGTCCCGTGCCACACCGCCTCCAACCGCACGGTGAGCGGACCGGTCGTCGCGGAGACGTCGACATCGAAGTCGTCGACATCCTCACCACCGACCTCGACGAACACCCGGCGCACTACCGAGGACGCCGCCTCCGCGTCCGGGTGCCGGGCCGGAGCAATACTCTCCGTCCCCGGGTCAGGGGCGTCCTTCCACTGCCGTCGGGTCTTCGACGATTTCCTGCCGAACATCTACTCCTGCCCTTCCTGGGTCCCGGTGATCTGCGCGACCTGCTTCTCGGCGAGTTCGGTGAGCAGCTCGACGTCGGTGACCCCTGCCGCGGTGACGCGGAAGTGCACGTCATCGACTGTGCCGACGACGGTGGTGACCAGTTCCTCACCGGGCGTCGCGGAATCACTGAGCACGGTGATGACGGAGGTGTCGTCGGTGTCGGCGACCGAGGCCTTCTGCACGGTGGCGTGGAAGGTCGTCTCCGTGCCGGAGGAGTCCGTGCGGGTGAAGTCGCCGCAGTCCCCGGCATCGATCTCCCCGGACGCCAGGTCGGCGGTGTCCCCGGCATCGGCGGTGGACACGATCGCGTCGATGACCGCCGGATCATTCTCGTCGTCCGGGAGGAACTCGACGGCGTCGACGGCATCCTGATGGTCGTAGAGTTCCGCGATGATCGAGTCGGAGCTCGGCACCAGGGCCGCGCAGGATTCCGGTTCGGTCGTCACACCCGCCATCGCGGCGTCCAGCTGCTGGCCGAGGTCGTCGCCGGAATCGGTGAGCACCTCGGAGACGCTGTTCCACGTGTAGCCCGCCGGTGCGTCCTCCTCGGCGAGGAGCATCGGGGCGACCTCGGAGGTGTCGGTCGGCTCATCGTTGCCGCAGGCGGCGAGGGCGAGAACGGCGGCAGCTGTGGCGGCGAGTGTGGTCAGGGAATGCCGACGCATGCGCTACTCCGGGATCGCGATCCGGCCCTCGACGGCGGCGAGGCCGATGTCGGAACGGTAGTGGCCACCGGGCAGGTCGATGGTCTCCAGCTCGGCGTAGGCCTTCGCGCGGGCCTCCTCCAGGGTCGCCCCGCGACCGATGACATTGAGGACGCGGCCACCGGCGGACACCAGGCCGCCCTCCCGCGCCGGATCCTCGGCGACGCCGGCGGCGCGGACGCCACGGCCCCCGTCACCGGCTGCGGCACCCTCGATCGGCACACCGGTCACCGGTGCCTCCGGGTAGCCTCCGGCGGCGAGGACGACAGTCACCGCGTACCCGTCCTCCCACTCCAGCGGGGGCAGGTCAGCCAGGGTACCGTTCGCCACGGCGGCCAGCACACCGCCGATCGGGGTCTTCAGCAGGTCGAGGACGGCCTGGGTCTCCGGGTCACCGAAGCGGCAGTTGAACTCGACGACTGCGGGACCGTCCGAACCCCAGGCCAGACCGGCGTAGAGCAGACCGGAGAACGGGCAGCCCTCCTTCACCATCTGCTTCGCGACGGGAACGCAGACCTCGTCGACGATGCGCTGCACACCGTCGGTCGGAAGCCAGGGCAGCGGGGTGTAGGCACCCATGCCGCCGGTGTTCGGGCCCTCGTCGTTGTCGCGGACACGCTTGTGGTCCTGGGCGGGCAGCAGCGGGACGACGGTCTCGCCGTCGACCAGGCAGAACAGGGAGACCTCAGGGCCGTCGAGGAAGCTCTCGAGCAGGACCGGGTTACCGGCGGCGTGGACATCGTGGACGTGCTGCACCGCGGCGGTGCGGTCGGGGGTGACCACCACGCCCTTGCCGCCGGCGAGTCCGTCATCCTTGACGACCCAGGTCGGTCCGAAGCGGTCGATCGCGGCACCGATCTCCTCGTCGGAGGCACCCGGGCCGACGGCCTCGGCGTGGGCGGTCTTCACACCGGCGGACGCCATGATCCCCTTGGCGAAGGCCTTGGAGCCCTCGATGCGGGCGGCGGATCCGGAGGGACCGAAGACGGCGAAGCCCTCGGCACGCAGGGCGTCGGCGACACCGGCGACCAGCGGGATCTCCGGGCCGATGACGACGAGGTCCGGGGTCAGCTCCCGGGCGAGTGCGACGACCGCCGCGGCGTCCTCCCCCCTGATACCGGGGTGCAGGGTTGCCACGCCACCGATGCCCGGGTTACCGGGGGCGACGTGCACCTCCGTCACCGAGGGGTCGAGCGAGAGGGAATAGGCCAGGGCGTGTTCGCGGGCTCCGTTGCCGATGACGAGTGTGCGCATGACTTCCGATCTTAACGGCTCCAGTGTGACTACGATCGGCAGCATGGCATCTGTCTTCAGCAAGATCATCGCCGGCGAGATCCCCGGCCGTTTCGTGTACCGCGACGAGACCGTCGTCGCCTTCCTGACCATCGAGCCGGTGGCCTACGGGCACACCCTCGTGGTGCCGGTCGAGGAGGTCGACCGCTGGACCGACCTGGACCCCGAACTGTGGGCCCATCTCAACGAAGTCGCCCAGGAGGTCGGGGCCACGATCGTAGAACAGTTCGGGTGCCCGCGCGCCGGTTACCTCATCGCCGGGTTCGAGGTCCCGCACACCCACATCCACGTCTTCCCCGCCGCCGACATGTCCGGCTACAACCTCGCCAACGCCCTCGGCATGGACGAGACCGATCCGGTGCAGATGGAGGAGGCGGCCGCGAAAATCCGTCTCGGCCTGCAGTCCCGTGGTGTCTCCGGCGTCAGCGAGTAGCAGACCGTGAACACCGGCAACTCCGACGACGACCTCGCCCCGTATATCGATGCGCTGACATCTGCGGCGGCCGAGGAGACCGCCGATCCGGAGCAGCATTCGTGGGCGGAGCAGCTGGCCTCGTTCTCGGCCGGGCTGCGCAACACCTTCGGGTTCACGTCGCGGCTGGTCAAGCTGGCCCCGCAGCCGCCGGGAGAGGAGCCGGTGCCGATGGGCGCCCGGCAGTGTTTCGCCGGGTACGTCGACGACCTGTGGCATGCGAAGCCGCCGGCGTACCGGCCGTACCCGGTGATTCTGGTCCACGGCACGATCTCCTCGAAGTCGGTGTGGCAGAACCTGGTCACCGATCTGCGCGACGACGGGTTCGTGGTCTTCGCCCCCGATTACGGACGCCACGGCACCGGCGAGATCCGCCAGTCCGCCAAGGACGTGGGCGCGTACATCGACCAGGTGCTCTCGGCGACGGGAGCAGAGAAGGTCGACATCGTCGCCCACTCCCAGGGTGGTCTGCTGGCCCGGTACCTCATCAACCAGATGGACTTCGACACGAAGGTCCACCACCTGGTCACGCTGTCCGCGCCGCACCACGGAACGACGATGAGTGCACAGCTGACCTCGCTGATCTCCGCGAATGAACTCGCGGCGAAGGTCGCCGAGACGACGGTGACACGGATGATGGGTGTGGCCGGGATGCAGCAGGTCGTCGGGTCGCCGCTGCTGGGGGACCTGTCCTATTCGCCGGAGACGCGGCCGGGAGTGCGCTACACCTGTTTCGCCACGAAGGTGGACACCACGGTCGTGCCGCCGGAGTCCGGCTTCCTGGAGCCGGACGCCACGGATGACACCGGTGACCGGGTCCCCGTCGAGGTCACCAATGAGTTCGTCCAGGATCTGGGTGCCGGTCGCGTCCTGCACAACGAGATGCCCTCGGACCCGAAAGTGCAGCGCATCGTGCACGGCCGGCTGGTGGAGGCACTGGAGGACACGCTGGAGTGACGGGAGGACGCGCGGGGACAGGGCTCTCCGCTTCTCCTCCACCACCATGTGACCCGGAGTTTGCGTCACCGATTCAGCAGTTCTCTGCCACGGATCCGATCAAACGGTGATGCAAACTCGTGAGACCGGTGCTGGCCTGGGCCACCGGCGCTGTCATCGGCGCCGTCTCCTCCCACGACCGGGCACCGGTCCGCCGCCGGGAGTGAGGGTGGCACCATAGTTGGAGTGAACATTCCACTTCTGGGCCGACTGCCCGATCTCCTGCCCGATGACGCCTGGGCCGAATCCCGCCACCGGCGTCCTTATCCCCGCACCGACGACCCGGCGACCCGGCCGGTCGTCCTGGTCCACGGTGCGGTCGGCTCCCGCAGCAACTTCACCGGTGTCGCCGCCGCACTGAAGGACTCCGGCCATCCCGTTCTCTCTGTCTCCTACGGCCATCACGGCACCATGCCGCTGCGCCGTAACTTCACCGAAATCCGCGAGAAGCTCGCGAACATCATTGCGGACGCCGGCACCGTCGACCTCGTCGGACACTCCCAGGGTGGTCTGCTGGCCCTCGCCGCGTCCGGCACCCCGGAACTGCAGGGCAGGGTCGGACGCGTCGTCGGCATCGGCGCGGACTTCCGCGGCATCACCGGGTTCCGGCGCATCATGCCGCTGGCCACCCGCATCGTCCCCGCCTGGCGCGGGCATCTCGCCGACTCCCCCGAAATGGCGACGCTGATGAACTACGCGACCCGTTCGACGGTCCCGGTCACCCAGATCCTCACACTCCGGGACGCCTACATCCCCGCCGACCGGGCCCGGGCCTTCACCGACGAGGACGCCGCCTCCGGAACGCCCGCCCACCGTGGCCCCACCGAGGTCATCGAGATCGACGGTATTCCCCACGAGAAGCTGCCGTACAGCCGATGGGTCGGACGCCTCGTCGCCGAGGCGCTCAGCTAGAGTTCCTCGATCTCACTCTCGTCGAGCATCTCGGCCGCCGCCGGAAGGCGCACGTGGAATGTCGTGCCCTCCCCGAGCTCGCTCTCCACGGTGATCGTTCCGCCGTGGGCCTCGACCAGACTCTTGACGATCGACAGGCCCAGTCCCGACCCGCCGGACGCCCGCGAACGGGAGACATCGGCACGGTAGAAGCGCTCGAACAGGTGCGGCACATCCTCGGCCGGGATACCCGCACCGTCGTCGATGACATCGACCCCCACCGTCGCCGGCTGGACGCCAGGGTCGGACTGGGTGAGCCTGAGGGTCACCGAGGCGTCCGCCCCACCGTGGCGCAGCGCATTCGTCATGAGGTTTCCGATGACCTGGTGCAGCCGGTCGGAATCGCCGATGGTCACCGGGATCGAGCGCGTCTGGTTGGACAGGGACACGGAGCGGCCCGGGAAGCCGGCCTTGGCGTTCTCCACCGCGGCGATACCGAGGTCCAGCAGATCCACCGGTTCGCGGCGCATCGGGCGTCCCTCATCCATGCGCACCAGGGTCAGCAGGTCCTCGACCAGCAGACTCATCCGGCCGGCCTCCGAAGAGATGCGGTCGATGACCATGTCGGCGTCCCGGGTGGCGCCGGACTTGTACAGGTCGGCATACCCGCGGACGCTGGTCAGTGGGGTACGCAGTTCATGGGAGGCGTCCCCGATGAAGCGACGCATCGCCGACTCGGCCTCGCGCGCCTGCCTCTCGGAACGGTTGGTGGCGATGAACGCGCCCTGGATCTGGGCGAGCATCCGGTTGAGTGCGCCGGACAAGCGACCGACCTCGGTATTCGGTGACCACTCCGGAACACGTTCGTCGAGCTGCCCCTTGGCGATCCGCCCGGCGGTGCGCTCGACCAGGTACAGCGGTTGCAGGGCACGGCGGACGAGGTAGAGACTTCCCGCCACCAGCAGCACCAGGACGATGACGCCGATCGTCACCAGCACCACGAGGAGCTGGCTCATGATGTGGTACTCGCCCGCCATCGGCAATGCGATGACGACGACCTGCCCGTCGTCGTTGACCACAGAGGCGGCCCGCCACGGCGCGGAGTTCTCCGACCCGTCACTCGCGGGCACTGTCACCGGTGGCGTGGCCTCGGTGATCGTCGAGACATCCGGGGAGGATCTTCCCTCCTGAGGATTATTGGAGGGGACCGGTTTCTTGAATGGTCCGACCTCGACGATCGTCGCCACGTAGAACTGGCTCGGCGGACTCGACGGCCCCGGCTTACCGGTCGCCTGGGCCTCCAGGTCTTCCACCGGACCGTTCGCCCACTCATGGGTGGCAGTGGTGAGCTGGTCATCCACCCGGTTGGTGAGGAACTGCTGCATCATCCCGCTGACGACAGCACCGGAGACGGCGAGCCCCAGAGCCGCCATCGTCGTCATGACGAGAACGAGCGACACCCGGAGCGGAAAGTGGGACAGGAAGACACCCGGATAGCGGCGCGCGCTCCTGTCCTTCGTCCCCGCCCGTCCGCCGGACCGCATGCTCACCACAGGTCGGTACCTCAGTTCTGCGTCAGTTGCGTGTTGGTCTGCGTGCTCGTCTGCGTCCTAGTTGCGCGGCATGCGCAGCACGTAGCCCACACCACGGACAGTGTGGATCAGGTGCGGTTCCTGCGTGTCGATCTTCCGACGCAGGTAGGAGACATAGGACTCGACGACATTGCCGTCGCCGCCGAAGTCGTACTCCCACACCGCGTCGAGGATCTTCGCCTTGGAGACCACGACTTCCGCGTTGATGAGGAGGTAACGCAGCAGCTTGAACTCGGTCGGCGAGAGGTCGACGACCTGCCCTCCCTTGGTCACCTCGTGCATGTCGTCGGAGAGGGTGAGGTCGGCGTAGGTGATCAGTGACTCGTCCTCCTTCTCCTCCGGGTGGACGCGGCGCAGGATCACCCGCAGTCGGGTGATGACCTCCTCCAGGGCGAAGGGCTTGGCGACGTAGTCGTCGGCACCGAGGGTCAGGCCGTGGATACGGTCGTCGACGGCGTCCTTGGCGGTGAGGAAGAGGACCGGAGCCTCGTCGCCGGCCTCGCGGAGCTTGTTGAGCACGGTGAAGCCGTCCATCCCCGGCATCATGACATCGAGGATGTAGGCGTCCGGCTGGAAGTCCTCGGCGATCTCCAGGGCGGACGCACCGTCGTTGGCGGTACGCACGTCGAAGTCCTGGAACTCCAGCCGGGCCTTGATGAGGTCGGCGATATTGGCTTCATCATCGACGACGAGTACCCGGGTGTCGTGGGTGGAAACTGTCTGATGATTCTGGTGGGTCAGCGGCACGGTCATGCTTCCTAGTGTGGACAGACACCCCGGAAAACGGGTGCATACCTCCTGTACTTTACCTGTGGAACTGCCGGGGATTCGCCGACACCGCCGCCCCATAGCCGACTGAGTTCTGGTCAACCACCCCCTGAACAGCTAAAGTGTGTCCCCGTGACTACGAACTACACCTACCATGGACGCCACCGCGCGGTCTCCCACACCCACACCCGCCGGAACATCGCCCTCGTCGGCGCTTCCACGGCGGCCCTGGCCGGCCTCGGTGCCGCCCCCGCCATGGCAAACCCACTCGATGACCTCCGTGCGCAGGTCACCGATGGCGCGCTCGACGCCCACGACAGTGCTCTGGAGCAGTCCGGCCAGGTGCCGGAGGAATTCCGTGACGTCTACGAGCAGGGCGTCACCGACCTCACCAACGCCGTCGCCCCGGGCGCCCTCGACGAGCGCGCGGCCGCCCGCGCCGCCGCCGAGGCCGCTGCTGCCGAGCAGGCCCGTCAGGACGCCTGGAACGACACGACGAACACGCCGTGCCCCGCCACCGCGAAGGCCTGCGTCGATCTCGACGGTCGCCGTGCCTGGCTGACCGACGGTGGCAACACCGTCTACGGTCCGGTCTACATCTCCTCCGGCGCCCCGGGCGCGGACACCGAGACCCCGCGCGGCACCTTCCACGTGACCTACAAGGTCAAGGACGAGGTCAGCCGCGAGTTCAACGACGCCCCGATGCCGAACTCCGTGTACTTCACCTGGTCCGGCCATGCCTTCCACCAGGGCAACCCGAACGTCGACTCCGCCGGCTGCATCCACCTCGGTGGCAGCGACTCGGACGCCTTCTTCAACCAGCTCCACGAGGGCGACGAGGTCTTCATCTACTAGTCCCCGCTCCCCGGGCGACGCCGGACGACGCTGAGAGCCCCGCACACGACTCAGGGTGTGCGGGGCTCCGTCATGTCTGCCGAGCCCGCTTCTACCCCGGTCTACCCCAGTCGACTGAGCACGTTCTCCGCGCTGATCAGACACATCGGCACCCCGACCCCGGGTGTGGTCGTCGACCCGGCGTAGTAGAGGTTCTCCACCGCACGCGAGCGGTTCGTCCCGCGCAGGAACGCCGACTGACCCAGGGTGTGTGCCAGGCCCAGTGCCCAGCCGTGCCAGGAGTGGTACCGCCCGGCGAAGTCCGCCGGCCCCAGGGTGCGGCGCACCACGATGCGGGACGCCAGGTCGTCGATCCCGGCGCGCTCGGCGATCAGATCCACCACGGCATCGGCGATCTGCTCGACCCGTGCCGAGCCGACCCCGTCCGACGCATAGGCCGACCCTCCACCGAGCCCGGGATCCGCAGCCACCGGGACCAGCACGAAAAGGTTCTCGTGCCCGTCCGGGGCGACCTCCGGATCCGTCACCGAAGGCTTCGAGACGTAGACGGAATCGGAGGCCCCGCCGCGCTCGAAGACCGCCGCGAAGTCCGGCGTCCAGTCCTCGCTGAAGATCAGGGTGTGGTGCGCCAGCTCCGGAAGTCCACCACGGACCCCGAGCATCACGACGACGGCACCGACACCGGCGTCCACCCGCGTCCAGTGCTGTTCCGGCCAGGTCCGCAGTCCGGCCGGCAACAGGACGGTCTCCGTGTGGTGCAGGTCGGCGGCACTGACGACGAGGTCGGCGTCCAGCACCGTCCCGTCGTAGAGCTCCACCCCGGTCGCCCGGGCACGGTCCGGCCAGATCCGCCCGAGTCCGGGGATCCGGCGCAACGGATTGGCGGACGCCCGGTCGGTCCGGATCCCGGTGACCTCCGCGTCGGTACGGATGTCGGCGCCGTTGTCTTCGGCGAGGCGTCGCACCGCGTCCACCACCGCGGTGAACCCGCCGAGCGGGTACTTCACGCCCTGGACCAGGTCGGTGTAGCTCATCAGCTGGTAGAGCGCCGGTGTCGCCGACGGCCGCGAAGACAGGAACACCGCGGGGTAGGACAGGATCTGCCGCAGTCGACGGTCCGTGAAGCGCGCGTTCACGAGATTCTCCAGCGAACCGCTGAGCAGGCGGGCCAGGCGTCCTGCCCGGCGCAGCACCGCCCGTCCAAGGAAAGGACGCGGCGAGGAGAAGTGGGTGTAGAGGAACCGGTCGACGGCGATGCGGTAGGTGTCGCCGGCTTCGGCGAGGTAGCGGCGGACCGTCTCCCCCGCCCCCGGTTCGATCCTTTCGAACAGGGACGCCACAGCATCCTCCCCGACGGGCACGTCCACCGGATCCAGCCCCTCGGGCAGGACGCGGTACCCCGGATGCAGGTCCACCAGATCGAGCTCCGCCTCCGTCGAGCTGCCCATGAGTCCGAAGAACCGGTCGAAGGCCTCGGGCATGAGGTACCAGCTCGGGCCGGTGTCCCAGCGGAACCCCGGGGCGTCGTCGACGGTGAGGGACCCGGCACGACCGCCGACGGTGTCCCCCTTCTCCAGCAGGGTCACCGCATACCCGTTGCGGGCGAGCAGACCGGCGGTCGCCAGTCCTGCCACGCCGCCGCCGATGACGACGGCACGCTGTGATCCCCGCGTCACGACAGCACCGCCTTGCCGGCGGCACGCAGGGTCACGACTGTCTTCACCCGGGTGGGCACGCTGACCCGTACCGCGTCCGCACCGGTGAGGTCGGCGGCAGGGGTCTCCCGCAGACGGTCGACGAGTGCCCGGTAGAGCGCGGCAGCGGCGGCCACCCCGGCGCGGGTTCCCCGGGGCAGGGCCGGAATGCGCGAACACCCGGCGTCCAGTTCCACGACACACTCGTCGAGCAGGGCGTTCTTCGCGTGCTCGGTGAGTGTCCCGTCAGAGGCGGTCGGCAGGTAATGGCGGTGCAGGACGGTGATGTCCGCGCCGATGTCGCGCAGGAAGTTGACCTTCTGGAACGCCGATCCGAGCGATGCTGCCCCTTCCGCCAGCCACTGCGGATCTGCCGTCACGTCACCGTGGGTCCGGAAGATGTCGAGGCACATCAGGCCGATGACCTCGGCAGACCCGTGGACATACTCCGCGAGGCTGGCGTCATCGTGGACGCCGGGGTCCAGGTCTGCGCGCATCGAGGCGAAGAAGGCCCGCAGGTGCGCCGGGTCCAGGTGGCAGCGCCTGGCGGTGCCGGCGAAAGCGTGCAGGACCGGGTCGGTGTGGAAGGCAGGGGCGGTGGGGTCCGCGGCGCCGAGCACGGTGTCCTCGTAGGTGTCGAGGAGTGTGCGGATGCCCGTGGCGTCCTCCCCGGCGGACTCGGCGGCCCCGTCGACGATCTCGTCGGCGATCCGGACGACGGCGTAGAGGTTGCAGACATCGCGGCGCACCGGTGGGGACAGCAGGCGCGTGGCCAGGGTGAAGGAGGTCGAGTACCCGGCGATGACCTCGGCCGCGACCCGGTCGGCCATCGCCTGGTACCGGTCGTCGGTCCTCTCCGTCCTGCGCCATGTCACGGATCAACTGTACCGTCAGGAGTACCGTTTCCCACCATGACCGGTTCAAGCCCCACCCCGTTTGCCCGCGCCGTGCGTTTCCTCACCACAGACAAGGGTGGCGGCATCCTCCTCCTCATCGCGACGGTCATCGCGCTGGTGTGGGCGAACAGCGGATTCTCCGGGGGTTACACTGGGCTGCGGGACGCCGAGATCGGCCCGGAGTGGGCGGATCTGCATCTCAGCGTCGGCGAGTGGGCCTCCGACGGGCTGCTGGCGATCTTCTTCTTCGTCACCGGACTGGAACTCAAGCAGGAGTTCCTCACCGGTGCACTGCGCCGGGTACAGGACGCCCTGGTGCCGGTGCTCGCCGCCTGCGGTGGTGTCGCGGTGCCGGCGATCCTCTACACCGTGGTGAATGCCGCGGCGAACGGCGGCGACACGTCCGGTTGGGCGGTCCCGGCGGCCACCGACATCGCCTTCGCGGTCTCCGTCCTCGCCGTGGTCGGATCGCATCTGCCGCAGCGGCTGCGCGTGTTCCTGCTGACGCTGGCCGTCGTCGACGACCTCATCGGCATCCTCATCATCGCCTTCTTCTTCGCCGACGACCTCAACCTCGGGTTCCTCGCCCTCGCGCTGGTGCCGTTGGTCCTGTTCGCGGTCGCCACGCAGCGCGGATTCGACCAGTCGTGGCTGCTGACGCCGCTGGCGGTGCTGACCTGGGCGTTGGTCCACCACTCCGGGATCCACGCCACGATCTCGGCGGTGGTCCTCGGGTTCATGGTCCCGGTGACGTCCAGGGCCGGCAAGGCGACCTCACACCGGTTCTCGGCGGCACTGGGCCCCTGGTCGTCGCTGCTGGTGCTGCCGGTCTTCGCCTTCTTCGCCGCGGGTGTGACCGTCGGCGGTTGGTCCGGTCTGACGGATTCCTGGGCGGACCCGGTGGCCTACGGCGTGATCATCGCACTGGTCGTCGGCAAGCCGCTGGGCATCACGGTGACGACCTGGCTGACCTCGAAACTGCCCGGCATGGCGCTGGCATCTTCCTTGAGGTGGCCGGACATCATCGGCATGGGCATGGTCGCCGGCATCGGCTTCACCGTCTCCCTGCTGGTCAGTGAACTGACCTTCGGGGCGGGCACCGTCCTCGACGATCATGCGAAGGTCGGCGTCCTCACGGCATCCCTGCTCTCGGCGATCCTCGGCGGCGCGTATCTGGCGGTGAGGAACCGGAAGTACGCGCGGGCTGCGCAGTGACCCCCGTACACAATCGTGACGGATTCACGGTGTCCGGACACTGCACCGGCCCGATCCGTGACGATTGTGTACGCCACTGCGCAGGCCACCACCCTCCCGGGTAGTTTCGCCGCACACCGTATCCTGTGGGCATGACCGCCCCCGCCACCACAACCCGCACCGACCGCCACACGGTCACCGCCTGGGCCTTCTGGGACTTCGGCTCCGCCGCCTTCAACGCCGTCCTCGTCACCTTCATCTTCTCCGTCTACCTCACCGACTCGGTCGGCGACTCCCTCGGCGGATCCGTCAGCGCGTCCACCTGGTACGGTGCTGCGATCGCCGTCGCCGGCGTCATCATCGCGGTAACCGCCCCGGTGGTCGGACGCCGCGCGGACGCCCGGGGGAAGCGCCGCAGCGCGGTGCGGACCTGGACGCTGGTCACCGTCGCGCTGATGCTGCTGCTCGTCTTCGTCGGTGACGACGCCCCGGGCTACTTCTGGCTGGGCGCGGTGATCATGGCGGTCGGCTCGGTGACCTTCCAGTTCGCCGAGGTCGGCTACTTCGCGATGCTCAACCAGGTCTCCACGAAGGACAGCGTCGGCCGGGTCTCCGGCTTCGGCTGGGCGATGGGCTACTTCGGCGGCATCTTCCTGCTGCTGTTCTGCTACGTCGGATTCATCGCCGGTGACGGAGACACCCGCGGCCTGTTCAACGTCACCACCGACGACGGCTGGAACGTCCGGATCGTCGCCCTGCTCGCCGCCGTGTGGTTCGGGCTGTCGGCGATCCCGCTGTTCCGTCGCATCCCCGAGGTCGAGCCGAACGGGGCTGAAGCGACCGGGTGGAAGGACTCCTACCGGGCCCTGTTCCACAACATCGCCGTACTGTGGCGCACCGACCGGAAAGCCGTGTGGTTCCTCATCTCCTCGGCCGTCTTCCGCGACGGCCTGGCCGGCGTGTTCACCTTCGGCGCGATTCTCGCGGTCTCCGTCTACGACCTGTCGGACGCCGATGTCCTGATCTTCGGCGTCGGTGCGAACGTCGTCGCCGCCCTGGGTGCGCTGCTGGCAGGACGCCTCGACGACCGTCGCGGCCCGGTGCCGGTCATCGCCGTCTCCCTGGTGCTCATGGTCGCCATCGCCCTGGTGCTCTTCATCGTCTCCGGACCGCTGATGTTCTGGATCTTCGGACTGGCCCTGTGCCTGTTCGTCGGCCCGGCGCAGTCGGCGTCGCGTTCCTACCTGTCCCGGATCTGCCCGCCGGGACGCGAAGGTGAGATGTTCGGCCTCTACGCCACCACCGGCCGCGCGGTGAGCTGGCTCGCCCCTGCCATGTTCGCCCTGTTCACCGGGATCGCCGGCACTGACCGCGCCGGCATCCTCGGCATCGGGCTGGTGCTGCTCGTCGGCGTCGCCCTGCTGCTGAAGACCTCGCGGTAGCCGAACCCGATCACCACCCCTGCCGGGACATGAACGAACAGCAGTGCGGTGACGGCGGTGGGCACCGGGCACCACCTCGTCAGGGTCGGCAGCGGGTCAGTCGAGGGTGATCTGCATGAGCGTCATCGCGAGGCGACGCCCGAACTTGGTCCCCACCTCCGGCAGGACGCCCACCGTGGAGAACCCGAGCTTCTCGTGTAGTGCGAGTGACGCCGTGTTCCCGGACTCGATCGCCGCGACCATGACATGCTTGCCCTCGTCCCTGGCCCGGACCAGGAGCTCGGTCATCAGCGCGGTACCGACGCCTCCGGTGCGCGCGTCAGTGGAGACGTAGACCGAATTCTCGACGGTGTCGCGAAACCCGTCATAGCTCCGGAAGTCCCCGTAGGTGGCGTAGCCGAGGACGCGACCGTCGGCGCCGACGGCGGTGAGTGCGACCGTGCCGGGCACCTGGTGCGCGTGGAGCCAGTCACGGCGGTTGCCGACGTCGACGGTGTCGTTGTTCCACACGGCGACCGTGGTGACGACCGCGTCATTGTAGATCTCGGTGATGGCGGGAAGGTCGGCGTCACAGCTGCTGCGGACGCTGATCTGCGAAGCTCCGGAGTTCGGCATGCTCCACAGCTTAAAGCACACCCCTGTTCTCCACCGACGTGATGTGCCCCGAGACACTGACATGCCGAAACCGCGTAACAGACACAGCACTATTCGTTGTTGCGGGTTCTTGTTCTATGGATAACGAGATACCCCATGCCCGTGATCCTGTCACCACCGCCGCGCAGATCGGCGCCGGGTACATGGCAGGAGTTTTCGCCGCCCGCGTCAGACGGTGGACCCTATCCTGTGTGCGCCGGACGACATTCCCGAGATCAGGGGCATCATGGACGACATCAACATGGGGAACTGGGATGCCCCTTCCGTCCTGATGCTCATCACCCAGGGTGCGGGCGATTTCCTCGAAGGCACTTCCCCTCACCGCTCCCTCGGTGCAGGTGACGGCATCATGATCACCGAATATGTCCGCACGCACTCGCGTCAGTACTGCACTGCCGACACTCAGACCGAGTACCGGCGGCACCCCTACCTGAGCCACATTCTCGCCGCCGTTCCGTGGCTGGTCGAAGGCTACTACCGCCTCGAAGGCCGATTCAACGGCAAACCTGTGACCGACAACTGCTCCACCATCCCGGAGGGAAAACTGGCTCTAGACCTGCCCCGGGCCTATACCAGCGCCTTCCCCTCAGACCGCCTGACCTGCCTGGCCACCGCCCAGCCGATGGCACGTACCAGGAAGAGGTAGGGAATCCGGGTGAAGCGCTTGGAGTACCACGAGAAGGTGGCGAACCCGTCCGGCGTCACCACGGTCCGACGGGCCTCGATCCCCTTCACTGCCCGACGCGCGACAATCTCCGAGGTCAACCAGGTCCGGCTGAGCAGGACCCGTGCCACCGCGTCCATCGCGTCATCGTCACCGGTGAGGGAATCGGCAAGGCCGGACTTGAAGAACTGGGGGCAGATCACCGTCGTACTGATCTTCCGGTGTCTCAGTTCAGCGTCCACGGTCTCTCCCAAGGCAACGGTCGCCGCTTTCGTGGCGTTGTACGTCGCCATGGCAGGAGCATGGACAAGACCGGCCGCGGAGGCGGTGAGCACGATCCTCCCGCCCTTCCCGATCTTGGGAACGAAAACCCGGAGGCCCCTGACGGAGCCGAGAACATTGATGTCCAGCGCCTTCTGCCAGGTATCCGTTTTCGTCTCCGTGATACGTCCACCAATGGCGATACCGGCGTTTCTGACGAGAATATCCAGGCAATCCACACCGACGAGGGACGGGACCTGCTCAACGCCGCCCGACCCACCCACGACCGCACTCTCGAGGACGCACTGGCCGAGGCCTCCACCGTCCCGGAACTCGCCCCGTTGGCCGACGCACTGCACGCCGGGAGTTTCCGGTAGGGGCTACAGGTAGGGACGCCGCGCGGCTCGGCGCGCAGCGGCAGGACACACCGGGCACCGGGCGATCCGGGTTGTGCGTCTCAGATCCGGCCCACCGCCGACGATCGACCGGTCCAGGGACGCAGAACCAGGAGTCGTTGGCCTGACTCGCCGGTCGACACGACCACGACACGGCAGGTGAAGATCACCTTCGACTGCGGGGAGCCTGCGGCGGTGGCAGAGTCCCGGAAGGCGCCGCTCGGTTACGGCGATCCCCCGGTGCCACCGCGGTTCGACTCCTGGGAGGCGTTCAATTCTTCCCTCCCGGAGGAGGACCAGGGATCCCCCTGGGCGTGCCAGGACCCGGAGGGCGTGGGACCGAGACCCTTCTTCCAGCGCGTGCCCGGACCCGAGACAGTAGGTAACCACGTGCACCTCGACGTCCGGGTCGGCACCGGCCTTCGCGGCGATGAACCGATTGTCGCACTTGAAGCTAAGGCAACCCGGCTCGAAGCGTCCGGCGCGCCACGTGCACACCTCGTCCGCGTACCTCAGGGGGTGTGCGGGCGTCGAGTCTGGTGACCGGTTGCGGGCACTGGTCAAGGGCGACGTAATAGCCCACCCCACGTGCGGATAGACACGCCCGTGAAGGCGGAGCAGTCGGCCGCGCGCCACAACTCACGGCCAGAGCGGCAGGCAACACCAGCAGCCATGCGGCCGCGCTGAGCACGATCAAGACAGCGGCCAGTCCGCCGTAGATGAGCAGGTTTTCTATCCTGTGACATCGTAGCGGGAGCGGCGGATGGGGAGTCGTGGCGCGTTCGGACAGGCGCAGGCTCTGTGTCCGGGATGGCGGATAGTTTCTGTACCTGCTTCCTGGTTGGATATGAGCCAGGGTCCGGGGTGCTTCAGTGACTTATAAGTATCGACGTTCTATCGACTTGCGGGAATCTAGCCGATGGGGATCCGATCTTTTCCCTGCTTACAGAGCTGGAGACGAGACTTGAACTCGCAACCTACGGTTTACAAGACCGTTGCGCTACCGATTGCGCCACTCCAGCGGGCGTGAAATACACCGCCGGAGACTCTATCAGGCCCGGCGGCAATCCGCGGTTTCGCCCACTACCCTGCAGTGTCGTAGGGTGACGACTGACAGAACCGACGTCGGAGGGAAACGTCTCATGGGTGGCATCGCGACACGGACGCTGACACAGATGACGAATCTGCGACACCGGGCGTCCGACATGCTCTTCGGCGGTAACCGGTCGACCATCGACACGATCCGCATGGCACCGCCGCCCTCACCGCTGGCACCGGTGGACCTCACCGACCCGCTGTCGATCCACCGCGTCACCGACGTCGCCGCCCGGATCGGGGACCTGCTGCTCTCCTCCGGCACCGGCAACTCCGACACCAAGGCGCAGATCCTCGCCGTGACCTCGTCCTACGGCCTCTACGGCTGTCACGTGGACATCACGCTGAACACGATCACGATCTACACCCGCAGCACGGACCACTCCGATCCGCCGGTCATGACCTTCCGGGTCGTCAACGCCCTGAAAACGGACTTCTCCCGGCTGACCGAGGTCGACCGGTTGATCCGCTCCATCGTCAACGGCGCCACCCCGGTGGAGATGGCCACCGACATCGTCACGGAGCTGGAACGCCGTCCCCTGCCCTACCGGATGCGCTGGATCCCGCCGGCCTGGGGCGGCTTCGCCGGCGCCGTCGGACTGCTCCTCGGCGGCGGTCCCGTGATCTCGCTGATCGCACTGGTCACCACCACGATCATCATGGCGGTGACCCTCTGGCTCAGCGGGAAGCGCCTGCCACTGTTCTTCCAGAACCTCTTCGGCGGCGTCATCGCGACGATCCCTGCCGCCCTGACCTACAACTTCGCCCGGGACCTGCACGTCCATGTCTCGCCGTCGATTGTCATCGCGTCCTGCATCGTCGCCATGCTCGCCGGCCTGACACTTGTCCAGGCGTTGCAGGACGGTGTGACGGGCGCACCGGTGACCGCGTCCGCCCGGTTCTTCGAGACCGTGCTCATGACCGGCGGCATCATCGCCGGTGTGGCGATCGGCATCCAGCTGATGAGCCGCCTGGGGATGACACTGCCTCCGTTGGACACCTCCACCCCGGATCTCGGCGGTGTGAGCGGCGTGACTCTGCGGATCCTCGGTGGCGTCGGTGCGGCGATATTCTTCTGCATCGCCGAGTTCTGCGACCGTCGCGCCCTCGTCGTCGCGACGTTCACCACCTTCGTCGTCTTCACCTTCCACCAGGTGGCGATGCCCGTCATCGGCATGGTTTCGGTGACCGGCGTGGGCGCGGTCGCCGTACTCATCGGCCTCGCCGGTGGTCTGCTCTCCCGCCGCTTCCTCATTCCGCCGCAGATCACCGCTATCGCGGGCATCACCCCGCTGCTGCCGGGCCTGTCGCTGTACCGGGGCATGTACTCGTTGCTCTCCGACCAGATGGTCCAGGGCCTGTCCAGCCTCGGTATCGCCCTGGCCACGGCCACCGCCCTGGCGGCCGGTGTGACCTTCGGTGAGTGGATCGCCCGACGCCTGCGCAAGCCCCGTATCCTGCACCGCGATCTGGGTCTGCGACGACCCCGGGCACGCCGCGCACCCCGGCACTGGAAACTACGGGTGGAGCGTGCAGGGCGCCGACGTCGCAGGTAGGATGGAAGCCTTGCAACCGCACGATCATCTCTAGAGGGAGCACCAGTGCCGCCGAAGGTCACCGACAACCAGACCACCAGCGCAGAATCCCTGCACACCGTGGAGGGGGACACCGCCGCTGCAGCCCAGCGGATCGTCGCCACCTACGCCAAGGACCATCTCGATGCCGCCACCCTGATGTGCATGCTGGGTGTCGAGCCGGAGGGTCTGATCCACCGCAAGGTCGCCGCCGAGTTCGCCGAGCCGGAGCCGGAGAAGAAGACCCGGAAGAAGTCGACGAAGAAGGCCGCCGCCAAGAAGACCACGAAGAAGGCCGCGGCGAAGAAGACGACCAAGAAGGCCGCCGCCAAGAAGACAGCCGACAAGGACTGATACCGACATGGCCGTCACCCCCAGCGACATGGTCGTGGTCGCGAACCGCCTCCCGGTGGACCGCACCACAGACCGCAACGGCGAGACTGTCTGGACGACCAGCCCCGGTGGCCTTGTCACCGCACTGCGTCCGGTACTGGAGAGCTCGCAGGGCTGCTGGGTCGGGTGGCCCGGCACCACGGCGGACACCCCGGACGAGGAGATCCACGTCGCGGATATGCCGGAGGGTGCGATCAGCCTCCTGCCGGTGAACATGTCGACGGAGGAGTTCACCACCTACTACGAGGGTTTCTCCAATGACACTCTCTGGCCGCTGTACCACGACGTCATCGTCCACCCGGAGTTCCACCGGTCCTGGTGGCGTTCCTATGTGACGGTCAACCGTCGTTTCGCCGAGGCCGCCTCCGAGGCCGCCGCCGAGGGGGCGACCGTGTGGGTGCAGGACTACCAGCTCCACCTCGTGCCCGGCATGCTGCGGGAACTGCGCCCCGACCTGCGGATCGGGTTCTTCCTGCACATCCCCTTCCCCACCCCGGAACTGTTCCGTCAGCTCCCGTGGCGCTGGGATGTCCTGCTCGGGACGCTGGGTTCCGATCTCATCGGTTTCCACACCCCGGACTCGGCGTGGAACTTCCTCTACACCCTGCGCGCACTCGGTGCGGACGTCACCTTCGCCAAGGTCGGCTCCGGTGACGCCTGTGGGGCCGACACCGGTGCCGAAGGTACCGACGAGGAGGGTGTCTCCTACATCCGCGGCGCGCGACTGCCCCGTCGGGATGCCGTGGCCGGCACGGTCCATGTCGAGGACCCCGACGGATCCGTCCGCGATGTGCAGGTGGGGGTCTTCCCGATCTCCATCGATTCCGCAGGCGTGGCGGAGAAGGCGTCCGCCCCGGAGACGATCGCCGCGGCGTCCGCCCTGCGACGTCGGGTCGGCTCCCCCGGGATCCTGCTCGCCGGTGTGGACCGGCTGGACTACACGAAGGGCATCCTGCAGCGGCTCAAGGCCCTGGAACAGTTGCTCGACCGTGGTCAGCTGGACGCGGACAATGTCTGTCTGATCCAGGTCGCCACCCCCTCCCGTGAGCGGATCGACTCGTACCAGCGGACCCGTAATGACGTGGAGCTGGCGGTTTCGCGGATCAACGGCCGCCACGGCAGTCTGGGGCACACGGTCGTGCACTACACGCATGCCAGCCTGCCTTTCGACGAGGTCGTCGCACTGTACGCGGCGGCGGACGTCATGCTGGTCACCGCACTGAAGGACGGTATGAACCTGGTGGCGAAGGAGTATGTCGCCGCCCATTCCGACGGCTCTGGTGCTCTGGTGCTCTCCGAGTTCACCGGTGCTGCCACACAGCTCACCGAGGGCTACCTGTGCAACCCCTATGACGTGGAGTCCACGGCGAACGCCATCATGAAGGCGATCGAGTCGCCGGAGGACGACCGCCGGGAGCGGATGACCTCGATGTGGGACGAGGTGCGCGTCCATGACGTGCACGCCTGGGCCCGCCGCTTCCTCAAGACCCTGGCGGACGTGAAGTGAGGACAGCCGTCCGCCGGACGCTCGCCGGTACGACCGCGGTCGCGGGGCTGCTCGCCCTGGCCGCCTGCGGCTCCGATGACGCCCCCGACGAGGTCGTCAATGTCCGCTGGCAGATCACTGCCGTGGGGGACGCCGGGACGGATGTCGCCACCCAGGCCCGCACCTCCTTCGCCGCCGGTGCGGACACCTTCACCGCCACCGTCGGCTGCGAACAGGTCACCGGGTCGGTGGACTGGAAAGGGTCGGGGGATGACGCGACGGTGACCTTCTCCGACACGGACACCCGCACCGAGGGGGACTGCGGCCCCGGTGACGGCTACCTCGCCGGGAAGCTCACCGAGCTGCTGGAGACCCCGGACCTGCGCTGGCGTTTCGACGACAGCAACTCCCTGCGCGAGTTCCGGTTGTGGGTCAGCGACGCCCCGGAGAACGGCATCAGCTTCTCCGGGTGACGCTACGCTGGTGCCCATGACTTCTCCTGTCTCCGTCCCCGGCCCCGTCACCGATGCCGATATCGCAGACCTCGCGTCCGCCGGTTCCCTCCTGCTCGCTCTCGACGTCGACGGCACCCTCGCCGGCTTCTCCACCGACCCGCTGGCCGTCCGCCTGGTGCCGGGGTCCGCGACAGCGGTCGAGACACTGCGCACGCTCCCCGATACGACCGTGATGCTGCTCTCCGGTCGTGACCTGAAGCAGCTGCAGATCATCACCCCCTACGGTCCCGTCGCCGCTCCGGGACCGGACGATGTGCGCCTGGTCGGATCCCACGGTGCGGAACCTGCCGAGGCGGACGCGGATTCCGACGGCGCCGCCGATGTCCTCACCGTGGAACAGAAGGACCTGCTGGACCGCGTCACCACACTCGCCGAGGAGTACGCCACCCGGGAGGAGAAGCTCTGGGTGGAGTACAAGCCGTTCTCCCGCAGCCTGCACTGCCGGGGAACGCAGAACCGTCCGCTCGCCGAGGCGGCGATGGCTGAGCTGCGGGCGGCTGTCGGGCAGTTCGAAGGGGTCCACCTCACCGACGGCAAGGACATTCTCGAGATCGCGGTGACCGACATGACCAAGGGCCGTTACCTGGAGTGGTTCATCGGTGCGACGGACCCGGACAAGGTGGTGTTCATGGGCGACGACACCACCGACGAGACCGCGCTGAAGATCCTGCGGCCCCAGGATCTCGGGGTGAAGGTCGGCGAGGGTGAGACCGCGGCGTCCCGCCGGGTGGCGGACACTCAGGAGGTCGCAGAGGTGCTGCTCAGGATCGCGGCGGCGCGACAGTGACACCCTCGTGCCAGTGGGTCGCCAGCACGATCCTGTTGTCCGGTTCCGACCACGAGGTGTCCGACTCGGTCCGCCGGTGACTGGGTCGCAGGGCGGCCTCACGGCGCCGGATCAGGGCGGCGAGCACATTGCCGCTGGTGAAGCCCTTCTCCCGGTTGGGCTGCACGACCGTCGACAGGCCGCGGTCGAGTGCCCGGGGAATACCGTCGAAGCCGGTGACGGAGACGTCGTCCGGCACGTTGATGCCCATCCGTTCGGCGTAGTCGAGCATACCGAGAGCCATCGAGTCCGTCGTGCAGATGACGGCGGTGAGGTCCGGGTGGTTCTCCATGAGCTCGGCAGCGGCCGAGGCGCTCGTCTCCGGGGTGTTGAGGTGTCGTTCGATGACCGGCACGGTGGAGCGGTCGATCCCGGCGTCCTCGAGAACGTCGAGGGCGCCGGTCACGCGGTCGCGCTGGACGTGCAGGTGCGCCCCGGCGAGGCGTTCCGCGGAGACGGGGCCGTTGTTGGGGACGCGGTCCAGGCGGATGCAGAGGATGCCGATGCGGGTGTGGCCGGCGTCCACCAGCGTCTGGGCGGCCGGGCGGATCGCACGGGCGTCGTCGATACCGACGAAGTTCACCCCGTGGTCGTCGGCGGGCTGGTCGCAGATCACCGTGGGGATGTTGCGCGCGGTGACGGAGGCGAGGAAGGGATCGTCGGAGGCGACGGAGTAGACGATGAAACCGTCGACGACGGCCTGGTTGACCAGGCTCGCGGGCCGGTCCTCCTCACTGGTCTCCGCGCCGGCCGGGATGAGCAGCATCGAGGTGTCCATACCGACGCACGCCTCGGAGATGCCGGACATGAACTCCAGGGACGCCTGATCCTCGAAGGCGTAGGTCATGTCGTCGGTGAGCAGGACGCCGATGGCGCCGGCGTGCCGGGTCCGCAGCGACCGCGCCATCGGGTCGGGCCCGGCGTAGCCCATGGCCTCGGCGGTGCGCAGGATCTTCTCCCGCAGGTCAGCGGACAGCTGCTCGGGGCGGTTGTACGCATTGGACACAGTCGTCCGGGAGACGCCGAGCTCGGCGGCGATGGACGCCAGGGTGCCGCGTCGTCCCTGCCTGCCCTGCCGGGACGCGCCGTTCTGCCCACTTGATCGGTTCACAGGTGACCACTGTACCGGGGTGGGTCAGTCGGGTCCCGCCCAACCGAGGAGGAACCAGTTGCCGACGACCCAGAGGAACACCCACGGCAGGGCGACCACGAGAGCGCCGACGAACGGCCATTTCCAGATCCCCGTCCACTCCCCGACCGGAGGACGGCGCCACCACATCAGCACGCACAGGGCGGTAAAGCCGACCAGCGGTGTCAGGCAGTAGAGGGTGAAGCGGAACCCTTCCCCGGTCAGTGGATTGCGGGAGATCGGCACGCCAGGGCGATCGACAAGTCCGTAGATATCGAGCAGCGGCCGTGCGATGCGCCAGAAGTTGGCTACGACCAGCTGGAAACCGATGAACATCCCGGCCACCGTGAGGATGAGCGTGACCACCGTCCACAGGTAGATCTTCGACTCCCCCTGCCCGGCACCGTCGTCGCCCAGCATCTCCGGGTCCTGAGTCTCCCTGCCCATGTCGAGGATGCTCTTCACCGCGATCCTCCTGACCTCCGTCACCACTGTAATTGACAATCATTACCAACAACAACTAGGTTGTCTCACCATGAGAAGTCCCCGCCTCACCCCGCGTCACACCCCGCGCCGCACCCTGCGCACCGCTCTCGCCGGCGCCGCCGCCGTCGCCCTGACTATCGGCGTCACCGCCTGCTCCGGCGGTTCCTCCGATGCGGACGCGGACAACGCCGACGTGAAGATCGTCGCCTCCACCGCCGTGTGGGGCTCGATCGCCGAGCAGGTCGTCGACGACGCCACCGATGCCGGCTCCACCCTCGACGTCTCGGTCTCGACGATCCTCTCCGGCACCGACGGCGACCCGCACGAGTACGAGGCCACCGCCAGGGACATCGCCGACATCCGGGACGCGGACGTCGTCCTCGGCAACGGTGCCGGCTACGACAACTGGCTCACCGACAACGCCGCCTCCGACGCTGAGGTCATCACCGCCGCCGCGCCCGGCGAGGAGCACGTCCACGATCACGGCACCGACGAGGACGCCGACCACGATCACGGCGACGCCAACCCGCATGTCTGGTTCGACCTGGACACCGTCCGTGAATTCGCCGACAACCTGGCATCCTACCTGCACAGCGTCGACGAGTCCTTCCCTGAGTCCGCCACCGGCGTCACCGGGGACCTCGACGAGGTGTCTGCACGGCTCGACAAGCTGCCGGCCGCGAAGCTGCTCTTCACTGAACCGGTCGCCCTGGATCTCATCAACGGCACCGCGCTCACCGACGTCACTCCCGAGGGTTTCGCGGACGCCGTACTCACCGAGTCCGAGCCCTCTGCCGCCGACCTCGCATCCGCCCGCGACCTCATCGCCGACGGTGGGGTGGATGTGCTCGTCACCAACTCCCAGTCGCAGACCGCCGCGTCCACCCAGCTCGTCAATGCCGCGAAGGACGCCGGTCTGACGGAGAACGACGCCGTCATCAACGTCAACGAGTCCCCGGACAACGACCAGAGCTACATCGACTACCTCGACGCGGTCGTCTCCGGTCTGGAGAAGGCCACCGGGGACGATACGGAGGATGACGCCGAGTGAGCGTCCTGACCTTCACCGGAGCCGCGGTCGAGCCACTGTGGAGCCACCTCGACCTCGCCGTGGAACCCGGCGAGTTCCTCACCGTGCTGGGCCCCAACGGCGTCGGCAAGTCGACCCTGCTCGGGACCGTCCTGGGCACCCGGAAACTCACCGCCGGCCGTGTCGACACCCCGGAGCGCATCGGCTACATCCCCCAGCAGCAGATGGCGGACCCGGATCTGCCGGTCCGCGTCCGTGATCTCGTCGGGCTGTCCATCGGACACGGGATGTGGCGCAACCGGCGCCCCTCCCGCTTCGTGGTGAACGACGCCCTGGCCCAGGTCGGCGCCGCAGGCCTGGCCGACCGTCGGATCGGCACCCTGTCCGGTGGTCAGCAGCAGCTGGTCCGCCAGGCTCAGGCCCTGGCCGGTGATCCGGAGCTCCTGCTCTGTGACGAGCCCCTGCTCAGCCTCGACCTGCGCACCCAGCGCGCAGCCGTCGACCTGCTCGACCGACGGCGCCGCGAGCACGACACAGCCGTCGTCTTCGTCACCCACTCCATCAACCCGGTCCTCGATGTCACCGACCGGATCCTCTATCTCGGGCCCAACGACCACATCACCGGCACTGTCGGGGAGGTCATGCGCAGCGACGTCCTGTCGGCGCTGTACGGTACCCGGGTCGAGGTCGCCGAGGTCAACGGGAAGCTGGTGGTGGTGTGAGTACCTGGGATCTTCTCCAGGTCGATTTCGTGCAGAACGCCCTGTGGGCGTCCCTGCTGCTCGGGATCGTCTCCGGGGCCGTCGCCCCTCTCATCGTCATGCGCAAGATGAGTTTCGCCGCCCACGCCACCGGCGAGCTGGCCCTGATGGGTGCCGCCGCTGCACTGCTGCTGGGCGTCAGCGTGACGGTCGGCGCGGTGGCGGGCGCCGTCCTGGCGTCCCTGGTCCTGGCACTGCTCGGCATGCGCGAGCAGGATTCCACCACCGGCGTGGTCCTCGCCTTCGGCATGGGCCTGTCCGTGCTGTTCATCTACCTCTACCCGGGACGCACCTCCGAAGCCTATGCCCTGCTCACCGGGCAGATCGTCGGAGTGTCCGGGGCATCACTGGGGACGCTCGCCGTGGTCACCGCGGTCGTCGTCGTGGTCGTCGGGGTGCTGTGGCGACCGCTGCTGTTCTCCACGGTCGACCCGGTACTCGCCGCGGCCTCAGGTGTGGAGGTCAAGCTGCTCGCCGCGGTCTTCGCGATCATCATCGGTGTGGTCGCCTCCCAGGGCGTGCAGGTCGTCGGTGCCCTGCTGCTGCTCGCCCTGCTCATCACCCCGGGCGCCGCCGCGGTGAAGGTGACGGCGAATCCGGCGCTGGCCGTGGTGCTTTCGGCGTGCTTCGCGGTGGCCTCCGCCGCCGGTGGCCTGGTGCTGTCTCTGGGGCCGGGTCTGCCGGTGAGCCCCTTCGTCACCTCCATCAGTTTCGCGATCTACCTGGTGTGCCGCATCGTCGGTTACCTGCGGGGACGCAACGTCTCCCGCGACACCTCGCGGGACGCCGCGGATCTTCCGCTGGAACCCGCCGAGGCGGAGCCGGGTGCCGGCTCACACCATCACTGAGCGTGCTCACCGGGCATCCTCACAGACCATGAGGTAGGCGCGCAGTCCGGCGGGAACGTCCTCTCGGTCGAGCCGTCCCTGTGTGTAGCAGGGGTAGCCGGTGGCCTCCGAGGTACCGTCCGCGGGGAAGTCCCTCCACAGGTAGCCGCCGAGATAGAAGTTGCGTACATTATCCGTCTACCACTGCCCGGCGCGCATCCACAACCCGTCGCACCAGATGAGCGTGTCGAGGTCGCCGGTGCCCGCGGTGCGGTGCAGGGCGTCGATGGAACAGGGCTCGGGCGGCTGGTCGCGGTCGCACCAGGGCAGCAGCGCCCGGACGCCGGCGGGCGCACCGATCTGCTGCAGGCGATCGGTGGAATAGCACGCGGTACCGGTCGTGGGGTTCACACTGTCTGCGGCGAAGCCGACCCAGCCGTGGTCGCGGTGCATGAAGACCCTGTCGAGCGAGTCGTCACTGCCCTGGGAGACGGCCCCGTCGCCGTCGCAGTGCGCGACCCCGACGATGTCTCCGGGATCGTCGCATTAGGTCTGCGACAGTGCCTCGAGGCTGCAGCGGTCGTCGACGGGGTCTCCGCCGCCGCCGTTTCCACCACCACCGCCGGGTGTCGGCTCGCCGACGGCGATCCCGTCACCCCCGGTTCCGGCCTCTGCGGTGGTGCCCGTGGTCGTCCGGGCAGAGGTCGAGGTGGATGTCGTGGATGAGATGGTCGATGTATCAGCTCCGTCCCCGCTGTCGGAGCAGGCCGCCGCGGAGACCCCCAGAAGTAGTGCGCCGACGACGGCCGCGGCGCGGGACATGATGGTCGTGGTGGACATGACAGCCTCCTTCAGCTGCTTACGTCCTGACCATCGTCATACGCCCTCCCCGTGCATCACCCCCGCTGTCACTGCTCAGGGGTGGCGGTCATCGTCCCGGACGGTTCCGGATCGGTGTCCATGCAGGTCGTCAGCTGTTCCCGGGCCGCATCCGGCACCCCGAGTTGGGCGAGGTAGTCGGCGGTGTAACACTCGTGACCGACACCGGGATTCGAGCTGTCCGCGGCGGAGACGACCCAGCCGTGCTCCCGGTGCATGAACGGCTGGTTGAGTTAGGCCGGGGAATTGCCGGAGACCGCCCAGTCCCCGTCGCAGTAGTCGACGCTGCCGACCTGTGCCACCTCTCCCCCGAAGGCCTGCTGGAGGGCTTCGACCGGGCAACGGTCGTCCACGGGTCCGCCTCCGCCGTCATCTCCATCTCCGCCCCCGCTCCCGCTCCCGTCTCCGCCGCCACCGCCGTCGGAACCGCCACCGGGCGTCCGCGTCCGGACTGTCGTCCGAGCACGCGGACAGTGACGCCGCAAGAAGGACCGCACCGGCAATGACGGTGGTGTGGGCGAACTCTCTGGTGAACATGGGAGACCCCTTTCCTGGAAGTCTCCCCGGTCTACCTTTCGTTCACTGCTGTTCTCTACCCCCTGCCCGGAGCCGAGGTCAGAACCGGGCGCGGAAGAACTGCGACGCACGCGGCAGCTCGGACCGTGGTACCCGCAGGTCAGCAGCGGCCTTCGCCGCCCAGTGCGGGTTGACCAGGGCAGCACGGCCGACAGAGACTGCGTGGGCCTGCCCGGTCGCCAGCACCGTCTCCGCCTGCAGTGCGTCCTCGATGAGCCCCACCGCGGAGACGACTGCGGCGTCCTCCCCGAGACCTTCCTCGGCCAGCGCCTCGGTGACCGCCACAGCCAGCGGCACCTGGTAGCCGGGGCCGACCGGGATGGTCGAACCGTCGGTGAGACCACCCGAGGAGACGTCGATCCAGCTGATCTGCCCCGCAGCCACCAGGTCTCGCAGCACGGACGCAACCTCCTCCACCTGCAGTCCGTCCTCGACCCAGTCAGTGCCGGAGACCCGGATACCCAGCGGCTTCGAGTCCGGCCACACCGCGCGGACCGCGGCGACGACCTCGCGCAGCAGCCGGGAGCGCCCGGCAAGTTCCCCGCCGTAGCCGTCGGTGCGGGTGTTCGTCAGCGGGGAGAGGAACTGGTGGATCAGGTAGCCGTGGGCGGCGTGGATCTGGACCACGTCGTAGCCGGCAGCGTCCGCCCGGCGCGTCGCTTCCACGAAGGACGCCACGACCCGGTCGATCCCCTCCTGCGTCAACTCCTCGGCAGGGTCCAGGTCCGGGAGCACCGGTCCGTCGACAGCACTGACGGTCTGCCAGCCACCCTCGGCGGCCGGCACCGTCGTACCGGGGAACCCGGGAAGCATCGGCCAGGTGGACGCCTTGCCGCCGGCATGGGCGAGCTGCACCCCGGCCGCCCGGCCCTGGCCGTGGATGAAGTCGACGAGGCGGGCATGCGCCGGGATCTGGTCGTGGTCCCACAGGCCGAGGTCACGCGGCGAGATCCTGCCACGGGCCTCCACCGCCGTCGCCTCGGCGACGACCAGACCGAACCCACCGGCCGCCAGGGCACCGAGGTGGGAGAGGTGCCAGTCGGTGGGCACGCCGTCGGTGTCGTCCACCGCGTACTGGCACATCGGTGCGACGAAGGCGCGGTTGCCCACCTCCAGTCCGTGACCATCGGGCGTGGGCAGGGTGACGGGAGTGAAGAGGAGATGGCTCATACCGTGGTGCAACGCACGGGAACACGCCCCGATTCCCGACCTATCCTGGAGGTACAAACTCCCCCTGAAAGCCGCGCTGCTGGCCGGAATCCCCCTGGTCATCATGACTGCGATCGGCGCGTCCGTGCTGATGCAGGGACAGACCGCCGACCGCCGGTCCACCCTCGCCGTCGGCGTCATCGTCGCCGCCGTCTCCGGCGGCACGGTGATCTACCGGATCGACCGGTGGTCACTGCCGAAGCAGTCGCTGGCACACCTGGAGCTGATGGCCCTGTTTCTCAGCGGCTGGTTCCCCCTGGACTCCGCCGCCGGAGTCCTCGCCGTGATCGGGATACTCGCCGCCACCGGAGCGGTCCTGTGGACGGCGGTCTACACGGCCTTCCGGCTGATCAGCGCTGGCGGACCCGACGCTGACGGGCGAACTCGCTGAGCACCACACCTGCGGCGACCGAGGCGTTGAGCGACTCGACCGTCGAGGTCATCGGGATCGAGAGGATGTCGTCGCAGGTCTCCCCCACCAGACGCGACAGACCCTTGCCCTCGGAACCGACCACGACGACCACCGGGTCGGTGCCGTCGTAGGTGTCGAGGGTGTGACTGCCACCGGCGTCGAGACCGACGACCTGGTAACCGGACTGCTGGAACTTCTTCAGCGAACGGACCAGGTTCGTCGCACGGGCGACGGGCAGCCGGGCGGCGGTACCGGCGGAGGTACGCCAGGTCACCGCGGTCACGGAGGCCGAACGACGCTCCGGGATGACCACACCGTGGCCACCGAACGCGGCGACGGAGCGGATGACCGCGCCGAGGTTGCGCGGGTCGGTGATGTTGTCGAGGACGACGATGAGCCCGGGGCGTCCTGAATCCTTCGCCCGCTCGATGAGGTCGTCGTCGGCGGCGTACTTGTACGGCGGGACCTGCAGGCCGATGCCCTGGTGCATACCGTTGCCGGTCATCCGGTCCATCTCGTCGCGGGCGACCTCGAGCACCGGGATACCGCGCTCAGCGGCGGTGTGCACGGCCTCGGAGAGCCGGTCGTCATTGCCGGTCCCCAGGGCCACGTAGAGGGCGGTCGACGGGACATGGGCGTGGAGGCACTCGATGACCGGGTTACGCCCGACCACGAGCTCCGGAGTGTTGTCCGGGTCCTTCTTCGCCTGGCGTCCGGAATCCCGGCGCTCAGCGGCCTTCTTCGCCTTGTACTTCGCGTGGTAGACGCGGTCCTCCGCCTTCGGAGTGGCCTTCTTGCCCTTGAGCCCCCGCCGGACCTGACCGCCGGACCCCTTCGTCGATCCCTTGCGTTCGGTCTTGCGCACCGCACCGCGGCGCTTGTCGTTTCCTGCCATGGGGGCCATCCTAACGGTCTGTACCGGTCAACCTCTATTCCCGACCTGTTGCCACCTGTTGCTACCTGTTCCTCACGCGACGGTCAGGGTACCCTGATCCGTCATGGAAACCACTCCACCATCTCCGTCATCCCCGACGCCGGTCTCCACCGGATCACTCAGCCGCACCGAACGCCTCGACCGGCTGCCGGTGACGAGGAAGCACACGAAGCTGCTCACCGGCTCCGGCATCGGCTGGGCGCTGGACGCCATGGACGTCGGCCTCATCGGTTTCATCATGGCCGCCCTGACCGTGCACTGGGACCTCTCCCAGACCGAAACCTCGTGGATCGCCTCCATCGGGTTCATCGGCATGGCCCTCGGCGCGACCTTCGGCGGTCTGCTCGCCGACAAGTTCGGCCGACGCCACGTCTTCGCGATCACCCTGCTGGTCTACGGACTGGCGACCGGGGCAGCGGCCCTGTCCACCGGACTGGTCATGCTGCTGGCCCTGCGCTTCGTCATCGGACTGGGCCTGGGGGCGGAGCTGCCCGTGGCGTCCACCCTGGTCTCGGAGTTCTCGCCGCGCGCGATCCGCGGCCGGATGGTCGTGCTGCTCGAGGCGTTCTGGGCGGTCGGTTGGATCGCCGCGGCGATCATCGGCACGGTGCTGGTGCCGCTGGGCGACGACGGCTGGCGCTGGGCCTTCGCCGTGGGCATCGTCCCGGCCGCCTATGCGCTGGTGGTGCGGCTGACCCTGCCGGAATCGGTGCGCTACCTCGAATCGAAGGGACGCCACGAGGAAGCGGAGACCACGGTCCGCGAGTTCGAGGCGAGTGAGCCGACCGCGGGGTTCCTGCAGGCGTCCGCCGCGTCCGCCGCCGACCGCGTCCTCGACGAATCCCAGCAGGACGCCGCGATCATCGGGGACGCCGCTTCCACGGAACCGGTGACCTCCATCTGGGCGCCGTCGATGCGGAAGCGCACTGCCGCATTCTGGACCGTGTGGTTCTGCATCAACCTCAGCTACTACGGGGCGTTCACGTGGATCCCGTCGATCCTGGCGTCCAACGGGTACTCCCTGGTGAAGTCGTTCACCTTCACGCTGATCATCACCGTCGCGCAGCTGCCCGGCTACGCGTGCGCGGCGTGGCTCATCGAGAAGTGGGGACGCCGCGCCACCCTCACCGCCTTCCTCGTCGGTTCGGCGTGCTCGGCCGGTCTCTACGGTCTGGCGGACGCGGAGTGGTCGATCATCGTCGCCGGCTGCCTGCTCTCCTTCTTCAACCTCGGTGCGTGGGGCGCGCTGTACGCGGTCGGCCCGGAGCTCTACCCCACTCCGTTGCGGGCGACGGGCACGGGCGCGGCGACCGGTTTCGGACGCATCGCCTCGATCATCGCGCCACTCATCGTGCCTCCCCTGCTGGTCTTCGGTGGCACGGGGATCCTCTTCGCCCTGTTCGGCGTGGCCTTCGCGATCGCTGCGGTGGCCGCGTTCACCCTCCCGGAACTCAAGGGAACGGCCCTGGCGGAGCGGTAGGGGTTCCCCGCCTTCGCTCCTTTCCTTGTCTACTTTTGCTGACCTCCTCCTGCCTGCCTTCGCCTGCTGTTCCTCCCAGCCTTCGCGCTACCCCCGTGCAGCATGTCTGCGACACTCACAAAATCCCGGTTCAGTGGCACAGCAGGCACGAAAAGTGAGTGCCGCAGACATGAAGCCCCTCACCGCACGCTGGCGGGGAGGGGCTTCGGCGCAGAGGGGCTCAGCAGTAAGGAACGGGACGCAGCGGCTGTACGGCTACCCCAGCGACCAGGTCGCCCCGTCGGCGGAGTCCGCGACGGCGATACCGGCGTCCTTCAGGCGGTCACGCACGGCGTCCGCGGTAGCCCAGTCCTTCTCCGCACGCGCGGTCGCCCGGCGCTCCAGCTCCGCCTTGACCAGCACGTCGAGTGCACCGATGGCCTCGTCGGACGCCCCGGCGCCGATGCCCTGACCACGACCCTTCGAGTCCTCCCCGGCCCAGGTGTCCGACAGCGGGTCCACCCCGAGGACGCCCATCATCGCGCGCACCTCACCGGCGATCCGCTGCACCGCGGCAGTGTCACCGGCGTCGAGGGCGGCATTGCCCTCGCGCACGGCGTCCTGGATGACGGCGAGCGCGGTCGGCACGCCGAGGTCGTCGTCGAGGGCCTCCTCGAACGCCGGACGCCAGGCCCCGGCCACCACAGCTTCAGCACCCAGCAGTTCAACAGCCCGGTCGAGGAACTTCTCGATCTTCCGGAAGCCGGCGGCGGCATCCTGCAGGGCCTTCTCCGAGTACTCCAGCATGGAACGGTAGTGCGCCGAGCCGAGGTACCAGCGCAGCTCGATCGGCCGCACCTGGGTCAGCACGTTCGGCACGGAGAGTACGTTGCCCAGGGACTTGGACATCTTCTCCCCCGACATGGTCACCCAGCCGTTGTGCATCCAGTGGTTGGCGAAGGCGTCCCCGGCGGCATGCGCCTGGGCGGCCTCGTTCTCGTGGTGCGGGAACTGCAGGTCCATGCCACCGGCGTGGATGTCGAAGGCACCGCCGAGGTACTTGTTCGACATCGCCGAGCACTCGATGTGCCAGCCGGGGCGGCCGAAGCCCCACGGGGTCTCCCAGCCGGGCTCGCCGGGCTTGGCGGCCTTCCACATCGCGAAGTCGCGCGGATCCTCCTTGCCGGGGGCGGCGTCCTCACCCTGGTCGAGCTCGTCGAGCTTCTGGTGCGACAGGAAGCCGTAGTCCGGCACCTGCGCGGTCCGGCAGTACACGGACCCGTCCTCGGTGGCGTAGCCGAGACCGTTGTCGATGATCCGTCGGATGTAGGCGATCATCTCCGGGACATGCCCGGTCGCGCGCGGCTCGATGGACGGCGGGGTGACGCCCAGCAGGTCGTAGGCGCGGGTGAAGGCGCGCTCGTGGGTCGCGGCCCACTCCCACCAGGGGCGGTTGTTCTCGGCGGACTTGGCGAGGATCTTGTCGTCGATGTCGGTAACATTGCGGACGAAAGCGACGTCGAGCCCCTTGGCCGCCAGCCAGTTGCGCAGGATGTCGAAGGCGACACCGGAACGCACGTGCCCGATGTGCGGGATGGACTGCACGGTCGCACCACACAGGTAGACCGAGGCATGCCCCTCCTGCAGCGGAACGAAGTCACGGAGTTCACGGGTCGCGGTATCGAAGATGCGCAGAGTCACACCGTCATTGTAGGAGAGAAGCAGATGAAACTTGCCACAGCCCGGATCGACGACGCAGGAACCGTCGCCACCGTCCTCGTCGATGACGCGGACGCCACCACCGTCACCGGACGCATCGTGGAGCGCTGCGATCTCGGCACCCTGCTCTCCAAGACGCCCGGTGACCTCACCGCGAAGGTGGACACCGGCCTACGCCGCGACGGCGCAGAGGTCACCCTGGACCCCGCCGATCTCCTCCCGCTGATCCCCCGGCCCGGTAAGGCACTGTGTGTCGGACTGAACTACCGGGAACACATCGTGGAGATGGGGCACCCGGTCCCCGACCATCCGACCCTGTTCGCCAAGTTCGCCACGGCCCTGACCGGTCCATTCGCCGAGGTCACCGTGCCGGAGCACCTCGCGGCGAAGGCGGACTACGAGGGTGAGCTGGTGGTCGTCATCGGACGCCGCCTGCCCGGTGCAGTCGGGGGCGCCTCCGAGGAGGAGGCGCGCGACGCCATCGCCGGCTACGCCGTCGGCAACGACTTCTCACAGCGGGACTGGCAGTACCGCACCCAGCAGTGGCTGCAGGGCAAGAACCTCGACGCCTCCTCCGCCCTGGGGCCGTGGCTCACCACAGACGTCGACCCGGTGGCCGAAGGTGCGGTGCTGCGCACCTGGGTCAACGGGGAGCTCCGCCAGGAGCACTCCACCACCGATCTGGTGTTCAAGCCGGTGGACCTGGTGCGCTACATCTCCGAGTTCACGACCCTGGAGGCGGGCGACGTCATCATCACCGGCACCCCCGAAGGCGTGGGTGCCGGTTCCGACCGTTTCCTCGCAGACGGCGATGAGGTCACCGTGGAGATCGACGGACTGGGTTCGGTGAAGACGACCGTCCGCATCGGGTGATTTTGCTAGGGTCAGCTAAGAACTGACGTCTACCGTCGAGCACCTGACATCCTTTCCAAGGAGAATGCCGATGACCCCCCTGACCCTCCGCTCACCTCTCGTCCGCCGCTCCGCTGCGGTCGCTGCCGCGGCCGTCCTCAGCCTCGGACTCGCCGCCTGCTCCGACGACGAAAGCCCCGAGGACGCCAACGAGCGAGCCGCACAGGCTGCCGAGGAGGCACTCTCCGAGCTCAACCAGGAAGTGGAGGAGGACGCCGGCTCTGCCGACGACTCCGCCGAAGAGACTCCCGCCAATGACCCGGGCGAACCGCAGATCACCGCGGACAAGACCCAGGACCTCGCGGACGGCGACACGATCACCGTCACGGTCCGCGGTCTCGACGTCGAGGGCGGCTACTACGTGGGCATCTGCAAGGCCGGGACCGGGGCGGACGCCGCGGGCGAGGGCGGGGCCCCCGACTGCACCGGAGACCGTGAGGACTCGAAGTGGATCACCGCCGAAGGGTCGGACCGGGGCACCGACCACGTCGACGCCGACGGTGACGCCGAGGTCGAACTCACGGTCTCCGAACAGGGCGACGCGGTGGACTGCTCCACCGACAAGTGCGTCCTCAAGATCTTCGGAGACCACACCAACGGCTTCCGCGAGGTGGGCGAAGCGCCGGTCAGCTTCGCGTCCTGATTCCCGGATCCCCCACCCCGGACCTGCGCCCGGGGTTCTTCTGTCAGGTCAGTCTTCGTCGAGCTCGTCGTCGAGATCGACGGTGTGCTTCGGGTCCTCACCCGCGGCCTCCGCGGCACGCTTGGCGGCAGCGGCCTCACGGTGACGGATCACCGCGGTCTCGAGCCAGCCGATGACCTCGTCGGACTTCTTGTCGTCGACACCTTCTGCGAGCGCAAGCTCACCGACGAGGACCTGGCGCGCCTTGGCGAGCATGCGCTTCTCACCGGCGGACAGGCCGCGGTCCTGGTCACGGCGCCACAGGTCGCGGACGACCTCGGCGACACGGTTGACGTCGCCGGAGGCGAGACGCTCCTGGTTGGCCTTGTAGCGACGGGACCAGTTGCCCGCCTCCTCGACATCGGTCTCACGCAGGACCGAGAAAACCTTCTGCAGACCCTCTTCACCGACGACATCGCGCACGCCGACGAGCTCTGCGTTGGCGGCCGGGACCTTCACCAGGAGATCACCCTGGAGGATCCGCAGGACGAGGTAGTCGACGCTCTGACCCTTGAACTCCCGCTGCTCGATTCCCTTGACCTCTGCGGCACCGTGGTGGGGGTAGACGACAACGTCCCCGATGTTGAACTCCATGACGCGCAAGTCTACCACCGCGCTGCCCCCTCCCTCCCCCTCCAGGGCTGCTTCAGTGGGGTACTGAGTAGGTAACCGTGGTCCGCAGGGGCTATTCTGGACGCCGACTGCAGTACGACGTATGCCTCAATGGAGGAGAAGACAGTGAAGCACCTGAAGTCCCCCGCCGCCCGCGGCGCGCTCGCCCTGGTCGCCGGTTCCGCGGCACTGGCCCTCACCGCCTGCGGTGCCGGCCAGATCTCGCAGACCGCGAACCAGGTCCCCGCCGTGAACGGCACCAACGGAGAGGTCGGCGACGCCGTCGTCCGCGACGTCAGCCTGGTCATCCAGGAGGACAACTCGGTGGCGCTGAAGTTCAACGCCTCCAACCAGGCCATCCAGGACAACCCCGTCACGCTGTCCGGCGTGAAGGTCCAGGACGCGTCCTTCAACCTCGGTGGCTCCAAGTCCATCGACGGTCGTTGCAATCTGGTGGCGGACTCCGAGCAGGGTCTGAAGGACATGCGTGCCGATGACGCCGAGAAGGCCCTCGGCGACGCCTCCTGCACCGAGTACCTGCCGACCACCGTCGAGGGCGAGGACTTCTTCCCGGGCGCGTCCCGCACCGTCACCTTCACGTTCGACGAGGGTGACATCGAGATCAACGCCCCGATCGTCTCCTACTGCGCGGAGGCCGGTTCCCTGCACCGCGACCAGGACGGCATCACCAAGGCCGGCGACGACCTCGCCGACCTGCCCGAGCAGCACTGATCCTCCGCCGGGACGATCGCCCGGTTATCGAACGCGCGTTCCCCTCAATCGGGGAGCGCGCGTTTTCGACGTCCGGGCCCCCTATAGGCTGTCGTCCATGGCGAAGAAGTCCCCCGGCTACGAATGCTCCTCCTGCGGTCACCGTGTGTCCAAGTGGGTGGGCAAGTGTCAGTCCTGCGGTGAGTGGGGCACCGTGGAAGAACTCTCCCCCGCCGCCGTGGCGGTGACTTCCGGGGCGTCAGGCAGGTCGGGGAAGAGCAGTGCTGTCTCCCTGTCCGGTCTGACCCCGACCTCACCGGCCAGGAAGGTCACCGACATCGACCCCTCCGGTGCGGTGCACCGGCCCAGCGGCATCGGCGAGCTCGACCGTGTCCTCGGTGGTGGTGTGGTGCCCGGCAGTGCGGTCCTGCTCGCCGGTGAGCCCGGCGTCGGCAAGTCCACGCTCCTGCTGGAGGTCGCGAACCGGTGGGCCAGGCAGGACCGCAGCGTCCTCTACATCACCGCCGAGGAGTCGGTCGGGCAGGTCCGCCAGCGCGCCGGACGCACCGACGCACTGTCCGCGAACCTCTGGCTCGCCGCAGAGCACGACCTGGAGACCGCGCTGGGGCAGATCGAGGTGACCCGCCCGGAGCTCGTCATCGTCGATTCCCTGCAGACCCTGCACGCCACCGGTGTGGAGGGAGTCGCCGGCGGTGTGGCGCAGACCCGGGCGGTCGCCGCCACGCTCACGACCTTCGCCAAGACCACGGGGATCCCGGTGCTGCTCGTCGGCCACGTGACCAAGGACGGGGCGGTCGCCGGCCCCCGCACCGTCGAGCACCTGGTGGATGTGGTCCTCCAGTTCGAGGGTGACCGGCACAGTGCGCTGCGTTTCCTCCGGGGACAGAAGAACCGGTTCGGCGCCACCGACGAGGTCGGGTGTTTCGAGCAGACCTCCGACGGGATCCGGGAGGTCCCCGACCCCTCCGGTCTCTTCCTCAACCAGCGGGACGAGCCGGTCTCCGGGACAGCGGTCACCGTGATCATGGACGGACGCCGTGCCATGCCCGGGGAGATCCAGACACTCGCCATGGAGACGGAGATGAGCAACCCGCGGCGTGTGGTCACCGGTATCGACACGGGTCGCGTCGCCACCATTCTCGCGGTCCTCGCGCGCCGCGCGGGCATCGACCTGATGGGTCATGAGGTCTATGCGGCGACCGTCGGCGGCATGAAGATCAGTGAACCTGCGGCGGACCTGGCGACCGCACTGGCGCTGGCATCCACCCGGCATGACAAGGTGCTGCCGGACGGCCTGGTCGCGGTCGGCGAGCTCGGACTGGGTGGCGAGGTCCGGCGTGTCCCGGATCTGCGGCTGCGACTGTCCGAGGCTGCCCGGCTGGGGTTCACCTCGGCGATCGTCCCGGCGTCCACCAGGGACGCTGACCGCGTGCGGGTGAAGGGACTCCGCATCATCCCGGTGAGGACGCTGGGAGAGGCGCTGGACCAGCTCGGCCTGGCGAAGGAGGCCCGGCGGAAGTACCCGGAGCGGCGGAAGAAGGACAGGGACTGACCGGCGTCAGAGGTCTCCCCGGTCAGGCAAGGTTGAAGGTGGCAGGTTCGGAGACCTTGTCACCGAGGTGGCCGTAGAGGAGGAAGGCACCGGTGCCGGCGTCCGCCCGGTCGGCGCACTGATCGGGTGCGGAGGTGGTCCGGGACCAGCCGTTGAGGGCGAAGTTACGGGACTCACCTGCGGCAAGGTCGATGTCCTCGGTGGCGGTGGGCTCGTTGCAGTCGGTGTCACCCCAGATCCGCTCATAGCTGGCGAGATTGAAGACCTCGAAACTCATGGGGTTCGCCTCGAGGTCGACCGTGCAGTCCGCCTCGGAGTTGTTGGTGACCGACATGATGAAGTCCGGCAGCTGACCGCCGGCGTAGGTCGGGGCGCCGGAACGGACCTCCAGCCGGAGGTCGTCGACGTTGCAGGTGCCGGTCGGCTCGGCGGTCCGGGACTCTGAGGGGTCGGCCCCCTCGCTCTCCTCGGAGGACGCGCCGGAAGACCCGGAAGTCTCAGACGTCGATGCACTCGACGAGGCGTCGGCGGACCCGGTGGCGGATTCAGACGGTGCGGCGGAAGCCGAACTCGTCGAGCTGTCCGCAGCGGTCTCCGAACTGTCGCCTCCCCCTCCGGTGATGGCGCGGACGATCAGCACCAGTACCAGGACAAGCACCAGCAGCCCCACACCGGCGGCGATGCGTCGGCGACGGTAGATCTCCGGGGGCAGAGGGCGGTTGTACTGGTTCGAGGGCTGACTCACGGATCCCAGTGTATCCAGCCGTTGACCGTGAACCCTGTCACGACACGGGCCGGACTCAGTTCATACTCAGTCCTGCTCAGTCCTGCTCGGTGTCAGTCAGTCCCGCTCAGTTCAGGGGCTGGGCGGGGACTCCGTCGATCTCCAGTCCGTAGTTCACGACCGGCTCGGTGAGCCCGTCGGACAGCCGGTAGCGCATACCGACGACACCCACGGTGCCGTCCTTGAGTCGCTGGGCGATCTGCGGCGAACGGTCCACGACGTGCTCGGCAATCTCCACGACATGGTGCTTCTCGAAGTCCTCGGTGGTGTCTCGGCCCTCGGCACGGGCAGCGAGCAGCGAGGGGGTGACCTTCTCGACGAGGACGCGCTGGAAGCCGGCGGGCATTTCACCGGTCTCCAGCGCCTTCTGTGCCGCTCCCACTGCACCACAGCTCTCGTGGCCCAGCACCACGACCAGCGGGACGCCCAGACCGACGACGGCGAACTCGAGGGACGCCAGCACGGAGAGGTCAGTGATCTCACCCGCGGTTCGGATGACGAAGAGGTCGCCGAGGCCCTGGTCGAAGATGATCTCGACGGGGACCCGGGAGTCCGAACAGGCCAGCACCACGGCGAAGGGGCGCTGACCGGAGGTCATCAGTTCGCGCCGGTCGTGGTCCTGGCGGGGGTGGGCGGGATCCTCGGTCATGAACCGGGCGTTCCCGCGTTGAAGAGTCTCGAGAGCCCCCTGCGGGATGTAGCGGGAGTCGAAGCTCGTAGGTGTCTGTTCGATGGGCATGAAGACCATTCTGCCACCGCACGACGTCATGCGCTGACCGGGAGTACCCGCTCCACGGCAGGTTGGCCCGCACACCCGTGGTGCGGCACAGTAGAACGATCATGACTGCACCTGTATCCGTCAACCGCGAGCACACCGGGCACACCAGCCTCGGGTCGCTCCTCAACGACTGGTTTCACCGCACGGCGCGTCCACTGCCCTGGCGTGAACCCGGCACCACCCCCTGGGCGATCCTGCTCAGCGAGATCATGTCGCAGCAGACCCCGGTCGCCCGGGTTGAACCGCTGTGGCGACAGTGGACGGAACGCTGGCCCACCCCCGCGGATCTGGCGGACGCCCCGGTCGACGAGGTACTGCGGGCCTGGGCGAACCTCGGTTACCCGCGGCGGGCACTTCGACTGCGGGACTGCGCCCGTGCGATCGTGGAACGCCACGACGGTGTTGTCCCCTCGGACGTCGCCGAGCTGCTCGCACTGCCCGGCGTCGGCGGGTATACGGCCCGCGCTGTCGCCGCCTTCGCCTTCGGCTCGGTGGTCCCGGTGGTGGACACGAACGTCCGCCGCGTCCAGCGGCGCATCGTCCAGGGTGAGTACCTGCAGGGGGCGGCGAAGGCCCGCGATCTCGCCGACGTCGCGGATCTGATGCCCTGGGTCGACGATGATCCTGACCTGGTCAAGCGGGGCTACACCAGTCCGCTGCACGACCGGTCACGCCGCGACGAGGCGTTGGGGATGTGTTCCTCCCTCATGGAGCTCGGCGCGGTCGTCTGCACGGCACGGTCCCCCCGCTGCGGCGAGTGCCCGGTCTCCTCCCGCTGCCGGTGGTTGGCGCTGGGGCGGCCCGAACCTTCCGATGCGGCAAAGGCGGAGGCGAAGCGCCGGGTGCAGAAGTTCGAGGGCACTGACCGCCAGGTCCGTGGCCGGATCATGGCGGTGCTCCGCGAACAGGGCACGGCGGAGAGTTTCCCTGACTCGGGCCCGGATGCCGCCCAGCGCGACCGCGCCCTGGCGTCCCTCCTGGCCGACGGCCTGGTCGAACAGCACGACGGGGGCTACCGCTTACCGCGGTAGCCCCCGTCGGGGTGGGACCGTCAGGATGACGACCCGCCGGTGACGCTACTGGGCGTCGCCGGTGTCGGCGCCGGCATCCGCCGTGGCGTCGGCGGTCTCGGCCTCGTCCTCGACTTCGGGGATGACGACCGGAGCCGGCTTCGGCCTGGACCCGAAGACGAAGGTCGCACCCTCGGTCCGGGGGCCGCCGTCCCAGTTGTCGGCGTCGACGGTGACGATCTCGCCGGAGGCCACGTTGCCGAAGAGGATCTCCTCGGACAGGTGGTCCTCGATCTCGCGCTGGATCGTGCGACGCAGCGGGCGGGCACCGAGCACCGGGTCGAAGCCACGCTTGGCCAGCAGGTCCTTCGCCTTGTCGGACACCTCCAGGGCCATGTCCTTGTCGGACAGTGCCTTACGCAGCCGACCGAGCAGCAGGTCGACCATCTCGACGATCTGTGCCTGGGTGAGCTGGTGGAAGACCACGATGTCGTCGATACGGTTGAGGAACTCCGGGCGGAAGTGCTTCTTCAGCTCGTCGTTGACCTTCGACTTCATCCGGTCGTACTGACCCTTCTCATCCGACTCGCCGGTCGAGGAGAAGCCCATGCCGACGGCCTTCGAGATGTCCCTGGTGCCGAGATTCGAGGTGAAGATCAAAACCGTGTTCTTGAAGTCCACGACCCGACCCTGACCGTCGGTGAGACGGCCTTCCTCGAGCACCTGCAGCAGGGTGTTGTAGATCTCGGAGTGAGCCTTCTCGATCTCGTCGAACAGGACCACGGAGAACGGCTTGCGGCGCACCTTCTCGGTGAGCTGGCCACCCTCGTCGTAACCGACGTATCCGGGGGGAGCGCCGAAGAGGCGGGACGCCGTGAACTTGTCGTGGAACTCACCCATGTCGATGGAGATGAGCGAATCCTCGTCGCCGAAGAGGAACTCGGCGAGCGCCTTGGACAGCTCCGTCTTACCGACACCGGACGGGCCGGCGAAGATGAAGGAACCGGAGGGACGCTTCGGGTCCTTCAGGCCGGCACGGGTACGGCGGATCGCGCGGGAGACCGCCTTGACGGCGTCCTCCTGCCCGATGATCCGCTCGTGCAGCTCGTCCTCCATGTGGAGCAGACGGGTGGTCTCCTCCTCGGTGAGCTGGACGACGGGGATACCGGTCCAGGCACCGAGAACCTCGGCGATCTCCTGCTCACCGATCTCGGCGACGTCGTCGAGTTCACCGGCGCGCCACTGCTTCTCCTTCTCGGCGCGCTCCTCGGAGAGCTGACGCTCGTCGTCGCGCAGGGACGCTGCCTTCTCGAAGTCCTGGTCGTCGATCGCGGCTTCCTTGGCCCGACGGACCTCGGCGATCTTGTCGTCGACGTCCTGGATCGCCTTCGGCGCGGTCATCCGCCTGATACGCATACGGGCGCCGGCTTCGTCGATGAGGTCGACGGCCTTGTCCGGTAGGAAACGGTCGTTGATGTACCGGTCGGACAGACGTGCGGCGGCGGCGAGCGCACCGTCGGTGATGGACACACGGTGGTGCGCCTCGTAGCGGTCGCGCAGACCCTTGAGGATCTCGACGGTCATCTCGACGCTCGGCTCCGGCACCTGGACGGGCTGGAAACGACGCTCGAGGGCAGCGTCCTTCTCGATGTGCTTGCGGTACTCGTCGAGCGTGGTGGCGCCGATGGTCTGCAGCTCACCACGGGCCAGCTTCGGCTTGAGAATGCTGGCGGCGTCGATCGCACCCTCAGCGGCACCCGCACCGACGAGGGTGTGGATCTCGTCGATGAACAGGATGATGTCACCGCGCTGGTTGATCTCCTTGAGCACCTTCTTCAGGCGCTCCTCGAAGTCACCGCGGTAGCGGGAACCGGCGACGAGGGAACCGAGGTCCAGCGAGTAGAGCTGCTTGTCCTTCAGGGTCTCGGGGACCTTGCCGTTGACGATGTCGAGGGCCAGGCCCTCGACGACGGCCGTCTTACCGACGCCGGGCTCGCCGATGAGCACCGGGTTGTTCTTGGTACGGCGTGAGAGCACCTGCATGATGCGCTCGATCTCCTTGCCGCGACCGACCACCGGATCAAGCTTGCCGTCCTTGGCAGCCTGGGTCAGGTTGCGGCCGAACTGGTCGAGGACCAGGGAGTTCGACTTCTGACCGGGCTTGCCGCTCGGAGCGGACGGGGCACCGTCGCCGGGACCGACACCGGCACCTGCCGGCTCGTCGGAGGCCTGCTCACTCTCGGGCTCGCCACCCTCGTAACCGGACAGCAGCTGAATGACCTGCTGGCGGACGCGGGACAGGTCAGCACCGAGCTTGACCAGGACCTGGGCGGCGACGCCCTCACCCTCGCGGATCAGACCGAGCAGGATGTGCTCGGTTCCGATGTACTTGTGTCCGAGCTGCAGAGCCTCGCGCAGGGCGAGCTCCAGCACCTTCTTCGCACGCGGGGTGAAGGGGATGTAGCCGCTCGGCGGGTGGCCACCGGTACCGATGATGTCCTCGACCTCGGTACGGACAGCCTCCAGGGAGATTCCCATGGATTCCAGGGCCTTGGCGGCGACGCCCTCACCCTCGTGGATCAGACCGAGCAGGATGTGCTCGGTACCGATGTAGTTGTGGTTGAGCGCGCGGGCTTCCTCCTGCGCCAGCACGACGACGCGCCGCGCCCGGTCAGTGAACCTCTCGAACATGAGCTCTCCCTTACTCGCGGGGTCGGATTTGGGCACCACCTTAGTGACTTCACGACCCGCCGTTGACTCACTATGGACAACGCTCGGTCTCTGCCGGGTGTTCCCGACCCCCACTGCGGCCCGGCAGTCCATATACACGCAGGTCATCACACATTTATCCGATCCGGAAGTGGGCTGTACGCCGTCAGCGAACAGGGCGGATCAGTGCTCACTTCCGCAAAAGCAAGTAATCCGGCGATTCCGGACATTTTTATCTGTAACCTGGATTACATGAGGGCGTCCCAGCCGCCGCCCGTCACGATTGACCACCGGGTACACCCCGCAACACCAGAGAGAAGGACCACCATGAGCGGATCCGATCCCGCCGTCACCCTCAAGGAACTCCCGAAGCTCGCTGAAGGAACCCTGCCCCTGTTCAAGTCCGGCGTCCTAGGTCTGATGGGACCGCTGGCGATGGGTAAGGCACTGAAGTCCATCTACCAGTGGTCCTTCACCCCTGCCGGACTGCTGTCCCTCGGCGCCGCCCAGGATCCGTACCACACCGCCATCATCGACGACGCCGGCTCGATCACCTACAGTGAGCTCCACGACCAGACGAACAAGCTGGCCCAGGCCCTGTACCGCACCGGCGTCCGTGAACGCGACAAGATCGGCATGCTGAGCCGCAACCACCGCGGCTTCCTCATGACCTTGTGCGCCCACGGTCGCCTCGGCACCGACATCGTCCTGTTCAACACCGGTGCCTCCGCGTCCCAGACCCGCGCAGTCATGAAGGAGCAGAAGATCGACCTCCTCTTCATCGACGAGGAGTTCATCCCGCTGCTGCCCAAGGGCTTCGACGAGTGCCCGGTCATCATCAACTGGGAGGAGAACCACGACACCGCCGCGGCCCCCCTCTCTGACGAGGAGAAGGAGCGCAAGGCCGCCGCCGGCTACGACGTCATCGAGTACGCCTCTAATGTCGCCGAAGCCACCGAGTCCGAGGACCACGCAGTGCGCAATCCGCAGTGGCCCACGCTCACCGAGGTCCTCCGCACCTCCCCCGGTACCGAGAAGATCCCGGGCCACCCGCGCCGCGGCCGGACCATCATCCTCACCTCCGGCACCACCGGCACCCCGAAGGGCGCGCGCCGCCCGGAGCCGAAGACCTACCTGCCGGCGTCCTCGATCATGTCGCGCATCCCGCTGAAGCACCACCGCGGCTACTACGTGCCGGCCCCGATGTTCCACCTCTGGGGCTTCTGCCAGATCCAGCTGGGTCTGGCCCTGCGCGCCACCTTCATCCTGCAGCGCAAGTTCAATCCGCGGGACGCCGTGAAGCTCATCGAGGCGAACCGTCCGGACACCATCGCCATCGTCCCGACGCAGCTGCGTCGCCTGCTCGAGGCTGTGCCGGAGAACTTCTCCCCCGGCGTCCGCAACATCGTCGCCTGCGGCGAAGCTCTGCCGGCCCGCGTCATCCGCGACACCCACGAGAAGTTCGGCCAGGTGCTCTACAACCTCTACGGCTCCACCGAGGTCTCCTGGGCGTCCATCGCCCAGCCCCAGGAGCTGGAGGCGCACCCGACGACCGCCGGCAAGGCTCCGATGGCGACCACCCTCAAGGTCGTGGACGAGCACGGCAACGATGTCCCCGAGGGCGAGGTCGGACGCGTCTTCGTCGGCAACGACCTGCTCTTCGACGGTTACACCCGCCCCGGCGTGGACAAGGAGAACCTGCACGGTCTGGTCTCCACCGGTGACCTCGGCTACTTCAAGGACGGTCTGTTCTACCTGGCCGGACGCAGCGACGACATGATCGTCTCCGGTGGCGAGAACGTCTACCCGATGGAGGCCGAGGACGTCATCTCCGACATGCCGGAGGTCTACGAGGTCGCCGTCCACGGTGTCGCCGACCCGGACTTCGGTCAGGCCCTGGCCTGCTACGTCGTGCTCAACGAGGGCGAGTCCGAGGAAGGCTTCGCCGAGAAGGCCAAGCTCGCGGTGAAGGCCAAGCTGGCCCGCCATAACGTTCCCCGCTACTTCGTGTTCATGGATGTCCTGCCCCGCAACGCGGTCGGCAAAATCGTCCCGCGTGAGCTGCCGAAGATCGACAACGGCACGGACGAGGAGGACGCCGCGTAGGTCCCGTCCCACCCCGGGAGTCCCCGGGCACTGCGCCGAAAGACCCGATCCCCAGGTCACCGGAACTTCTCCGGAACGACCTGGGGATCGGGTTTTCCTGTGGTCCGGTCCCCACCTGTCCTCCCCTATCGCCTACTTCCGCCTACTCCCGCCTACTTCCGCCTACTTCCCTCCCTTCAGCGGCAGCGGTAAGTGCACAGCGGCAGTTCCTCCTGTCATCTCAGGCGGCCCGGGCGACAGGAGGAGATGCCGGAGCAACGGACCGGATGCCGGGGCGCATCGTCCCCGCGTCTCTGGACGGACATCCGAGGCTCCAGATCTGCGTCAGGCACGGATCCGGGCTTCCGTGCCACAGAAGCGCGGATCTGTGCCTGACTCAGAAGTGCTGAAACATGATGCTCCCCCGGTCCGGATCGGCGCACAGCCTGTTCGACGGGTCCGGCATCCGTGACATGCGGAAGCGGCCCCCGCTCACCGTGACGGTGACCGGAGGCCGCTGCGTATGACGCGTCCTGCGTCCCGCCTGCTACTTCAGCTGGCTGGAGGACAGGTTCAGCTCGCGACGGGCGACGACGAGCTGCTGGATCTGCTGGGTGCCCTCGAAGATGTCGAGGATCTTGGAGTCACGGGCCCACTTCTCGAGCAGGGAGCGCTCGGAGTAACCGAAGGAACCGGCGAGCTCGACCGCGCGCAGGGTCAGCTCGGTCGCCATGCGACCGGCCTTCGCCTTGCACTCGGAAGCTTCCTTGTTGTTCGGCTGCTTGTTGTCTGCCATCCAGGCGGCCTTCAGGGTCAGCAGGTAGGCGGCTTCCCAGTCAGCCTCGAGGCGGATGTACTCGGAGGCGGCGGCGGTCTGGTTCCAGGCCGGGGCGTCGTAGTCGATCTCGATGCCGGCCTCGGTGAGGATCTCACGCAGCTTCTCGAGGGAGGCGCGGGCGACACCGATGGCCATACCGGCGACCAGCGGACGGGTGTTGTCGAAGGTCGCCATGGCACCGGCGAAGGACTTCTTGGTGTCGATCTCCGGGGTGCCCAGGAGGTTCGCCTTCGGCACACGGACGTTGTCCAGGATGAAGTGGGCGGTGTCCGAGGAACGGATGCCCAGCTTGTGCTCCAGGCGGACCAGGTCGAACCCCGGGGTGTCGCGCGGGACAAGGAAGGACTTGATGGCGGCGCGGCCGGCGGACTTGTCGAGGGACGCCCACACGACGACGTGGTCGCAACGCTCACCGGCGGTCACGAAGATCTTCTCACCGTTGAGAATGTAGTCGTCACCGTCCTCCTTGGCGGTGGTGGCTACGGCGGCGGAGTCGGAACCGAACTGCGGCTCGGTGATGGCCATCGCGGCCCAGACCTTGCCGAAGCGCTCGAGCTGCTCATCGGAGGCGACGGCGGCGACGGCGGCGTTGCCGAGACCCTGGTACGGGAGAGACAGGGTCAGTCCCACGTCGCCCCAGCAGGTCTCGATGACGTTGACGAGGGACGCCATGTTGCCGCCGTTGCGGACACCGGTGTCCTTCTTCTTGTCACCGCGGCCACCGGAGGCGCCGGCCATGTCGCCGCCACCGTCAGTCATGCCCTCGACGAGGGATGCCATGGTGTCGAGCTCGACGGGGCGCTCGTGCTCGGCGAGATCGTACTTGCGGGAAATCGGGCGGAAGATCTGGGCTGCGGCCTGGTGCGCCTGGTTGGCAGTCGCCCGCAGCTTCTTCGGGAGTTCGAGGTTGATCATTTCTTATGCTCCTTCGAGTGGTTGCGGACTAGAGGACGACGACGCCCTCGGCGACACCGACGGCACGCAGGTCGCGGTACCACCGCTCGACCGGGTGCTCCTTGGTGAAGCCGTGGCCGCCGAGCAGCTGGACGCCGTCGGAACCGATCTGCATGCCCTTGTCAGCGGCGAAGCGGCGGGCGAGCCCGGCCTCACGGTTGAAGGAGCGGCCCTGGTCGAGGCGGGAGACGCCACGGTAGGTGATCAGCTGGAGGGCATCGAGTTCGATGCGGATGTTGGCGACCATGAAGGCGACGGCCTGGCGGTTGGCGATCGGCTCGCCGAAGGCGGTGCGCTCCAGGACGTAGGGTTTGACGTACTCGAGAACGGCCTCGGAAGTGCCGGTGGCCAGCGCAGCCCAGCCGAGGCGGGCGCGGCGGATGATCTCGGTGTAGTTCTCGCCACGGGTGTCGGCGTCGAGGTCGGCACCACCCAGGAGGTTGGAGGCCGGGACCTTGACGTCCTTCAGCAGGACGCGGCCCAGGGACGCGGCGCGCAGACCCATGGACGGGTCAGCTTCGACGACGACGCCCTCGGTGGAGGACTCGACGATGGCGAAGGTGTTCACACCGTCGAGGTCGACAGCGATGACGAAGAGCTCGGCGGACCCCGCGTTGGGGACCATGGTCTTCACACCGTTGATGACAATGTCGTCACCCTCGCGCTTGGCGGTGGTCTGCAGGACGAAGGGGTCGAACAGTGCACGCTGCTCGTTGACGATGACCGCGGAGACCGGGACGTTCTCGCCGGAGAACTCCGGCAGGTAGGTCTTCTGCTGGGCGTCGTCACCGTAGTTGGTGATGGTGTTGGCGACACCGGCCGGAGCCAGGATCGCGACAGCCTGGCCCATGTCACCGAAGGCCAGGGCCTCGGCGACCATGGCACCGGTGGTGGCGGCGGACTCGGTGGCGAGTCCCTCGTACTCCTCCGGGAGGTTGATCAGGGAGATACCGAGCTCGGCGGCGGCGGCGAGCACCTCGGCGGAGGTGACGGCGGCCTCGTTGGCGTCGGCTGCGACAGGGCGGAGCTGGTCCTCGGCGAACTCGCGGACAGCGCCGACGAGCATCTCCTGGTCCTCGGACGGAGTGAGGTCGAAAAGGACCTTCGCCGGCTTGGAGGACTCAGCGGCGACGTCCCCCTCAGCGGCGTCGGTGGGCTGGTTCTCCAGGCGGACCGGCTTGCCGGAGCCCTTGGACTTCTTGAACTGGCGGTTGATGGCACCGAGGGTGCGCATTCCACCCTTGGTGGACTCGTAGGCCACGCGGTCGACCTTTTCACCGAGACCGTACTTCTGCGCGAGGTCGGAACCGGTGAAACGGGTCAGCACCCGCATCACGGCGCCGGTGGCGTCGCGCTTGATGGTGTTCAGGCCGGGCGTGGAGTCGTTCCGCTTGCTTCGGTCGCTCATGGCGGGCAGCTACCTTTCGCTGTCTGGGACAGTGACGGATGAATAGTGATGAATTCATCATAGCCATGTGCCATGACCCGCGTCACATTTCTACCGGCAGTGCCGGAGATCACATCGCAAAAGGCGCCCCCGCCCGGGGGAAAATATTTCGTCAGGAACGTTCTGGCTTGACCATCGGGAAGAGCACGGTCTCACGGATTCCGAGGCCGGTCAGGGCCATGAGAAGTCGGTCGATGCCCATGCCGTTGCCGGAGGTCGGCGGCATTCCCTGCTCCATCGCGGCGAGGAAGTCCTCGTCGAGCACCATGGCCTCATCGTCGCCGTCGGCGGCCAGGCGGGCCTGGTCCTCGAAGCGCTCACGCTGGATGACCGGGTCGACAAGCTCGGAGTAGCCGGTGGCCAGCTCGAAGCCACGGACGTAGAGGTCCCACTTCTCGGCCACACCGGGCTTGGAACGGTGCTGACGGGTCAGCGGGGAGGTCTCCACCGGGAAGTCGCGGACGAAGACGGGCCCGTAAAGCTGGTCCTCGCACAGGTACTCCCAGATCTCCTCGACGAGCTTGCCGTGTCCCCAGCCACCCTTCGGCGGGACAACCAGGCCGATGTCCTCGGCCAGTGCCTTGAGCTCCTCGACGGTGGAATCGATGGTGACTTCAGCGACCGCGGTCTGCTCCGGGAACTTCCGGCCCAGCGCCTCGTTGAGGGAGGGGTACATCTCCATGACACGCCACTCGCCGCCGAAGTCGTATCCGGTGCCGTCGACGAGCGTGACGGTGGTGGAACCGAAGACCTCGACCGCGATCTCCTGGATGATGTCGTGGATCAGCTGCGCACCGGTGTCGTAGGTGCCGTACGCCTGGTAGGTCTCCAGCATGGCGAACTCCGGGGAGTGGGAGGAGTCCACGCCCTCATTGCGGAAGTTGCGGTTGACCTCGAAGACCTTGTCGATGCCGCCGACCACGCAGCGCTTGAGGTAGAGCTCCGGGGCGATGCGCAGGTAGAGGTCGATGTCGAGGGCGTTGGAGTGCGTCTCGAAGGGGCGTGCGGCGGCACCGCCGTGCAGGGTCTGCAGCATCGGGGTCTCGACTTCGAGGAAGCCGCGGCGCTCCAGGGCGTTGCGCAGTGCACGCATGACCTTGATACGGGTCATGGCGTTGGTGCGGGCCTGTTCGCGCATGATGAGGTCGGTGTAGCGGTGGCGGATGCGGGTGTCCTCGCTGAGCTCCTTGTGCGCGACCGGCAGCGGACGCAGCGACTTGGAGGCCATGGACCAGGAGTCGGCCATCACGGAGAGCTCACCGCGCTTCGAGGCCACGACCCGGCCGTGGATGAAGACGATGTCGCCGAGGTCGACGATGGCCTTCCACTCCGCCAGGGCGCCCTCGCCGACCTCGGCGAGCGACAGCATGGCCTGCAGCTGGGTGCCGTCGCCGTCCTGGATGCGGGCGAAGGCGAGCTTGCCGGTGTTGCGCACGAAGATGACGCGACCGGCGATGCCGACCTGCTGGTCGGTCTCGTCGCCGGGTTCCAGGTAGGTCACGCCGTCGACGCGCTCGACGGCGGCCGCTTCGTCCTCGTCCTTCGGCAGGACGACGTAGGACGAGACGATCTCGGCCAGGCCGTGGGTGCGGGGGACCTCCACGGGGTAGGGGTCCTGCCCGTCGGCGATCAGCCGGTCACGCTTGCCGAGGCGGACCTGGACCTGCTCGGGAAGGTCGTTCGCGGCATCCGCTACGGGGGCCGCCTGCTGGCTCTGGCTGGGGTTCTTCGCGTCAGTCACGGTGATCCAGCCTACTGCATGGCAGGTGGGCCGCGGCATCCCGGGACCAGGCAGGACGCGACGGCCCCTGTCTAGTCGGCGCCCTCGGCGTCTCCGTCTTCGGCCGGATCGTCGAGCAGGCCACGGTGGAAGATCTCGCCCCGACCCCGTCGCCGATTCCGGGACGCGGACGTCGGGCATTCATCCAGCCTCTCCCAGCTGACGCTGAGATACTTCCGGTGATCACCGGTTCCCCGGACCAGGAGACCTGTCCCGAGGTGGAGGTACACCTCCTCGTCGCGAGCCGTCCGGGTGAAGACAGGCAGGTAGTCCGCATTGCAGTGATGCGCCGTCAGCACAACCCCACCCGGGAAAAGCACCTTATATCGCCCGCCGCTCCCACCGCCGAAGGTGACCCGGACGAAATCCTTACCGGAGAAGTCACCCGTCGGCAGGTCGCCGGGAGCAACTCCGCCGGTGGTACCGTGCCCCGGCGCGTCGGTGTCGCACTCCCTTTCCTGGTCATGTGCCCGCGGCAGGAGCAGCCTTAGGTCAACTCCGCGGAAGAGTCCGTCAGTGGTCTTCGGTGATTCGCCACCCTCCCAGAAGGGGTTGATGATGGCGCGGGCGAACACCTGGCCGTTCTCGTCGACCCTTGCACAGATGAGCACCCCGGAGTACGGGACGTACTGGACCAGCCCGCGACGGGATTCACCGGCGAACTCGGCGACCTGCTCGGGAGAATGGTTCCACCCTCGCACGGCGACCCCGTCGATGTGCGTCCGGAAATGTCCCTCACCGAGGTCCTCCAGTTCCACCGAACGACATCGTTCCGGGAAGTGGTCGAGGTACTCCGAGGTCAGGCGGGCTTGGATGAAGTGGGCGGTATGCCCGGCGCGGTAGCTCGGACACCCGTACTTGCCGCGTTCACAGACGTCGTTACCGGTCATCGCGCATCTCCTGACGGGACGCGGCGCGGTCGGCGGCGCAGGAGCCGGCCTTGCCCCAGGCGGGGAGCAGGACGGTGCCGGCGTTCCCGTTGCTGTTGCCGTCGACCCACCGGACGAGCGCGGCGAAGTCGGGGACGTGGACCACCTCCCCCAGCACGGAGTCGCGGGCGATCTCGGTGACGAGATCGTGGTCATGGTTCCAGCCGAGGCGGGTCTGCCCGTCGATCTTGGTCTCGAACCAGCCGGCGCCGAGGTCGGTCACCGTGACGGCGTGGCACCGCTCCGGGTAGTGGCGGGCGAAGTCGGTGATCTGACGGCCCTGGATGTAATGGACACTGTGGCCGGGGGTGTGCAGGGTGCAGTGCGTTGAACGCATGGCGCTCCTTGGATTCGCAGTTTCCTCGTGGACCGACGGTCCGCGGGGCTGATCTCTCTCGGGGGGCACCGATGTACGCGACACGGTTGCCAGTCACTGATTCCGTCCGGAGCCGGGCGATCTCCGCGGTTCCCGTCGGGACGGGAACCGAGGACCGCTCAGTGAGCTTCTTGATCAACGTCCACGACGATAGCACCACCTAGACCAAGCTGTCTATTAATCAGCGGAAGAGCGTCCGTCAGGCACTTGACCCTGACACGGTGACAGGGTCTTGACTGGGACCATGACCGCAAACCCGATCCAGAATATGAACCGCCTGTCCAGTGCATAGACCACCGAGGACGCCGACACCCGGCTGCGCGCCACCCTCGCCGCCGGCACCGACGACGAGGTCGCCCGCACCGCGGGTTACCTGCTGAAGCGGTGACCGGTCAGGCGTCCCCGTCGAGACGTGAGAAAATGTCGAGGTCGTTCCACTGACCTCGCAGGTATTCGGCGTCCCGCAGTGTCCCCTCACGGTGGAAGCCGGCGGACAGCGCCACCCTGCAGGACGCCGTGTTCTCCGGGTTCGCCTTGATCTGCACCCGGTGCACCCCGTAGTCGAAGAGGAACTCGGTGATCAGCGCGACCACCGCGGTCATCAGCCCCCGGCCGCGGAGGTGCGGTGCCGTCGTATACCCCAGTTCGACCACAGCCCCGGACCGGTTGACCAGCCGGACCTCCAGGGTCCCGCCGAAGTGCCAGGCGTTATCCGGGTCGTCGACGATCCAGAGCAACGCCTCCGGGTTGTAGAGCATCGACCGGAGGAACAGGGCGGCGTCCTCCCGGGAGTAGTTCTCCGGAAGGTGGGTGAACTCGATCGACCCGGCGTCCCGTGAGGAAACGACGAGACCGTCCAGGTCGGCGTCGACCGGTGCGCGCAGCCGGAGCGTCCCCCCGTCGGGCAGATCGCCGACAACATCGGAGGACGGCAGCGGCCACGCGAAACCTGTCATACTCCTGAGGCTACTACCCCAGCAGCCAGTCGTTCGGGGAGAACAGCTCGAAGTGCACGCCGGCCGGCGCCAGGGCGGACGCCTCGATCTGCGCGCGGATGTCCTGCAGGAAGCCGTTGCCGCCGCACAGGTACCAGTCGGCACCGGCCGGGATGTCCAGATCGGCCAGGCGGACGCGCTCGCCGGCGCCGGTGTAGCTGCGGTGACGGCGCACCGTAGAGCCCTGGGTGTCCAGTGCGTCCAGCAGACCCTTGGTGACCTCACGCTGCGCGTAGGACTCCTCGGAGACGTCGGAGTGGATCACGGTGATGTCGCGGGCGCCTGCCCCGGCGACGAGCGCCGACAGCATACCGACCATCGGGGTCGAGCCGATGCCGGAGCTGACGAGCACCACCGGGGTGGTGTCCGAGTCGCCCAGGACGAGGTCGCCGGCAGGCAGGGTGGCGTCCACCCGGTCGCCCACGGCGGTGGAGTCCAGGAGGGTGGAGGACACCTCACCGTCGCGCTGCACGGCGATGGTGAAGCCCTTGTCGTCCCAGTTGACCAGGGAGTACTGGCGCAGCTGCCGGGCACCGTCGCCCAGGGTCACACCGAGGGAGGTGTACTGGCCGGCCTTCGTGGCGGTGAAGGCACCCGGGGCGTCCGGAACCTCGAAGGTGAACTCGGTGACCCGGTCGGACAGATCGCGGCGGGCCACGAGAACAGCATCCCGGAAGACGTCGCCGGGGGTCACGTCGGCGGTGGCGTAGAGATCCTTCTCCGCGTCGATGAGGACGTGGGCCATCAGCCAGTAGACCTCGGTCCAGGCCTCGGCGACCTCGGGGGTCACAGCGTCGCCGAGTACCTTGCCGATGGCGGCGAAGAGGTAGTGGTAGACGATCTCGTACTGGTCCGGGGTGATGCCGAGCGAGACATGCTTGTGGGCGATGCGGGAAAGCATGTCGACCGCGTCCGGGCCGTCAGGGTTCACGAGCATGGTGGCGAAGGTGGCCACGGAGGCGGCCAACGCCTTCTGCTGGGCGCCGCTCTTCTGGTTCTCGCGGTTGAAGGTGTTCGCGAGCAGGTCCGGGTTCTCGGCGAACATGCCGGCGTAGAAGGTCTTCGCGATATCCCCGATGTTCTCGCCGATGACCGGGAGGGTGGCCTTGACGGTCTCCTCGTGGGTCGGGCTGAGGTGGGCCTTGTGGGTGGCCTCGCGCAGGGGTTCGGTAGCGGTGAACATAGTCGGTACCTCCGTGGGAAGTGTGGTTGATGTTGCGGGTAGGGGTCTGGGATTCAGTTCATGGCCGGCATCGCAGGGAGGCCCATGGCAACGGGTCCCGGATCCGCCTGACCGGTACGCTCGATGAGCTCGCCGAGGGTCATGCCGTCGAACGTGGCGAAGAAGTTCTCCTGCGCCTGCGCCAGCAGGTGCCGCAGGGAACAGTCCCGCGCAGCGAGGGGGCACGGTGCCTCCCCCTCACAGTCGACGACCTCGTGTCTGCCTTCGAGCTCGCGGAGCAGACGGCCGATGTCGGTATCCCGTGCACCGTCCGCGAGGTACACCCCACCGCTGCGTCCGCGGACCGACGCCAGGACACCCAGCCCGGTGAGCCGGGCGACGACCTTCTTGACGTGGGACGCCGGGGCCGCGGTCTGGACCGCGAGTTCTCCGACGGTGCGTCGCTGCGACGGGTCGGTGGCGCCGGCGGCGCCGGTGTCCCCGAGGATCATGAGGGACCGGAGTCCCAGGTCAGCGAACTTGGTGAGGTGCATGGTCCCCACGCTAGCCCGCTCGCCGCAAAAGGGACATCTCAGATACCCCATAAAAGATCGCCCAGACCTCGGCCGGAATCGCAGGTCAGGGTATGGTTACCTGATCTTGCCCTGGCCGACAGTGCCGTGGCGTGCAGCATCAGGACAGGTCGTCCCACCGTGCTGTCGGACAGGACACCGCAGATTGATCTCCGTCACATTTTCCGGAGCTCACCCACACCGGCCGAAGTCACCCCCGGTCGGGTTGGTCGGGCAGACGTCCCCTACAGATCCTCGGAGGAGAGGTAGCGGGAACGCACCGACAGCAGCTGCACCTCCGGATGCGACGCCACGAGCCGCTCCACCGCGTCCAGCACCTCGACAACATGCTCCCGGTCCCCGCTGACCACGGACACCCCGATCACCGTCCGGCGGTGCAGGTCCCGGTGATCCACCTCGGCGACCGAGATGTCGAACTTCCGGCGGATCTCCGCGACGAGCGGGCGCACCACCGAGCGCTTCTGTTTGAGGGAATGCACATCCCCGAGGAGAACATCGAGTTCACAGGTTCCGATCCACATATGAGCGGAAAGGCTAGTGCACCCGGGCCGCCGGCGACAGACCCCCGGCAACAGACCCCTGACCGGAGAACCTACGCGGGGAACCGCGGGTTCATCAGGCCGGACCCCACCGGCACATCCGCCGGATCGTCCCCCAGCGACACCTGACGGTTCTCCCCGTCGACGAACACGACCCGCGGGTTGTAGTCCTTGAGTTCCTCGGCGGTGTACTGGCCGTAGCCGATGATGATCACCAGCTCGCCGGGATGCACCAGGTGGGCGGCGGCACCGTTGATCGAGATCATCCCGCTGCCCCGCTCACCGGTGATCGCGTAGGTCGTCAGCCGGGCACCGTTGTCGACGTCGACGATGTCGATCTGCTCGCCCTCGAGAATGTCGGCGGACTCCATGAGATCGGCGTCGATCGTGCACGACCCCACGTAGTGCAGGTCGGCCTGGGTGACCGTCGCCCGGTGGATCTTGGACTTCATCATGGTTCTCAACACGCGGACAACCTTACTGCGCTGCCGCGGCGTCGGTGGCCGCTACAGGATCGTCGCCCAGGTTCCGGAACCCGATGCCCACCGGCACACCGACGTTGTCGATCAGACGGGTCTCACCGATCTTCGCGGCGACCAGCAGTCGGGCGTCACCGGTGTCCGGGGCGTCCCCGAGGTCCGCACCGCGCAACTCCAGGTAGTCGACCTCGATCTCCGGGACGGAGGCGAGGATCGCCTGCGCGGTGGACAGTACGGCCTCGGCACCGTCCTCGGCGACATGAGCGCCGGCGGTCAGGGCGGCGGACAGGGTCAGCGCCAGCTCCCGCTCGGCCTCGGCGAGGTAGATGTTGCGCGAGGACTTCGCCAGGCCGTCGGCCTCGCGGACGATCGGCACACCGTGGACCTGCACGCCGAGGTTGAGGTCGGTCACCATCTGCTGGATCAGCACCAGCTGCTGGTAGTCCTTCTCGCCGAAGAAGGCGTCGGAGCAGTGCGTGATGTGCATGAGCTTCTGCACCACGGTGAGCATCCCCGCGAAGTGGATCGGCCGGGTACGGCCCTCGAGGATCTCGCCGACCGGGCCGGGGCGGACGGTGGTCCGCGGTCCGTTGGGGTACATCTCGCGGACGCTGGGCGCGAAGACGGCGTCCACCCCGGCGGCCTTGAGTTTCGCCACATCGGCGTCCAGCGTGCGCGGGTAGGCGTCCAGGTCCTCCCCCTCGCCGAACTGCAGCGGGTTGACGAAGATCGACACGACGACGAGCGCCCTGGGGATGCGCTGGGCGTTGCGCACCAGTGCCAGGTGGCCTTCGTGCAGGGCTCCCATGGTCGGCACAAGCACGACCGGTCGTCCGACCTTGCGGATCGCCCGGGTCAACTCCCCGATCTCCTCGATGCCGGTGTAGACCGTCGCCTCTCCGGGGGTGAAACTCACCGTTGCCGCTCCTTCGCGATCAGAATGTGATGCTGTAACGGATCAATAAGGGTAGTCCCCGTCCAGCGCACGTTCCACATTGAGTGACCCTACGGCCCGCGCGGTGCGCAGTGCCGCCTCCCGGTAGGACGCCGCCAGCGGCTGTCCCCCGGTATCCACGGTGAGCAGTGCGTCGAGGTGGCGGAGGACGGTGGCGGCGTCATCACGGGCGGTCGGCCCGGTCAGCGCAGCCGTGCGACGGTCCAGCACTCCGGCGAGTGTCGCGGGGAGGATCCGGCGCAGCAGCACCGCCGAGTCCGGGTTCTCCGCCACCGGAACACCCGGCTGTCCTTCCCCCGGATCCGCCAACGCATGGTCCAGGATGCGTAGCGCCTCACTGACGAGGGTCACCAGATGGTTGGAGCCGTGGGCCATCGCCGCGTGGTAGAGCGTCCGATGTTCCTCGGCGACCGGAACGGCGATCCCGCCGCAGGCACCGACGAGCAGTTCCGCGACAGCGGAGCCGGTGTCGGAGTCGGCGGTGACACCCCAGGCGCACCCGGCGAGATTGTCGGTGTCCTCCGGGCGTCCGGTGAAGGTCATGGCCGGGTGCAGCGCCAGCGGCAGTGCCCCGGTGTCCGTCACCGGTTGCAGCACCCCGCACCCCAGGGCACCGGCGGTGTGCACCACGATCTGGCCGGGGCGGGTGACCGCCGCGACTTCGTCCACGACCGAGGGCAGCTGCGGGTCAGGCACAGCGAGGATGACCAGTGCCGCACGCGCCGCATCGGCGATGTCGGTCACCGGCACACCGGGCAACCGGTCGGCGACCCTGCCGGCGGACGCCTCGGAGCGGGCGACGACGCCGTGGATGTGGTGCCCGGCCCGCTGGAGGACCGACGCCACCGCGGTCCCCACGGAACCGGCCGAAATGACCCCGACCGACAGGCGGGGTTCCTGTCGGTCGGGGTGGGGTGCGGTGATGTCGCCTCCGGTCACTTGGCGTTCTTCTTCAGCTGCGCCATGAGCTGTGCGACGGTGACCGAGCTGTTGCCGTCTTCGGGACGCTCGTCGGCGCGACGGCGCCCGCGGGAATCCTCCGGAGCGGCCGGGGACTCTGCCCGACGGCGACGGTGGTGACCGGCCTCCTCCTCGGGGACCTCATGGTGGCCGGCCGTCGGAGTCGTGAAGGACGGGGCGGACTCCTCCGGCTGCGCCGGTTCCGCCTGCTTCTGCTGCCGTGACGCCCAGGTCGACTCAGCAGGCTTCTCCTGCGTCGGCTCCGGAGCAGACGCCCCGGCGTCACCGCCCTTGTTGTCCCGGGTGTCCCGCGTATCCACGACCAGCGGGATCATGCTGGTCTCCTCGGAATCGGCACCGGACCAGTTCACCGCGGAGAAGGTGCCGGTGGTGAAGCCGCCACGGCGTCCACCCTGGTGGGACTCCGGCGCCTGGTGCGTCCGACCACTCTCGGAGGCAGCCGTCGGCTCCTCCTCACGCTGGAACGGCGAGCGCGAGGCGAACGGGGATGCGGCAGATGCGGTGGACGGTGAGTCGGCAGCGGCAGACTCCCCTGTTCCCCCTGCCTTCGGCGTCGCGGAATGACGCTCCAGCTCGATAATCCGCTCGGCGCGTGCGCGGACAGCCACCTGGTCCTCGGTGAGGTCCAGTCCGGACAGATCCGAGAGCTGCTCGCGGAGTGCGGCGAGCTCGAGGCGGATGGATTCCAGTGTCTCGTCGCGTCCCGTGTCCCCACGGTCGGCGTAGGACTTCTCCAGTTCCGCTTCCCGACGCCGGTGATCGGCACGCTCGGCGTCCAGTTCGGCGACACGCCGGGCATCCCGTTCACGGTTGCGGGAGGATTCCTCCCCCAGCGCACCCGAGTACCGGGACACGAGGACGGCGCCGATGAAGGCCGCCCACAGCGCCGCGATGACCGCGATGTTCATCCACACGTCGTTGTCGACGAAGAACATGATCACTGTCGCGAACAGTGCCAGGACGAACAGGAAGTACATCAGAAGCTTCGAGACACCACCCGGTGCCCGGGTGGGCCGTGCGCTCGACGGATCCGGGAGCCGGTGCGGATCGGGAGATGGATACGCGGAACTCATGGCGCCCACACTACATAGCCAAGGCCCCGTAGTGCGTAGTCCACGCCGCTGACTGTTGTTCCATCCGGTGCCGGTAGAAGGCCCACAGGGTGCTGCAGTGTCCAACTAGGCCCCTCCCGTGCCCCCGAATAGATGGACACAAAGTGGACACCTTTATGGACACCTACACTGCCCGGAGTCGCTTCACCGAGAATGACGCCGTGAGGTCCGGCAGGATCTCCGGGCGTGCCAGGTACGCCTTCTCCGTCACCGCGGTGGACGAGTGCCCGAGGTACCGGGACGCCGACAGCATCCCGTGATCCCGCTCGATCCTCGTCGCAACGGTCTTTCGGAAGTCGTGGGGGGTGATGTCGTCCTCCCCGTTGCGTGCCTTCCGCAGCCGGTCCTCCACGCTCGTCACCGTCCGGTAGGTGCCCTCCCTGCTTGGGAACACGGGCTCACCGAGGAACTGGCGTGCAGGCTTGTCCCACTGCCGCTGCAGCGCATCCAGTGCGATAGGTGCGACGGGGATGATCCGGCGAGACTTCACGGTCTTCGGACTGTCTTTCCTCGTCTTCGCATCATCGTCCATCGTCCCCGAGACAGCGACGGTTCCGGCCTCGAGATCAACGTCGCACCACCGCAGTGCCAGGACTTCACCGATGCGCATCCCGGAGCCGATACACACGTCGATGATCTCGACGAGCCCTTCCCCGCGCTTCGGGCCGGTCTTGTTGCTGCCGCACCATTCCACGAGTCGTGTGCGGTAGGTGAGGATCTCGTCGTCGGTGAGAGCCCTAACTTCCTTCTTCTCGACCTTCCTGGGCGTGGTGTCCCGCACCGGGTTTGTCGGCATGATGCCCCACTTCACCGCCAGGCTCACCGCGCCGCCGAGTGCGGCCCGCGCTGTCTTCTCCGTGCCCTGGGACAGGCTGTCGAGGAACATCTGCAGCATGGGGGTGTTCAGCTCGTTGAGGCACACATCGCCGAGTGCGGGGCGAATGTGCAGGGTGATGCATGACCGGTAGATCTTCCGGGTGCGGTCCGCCATGTCGTGATGCTCGATCCAGTAGTCCAGCAGGGCGTTGAATGTGCTGGTGGAGGTGAGCAGCCCGGTGTCGGTGGTGTCGGTGAGGTCACGGCATTTGATCTTGAGAGCGTCTATCGCCCCGGTCTTCGACTTCCCGCGGGCGCGGACACGTTTCCGTTTCCCGGACTGTAGGCGCATGCGGGTTTCGGACTGCCATACGCCGGTGGGGAGTTGGGTGGTGTTGATCTCCCCGCAGGTGCCTAGTGCAGTCGCCGGCCTACCCCTGGTCATCGCCGGCCTCGATGTCAACAGGTAGATACATCGTGTCAGCGCCGGGATCATCCTTAGGCCAATACTTCATTGTCGCCCCGATCATCTGCAGCGTGAATGGCTTATAGCGGTCCAGAGCATCATGGGCGTCTCTAACGACAGCAGACTGCACCGCGGGGGGAACATCGTCTTCATCCAGCCGCTGCGCGAGCTCGACCGCCGCCCGGTCAGCCCCTCTCACCACTTCGGTAACTTCCCATGCCTTCCTCTTTAGGTCTTGGGCCTTTCGCCGGATCTCCGCCGCCACCTGGTCTGCAGGCTCGCGCAGGAGCTGGTCAAGGCTGACCTTGAAGAAGTCCGCTATCGCCACGGCTTCACTGGCCTTCATGGTCTGTTCACCACTTTCAAGTCGTTGCAGGGATGTCTGGTGCAGCTCAAGCCCCGTGGTCTCTCTCATCTGCTCGATGAACTCCCTGCGGGATAGCCCGGCTGTCAGTCGTAGCGACTTGAGGTTTTCCGGCCCGTAGGTAGTGGGATCGGTCGACATGCCTGACCTGCACTTTCCGCAGACTACCACACAATGTGTTGCACAATCCATGTAGAGCGTGCCATAATCTGTGGTACCGCAATCGTGGTAAACGTACTCTTCCAGTGTCAGCGGAGAGTCTACATCCCCTCCCCCTCCCCTTAGGAGTCTCAAGTGTCCGCAACCATTGACCTCGCTCGCTACAGCGACCTGCTCGGAATCGGCCGGTCCGCCACCTACAAGGCCGCAGCCAAGGGCGACCTCCCCACCCCGGTGTTCCGCATCGGTGGCCGCTACGTCGCCCCCATCGCCCCCATCGCCGAACTTCTCGGCATCACCCCCGACGAAGTCCGCGGCACCACCGACGACAAGGCGGCCGCGTGATGTCTATGGGAATGCCCTGTGAGAGCAGCTACTACGAATCAAGCCCCAAAACCTCAACGCTGAGCAGAACCAGGAGAAGTACCCCCATGATCGACGCCACCACCGCGTACGCCCAGGCCGTCCTCGACCACGCCGAGGGGCGTATCTGCACCACCGCCCACGAGGAGGATCAATCGTTCCTCGCCGGCATGCTGTCCGACTTCCGGGAGGACGCCCTGCGTAGTGCTGACCGCACCACGGGGATCGACCGGAGGTTCTGGCTCACCGTGGCCGAGAAGCTCGCCTAGACCCCCAGACATAAAAAGAACCCCGGCGACCAGACCGGGGTTCACAATCTTTTATCCCACGACACCATCGGAGATACCCGTGATTCTAACACACAACACCGACCAGGCAACAGATGTTGACCGGCCAATCCCGTATGCCCTGAGCAGCATAGACACGCCCATACCGTTTGCAGTTGTTCCACAGAAACTCAACAACCACCACGCCGTGGGACAGTGCCACCCATGACACATGACACGTATCTCACTGCCCCCGAAGCCGGCCACGAAGTCGGAGTCCACCCCGCGACCATTAGCAGGTGGGTGAAGCGCGGACTGCTCACCGCGCACGTCGACCAGCTCGACAAGAGGCGCCGGCTCATCTCCCGATCCGAGCTCCGCGACCTCGTTGACAACCACACCCCCACGGCTTGACCAGCGGCCACTGACACCACCACCAGGAGATTCACATGACCACCGAGAAATTTGTTCCCCCGCTCGACGTCCCCGACCGCCTCGAGGACCCCGAGGGCTACTCCCACGCCGTGCACTTCAACGCCCTCGCCCGTGCCGGTTGGGAGCGCCGAGCTGAGCGCACCCCGTCCGCCCCGAAGCCCTACGGCGGCACCCTGCAGCATCCCACCCGCATCAACCTTGACGAGGTGGCGTAGGACATGACCGAGACTCTTTCCGATGCGGTGAAGAACCGTGCCGCGGAACTCATGGCCAATGAGAACATGCCGTGGGACAATGCCGTTGCCCAGGCCCAGGCCGAGCAGACCGCGGACACGCCCCGTCGCCACATCACGTTCACCCCGGCATCCAAGATCCGAACCGCGGCAATCGACTGGCTACTCGACTGCTGGGTGCCCCGTGGGTCCGTCACACTTCTCGGCGGCAGGGAAGGAATCGGCAAGTCCACCATCGCCGTCGACTGGGTAGCCCAGGCCACCACCGGCAAGCTCACCGGCACCCCGATGAACGTCGCCTACGTCGTCACCGAGGACAGCCGAGAGAACACCGTCGTCCCCCGACTCAAGGCCGCTGGTGCCGACCTCGACCGGGTGCTGTTCCTCGCCGCCACGGTCCCCGACCCCGACAAGCCTGGAATCACCTACGAGTCATCCCTCGACCTTCCCGGCGACTATCCGATCCTCAAGACGTTCATCACCGAGCAGTCCATCGGCCTTGTGGTCCTCGACGCCGCGAAGTCGGTCATGTCCTCCAAGCTCAAGGGAAATGACGACCTGGATATCCGTCGGTTCCTAGAGCCGATGCACCGTGTCGCCCAGGGCACCGGCTGCACGTTCGTGTGCCTCGTCCACTTCTCCGCGAAGAAGGGCAGTGCCGACACCGGCAACCTCATCATGGGTTCGTCGGCGTGGCAGCAGGTCGCCCGCTCCGTCGTCGCGGTTGCCGAGGACCGGGACAACAGCACCGTGAAGGTGTGGAACTCTAAGGCGAACCTGGCGCCCCGCATCCGCACGATGGAGGCCCAGGTCGTCACTGCCGGTATCACCACCGATGACGGCCTGTCCACCGAGGTCGGTCGCATCGAGTGGATTGGCGAGTGCGACGAGGACGGTTCTGCCCTTCTCAATCCTGATGTGGACAGTGCCGGCGGCGACGCCGACGAGGTGAAGATGATCGTGCTCGACTATCTCGCCAGCAATGGTGGCTCAGCCCCCGCCGGTGACGTTCTCAAGGCTGCGAACGCTGCGGGGCTTTCCTCCCAGACGGTGAAGAACAAGCGTCACTCTATCGGCGTCTCAACGCAGAAGAGGGGAAAGGAGTGGGTCTGGTCGATCGAAGGTACCGGGAAGGTCGCACCGTCCTCCCCGACTGCCAGTGCCGGTACCTTCGGTACCTTGGTATCTTCGCAGGTAGCAGGGGGTAACAAGGTACCGGAACATGGGGAAGGTACCGAAGGTACCAAGGTACCGGGTGTCACGGGCACCCAGGATGTTCCCGGCGAACAGCCCCGTCTAACAGTCGTCCCCGACTCTGAGGATCCAGTCCGTGCCGCAATCCTCGACGCGCTCGACGACAACGGCAAAGTCGGCATGTCCGAGGGTGCGCTGATGAAGACCATCCGGGAACTAACCGGGTCTGGCGCCACCGTGCCTGACATCCTCGACGCGATGAAGAAGGCGGGAACTGTTCACGTCGAGTCCGGGCGCTACTTCAAGGCAGGGGCTGCAGCGTGACCTCTTCCCGTCGTAAGCCTCACCAGACCGAGGCGTACTTGTCCGTCCCGTCGTCCACCAGGGCGCACCATAACCGCGTCGTGAAGTGGTGCCAGGAACACCAGTGCAGCGCGCTCACCCCGCAGCAAACCCACCGCCTCGGCGTCAACATCCCCACCCTCGACAGGCTGCTCACCGCGGGGCTGTGGGAGGTGGTGGAACTCCCGCCGACCCACCAGCTCGTCCACCACATCCTCGATCCCCGACTAGGAGAAAAACTATGACCGACACAGGACTCTTTGACTTGCCCGACCAGATCGCCCCCAGCCCAGAGCAGCCCGACCTGTTCGCCGAAAGCGTCGATACCGGCCGCACTGTCATCGACTACATCACCGCCGTGAACGTCATCCGCGCAGCCGCCGACGCTCGAGGCCGCGGCGACCACCGCGAGTTCCTCCGGATCCTCAATACCGCTGACAGCCGGATCCTCCCCGACGTCCTGGCTTTCGCCACCGGACAGCTCGCCACCGCCCGACGACAGCTCCGGGGGAGACGACATGCCTAACCCCAGACCAGCCTGGCTAATCGCCGAGCAGGACATCGTACTCACTGAGCAGGGCCGCACCTACGCAGCAATGATCATCAGCAACGATGCACTCGGCGAGTACGGCAACCGTGACAAGCTCATCGACCACCTCATCACCCACCGCCCCGAACTCATCCGCCCCGTACTCCTCCGAGTACTAGACCACGAAGGAGGCGCCCGCGATGGCCACTGACCACTCAAAAGCCCAGGACGAAAAGGCAAGCGACCTCGTCGACCAGATACACGCCCACTACGACGCCGGCCTCGGCCGCAATGCCATCGCCAAAGCAGTCGGAGCATCCACCTGGAGGGTATCCCAGATCTGCCAGGCCAACGGCTGGGACTTCGACCAGGAGCGCACACGCAGAGCCGTCGAGGTCCACGTCGCCAGCGCCGGTGAACAGCGAAGGAAGCTCGCTTCACGGTTCCGCAACCTCGCCGATGTCGCACTCCAGGGTGCAGAGTCCACCACGGATCCCGACGAGATGTTCAAGTTCACGAAGGTCGCTGCCGTTTCCGTGGACAAGGATGATGTCCTCGACCAGGTCGACAGGCGGAGTCGGGAGTCATCCGACATGGCCACGGCAGCGGGCATGTTCACCGCCTTCGGCGCTTTGGTGAGGGGTGCCGCCGCAGCACAGGACCAGGGTGGGGAGCCACCGTAATCAGGCGAGCTCCCCCCCCCCCGCACTACCAACCATCATCACCGTCCAAGGAGGACACCATGGGAAACTTCTCCCTCGCAGAACTGCACAACGACATCACCCGCACCCGTGAGGAGATCGTCGGCCAGGCCAACCGCCTCAAGGCCGACCGATCCGACTACTCACCCGAGGGCCTGAAGAAGGCCTACAGCCAGCGCGTCGACGCACTCGGCTACCCCCAGCAGATCGCCGCGTACAGGCGCCAGGTCGGGGAGTGGGAGGCCGGTGCCCGCGCAGCGACCGCCGACGCCCGAGCAGGGTTCTTCCCTGTCGCCGGGGATGCCACAGAGAAGCTCGCCGCGGAGATGGCCGTGAGCCGCATCCTCGCCCGCCCGGGCATTCAGGACCAGGCGCAGAGGATGGCCGCGGTGCAGCGTGAGTTCAACGCGATGCCCGCTTCCCCGGAGCGCACCCTGTTCGCCCAGGAGTGCGCTGCACGGTGGTCGGAGACGTCACCGGAACTGTTCGAGGGTCTGGTCAGTGAGCAGCATCCGGAGTATGTGGAGCTGAAGAGGAGGGGCGAGCAGGTCGGCGCGTTGGCTGATTCTGCACGTCGGCAGGTCGATGCCCTGGATCGTCTTGCCAGCTCCCCGGATGCGGAGGCGCCTGGTGCTACGGAGCTTGTGGACTTGTCGGCATTGCCGGCGGCGCAGGCAGCTTACCCGGTGGAGGTTCGGTACTGAGCCCCTCGCCTGCACCCCCCATCGTCTTTGGCGGTGGGGGTTTCTCTATGTGGGGGGGGTGCCCCGGTGGGTTACTTGGACACTTCTTGGACACCTGGCCGGTTATCCACCCCGTTACTCACCTGTTTGTGCAGGTCACAGAGAATACGGGTGTCAACACTACATTGCCTGTGCCCCTGACCGGCGTCCATCCGGGTCCGCGTCGCCCGGCGGAACCAGACAACAACGCTCGAGGACCACACCGGCGACCGCCACCGCAGCCCCGGCGGCAACACAGGCCACCGCCCCGGGAGTGTCCTCCTGGGCGGCCAGCAACGACGGGTACTCGATGAGGACGTAGACCGTCAGGCCCAGGTAACCGCCGCCGACGAACGCCCCCAACCACGAACAGGCCTTGCCCAGCACGGCCGCCCGGGCGATGAAGACCGGGGACATCTGGCTGCTGTCGTGGCCGACCTCACCGTCGTTGATCCGCCGCCGCACCGCCACCGCGGTCACTGCCGCGACCGCGGCGATGATCCACAGCGCCACGGAGTTCCGCACCCGGGCCGGCGGGAAGTCCCCGTAGAAGTACACCGCGGCCACCCCGACAACCAGGGCCGTGGCAGCGGCGGCGAGAAGCAACGCACTGACCGGGGTCAGCGACAGTCCGGGCCCACCCTGCTGACCGGACTGGCCGGACCGGTCGCGCCCCTGCGGGGAGCCGCCGTTCTTCTTCGTCATGGGGCCCATGCTACGTCGGGCAGCGCACGCACCCCGGACACATCCTCCTCAGGACAGGCGGCGATGAGGTCCGCCACCGGTGTGCCACCGAGCGTCGCGGAGGGGTCCGCGTCCTGCCAGGGCACCAGGACGAAGGCCCGCGCATGGGCCCAGGCATGGGGCACCACGAGCTTCTCACCCCACCGGCCGTCGCTGCGGATCTCCTCCCCCGCCTCCGAGTACAGCGCGACCAGGTCGACGTCGAGGGTGCGCGGTCCCCAGTGCCGGTCACGCACGCGGTGGGCGGCCTGCTCCTCCGCCTGGCAGCGGTGCAGCAGGTCCACCGGGGTGAACAAGGCGTCCTCCACGTCAACGATGAGGACGCAGTTACGGAATTCGGCCTGGTCGGTCACACCCCACGGCGGGGTGGCGAACATCCGGGAGGACGCGAGGACGCGGATCCCTTCAGTCGACGCGAGGGACGCCGCCGCGTGGGCGATCTGTGCCGCCGGATCCCCCAGGTCACCGGGGAGGTTCGCACCGAAGGCGAGGACCGCTCTCACTGTCCCGTCCCCGCCACAGGCCTCTGGGACGACTTCTGGGACCGTCGGGCGACGACGCGCACGTCGGTGAAGGGGTGGTGGATCGGGGCATCAGGTTTGTGCACGGTGACCTCCACGGCAATCACCCCGGCCAGGTCGTTGAGCCGGTCGGCGATGGTCGCCGCGAGCGTCTCGATGAGGTCGAGCGAGGGTCCCTCGACGACCGCCACGGCGATGTCGGCGAGATCGACGTACGAGATGGTCTCACTGATCTCGTCGGACGCCGTGGCTGCGGAGAAGTCGGTCCAGACCACCAGATCGATGATGAACTTCTGGCCCTTGTCCTTCTCGAAGTCGTAGACGCCGTGGTAGCCGTAGGCTTCCAGGCCGTCGAGTTCAATACGGTCAGCCACGTCGGGCCCTCCATCCTTCCGGCAGCGCCGGTCCGTGTGCCTGTGCCACCGCGTGAGCGACATCCACCGCCGCGCGGGTCGCGGCGACGTCGTGGACCCGTACGGCCCACACCCCTGCCTGTGCGGCCAGTGCCGAGACCGCCGCCGTGGCGTCATCGGCGGAGGCGGGGGTTCCGGGCCCGCCGTCCGGTCCCGGTCGCAGGGCCGTGAGGAACCGCTTGCGGGATGCCCCGATGAGCGTCCGGTGCCCCTGCTCCGCCCAGGTCGCGGTGAGGTCGGGCATGGCGTGCAGCAGTGCCCAGTTGTCGTCGGCGTCCTTGGCGAAACCGATACCGGGGTCCAGGATCAACCGGTCGGCGGGCACACCTGCGGCCCGGGCGTCGTCCGTCAGTTCACCCAGCAGCCCGGAGACGTCGGCGACGACATCCCCGCCGTGGTCGGCGCGTCCTTCCGCTGAGGAGAAACGATCGGCCCGCCAGTGCATGAGGCAGTAGTCCACCGGCTGACCCACCGGCCGTGTCCGGTTGGCGTCGGCGACGACCCGGTACATCCCGGGGTCGGCCAGGCCACCGGAGACGTCGTTGACGATGTCGACACCGGCGGCGACCGCGGCCTCGGCGGTGGAGGCGCGCATCGTGTCCACACTGGTGGTGATCCCGTCGGCATGCAGGGCAGCGATGACCGGGACGACCCGGTCCCGCTCGACGTCGGGGTCGACGCGGGTGGCACCCGGCCGGGTGGATTCCCCACCGATGTCGATGATGTCCGCGCCGGCGTCCACCATCTCGTGGGCGTGGGCGAGGGCACGCTCCGTGGAGTTCCACTCGCCACCGTCGGAGAAGGAGTCCTCGGTGACATTGAGGATCCCCATCACGAGCGTGCGGGGCATCAGTTCCCCCGGATCAGGGAGAACGCCTCGGCGCGGGTGCGGGCGTCGTTCCGGAAACCGCCGCGCACGGCGGAGGTGACGGTCGTCGCGCCCGGCTTACGGATACCGCGCATCGCCATGCACAGGTGCTCGCACTCGATGACGACGATGACGGCGGACGCATTCAGGCGCGTGGCGACGGCGTCGGCGACCTGGCTGGTGAGGCGTTCCTGCACCTGGGGACGCTTGGCGAAGCCGTCGACGAGACGGGCGAGCTTGGACAGTCCGGTGACGGTGCCGTCGTTTCCGGGGATGTAGCCGATGTGGGCGTGCCCGTAGAAGGGCACCAGGTGGTGCTCGCAGGTCGAGTAGATCGGGATGTCCTTGACGAGGACGAGTTCCCGGTGGTCCTCGTTGAAGGTCTTGTTGAGGACCTCCGCCGGGTCACGGAAAAGTCCGTCGAAGATCTCACGGTAGGCGCGGGCGACCCGGGCAGGGGTCTCCTGCAGGCCCTCGCGGTCGGGGTCCGCGCCGACGGCGAACAGCAGCTCGCGGACGGCGGCTTCCGCCCGCTCCTGGTCAAAGGGGCGACCGGTGATCTGGGAGACCGGCTGGTCGGTGGATTCGGAGTTACTCAACGGTCTTCCTCGTTCGTGTCGTCAGTCGTCTTCTCCGGGTCGACCCGGTGGTGACGCCCGGTGGGGGCGTCATCCGTGACCCACGGGTGGTCCGGCTGCTCGTTGTCCGGCAGCCGGAAGCCACGGATCTCGCCCTGTGACGGGCCCTGTGAAGGGCCCTGGCCGGATCCTCGGTCGGGGCCGGGGCCGTAGTTCTGCTCACCGGGGTGACGCGGGGCGGCCTGGTCGTAGGGGTTGTTCAGCGGATCACCGGGCGGGTTGGTCCGGTCCTGGCCTCCCCAGAGGTGGTCCCGACGGGGTTGACCAGGCTGCTGGCCCTGCTGACCGTGCTGCTGCGGCGGAAAGCCGGGGAGCTTCGCCGGCACCTGGTTCTGCCCCTGCTGCCCCTGCTGGCCCTGCTGCCGCTGCTGGTCCTGTTCGAGCTGCTCGGCACGCTTGGCCTCCTGCGCCGCCTTGCGACGCTCCATCCGGGCCTTGCGCGCCTCGGAGTAGAAGTCAGGGCGCACCGGCGGCTCCTCGCCACGTTCCTTGGCGAGTTCATTGGGCGTCTTCACCGGTTCGCGGAAGTCCCTCGGGAACTCGACGTCCTGGCCGTCGAAGATGTCGTTGACCTCGACCAACGGCATCTCGCCGAAAATGGCCTCCAGGTCCGGACGCCGCAGCGTCTCCTTCTCCAGGAGCTTGGTCGCCAGGGTGTCGAGGTAGTCCCGGTTCTCGCGCAGGATGCGGTAGGCGACGACGTGGGCCTTCTCGATGAGCATCCGGACCTGGTCGTCGATCGTCGCGGCGACGGCCGGCGAGTAGTCCAGGGTGCCCTGCCCGGGGCGTCCCGCGAACGGGTCACCCTGCTCTTCGCCGTACTTCACGGCGCCGAGCTGCGGGCTCATGCCGTACTCGGTGACCATGCCGCGGGCGATCTTCGTCGCCTGCTCGATGTCGGCGGAGGCACCCGTGGTCGGCGCACCGAAGACGAGCTCCTCGGCGGAGCGTCCGCCCATGGCGAAGACCAGCCGGGCGAAGAGCTCGGATCGGGTGTACATGCCCTTGTCGTCCTCGGGCACGGCCATGGCGTGACCGCCGGTCTTGCCGCGGGCGAGGATCGTGACCTTGTAGACCCGCTCGATGTCCTTGATGCCCCAGGCGGCCAGGGTGTGACCGCCCTCGTGGTAGGCGGTGACCTTCTTCTCGTGCTCGGAGATGATCTTCGACGTGCGGCGCGGACCACCGATGACGCGGTCGGTCGCCTCCTCCAGCGCATCGCCGGTGATGACGTTGCCGTCGACGCGGGCGGTGAGCAGCGCGGCCTCGTTGAGCACGTTCGCCAGATCCGCACCGGACATTCCGACGGTCCGCTTGGCCAGGGACTTCAGGTCCACGTCGGGAGCCAGTGGCTTGTTCTTCGCGTGGACGCGCAGGATCTGCTCGCGGCCCGCCAGGTCCGGGTTGCCGACCGGGATCTGCCGGTCGAAGCGGCCCGGGCGCAGCAGTGCGGGGTCGAGGATGTCGGGGCGGTTCGTCGCAGCCATGAGGATGACGCCCTCACGGTCGTCGAAGCCGTCCATCTCGACGAGGAGCTGGTTGAGGGTCTGCTCACGCTCATCGTGACCGCCGCCCATGCCGGCGCCACGCTGGCGGCCGACGGCGTCGATCTCGTCGACGAAGATGATGCAGGGGCTGTTCTCCTTGGCGGTCTTGAACAGGTCGCGCACCCGCGAGGCACCGACACCGACGAACATCTCGACGAAGTCCGAACCGGAGATGGTGTAGAACGGGACGCCTGCCTCACCGGCGACGGCACGGGCCAGCAGCGTCTTACCGGTGCCGGGCGGACCGTAGAGCAGGACGCCGCGCGGGACCTTGGCCCCGAGCTCCTCGTAGCGGGCCGGGTCCTGCAGGAAGTCGCGGATCTCGTCGAGCTCCTCGACGGCCTCGTCGGCGCCGGCGACGTCGTCGAAGGTCGTGTCCGGGTTGTCGACGTTGAGTTCCTTGGCCTTCGACTTGCCGATGCCGAAGGCGCCGCCGGCGCCACCCTGCATGCGGGTGAGGAAGAACAGCAGCAGACCACCGATGATGAGGATCGGCAGCAGCATCACCAGCAGCGAGCCGAGGAAGGAGTCCTCGGAGACCTTGGTCTGGTACTTACCGGCGTCCGATGCCTGGACCTTCTCGAAGATCGTGTCCGCGGCTCGGGCCGGGTACTTCGTGATGATCTTCTCGACGTCGTCGTCGCCGTCGACGCTGATCTTGTCCTTCAGCGTGATCTGGAGCTGCTGCTCCCGGTCGTTGATCTGCACCTCCTCGACGTTCTTGTCGTCGAGCTGCTTCACGGCGACGGAGGTGTCGACGTCGGAGTACCCGCGGGTGGAGTCGGTGAGAACGCTGAACGCGTAGATGGCGACGAGGATCGCGGCGACAACCGCGGCAATCCGCAGGACCTTCTTCTTAGTCATAGTCTCCCTAGGGTATCGCAGGGGCGGGCCGGATGAATCAGCTGTACACCTCGGGACGCAGCGCTCCGATCCACGGCAGCGTCCGGTAGCGCTCGGCGTAGTCGAGACCGTAGCCGACGATGAACTCGTCGGGGACCTCGAAGCCCAGGGCGGAGCACTCGACGTCCACGACGACGCGGTCCGGCTTGCGCAGCAGGGCGACGACCTCGAGGCTCTTCGGCCCGCGGCCCTGGAGATCCTTGACCAGCCAGGACAGCGTCCGGCCGGAGTCGATGATGTCCTCGACGATGACCACGTCCCGGCCGGCGATGTCGGTCGCCAGGTCCTTGACGATGGTCACGGTACCCGAGGATTCCGCCCCGGAGCCGTAGGAGGAGACGACCATGAACTCCAGCTGGGCGGGCACCGACAGGGCACGGGAGAAGTCGGACATGAACACGGCGGCACCCTTGAGGACGCAGACGAGGACGAGGTCCTCCGGGGCGTCCCGGTGCCGGTCGCTGACCTCGTCGGCGAGTTCGCGGACGCGGCGTTGCAGCGTCGGCTCGTCGATGAGGATCCCGGAGATGTCGTCGCCGAAAGGGTGGTCGGGAATCTCGGGGTTGTCGGCGGTCACGGTGTCCAGTCTCCTCAGGTGTGTGGTCTCCAGGGCGCCGTCACGCCGCCGGACCACACGTCGGTGGGTATTGCGTCGGACATCGATTGTAGGCCCCGGCTGATCCGGGTGCGGCACGGCCACGGGGCCCTGTCCGTGCCAGTCAGCGACCAGGGCGTCGATCCGGGCCAGGTGGACCGAGGTCAGCGGTCCGGCGACCCCGGCGAGCCAGTCCCGCAGCATCCGGCGGCGTAGCGGTGCCGGCCGGTCGGCGAGCACGGTCACCGGCAGCCGGTCGCCCGGCACGACCCCGGCGGACTCGAGTGCTCCGGCCGCCTGGTCGTCGAGCAGGTCGGCGTCCTCCCGCAGCATCCGGGCGCTGCGGGTGAGTGCGGCGTCCACCCGCGGGCCGAGGATCTCCCGCATCACCGGGAGCAGTTCGTGGCGCACCCGCGAGCGCAGGATCTCGGGGTGTTCATTGTGGGGGTCGTCCCAGATCCCGAGTCCGAGTTCGGCGCAGCTGCCGCGGGTCTGCCTGCGGGTGGCGGCCAGCAGCGGGCGTCCCAGGAAGGACGCCCCGGCGTCCACCACCGGATGGTCACCGGTGATCTCCCGGAGGCCGGCGAGGCTGCCGGTCCCCGACCCGCGGGTCAGGGAGAGCAGCAGGCCTTCGGCGTCATCGTCGGCGGTGTGGGCGACGAGCACGGGTCGACCGTCGGCAGCCTCGCCGAGTGCCCGGTAACGGGCGGCGCGGGCCGGCCCCTCCCCCGGACCGTCGACGGCGACGGTGACCACCGTCGCCGTCGCACCGAGGTCGCGGCACTGCTGTGCGGCGCGTGCGGCGACCCGGTCCGAGCCGTCCTGGAGCCGGTGGTCGACGGTCACGGTCGTGACCGCCAGTCCGGCGTGGACACAGGCGGCGGCCAGGGCCAGCGAGTCCCCTCCCCCGGAGACCCCGCAGACCACGGCGTCCCCGCGGTGCAGTCCGGCGTGGTCGAGGAGGTCGGCGAGGCTGTGCCGGACAGCGAGGGTCGCCGGGCCGGGACGACCGGGACGCATCGGGACTACACCTTGCGCAGGGCGGCGGCGAGACGGTCGAGCGCGGCGCGGCCGGCGTCCTGGTCGGAGCCGTTGGACAGGAAGGCGAAGGTGAGGACGCGGCCCGAGTCGGTGGTCAGTGTGCCGGCGAGCGCGTTGACCCCGTCGAGGGTGCCGGTCTTCGCCCGGACCCGGCCGGCGGCCGATTCGGCCCCGGAGCCGGAAAGGTAGCGGTCGGACAGGGTTCCGTCGGCGGCGGCGACCGGCAGGGCGTCGAGCAGAAGGCGCAGTTCGGCGGCACGGTCGGCGATGTCGTCATCCTCCACGTCATCCACATCGTCGCTGACCGGTGAGCCGGCGGCGAGCGCGAGGACGCCGTCGAGGATCCGGGCGCTGAGCCGGTTGTCCTCACTCATGCCCGAGCAGTCCTTGAGCACGGCCTTGTCGACATCGATGCCCGCCTCCCCCAGGGTCTCGAGGATCGCGTCGGTGGCGCCGGAGAAGGTCGCGGGCTTGTCGCGGGCGGCGGCGACCTCGCGGCCGACGGCTTCGGCGAGGAGGTTGTCGCTGTGCAGCATCATGTCCCGCAGGCGGGTGCCGAGCGGGGCGGAGTAGACGGTACCGAGTGCGTCGGCGGCCTCGTCGCCGCTGTCACCGTCGGCCTCCGACCCGACCGGGTCCTCGGAGACGCTCACCGAGGCGTCCGGGGCGCCGAGGGCGTCCGCCAGGGCATGACCGGCGTCGGCAGCCGGGGTATTCGACCGCGGTGAATAGTTCTCGGTGGGGTCGGTACGTCCGGCGTCCAGCATCACCGCACCGAGCGGGGCGACATTGCCTGCTCCGATATCGTCGGTCGACCAGGTGGAGTTGAACAGGTCGCCCTCGCGGACCGAGTTGTCGACGACGACCGAGGTGACCGGCTGGCCGCCGAGAGCTTCGGTGACCTGCCCGGCAAGATCCTCGATGGTGGGGGCGTCGGTGAAGAACCCGGAATCCTTGCTGCGCTGCAGGGTGACGTCGCCGCCACCGCGCAGGATGAGCTGCCCCGGCTCGTCGCCGGCCAGCACCGAGGTCTCCACCCGGTCGTCGACGGGCAGGGTGAGCAGCGCGGCGGTCGCCGTGGTCAGCTTCGTGGCGGATGCCGGGACCAGTGTGCGGTCCGGGTTCGCCGACCAGATCTCCTCACCGGTGGCCACGTCGGTGACATGCCCGGTGACCTGCCCGAGAGCACCGTCAGCGGCAGGACCGGCGAGGGCGGACGCCACGGCCTCGGTGTCGGGGGCGGAGTTGTCCGCCCCCTCGGCGGGCACGGCCCCGACCACCGGGGACGCCGCAGCGATCTCCTCGGCTGCCTCGATGTCCGACCCGCTGGACCGGTTGACCACGAGAGCTGCAGCGACGATGACGATGACGGCGACAACGAACGCACCGATGCCGTAGAGCCAACGGCGTGAGGAGTTCGTGCTCATCTCTGGCATCGGGGCCTTCCGGTTTCGGGATATGACCCCCACAGAGTATCGGACGACCCGGTTCCCATCGTCAGCTCCTCACCATCCGGACGGTCGTCCGGGGAATGCCCGCCACGGCGTGTTCGCGTTCCGCACCGTCCCTACGGAAACCGTTGCAGCGGTAGAACGCCTCGGCACGGGCATTGCCGTCGAGGACCCACAGGTAAGCGGGACTGTCCGCGATCACCGCGTCCAACAGCAGCTGTCCGACACCGGAGCCATGGACGCGGGCAGGGGAGTAGATGCCCTCGAGTTCGCGGTCCACCGGTGCGTCGTCGTCACGTCCCGGCCCGCCCGAAGCCCAGGCGACGATACCCCCGGCGTCCTCCGCCACCAGCACCTCTTCACCCCCGGCGATGATCCCGGCCCACTTCTGAGCTCTCTCCCCGGCGTCGAGACTGTCCAGCGCACCGGCCGGCAGGAGCGGACCGTAGGTCTCCCGCCAGGCGGCTACGTGGACATCGGCGATCTGCAGCGCGTCCTCCACCCCGGCCCGGCGGACCAGGAAGTCGGTGTCCGGTTCCACGGTGTATCGTCTCGCTCCTCTACTCCTGTTCTGCGTGCCCATGACTGTAGAGCCTCATCGGAATGTCTGCGGAGTTCGTTTCCGGAACGTATGCTCCATGTCCATGGCAAAAGAACTGATCACCGCGTCCCGCACCATCAACGCCTCCCCGGACCGCGTCTGGCACGCGGTCTCCGACCTGTCGGCCATGGGTCGCCGCAGCCCGCAGTGCCGCAAGATGCTCGTCCTCGGTTCGGGGACGCCGCGTCCCGGTACCACCACCGTGAACCTCAACCGCCGCGGTGTCCTGTTCTGGCCGACGTGGTCGAAGGTCACCGCCTGGGAGCCGGCGAAGACCCTGGAGTTCCGGATCCCGATCAACGGTTCCCGGTGGCGCTACGACCTCGTCGACAACGGCGACGGCACCACCACGGTCACCGAGTCCCGCATCGTGCAGGGGAACACCTCCGCGATCTCCCGCGGGCTGGTGGCTGCGTTCCTCGGCGGCAACGACACCTTCGAGGCCGAGCTGCACAAGGGAATTGAGCAGACCCTGGCGGGTATCGCCGGAGATGCCGAAGCAGCAGGGTAGACTGGCTGCCCATGAGCATCGAAGTCACCATCGAGATCCCCAAGGGTTCCCGCAACAAGTACGAGGTCGACCACGAGACCGGCAAGGTCTACCTGGACCGTTACCTCTTCACCCCCATGGCGTACCCGGCCGACTACGGCTTCATCGACCACACCCTGGGTGAGGACGGCGACCCGCTGGACGCCCTCGTCATCCTCCCCGAACCCCTGTTCCCGGGCGTCATCGTCAAGGCCCGCCCGGTCGGCGTCTTCAAGATGACCGACGAGGCCGGCGGCGATGACAAGCTGCTGTGCGTCATCGACGACGTCCGCTACGAGAAGTTCCAGGACATCGACGACATCGCCCAGGACGTCAAGGACGAGGTCGAGCACTTCTTCGTCCACTACAAGGACCTGGAGCCGGGCAAGGAAGTCCACGGTTCCGGTTGGGGCGACAAGGCCGAGGCCGAGAAGATTCTCGCCGAGGCCATCGAGCGCAACAAGTAGGACCGCTCCCCCTCCTTCTCTTTTCCAGACGCCCTCCCCGGGCAGTCCCGCCGTCACCGGTGGCACTACCCGGGGAAGGGTTCTGTGTATTCCACGGTGTTCTCGGGAAATTCTTGGGCACCTTGTGTCCCATGCGCCCCAGCAGTGCTCTACAGTTTGTCTCACCTCAGTCGCTGTGCCTGTTGTACCTGCTGTGCCTGCTATGCCTTCTCTCCTTCCCCCCTACTGATCCTGTACTGAAGGAGACCTGCGCATGCGCCGTCGCCACATCCTGGCGCCCCTTGCCCTGACCATCCTGGCGTCCCCCGCCGTCGCCGCCCCTGCCGGGGCCGCCACCGGCTCCCTGAGTTCTCCGACAACTCCCACCGGCACCGGAGCCACCTTCGAGAACCCCTACTCGACGGACACCGGCAACAACATCGTCGCTTTCGGCGACTCCTTCACCTCGAACTCCGCGAGCTACGTCAACGCCGCGCCTCAGAACTACCCCACCTACCCACGCACCGAAGGGTGCCTCACCGCACCGGATGCCTGGCCCGCCCAACTGGGCGCGATCACCCGGCGCCCGGTCCAGAACTGGGCCTGCAATGCGCACACGACCGGCCGGATGCTGGGCCGGATCGACCGCGCCATCGCCTCCGGTCACATCAACGACACCTCACTGGTGATCCTGGCTGCCGGCATGAACGACAAGCGGCAGGAAGTACCGGATGTCGAGGTCGTCGCCAACCTGGTCTCTGCGGTGGAGAAGGTGCGGGCCGTCGCTCCCGGGGCACAGATCGCCATCCTCGGCCGACTGGCGACCACGAACGCGGAGGGAAGTTTCTGCGACCGCAACACCGTGCCCGACCAGCCGACCGGAGCAATCGACAGAAAAACCGCCGACTTCGAGGCCGCGACCCAGAACAACCAACGGGCCGCCGCCGCACAGGCAGATGTCCAGTTCATCGACATCCGGTCGATGACCATCGAGGCGAACTCCAGCTGCGGGCTGGACGCCGACCGCTTCATCTCCGGGGTCACGGACACCACCACCCCGGACTACAACATGCCGGCCCACCCCTCACTGGCCGGCAGCAGGTTCCTCGCCCAGCAGGTCTCCGCGGTCATCGTCGCCGCGGCCATGACGGGCCTGCTGCCGTAGCAGCCTGTCCGGCGATCAGCCCTCGCCGCCGACGTAGGCCACGGCCTCGATCCCGGCGTCCCGGAAGTTCTGCAGGGCGCGGACGTTGTGCGGGCTGGAGGTGACGACCACGGCCAGTCCGCCACGGTCGGAGATCATCGACTTGGTGTTCTGCACATTGGCGACGGTGCTGTCCGACTCGTCCTCGATGAGGACCTGGTTGGTCACACCCCGTTCATGAAGTCCGCTCTCCATGGCCGCGGCCTCAGTGGGACAGTCCGTCTGGGTCGCGCCACCGCTGACGATAACCGGGTTGAGCAGATGGGTACGGGACAGCTCGGTGGCGGCGTCCAACCGGTCATCGAGCACCTGCGGACGGGCGCAGTCTTCGTCGAGGCGGGCGCCGAGCACCACGATCGGCACCCGGGCATCCCGCAGCAGGATCGCCTGCGCGGCGATCGGACTCACCACGGGGATGTCGGCGATGGTCCGGTTGTCGGAGACGATGGCCTTGTCCTGCTCTGTGGCTCCGGCGGTCGGCGCACCGGCGAGCCCGACAGTGACAGCAGAGACGGCGGCCAGGGCGAGAGCCGCCACGGAGCGTGCGGGCGTGAGGGTGAGTGACACGTGAGGGCCTTTCGGAGCACTGCTTGGCAGCGCAGGACGTAGCGGGAAGAATTCGGTAGGGGGGTAAAAGGTAGGGGGGTGATCAGGGATTGCCACGACCATGTCTCATTCCGGACCACTCCGCCACCGTTGTCGGAAGATTGACGCGAACCCCACCACCTCACCTCAGCGTTAGGAATAGAAATACAAATATTATGTTCAGCATCGGATCTCTCCGGACGCGGGCGTAGAGTGGTCGACCATGAGTGATTTCGAGACTGTCCAGCCCACCGAGGTCCCTGCCGGAGCCCAGCTCATCGACATCCGCGAGCCCGACGAGTACGCGCAGTGGCACGCCGAAGGTGCCGAGAACCTCCCCCTCTCCCAGCTCCAGGAACGCTACGGAGAATTCGACTTCGACCGGGACATCTACCTCATCTGCCTCTCCGGTGGCCGCTCCGCCCGCGCCTGCCAGTGGCTGGAGATGAACGGCATTGACGCGATCAACGTCGCCAACGGAACCTCCGGGTGGCGCGACGCCGGCCTGCCGATCGTCGGTGATCAGACCGAACCCCGGAACTGACCGACCACCCACTGCCCTGACCTGCGGCGACCGGAACCACCGACAGGGCAGATACGGGGGAATCCCCACAATTGGGCCACCCCATCCCGGAACCGCTATTCTGGTGCGTATGGCCGATTCCCCACACCTGCCGCACAACCTCCTCGCGTCCCCCTCCTTCCAGCTGGAGCGACTGCGCCGACGCACCCGGGAATTCGTCGAGGCAGACCTGGCCCGCGAGGGGTTCAACCTCCGGGAATACTGGGTTCTGACCTACCTGGTCGACGGGGACGCCACCAGCCAGACCACCCTCGGAGAGGTCATCGGAGTGGACCGCTCCGACATGGTCCGCCTCGTGGACTCACTGGAGCAGCGGTCACTGGCACAGCGGGTGAAGGACCCCAAGGACCGTCGCCGACAGATCATCTCGGCAACGAAGAGGGGGCGCAAGGCACAGGAGAAGCTGACCCCCGTGGTGCAGGACGCCGAGGACAAGGCCCTCGACGAATCCACCTCCAAGCAGCTCAAGCATCTGAAGAAGCTGGCCAAATCGATCATTGCCTCCGAGGAGGAGACCGACCAGTCGTCCTAGTCGCCGATCTGGTCGCGTCCCCGCTTCACGATCTTCGGGTCCGGCTGGCCCACCAGGTCGTAGTCCTTGCCGGTGTAGTCGAATTTGCTCAGCACATAACGCATGGCGTTGAGGCGGGCACGCTTCTTGTCGTTGGACTTGATGGTGATCCAGGGGGACTCATTCGTGTCCGTGTAACGGAACTGCTCCTCCTTGGCCCGGGTGTAGTCCTCCCACCGGTCGAGGGACGCCAGATCCATCGGCGACAGTTTCCACTGACGCACCGGATCGACCTGCCGGATGGCGAAGCGGGTCCGCTGCTCCTTCTGCGTCACCGAGAACCAGAACTTCGTCAGGCTGATCCCGGAGCCCATGAGCATGTTCTCCAGCATCGGCACTTCTCGGAGGAACTCCGCGTGCTGGTCATTGGTGCAGAAGCCCATGACGCGCTCGACACCTGAGCGGTTGTACCAGGAACGGTCGAAGAAGACGATCTCGCCAGCACAGGGCAGGTGCTGGATGTAGCGCTGGAAGTACCAGGACGTCGACTCCCGCGGGCTGGGCTTCTCCAGGGCGACGGTCCGGGCACCACGGGGGTTGAGGTGCTCGTTGAACCGCTTGATGGTGCCGCCCTTGCCGGCAGCGTCGCGTCCCTCGAAGAGGATGACGTGCTTCTGACCCGTGTCCTTGGTCCAGTTCTGCCACTTCAGCAGCTCGATCTGCAACGCGCGCTTGGTGGACTCGTACTCGTCGCGGTCGAGCCGCTCGGTGTATGGGTAGTTTTCCCGCCAGGTGTCCACCCGGTGCCCGTCGGGGGTGATGAGTACCGGATCGTCTTCATCCGAGTCATCCACCAGGTACCCCTCGGTGGCCGCCAGATCGACGATGTGGAACTCCTGGTTGTCACCTGTACCCGTACCCATACTGTCAGCCATACCCCCATCCTAGAGCGAACAGCCCGCCGTCACCCGCAGGCCGCGCACCCCGTTCCCCCTCGTGTACCCCCGAAACGGAAAATCCCGGTGTCCGGCAACGGACGTGCACACGGCGGCAGGCACGACAGTGGCCCGGCCCCGCTGTAGCGGGGACCGGGCCACTGAAGCGGCGAGGTCCTAGGAGGACAGCTCGGAACCGGCGTCGAAGATGTCGAACAGGCCGGAGAAGACGTCAGCGAAACCGCCGAAGAAGGTGGACAGGTTCTCGAAGAGGCCGAGAAGGTCGGTCATGGTGTTCTCCCTGAGAGGAATCGTATGCAGTCGACCCGGGCGGGCCGTCGGGGGACAATACTAATGCTGTCCCCGGCGAATGCAACCCGTCTGCCCACCTACGGGGGATCAGAAGCCGCCCATGCCGCCCATGTCACCCATGTCCGGGGCTGCAGCAGCCTCGGGCTCGGGCTTGTCGGCGACGACAGCCTCGGTGGTGAGGAAGAGGCTGGCGATGGAGGCCGCGTTCTGCAGTGCGGAACGGGTGACCTTCACCGGGTCGGCGATGCCGCCGGCCAGCAGGTCGACGTACTCGCCGGTCGCGGCGTTGAGACCGTGCCCGCTCTCCAGGTTGGCGACCTTGTCGACGACGACGCCCGGCTCCAGGCCGGCGTTGAAGGCGATCTGCTTCAGCGGGGAGGAGAGGGCGGCGCGCACGATCTGCACACCGGTGGCCTCGTCACCCTCCAGACCGAGGTTGTCGGCGAGGACGTGGGCGGCCTGCAGCAGCGCAGCGCCACCACCGGCGACGATGCCCTCCTCGGCGGCAGCCTTGGCGTTACGGACGGCGTCCTCGATGCGGTGCTTGCGCTCCTTGAGCTCCACCTCGGTGGCGGCACCGACCTGCAGTACGGCGACGCCGCCGGCCAGCTTGGCGAGACGCTCCTGGAGCTTCTCCTTGTCGTAGTCGGAGTCCGCGTTCTCGATCTCCTGACGGATCTGGCGGACGCGACCGGCGAGCTGCTCGGAGGAGCCGGCGCCGTCGACGATGGTGGTGTCGTCCTTGGTGACGACGACCTTGCGGGCGGTACCCAGCAGCGGCAGGTCGGCGGTCTCGAGAGAGAGGCCGACCTCTTCGGCGATGACCTGGCCACCGGTGAGGATGGCGATGTCCTGCAGCTGGGCCTTGCGGCGGTCACCGAAACCCGGGGCCTTGACGGCGACGGACTTGAAGGTGCCGCGGATCTTGTTGACGACGAGGGTGGACAGGGCCTCACCCTCGATGTCCTCGGCGATGATCAGCAGCGGCTTGCCGGACTGCATGATCTTCTCGAGCAGCGGCAGCAGGTCCTTGACGTTGGAGATCTTGGAGGAGACCAGGAGGATGTAGGGGTCCTCCAGGACAGCCTCGCCGCGCTCGATATCGGTGGCGAAGTACGCGGAGATGTAGCCCTTATCGAAGCGCATACCCTCCGTGGTCTCGAGGGTCACGCCGAAGGCGTTGGACTCCTCGACGGTGATGACACCCTCCTTGTTGAGCTCGCCGTCGCCCACGGCGTACATGGCCTCGGCGATGAGCTCACCGATCTTCTCGTCCGCGGCGGAGATGCCGGCGGTGGCGGCGATCTGCTCGCGGGTCTCGATCTCCTTGGCGGTGCTGAGCAGCTCGGTGGCGACCTTCTCGACACCGGCCTGGATACCGCGCTTGATGCCCATGGGGTTGGAGCCGGCCGCGACGTTGCGCAGACCCTCCTTGACCAGGGCCTGGGCCAGAACGGTGGCGGTGGTGGTGCCGTCGCCGGCGACGTCGTCGGTTTTCTTGGCGACCTCCTTGACCAGCTCGGCACCGATCTTCTCGTAGGGGTCCTCGAGGTCGATCTCCCGGGCGATGGTGACGCCGTCGTTGGTGATCATGGGGGCGCCCCACTTGCGCTCCAGGACGACGTTGCGTCCCTTCGGGCCGAGGGTGACCTTCACGGCGTCCGCGAGGGTGTTGAGACCCTTCTCCAGGCCGCGACGGGCCTCCTCGTCAAAAGCAATCATTTTAGCCATGTGGCTCGTTTTCCTCCGTGTGAGAGTAGGAGCGACACGTACGGTTCAGAGGCAGCGCCCGCGACGGCACGGGTGGACGCATGTCGCGTCATCCACCCTCACTGCACCTGAAGTGGCTCGTGAAGCGACTCGTAGACCGAGCCCGAACCAGATTGTCTGGCACTCAATACGGGTAAGTGCTAACCCCGTTTTTAGCAGTCTCACCCCTCGAGTGCAAGGAGGGGTGCCGGGCGACGCGCTATCCTCATTTCCATGACTGACTCCCCGACTGAACAGACCTCCCCCACTCCGGAGGCCGCCCGCGCGGCGATGGCCGCACAGATGCCTTTCGTCCGTGAGGCACTCACCGAACTCGTCGCCTTCCGCTCCGTCCACTCCACCCCCGGGTTGGAGAAGGACAACGCGGACGCCGCCGCCTGGGTCGTCAACTCCTTCCGCGAGGTCGGCATCCCCGTCGAACCCCACGTGACCAGTGACGGTTCGACCTCGGTCATCGGCCTGCGTGAGCCTGCAGAGGGATTCCCGACGATCCTCCTCTACTCCCACTTCGACGTGCAGCCCGCCTCCGACGTGGAGAACTGGACCGCCTCCCCCTGGGAGCTCACCGAGCGGGACGGCCGCTGGTACGGCCGCGGCGCCGCCGACTGCAAGGGCCACGTGGTCATGCACCTGGCCGTTTTGCGCGCCCTCAATGAACTGGCCACCGAGTTCCCGGATGTCTCCAAGGTGGGCGTCCGCGTCCTCGTCGAGGGCTCCGAGGAGCGCGGCGGGTACGGACTGGAGGACCTGCTGGCGGAGAAGCCGGACCTGTTCGCCGCCGACGTCTTCCTCATCGCGGACTCCGGTAACGACGCTCTCGGCGTCCCCGCGGTCGGTACGGCCCTGCGCGGCACCGCTCCGGTGACCGTCACGGTGGAGACCCTCGACCAGCCGATGCACTCCGGACAGTACGGCGGCGCCGCCCCGGACGCCCTGCTCTCGCTGATCCACCTGCTCGCCACCCTCCACGACGACAACGGACTCGTCGCCGTCGACGGCCTGGACTCCGACGCCCGGTGGGAGGGACGCGGCCCCGATGCGGCGACCTTCCGGCGCGACGCCGGCATCCTCGACGGCGTGGACCTGCTCGGCGAGGCCCAGGGACTGAACCCCAACGACCTCACCGTCGCCCGCCCCTCGATCACGGTCACCGGTCTCGACTCACTGTCCGTGGCCGATGCCGTGAACGCCGTCGTCGCCCGGGCCGCCGCCCACATCAGCCTGCGTGTCCCGCCGGGAATGGACGCCAAGGTCGCCCAGGACGCCCTGATCGCCCACCTGGAGACCCACGTGCCGCAGCACGCGAAGCTGACCATCGAGCGTGACACCCTGGCGTCCCCCTTCCTCGCCGACATCACCGGCCCCGCCCTGGCCCGGCTGACCGCGTCCCTGGCGGACGCCTACGGCGCCGAGACGACCGCCGAGATCGGATCCGGCGGGTCCATCCCGCTGTGCAACGCCCTGCTGTCCCACTTCCCGGACGCCGAGCTCGGACTCTTCGGTATCGAGGAACCCGCCTGCCGTATCCACTCTGCGGACGAATCTGTCTCGCCGGATGAGATTCACGCCATCGGTACCGCTGAACTGCTCTTCCTCGCCCGCTCCGCGGAGTAACGCAGAGTGATTTGCCCCACATCGATGATGTAAGTATCATCACCGACCATGAACATCTCCCTCAAGCGAGTAACCCACCCGGGTGGAGGAATGGACTGACCCCTCCACCTCGGGGTCGGTGCGATACTCGCACGGTGCGTCGGTCCACATCCAGCCGACACTTTCACCACCGTTCGAGGGAACTGCATATTCATGTTCGAGCCACAGGACAACCGGATGTCTTCCACTACCCTGATCCGCTTCGCCAACGCTGAATCCTCCAGGGATGAGCAGGCGAGCTACACTCTGCGCCCGTCCGGACGCCGCTCCAGCTCCGTGACCTACCGGACCGCGCAGCCCCTCCCCCGCATCGAGAAGCGTCGCACCCGCACCTTCGCCGAGGATCCCTTCCGCGCCCGTTTCGGACGCCGCCTGCCCGCCGGCATGCGCCAGGAGGCCCGCGGCATGGAGTGGCGCACCTTCATCGAGACCTACGCACCGGATGCGATCCGGGTCGAGTCACTGCGTGCCACCAAGCTCACCGCAGGCCGGAAGAGCTACGAACTGGCGATCACCGGGCTGCGCGACGGCATGTCGACCCGCGTCTCCATCACCTCGATGGGTGCCGCCTCCGCGATGACCCAGATCCTCGCCGACCACGGTCGTCGCGTGGAGATCCTCGAGTTCCACCAGTACGACATCTTCGAGGCGACGGTCACCTTCATCTTCACGCAGCACAAGACCGCGGAGTGCTGGGCCGTGGGCTTCGGTGCCGACCGGGACTCGTCCATCGCCGCCGCGCTGGGTTCCGCTGCCACCAGGCTGCACGGATAGCGTTTCTTCCCCGCCACCTCCGGGTGGTCGGCCCGGATCTGCCCCGGGTTGACTGTCCAGGGGTGGTTTTCCGTGTCCTGATGTCCTGACCACCCTGAGGCGGTCAAGCCGGGAAACAGTGGCCCCGGGACGCCCCTCTACAGCGACTTCTTCAGCGTCTCCACCGTGAGGTCGACTGCGGCGATCCACGCCTCCGGCTGGGTGAAGCCCTGCTCTGCACCGGCGTCACCTCGGGTGCGCACACCAGGCTCGAGCGCCGCGCCGGCCTCACGGGCAGCCGCCCGCTGCAGGGCGTAGTCACCGCCGCGCTCGACGATCCGGGAGACCTCCGCGAGCTCCGCAGCACACCCCAGTTCCTCCGACAACGGGGTCAGACGCTCCACCCAGTCGGCGAGGTCGTCGGTGACCAGCCGCTCGGTGGTCTCCCGGTCGGTGATGATCAACGCGTCCAGCCCGTAACGGGCGGCACGCCACTTGTTCTCCGCGACATGCCAGTACTGCAGCGACGGCAGGTCACGGCCTGCCTCCCACTCGCGCTCGTAGTACACCACGAGGCAGTGGATGAATGCGGCGATGGCGCCGACCTCACGGACCTCCATGGTGGAGTCCGCGAACCGGACCTCGACCGTGCCGTACTTCGAAGGGCGAACGTCGAAGTGCATCGACCCGGTGTGGTTGATCACCCCGGACCGGTCCTGGTCGACGTTGAACGCCTCCCACTCGTCCCAGTCGGAGAACTGGTACGGCATGCCCGCCGTCGGCAACTGCTGGTACAGCAGGGTGCGGTTCGAGGCGTAGCCGGTGTCCAGGCCCTCCCAGGCCGGGGAGGACGCCGACAGTGCGAGCACGTGCGGGTACTGCGTCATCACCGCGTTGATTACGGGCCAGACCCGGTCTCTGCCTCCTACACCGACGTGGACATGGATCCCCCAGATGAGCATCTGGCGTCCCCAGTATTGGGTCCGTTCGATGATCTCGTTGTAGCTCTGCTTCTCACTGAGCACCTGGTCACCCCAGTGGGCGAAGGGGTGCGTCCCAGCGGAGAAGACATTGACCCCCATCTCCCCCGCCACGGTCATGATCTTCGCCAGCTGACCACGCAAGTCCTCGACGGCGTCCGGGATCATCTCGTGGACGCCGGTCACCATCTCCAGGGTGTTCGCGAGGAACTCCCGGGTGATGGTGTGCCCGGGGTACCGGCGGTCGAGCTCCGCCATGATCTCCGGGGCCTTGGCGACGAGGTCGCGGGTCACCGGGTCGACGAGGGCGACCTCCCACTCGATACCGACCGTCGGTGCTGAACCGGGGAATTCCATGACGCCGATGCTACTGCATCAGCAGGTCCGTCACCCCAGCGGACCAGTCAGAACGACGACGACCGCGTCGGCCGCGCCACCTTCGCGCACGGACGCCTCACGGAAGCGGTTGTAGTAGTCGGCGTTGCCCGGCGCGGCCTGCAGGCCGAGGTCGGTCGCGACCTGCTCGGCTGCAGCCTGAGCTGCGGCGTTGCCCTCCGGGTAGTAGACGCGGGACTCCTCACTGATGCCTTCGATACGACCCTGGAGGTTGCCATAGCCGACATTGGTCCAGTCACTGTCACGGACCCGGTCCGCACCCGACTGGGAGAGACCGGACTCGGTGCTGTTGTTCAGCACCGTGACCCCGATGCCCCGGTCGACCTCGGCAGCGGAATCCCCGGTGCCGGCCTCGTCGCCGGGAACGGGAGCCTGCGCGGACGAGGCGGGATCGTTCGACGCACCGTCAGCACCGTCGGCGTCGTCACTGCCGTCGGCGCCTGCAGCCTCGGAAGCACCCTGGTCAGCCTCACCGGGGGCAGGTGCGGCGGCCGTGGCGGAGGTATCCGAGCCGGATAGTGTGTCGTCGGAGTCATCGTCGCCACCGAACAGGGAGAAGGCACCCCAGATGATGAGGACCACCGCGACGGCGGTGAGGATCATGGCCATGCCACGCAGCGGCGGGCCGGATTTCTCCGGTGGTTCACCTGATGTGCCGGCTACTCCGGCAGCGCCGGCAGCACCTGCGCCGGTAGCCGCCGCCGGGTAGGCGTAGGCCTCGTCGTAGGAGTCGTCGTAGCCGGAATTGTCGTACGGGCCCTGCTCAGGCTCCCGGGAATGCCGCGGTCGGTTCTGCTCAGTCACGCCCCAATAGTAACTTCAGTCACGCCGTTCACGCAGTATCCTCACCATAGCCGGGTCGGCCTCCTGCGCCTCAGGACGCTCGATAAGTGCGTTGAGCTGCTGAAAGTACCGCCACGGTTCCACTCCGAACCGGCGTCGGATCTCCTCTTCCTTCGCCCCTGACGCCGACCACCGCAGATGCTCGAACGCGAGAATCTCCCGTTCCTGTTCACTCAGCGCCACCATGACCGTAGAGTGTAACGGTCCTACTGACGTTCATTCATGACCAGCCCCATGGAGCCCCTGTGACTACAGCCATCAACGATTCGGCCGCCCAGGCGCCCGGTAAACGTACCCGCGAAGAAAAGCGGGTCCTTGCCGGAACCCTCGTCGGCACCACCATCGAGTGGTACGACTTCTTCATCTACGCCCAGGCCGCGGCCTTCATCTTCGCACCACTGTTCTTCGACCCCGTCGGCAGCGACAACCTCGCCCAGATCTTCTCCTGGGCCTCGATCGGCATCAGCTTCCTGTTCCGCCCCCTGGGTGCGATCATCGCCGGCCACCTCGGCGACCGGTACGGACGCAAGGCCATCCTCGTGGTCACCCTGATCGGTATGGGTCTGGCGACCGCCCTCATCGGCGTCCTGCCGACGTACGAGACCATCGGCGTGGCCGCGCCGGTCCTGCTGATCCTGCTGCGCATCCTGCAGGGCTTCTCCGCCGGCGGTGAGTGGGGCGGCGCCGCCCTCATGTCCGTCGAGCACGCCCCGCGCGAGAAGCGCGGACTGTTCGGCGCGTACCCGCAGATCGGTGTCCCGCTGGGTCTGATCCTGGCGACCTCGTTCATGTTCCTGCTGAACACCTCCATGTCCGACGACACCTTCGAGTCCTGGGGCTGGCGTCTGCCCTTCCTGTCCTCACTGGTCCTCATCGTCGTCGGCTACCTGATCCGCCGCGCCGTCGAGGAGTCTCCGGTCTACCTGGACATGCAGGAGCGTCAGCAGTCCGCGTCCGCACCGCTCGGCCGACTCTTCCGTGACCACTGGAAGAACGTCCTGCTCGCCGCCCTGATCTTCGCCGGCAACAACGCCACCGGCTACATGATCATCGCCTTCTTCTCCTCCTACGGCACCAAGACCCTGGGCATGGAGAAGTCACAGACCCTCGTCGCCGCCTTCGCCGGTGGTGTGGCCTGGCTGCTCCTCACCATCTACAGCGGCTGGATCAGTGACCGTATCGGACGCCGCGTCACCTTCGCCATCGGCTATGTGCTGCTCATCGCCTGGGTCGTGCCGATGTGGTGGTTCATCGACAAGGGAACCACCGGCTCGATGACCTTCGCGATCGTCGTCCTCACCTTCGGTCTGGCGGCATCATACGCCCCGCAGTGTGCCCTGTACGCCGAGATGTTCCCGGCGGACGTGCGCTACTCCGGCACCTCGATCGGTTACGCCCTCGGGTCGATCCTCGGTGGTGCCTTCGCGTCCACCTTCGCGCAGATGATCCTCGACAACACCGGCGACTCCTGGTGGATCGGCATCTACCTGGGCGCGATGTGCCTGATCTCCCTGATCGCGGTGCTCGTGGTGCCGAAGTCGGTGGAGAAGTCCGACCTGCACGTCTAGCGGGTTATTCTGGACGGTATGTCCGTTCTTCCTGTCGTCATCTGCGGCGATCCCGTCCTGCACACCCCCACCACGCCGGTCACCGAACCGGCCGCCGACCAGCTCGGTGAGGGGACCGAACTGTCCACCCTCATCGCCGACATGTACGAGACCCTGGAGCTGGCCCACGGTGTGGGCCTGGCCGCGAACCAGGTCGGCGTGGGCCTGCGGGTCTTCGTCTACGACTGCCCCGACATCGACGGTCCCGAGGGCACGCGGAAGACCCAGGAGGAGGTCGACGCCCAGGGTGGCCCGATGCGCCGCGGCTGCGTCATCAACCCGGTCCTGGAGACCAGTGAGATCCCGGAGACCATGCCGGATCCCGAGGACGATGTCGAGGGGTGCCTCTCGGTCCCCGGCTACGACTACCCCACCGGCCGCGCCGACTGGGCCCGCGTCACCGGCACCGACGAGCACGGCGAGCCGACGAGCGTGGAGGGCTACGGATTCTTCGCCCGCTGCCTGCAGCACGAGACCGGCCACCTCGACGGCCACCTCTACATCGACATGCTCATCGGCCGCAATGCCCGCGCGGCGAAGAAGATGGTGAAGCGTGAGGGATGGACCGTCCCCGGCAACTCCTGGCTCCCGGGGGTGGACGCCGACCCCTTCGGGCACGACGACTGACCCGCGATGAACGACACCTCCTTCTCCGGCGCCCGGGCCGGCGCACGCCCACCGCAGGAGACAGGTCTGCCCTTCCCCGTCTCACGGCACACCGACCCGGTCAGCGTGCACACCGGCGCCCGCGTCACAGTACGTCACCTGGTACCCGGGGACGACGGGCGTCCCGCCCTCAACCCGGACACCGGTCGTCCCCTGGTCAGTGACGTCATCGGCGTCCTGCGGTCGCTCGACCCGTTGACCGTGGAGGACGCCGCGGGCGAGCTGCACCGTATCCCGGTGCGTGCCGTGGTGGTGCTCAAGAGCCTGCACGCGAGGCCGGTGCGCACCAGTGACATCCGGGCTGTCGAAACCGCCACCGCACGGGCCTTCCCGGGTCTGGAGCACCGCGACTTCCGTGGCTGGCTGGCCCGCGCCGGCGACGGGATCACCGAACGGTCCAATTCCGCGGTCCCGCTCGGCCCCGAGGCCGGAACCACTCCGGTCCCACTGGAGGAGATCCACGCGTTCTACCGCTCCCACAACCTCCCGACCCGCCTGCTGCTGCCCGACCGGATCAGCCGACCCGCGGAGCCGCTGCTCACCGCCCCCGGGGCACAGCGCGGTCCGGAGATCAGCGTCATGACCCGCAAATTGGGTACCGGCACCACCTGCTCCGCTACCCTCCCGGCTGTCCCGGAGCCGCCCGCCGATCTCGCCGGACGCCTGGACCTGCGCGTCGACGACCAGCCCGACGAGGCCTGGCTGCAGCTCTACCACTTCCGTGGTGAGTCGCTGCCGGAGCACGCCCTGCTGCTGCTCGCCGCCCGGCTCGACGGTGCCCTGGGCTTCGCCCGGCTCACCGTCGACGGAGAGACCGTCGCCGTCACCCGGGGCACCGTCACCGAGGGTGGCGGACGCCAGTTCCTGGGCTATTCCGCGGTCGAGGTCTCCCCCGCATGGCGCCGACGTGGACTCGGCACCCTGCTCGGCACCGCGATGCTGCACTGGGGAGCGGCACAGGGCGCGACGGAGAGCTACCTCCAGGTCATCGCGACCAACCTCGCCGGACGTGGCCTCTACCACGGCCTGGGGTTTTCCGAGCACCACCGGCACCGTTGCGTCCTCATTCCCGATACTGTGTAGGGCATGCGTGTCGCCACCTGGAACATCAACTCCGTGCGCACCCGGGAAGCCCGGGTCCGTGACTTCCTCTCCCGCTCCGACGTTGACGTCCTGTGCCTCCAGGAGACGAAGTGCACCGACGCACAGTTCCCTGATTTCTCCGACACCGGCTACGAGCAGGCCCACCACGGCCTGGGGTCCTTCAACGGTGTCGCCGTGCTCTCCCGCGTCGGCATCGACGAGGTGACCACGGACTTCGGTCAGCCCGGTTTCGACAAGGATCCGGCCGCCCCACAGGAGCAGGAGGCCCGGGCCCTCGGCGTGACCTGTGGCGGGGTGCGGGTGTGGAGCCTGTACGTGCCCAACGGCCGGGAGATCTCCGACCGGCACTACACCTACAAGCTCGACTTCCTCGATGCCCTGGCGTCCTATGCGGAGCAGGAGCACCGGCCGACGGTGGTCACCGGTGACTTCAACATCACCCCCACCGACGACGATGTCTGGGACCCCTCGTTCTTCGTCGGCAAGACCCATGTCACCCCGCGGGAGCGTGCCGCCCTGCGACACCTGGAGGACGCCGGCCTGACCGAGGCGACCGCCCCGTTGCACGGCCGGTACTCCTACTGGGACTACCAGGCGATGCGCTTCCAGCGCGGCCAGGGGATCCGCATCGACCTGCAGTACTGCCGTGGAATCACACCGGCTGACGACCCAGAGCCCTGGGTCGACGTCGATGAGCGCCGCGGTAAGGGTGCCTCCGACCACGCTCCCGTCATCGTGGCCTACGCACCGGTCGAGGGCTGACATGGGGGTCTGGGACGCCTTCCGGTCCGCCTGGAACTTCATGACCCCGGACTGGCTCGGAATGTCGCTCCTCCACACCGTGAGCGGCGGTCTGGTCTGGTGGGCGTGGATACTCCTCGGGCTGGACCTCGTCGTGAAGATCATCGCCGTCGGCTATGTGCCGTCGCAGCGCAAGCCGTCGAGCGCGATGGCCTGGCTGCTGGCGATCTTCCTGCTGCCGTTCATCGGTATCGCCCTGTTCATGCTCATCGGGTCACCGTACATCAACCGTCGACGGCACAAGATCCAGAACTCCGCCAATGAGATGCTGCGGACCATCAGCCGCGATGAGCCGGACGTCCCGGAGGGTTACACCCTCACACCGGAACTGCGCAGCCTGGTGTCCCTGAACCGACAGCTCACCGCCATGCCCGCGACGACGGGCACGGTGGTTGCTGTCCACTCCGACTACGAAGGATCGATCACCCGGATGGCGGAGGCGGTGGACACCGCACAGGACTACGTCAACGTCCAGATCTACATCACCGCCTGGGACGACACGACAGACGTCTTCTTCCGCTCCCTGGAACGGGCGGTGAAGCGGGGGGTCACCGTGCGGTACATGTTCGACCATGTCGGCAGCTGGAAGTACCCCGGCTACCGGACACTCGGCAAGCGGCTCGACGAGATCGGGGTGAAGTGGCTGGTCATGCTCCCCCTGCAGCCCTGGCGCTGGAGATTCCGCCGGCCTGACCTGCGCAACCACCGGAAGCTCCTGGTCATCGACGGCCACACCGGATTCATGGGCAGCCAGAACATGATCGACTCCTCCTACCTCATGAAGGGGAATATCAGGGAAGGGCGCCACTGGATCGACAATATGGCGGAGATGACCGGCCCGGTCGTCGCCCTGCTGAACTCGGTCTTCGCCGTGGACTGGTTCACCGAATGCGGTGAGGAACTGCCGCTGCTCACCCCTTCGGAGTCCACCGAGTGGCTGTCCAGCCGGCCCGACATGCTGCAGATCATCCCCTCCGGTCCCGGATTCACCACCGAACCGAACCTGCGCCTGTTCACCTCGATCGTCCACCACGCGAAAAAGTCACTGGTCCTGGTGAGCCCCTACTTCATCCCGGACGAGTCACTGCTCGAGGCGATCACCACCGCCGCCTACCGGGGTGTGAAGGTCGAACTGTTCGTCTCGGAGACGGCCGACCAGCCTCTCATCGAGCACGCCCAGTCCTCCTATTACGCGGAACTGCTCCGGGCCGGGGTCCGTATCCGCCGGTTCCCGTACCCCGCGGTCCTCCACTCGAAGTTCATGATCGCCGACCACGAGGTCGTGTGCACCGGCTCCTCGAACATGGACATGAGGTCCTTCGGACTGAACTACGAAATCACCCTGATGTCGGCGGAGGGGTCCCTGCTGGGGAAGATGACCGCTCTGGCTGGCGAATACCGCGAGGCCTGCACAGAACTCACCTCAGAGGAGTGGGACACGCGGGCGAGGAGCCGCCGCTACATCGATAACGTGGCCCGTCTGACCTCTGCACTCCAGTAAGTGCATTACAATGGGGTCATCCGCTTTTGACTGTGCAATAACCTGCAACCCGGAAAGAGCATCTGACAAGGAGTCCCACCATGACCAACGAGACTGTCGACGACATCTACGGAGCGTCCCGGGAACAGATCCGCGGCCATCGTGCAGCAGAGATCCTGCCCGATGTCGACGTCACCGAGATCGCCTCCGCCGTCTACGACTTCCTCTCGGCCCTGCGACGGTTGATGGACCGCCCCAACCAGAAGCTGGCCATCTCACAGTCCGAGATCGAGGTGCTGCAGTTCGTCTCCCAGCACCCAGGCTGCGGCGTCTCCGACATCGCCCGCCTCCGCTTCCTCCGGGCATCGAACGTCTCGGCGACGGTCCGTCGGCTCATTAACTCGGGCCTGGTCCTGCGTCGTGCCAACGACCAGGACCGCCGCGCGCAGGACCTCTTCCTCTCGGAGGAGGGCATCGAGATGCTGAACTCCGTCACCGACGAGTGGGCACTGCTCATCTCCCGCGCCGCCACCCGCATGGACGGCCGGGACCTGGCCAAGCTGCGCCGCGGTGTTCCCGCCCTGCGCAACCTGTCCATCGCCGCGGAGAGCCTCATCGAGGACATCCAGCGGCAGAGGTAGGACCGGCAGGACGTAGCCCCTCGTCAGCCGCGCCGCCCCACAACCCCGGAGGCGGCGGCGACGAGCGCACAGACGACCATGACCACCGCCATGGTCAGCAGGCCGTCCTCCCCCAGTCCCACCAGTGGCGAGACGATTCCCGCCGTGATGAACTGACCCGCACCCAGCAGCGCGGACCCGGCCCCGGCGCGTCCCCGCGACAGATCCATCGCCAGCGCCGTCGTATTGCCCATGTTCAGGGCCGTGCCGACTGTCAGCAGCGCGGTGCACACGATCACGGCGGGCAGTGACGGTGCGACCAGAGCAACGGTGAGCAGGGCCACCGCGCCGACGACGAGCAGGATGTGCCCCGTCCGCTGCAGGGTCGCCGGTCCGAAATGACCCACGATCCGGGCGTTCACCAGGTTGGTCACCACCATCGCCACCGCATTGCCGGCGAAGACGAGACTGAAGGCCCCGGCAGACAGCCCCAGCTGGTCCTGCATGACAAAGGACGAGCCGGACACGAAGCTGAAGAAGACACCGAAGCCCACGGCGAAGGCCGTGAGGTGGCCGGCGAAGGGGCGGATCCGGCACAACCCGCCCATCCGCCGGTAGACATCACCCAGGGAGCCGGTGGCCCGGTTCTCGGTGCGGAGGGTCTCCGGCAGGGACACCGCGACGAACAGCTCGAGGACGCCCACCGCGGCCAGCACCCAGAAGACACTGTGCCAGCCGGCGACGCCCGCGACGGCACCGCCGACGACCGGTGCAAGGATCGGCGCGACCGCGGTGAAGACCATCATCGTGGACAGTGCCTTGGCCGCCGCCGCGCCGGAGGCCCGGTCGGCGATCATCGACCGCCCGAGCATGACGCAGGTACCGCCGGCGGCTCCCTGGAAGAACCGGGCGACGGTGAACAGTCCGATGCCGGGGGCGAGAGCACAGGCGACAGAGGCCACCAACCACACGACCGATGCGGTGATCAGCATGCGGTGGCGTCCCACCCGGTCGGACAGCGGCCCCATGACGAGCTGCCCGAGGGCCATACCGACCATGAATCCGGTGATCGTCAGCTGGGTGACGGAATCAGCGACCCCGAACTCGTCGGAGATCTCCGGGAGGCTCGGCAGGTACATGTCCGTGCCGAACGGCCCCGCCGTGGACAGCAGAGCGATGCCGAGGAGCATCCCCAACGGCAGTGCCGGGCGGGTGGGACGGGCGGCCGGGGTATCGGGTGTGGGATGAGATGTCACAGCAGTTCAGAATACCGGCCGGTCACGGTACTCACGCGACCGCTCAGACGTCGCGGCGACGCAGGACGACCACTCCGGCGACGTAGATGATCACCGCCCAGACCACGAAGTAGATCACCGAACCACCGATGCCCCACGGGGCGTCATCGAGGGCGCTCTGGTAGATACCTGCGTTGAGGTTCTTGAACGGCAGGTAGGGGGTGACCCAGTCACCGACCTTCGGGATCATGCCGACCAGGTCCTCGAGCAGCAGCGCCCACAGCAGCAGCAGGGCCACCGCCCCGGCGGTGCGGCGCAGTATGTACCCCACGCCGATCGAGATCATGACGATGAGGACAGCCGTCAGGGTCATCAGCAGGACGACGCTCCAGGCACCGTCAGCGGACATCGAGAGTCCTTCGGTCAGTGACGTGTCGTCCAACTGGGCATCCGCCATCAGCTTGGTGAGCCCGATGCTGACGATGCTCATCACGAAGAAGACGGTGGCCGAGATGACGCCGTAGACGATCACCTTGGCGGCTGGCATCTGCCAGCGCTTCGGTGCGGCCAGCGCCGCCAGCTTCGCGGTGCCGTTGCCGTACTCGCCGGTGACGAGGATGACCGCCTGGATGATGACGATCATGATGCCGAACAGCCCCAGACCTGAGACACCGTTCGAGGCATCGAAGAGGTCGGCCGGGTCGCCGAGCGAGGCGATGGTCTCGGCGTCCTGGTCGTCCAGGGCCTGCTGGAAGGCGTATCCGTTGGCGAAGCCCATGAGCATCGCCCACCCGATCCCGAAAAGGACGATCAAGGCAGTGGTCCAGTAGAAACTCTTCGTCGAGCGCAGCTTGATCCACTCGGCGTTGATGGTATTGAGCAGCATCAGTTCGCCCTTCCCTGGTTGATGTCCCGGACGGTGCCGGGAAGATCGGTGATACCAGGCAGCTGCTGCCCGACCGTTCCGGCGTCCTGCCCGGGATCGGGGACGCCCCCGGTCTGGTAGTCCACGGCGTGGCCGGTCATCTGCATGAAGGCGTCCTCCAGGGACGCCCGGCGCTCCGAGAGTTCCAGCAGCATGAGTCCGTAGGAGAAGGCGATGCGGCCGATGTCGTCCGGTGAGGTTCCGCGGGCGACGAGAACGGCCCGGTCGTCGTCGTCGGTGGACCGCTCAGTCTCGATCCCTTCGTCACCGAGAGCCTTCTCCAGCTGGTCGAGATGCTCCGAACGCACCACGGTGGTGGACTCCGAGGAGTTCCTGATGAACTCGTGCGTGGTGGTGTCCGCGACGAGTCGACCCCGGCCGATGACCACGAGCCGGTCCGCGGTGAGCGACATCTCCGACAGCAGGTGGGAACTGATGAGCACGGTGCGGCCTTCTGCCGCCAGGGAACGGACGAAGTCGCGCACCCAGCGGATACCCTCCGGGTCCAGACCGTTGACCGGCTCATCGAGAATGAGCGTGTCCGGGTCGCCGAGCAGCGCGGCCGCCAGGCCGAGACGCTGCCCCATGCCGAGGGAGAACTTGCCGGCCTTGCGTCCTGCCACATGGGACAGCCCGACGAGGTCGAGGACCTCGTCAACCCTCTTCCGGGGAATGCCGTTGGCCGCGGCCATCCACTTCAGGTGGTTCGCTGCGCTGCGGTTGGGGTGAACCCACTTGGCGTCCAGCAGGGTGCCGACCCTGGTCAGGGGGCGATCCAGGTCGCGGTACAACTTGCCGTCGACGGTCGCGGAGCCCGCGGTCGGTTCGTCAAGACCTGTGATCATCCGCATGGTGGTGGACTTACCGGCGCCGTTCGGGCCTAGGAATCCGGTGACGATCCCGGACTCCACCGTGAAGGACAGGTCCTCCACGGCCGTCGCGGGACCGTACCTCTTGGTCAGTGACTGAACTTCGATCATGGCAACTATGGTGCCATACCACTCAGGATGACATCGGTCAGTATCATCGGTCCCATGTCCGCGCCGGAGAAGGCGACGACCGGTCCGTCGCCTGTGCAACTCACCACCGACACCCCCGAGGGGGCGACGGGGCCGGGTGCCCCACGTCGCGACACCGACCGGTGGATGGACGAGGAGCTGTTCCGCGAGAGTCCCCGCCGGATCCACATCTTCACCCCCCTCGTCGAAGCACCGCGCCGCTTCGCCCGCTTCGTGTCCACCACTCCGGGTCTGCTCACCGTGGTCTCCGTGGTGCTGGTCCTGGCGATTCTCGCGGCCGGCGGTGCGATGGCCGGCTCCTCCGGCAACCGGCAGGGCGACCTCAACACCCTGGTCAACCGGTCCGAGCCGGTGGCCTTCGCCGCCCAGGAACTCTTCAACTCCCTGTCGGTGGCAGACTCGGTCGCCGCCACGAGTTTCCTGTCGGACTCCTCCCGGACCGCCGACACGCAGGAGTCCTACCGGGAGGCGCTGGACACGGCGTCCCGCGCGGTCGTCCGGGCGGCCAACGGGATCGACGACCCGTCCAGCCGGGAGATGGAGCTGATCCTGGAGATCCAGGAGAAACTCCCGACCTATGTCAGCCAGGTGACCGAGGCCAGGGCGAACAACCGGCAGGGCTACCCGCTGGGGGCGGCGTACATCACCCAGGCATCCGCGATGATGCAGGACGAACTGCTGCCCGCCGCCTCCGAGCTCTACGACCGGACAAGTTCCTCGGTCGTCGACCAGCAGCACAAACTGACCCGGCCCAGCTGGTTCGCCCTCTCCGGACTGCTGGCCGCGGTGTGCCTGCTGTTCGTCGCGCAGTTCTGGCTGGCGGCGTGGTCCAACCGCAGGATCAATGCGGGGTACGCCACCGCCACGGTGCTCATGACGGCCGCGCTGATCTGGGCCTCCGCGTCCGCCCTGACGACCTGGCAGGACGGACCCCGTGGAGTGGCCGGTACCTCCCAGCCCCTGCAGACCCTCACCTCACTGCGGATCGGGGTCCAGCAGACGCGGTCCACCGAGGTCCTTGGTCTGGTCCAGCGTGACTACACGACCGACAACCAGACCGACTTCACCGACCGGATCGCCGGTATCGACGCCCGGTTGGAGGAACTGCGTGGGGTCACCGACAGCAAGGAGAGCCGGGAACGGATCGACACTGCCAGGGAGTCCCTCCGTACCTGGGACAGCGCCCACGCGAACATGGTCTCCCTGGTCCGGCAGGGCAACTACACCGATGCCGTGCAGGCGGCCGTCGGGGGTGGCGACGACAGCGTCAGTGAGAGTTTCTCGGCCCTCGACCAGGACCTCGAGGTTCTCATCGACGACTCACGTGACCAGCTCCGCGACTACCTCTCCGACGCCGGACGGGCGGCCAGCCGGGTGAACCTCCTGGTCTTCGTGCTGTCACTGCTGTCCATCCTCTGCGTCGTCCAGGGCACGCGCCCCAGGCTCCAGGAGTACCTGTGATGATATTCCGCTCCCGCACCAGGGTCATTCCGGTCACCGCCGTCCTCCTGTTTTCCGCCGTGGTACTGGCGTCCTGTTCCAGCGGCGACGGGCTCCAACAGTGGCCCGACCCCGCCGACCCTCAGGTCCCGCTGCCCACAGGAGCGGTGTTCAGCGATGGTGGGGACACCGGCGACGTCCAGGACGACGGCGGCACCCCCTTCGGGTCGCTGCGCCCGGGGTACGCCACCCCGGAGCAGCGTGTCCCCGACATCATCGACCGGGGACGCCTGATCGTCGGCGTCTCGCAGTCGATGAACCAACTGGGGTTCCGGGACCCGGTGACCGGGGAGATGGCCGGCTTCGAGGTCGACATCGCCCATGAGATTGCCCGCGACATCTTCGGCGACCCCGACCGGGTGGACTTCCGCTACATCGAGGGTGACGGCCGGGATGAGGCGTTGCGAGACGGTGACGTCGACATCGTCATCCGTTCGATGACGGTCACCCGACTGCGCCAGATGAACGTCGAGTTCTCCATCCCCTATCTCACGGTCAGCCCACGGCTGCTGGTCAACCGGAACTCCGGGATCGCCTCCGAGGAGGATCTCGCGGACAAGACGGTGTGCGCGACGACGAGATCCACCAGCGCCCAGTCACTGACCAGCATCGACCACAACAGGCTACTGCTCACGGAGACCTGGCCGGACTGCCTCATGGCGATGCAGCACGGACAGGTGGACGCGATCTACTCGGATTCGGCCGTTCTCTCGGGCCTGCTCGCCCAGGACCCGAACACCGAACTGGTGGGTATGAGTGACCACACGGACCACTACGCCGTCGCGACGGCGCCGCCGACCATCCGGAACACCGCCGGCCTGGTCAGGCAGGTCAACACCACCCTGGAACGGCTCCGTTCCGACGGCACCTGGAACCGGCTCCACGGACAGTGGCTGGCCCCGTACACCGGGGCAGGGTCCCAGCCGGAGCCGGTGTACCGCACCGACGAGGAGTCGACCGAGCTACGGAATCTGCGGCGGGAGGCTGAAGCAGCTGAGACATCTGAGGCGTCCGGCGCCTCAACCACCGCGGCGGCCGCACCGACCACCGCGGCCGACGACGAGGGCGACGACGAGGGCGAAAGGAGCTGACCGTGGACGACAGCACGCGCGACGAGCAGGAGAAGGCCAGGGAACAGGCACAGGACCGGGCCCAGGAGAAGGGCACCGAGGCGACCTTCTTCGACCCCTTCGCCGACGATGACGACGAACCCGAGATCGATCTCGCCGATCTGCTCGGTACCCCGGCACCTGCGTCCTCCCCTGATGACGCCGGTGAGGACTCCGCCGCGACCTCCGCCACCCCCTTCGACCCGTTCGCCGACGACGAGGACTCCGACCCCGGCGCGGCAGGCGGTGGAGACTCCGGACAGGACGCCGGCGAGCGCAGCCGCCGCGAGGCCCTCTCCACCTTCCGGCAGCGCCGCGGAACCTCGCGCGCCGGCGCGGACATCGCCGGCGGCATGGTCCGCCTCCCCTTCCTCCCGCCGACCGATCCGGTCACCGCCGTGATCGACCCGGCCGACGAGATCGCCAAGGGCACCGAGGCACCGACACTGAACCCCGGGGACATCGTCGCCGGCCAGTACGAGGTCATCGGCACCATCGCCCACGGCGGTATGGGCTGGATCTACCTGGCGCTGGACCACAACGTGTCCGACCGCTGGGTGGTGCTCAAGGGCATGATGGCCACCGTCACGAAGCAGGAACAGGCCGTGGCGGAGTCCGAACGCGCCTTCCTCGCCGACATCACCCACCCCGGGATCGTGAAGATCTTCAACTTCATCGACGACGCCCGCAGCCCCGGCGGCTTCATCGTCATGGAGTATGTCGGTGGTCCGTCGCTGCGCGACCGGCGCCGGCTGCAGCCGGACAACACCCTCGAAGTCGACATCGCCATCGGTTATGTCCTGTCCGTCCTGCCCGCGCTGGAGTACCTGCACTCCCGCGGTGTGGTCTACAACGACCTCAAGCCGGACAACATCATCGCTACTGAGGACCAGGTCAAGCTCATCGACCTGGGTGCGGTGACCGGCATCGGCGCCTACGGCCACATCTTCGGCACCAGGGGATTCCAGGCGCCCGAGATGGCGCGCACCGGGCCGACCGTCGCCAGTGACATCTACACCGTCGGCCGCACACTGGCGAGCCTCGTGGTGAAACTCCCTGTCACCGACGGCGTGTACGACCCCGGTCTCCCCTCCCCCGACGATGAGCCGATGTTCCGTCGCTATCTCTCCCTCTACCGCCTGCTGGAGCGCGCCACCGACGACGATCCGGACGTGCGCTTCTCCTCGGTGCGCAGTCTGCGTGACCAGTTGGTCGGCGTCCTGCGGGAGGTCCTGGCCATCCGCGACGGACGCCAGTTCCCGCACTCCGCCACCCGGTTCACCGCCCAGCGTTCCACGTTCGGCACGAACCACCAGCTCTTCCGCACCGACCAACTCCTCGACGGTATCGAACGGTCCGTGGAGATCACCGCCCCGGAAGTTGTCGCCGCCCTGCCGATCCCGCTGACCGACCCGAATGACCCGGGAGCCTCACTGCTCTCCGCCGCGAGCCTCACGGAACCGGGTGAGATCATCGACACGCTGAGTACGGCGATGGACCAACCCGGATTCGAGCACTCCCGCGAGATTCCGCTGACGATGGTGCGTGCCCAGCTCGATCTCGGCATGACCGCCGAAGCCGAGGCACGGCTGCGGGACATGGACACCACACTGCGCCGCGACTGGCGCCACCAGTGGCTGTCGGGGGTGTGCGCCCTGCTCACCGGTGACTTCGTCGCCGCCCAGCGGTACTTCAACACGGTGCTGAACATCCTTCCCGGCGAGCCGGCACCGAAACTGGCGCTGGCCGCGACCGATGAGCTGCTGCTCCAGGAGCAGGGGGTGAACACCATCGGGCTGCTGGACGCCGGGATCCGCCGGTCCGCCATGGCCCTGACCTACCAGCAGGGACTGAACCTCGACGAGGTGGCCGTGGTGCCGGGGTGGACGCACCTCACCCAGGACCCGGTGGCACTGCGGTTCCACGCCCTCCGGCTGTACGGCCTGGTCTGGTCGACGAATCCGACGACGGTCTCCTCCGCCTTCGGCATGGCCCGCCAGCTGCAGGCGGAGGGGATGGTCGATCCGGCGGTCGCGACGCTCGACAAGGTGCCCGCGAACTCCCGGCACCATGAGATCGCCCGGATGACGACGGTGCTGATGTTCATCACCGACCGCGCGGACCTCAGCGAGTCCCGCATCCGTCGTGCCGGGCGACGCCTCGACCTGTTGCCCACGACCGAACCCCGGATCCCCCAGCTGCGTATCGCGGTGCTCTCCGCGGCGCTCGACTGGCTGCGTGACAGTGAGGAGGCCGGGAGCCCGGTCCATATCGGTCCCGGCCAGCTCTTCGACGTGGACTTCACCGAACGCGGACTGCGGGCGGGCCTGGAACGCGGGTTGCGGGAGCTGGCCCGCCAGTCGCCGTTCGCCCGGCACCGGTTCCGGCTGGTGGACATGGCGAACCGGATCCGTCCGCGGACCTGGTTCTGATCTGTCGATGCCCGTCCGCTCATCACTCCCTCTGGTCCCGTGTTCTGGTCCCTGGTGCGGGATATCGCACCTCGCGCTCACTTACCGACGGTAAGCGTAGAGGTCAGATTTCACCCCACCCTGATGCAGGTGCGATATTCCGCACCGACCGTGCCGTGAAACAACGCCCCCGTCGGACCGTCATCCGGTCCGACGGGGGCGTCACCCTCAGCGGGAGATCAGCGGCAGATCAGTTGTCCGCGAGTTCGGCGGCGGCACGCGCGATGGCGAGCTCCTCGTTGGTCGGGACCACGAGCACCTTGACGGCCGAATCCTCGGTGGAGATGATCCGGGCACCCTTGACGCCCGCCTCGTTGTTGTTCAGCGCGTCATCGATCCTGATGCCGAAGTTCTCGAGGCCGGCCATGGTGTCGCGGCGGATGCCGACGTGGTTCTCTCCAACACCGGCGGTGAAGGTGATGGCGTCGAGGCGTTCCAGCTCCAGCATGTAGGAGCCGACGTACTGGCGGACCCGGTGGACGTAGATGTCGTAGGCCTCCTGGGCGTCCTTCTCGCCTTCGTTGATGAGCTCCTGGAGCAGGCGGAAGTCGTTGACCCCGCACAGACCCTTGAGACCGGAGCGACGGTTGAGCAGAGTGTCGATCTCGTCGATGCTCATCTTCGCTTCGCGGACGAGATGGAAGATCACCGAGGGGTCGATGTCACCGGTACGGGTACCCATGACCAGACCCGCCAGCGGGGTGAGACCCATGGAGGTGTCGATGGCCTCGCCGCCCCTGATCGCCGTCGCCGATGCACCGTTGCCGAGGTGCAGCGTGATCTGGTTGACGTCCGCCGGGTCCTTGCCGATGATGTCGGGCACCAGTCCGGAGACGTACTGGTGGCTCGTGCCGTGCGCCCCGTACCGGCGGATGTGGTACTGGTCGGCGATATCGCGGTTGATGGCGTAGCGGGCGGCGGACTCCGGCAGTGAGTGGAAGAACGCGGTATCGAAGACCGCGACATGGGGCACGTCCGGGAGCAGTGCCCGGGCATTCTCGATCCCGTCGAGGTGGGCCGGGTTGTGCAGCGGGGCCAGGGGGATCAGGGAGCCGATCTGTTCGGCGACCCGGTCGTCGATGATGACCGGCTCGTTGAAGATCGAGCCACCCTGGACGACGCGGTGGCCGACGGCGTGGACGTCGAGGTCCTGCGGTCCCACACCCAGCATGGACATCATTCCGAAGGCACGCTCCAGACCGACGGAGTGGCTCAGGATCGGACGACGGTCCTCGATGGTGTTGTTCTCGGTCACGATGCGGATGTGGCCGCGGGACTCACCGATCTGCTCGACAAGGCCAGAGAGGAAGGGCACGTCGGGGTTCTCCGCCTGCAGGTCGAGGACCTGGAACTTGATCGAGGAGGAACCGGAGTTGAGGACCAGAATGTGCTGCGTCATGGCTGTGTACGCCCTTTCGGTTAGTTGCCGGCCTGGATGGCGGTGATGGCGACGGTGTTCACGATGTCCGGGACGGTGGCTCCGCGGGACAGGTCGTTGACGGGCTTGTTGAGCCCCTGGAGGATCGGGCCGACGGCGAGTGCGTCGGCAGTGCGCTGGACCGCCTTGTAGGTGATGTTTCCGCTGTTGAGATCGGGGAACACGAAAACGGTGGCCTTACCGGCGACATCGGATCCCGGCAGCTTCTTCTGGCCCACGGACTCGACGACGGCGGCGTCGAACTGCAGCGGACCGTCCACACCGAGGTCTCCGGCGGACTCGCGGGCGATCGTCACGGCTTCGGCGACGGCCTCGACGTCGGCACCGGCCCCGGAGGAGCCGGTGGAGAAGGACAGCATGGCGACCTTCGGGTCGATGCCGAACTGTGCGGCGGTCTTCGCGGACACCACGGCGATCTCGGCGAGCTGTGCCGGCGTCGGGTTCGGGTTGACTGCGCAGTCACCGAACGCCCAGAGCACGCCGTCCATGACCATGAGGAAGATCGAGGAGACGATGGACGCCTCGGGCACGGTCTTGATGATCTGGAAGCTCGGCTTGATGGTGTGGGCGGTGGTGTGGGCGGCACCGGAGACCATGCCGTCGGCGAGGCCGAGGTGGATCATCATCGTCGCGTAGTAGCTGATGTCCTTCATGGTCTCGCGGGCCTCGTCGAGGGTGACGCCCTTGGCCTTGCGCAGCTCGGCGAACTCCTCGGCGAAACGCTCGAGGTCGTCGCCCTGGGTCGGGTCGGTGAGCGTGGCACCGGAGATGTCGAGACCGAGCTCGTGGGCGCGGGCGGCCATGGCGGCCGGGTCACCCAGGATGGTGAGGTCGCAGACCTTCTTCTCGAGCAGCTGGTGGGCTGCGGTGAGGATGCGGTCGTCGTCGCCCTCGGGCAGCACGATGTGTGCCTTGGCCTCGCGGGCCTGGATGATCAGGTTGCGCTCGAAGACCTCCGGACCGATGACCGGGGTGGACGCCTCGGCCTCGTCGACCTTGTCGAGGGCGAGGAACGGGACGGCGGTGCCCTCGGCTTCCAGGGCGGAGGATCCGTGGGTACCGTCCATCACGGCGATGCCGCGGGGTGCCCGACCGACGCGCACCAGCTGACCGGACACCTGCTGGAGCTGGAGGTGGTCCTGCTCGCCGGCGGCGACGAGGAACTGGGGGACGCCGACTGCGGCGGCGAGGCGGGAGTCGAACATCGGCTCACCGGTACCGACGAGGACGCCGTCACGGTCGCCGAGTGCGACGTCGAGTGCCGCGCTGAAGTCCGGGGCCGAGGGGCGCAGGGTGTCGAAGATGTCGGTGACGTCTCCGACATCGGGGCCGTGGCTGGCGGCGAGGGTGCTGATGAGCTCCCCCCGGCGCCCGGCTGCGGTGGCGATCGGACTGAGCACGGCGCGGACTGTCACTGATTTCTCCTGGAGTCGTCGACTGCTGTGGTGAGGTCTACATGGACGTTACTATTGTGCACGGAACCACAGTCGGTGACCAACGCCACAGGAGTGGGGGACATCGTACCCCCTCTAACCTGTGGTAAATGCGCCCGGAGCGGGGGCACCCGCGTTATCCACAGGTCCGTCGGGCTCGGCGTCCTCCGCCTGCCGGACAGCCCTCCGGCGCAGCAGCACGCGGGTCAGAACCACAGCGACGACGATCACGACGACAGCGACCATCGCGGCACCGGCCCAGCCGAGGGCGTTGATGACGCGCACCCCGTTGAGCACGATGAGCATGGAGCCCACCACCGCGCCCAGGACATCCGGGTTGACGACCGTCACGACCCAGGCGGCGATCGGTGCACCGATGAGCCCGCCGATGAGCAGCCCGAGTACCGGCTGCCACGATCCGTGGACCTGGTCCAGGCCGAAGATGAACCCGAGGGACGCCGACACCGCGACGAGGAACTCGGCGGTGTTGACGGTGCCGATGATCTTGCGGGGCTCACGACGTCCGACACTGAGCAGTGTCGAGGTGGTGACGGGACCCCAGCCGCCGCCACCGGTGGCGTCGAGGAAGCCACCGCCGAGGCCCAGGGCGGCCAGCCCGAACCTGCCGTGGGCCGCCGGCGTATGGGGCGTTCCGGCACCGTCGGCGAACTCGGAGCGCTGACGCCGTTTCCAGGGCAGCGCGACACTGCGCACGAGCACATAGGCGCCCAGCAGCAGCAGGATCGTGGAGACCACCGGCTCGGCGGACTCCGTCGACAGACCCGACAGCACCGTCGCGCCGACGAAGGCGCCGACCGCCCCGGGGACGCCGAGAAAGAACACGGTCGGCCAGTGGACGTTGTTGAGCTTCCAGTGGGCCAGGCCGGAGAAGAGCGTCGTCCCGACCTCGGCGAAGTGCACGGCGGCACTCGCCTGGGCCGGGGCCGCGCCGGAAAGGATCAGCGCGGTGGTGGCGGTGATGCCGAAGGCCATGCCGAGGGCACCGTCGACGAGCTGGGCGAGCAGCCCGGCCACGGCGAAGAGCAGGAGCTTCATCCGGCGGTCCTTTCTCGGGCCCGGTGGGCGGTCAGTGGGGCGACAGCGGTGTCCAGGGGGACGCCGGTGGTGACGGAGATGTTGTCGGGCAGTGCGGTGAGAACGTCGACGGCGGCGTCCCACAGGGTCCCCGGGGAGATGAACAACGGTGCGACGTGCACCGGGCCGGTGGCGCGGCGTACCGCGTCCACCAGTGCATCCACTCCCCCGGAGGGGCCGGTGGCGGTGACGAGTTCGGCGCCGACCTCGGCCCGGCGGCCGACGTCGGCGGCGAGCCCGGCGACCGTCTCATCCGCCCCGGGCACCGAGGACCCCACGGAGTAGAGGACAAGGTGTCCGGTGCCGGGCGGGATACGGGACGCCAGCAGTGCCGCCACATCCCCACCGGTGCCGATCCCGTCGGCCAGGGTGAACTCCAGGCCCGTGGCCGCGCTCGCCTCGGCGAGAGCCTCGGGGACGTCGTGGCGCATGTGGAAGGCGCGGGTGAACAGCAGCGGGACAACGGTCGCGCGCCGGTGCCCTTCTGCGGCGAGCAGATGGGCGACGGTGGTGAGCGTCAGTGCGGAGAAGTCAAGGTAGGAGGGGTGTGCCGGTGCTCCGGTGAGACCGGAGACGGCGTCCGCGATACGGGCGACGGCGGCGTCCGCCTCCGGGTGCCTGGACCCGTGTGCGAGGCAGATCACCGGCGTCACCATGTGCTGTACCTGGTCCTGTCCCTAGTCGACCGAGGTGACGAGACCGGCGGTGAGGGTGTCACCGTCGCCCGGGTTGATCAGCAGGAAGGAACCGACCCTGCCACCACGGCGGTAGGCCTCGACCGGCAGCGGCTCGGCGACGGTGAGGCGGACCTCGGCGATGTCGTTGAGCGCGAGCTGGGCGCCGAGGTCACCCTGGTCCTCATCCTCGTCGAGGATGTGGACGCGGCGGACGATCTCGTCGACGCGGGCCCGGACAGTGGCGGTGCCGTAGCGGAGCAGGACATTGCCGCGCACCCGCACCGGGGACTCGGAGAGCTGGAAGACCAGGGCCTTGAAGCTGTTGACCGCGGCCGGGATGGCGTCTTCGTCGGTGGCGGTGGCGATGAGGTCACCGCGGGCGATGTCGATGTCGTCGGCCAGACGCAGGGTGACGGACTCGCCGCGCGCGGCGCTCTGCTGCTCCCCACCGGGGCCGTCGATGCCGACGACGGTGCTGGTGCGTCCGCCGGCGCCGCCGATGGTGACCTCGTCACCGACGGAGACGGAACCGGAGGTCAGACGACCGGCGTAGCCGCGGTAGTCGGTGGCGTGATCGCGGATGACGACCTGGACCGGGAAGCGCAGGCCGCGCTTCCTGCCGGCGTTGATACGGGCCGGCTGGGCGGTCTCGAGGATCTCGAGGACGGAGGGGCCGTCGTACCAGGGGGTGTTCTCCGACCTGGTGACGACGTTGTCGCCGAGCAGCGCGGAGGTCGGCACGATGTCGACCTTCGGCAGGTCGAGTTCGGTGGCCAGGGCCTGCACGTCGGCGGAGATGCCGTCGAAGACCTCCTGCGAGAAGTCGACGGCGTCGATCTTGTTCACGGCGACGATGACGTGCGAGGTGCGCATCATCGCGGCGACGGTGAGGTGGCGCTTCGTCTGCTCGATGACGCTGTTGCGGGCGTCGATGAGCACGATGACCAGCTCAGAGGTCGACAGGCCGGTGACGGTGTTCCGGGTGTACTGCACGTGCCCGGGGCAGTCCGCGAGGATGAAGGACCGCTTGTCGGTGGCGAAGTAGCGGTAGGCCACGTCGATGGTGATGCCCTGTTCGCGCTCGGCACGCAGGCCGTCGACCAGCAGGGACAGGTCCGGGTTCTCCAGGCCCTTGGCGGCGGAGACGCGCTGGACGGCCTCGAACTGGTCGGCGAGGATGGACTTCGTGTCGTGGAGCAGGCGTCCGACGAAGGTGGACTTGCCGTCGTCGACGGAGCCGGCGGTGCACAGCCGCAGGGTGGGCAGGGCGGTGGTCACGGTGTCGTTCTCCAGGGTTGCGGCGGTCATCAGAAGTAGCCTTCCTTCTTGCGGTCCTCCATGGAGGACTCGGAGAGTTTGTCGTCGGCCCGGGTGGCGCCGCGTTCGGTGGTGGTGGAGGCCTTGATCTCCTCGATGACATCGTCGATGGTGGCGGCGTCGGAGAGCACGGCACCGGTGCAGGACATGTCGCCCACGGTGCGGTAGCGCACGGTCTTCGTCTCGACCGTCTCGCCCTCCTTCGGGCCGCCCCACTCACCGGCGGTCAGCCACATGCCACCGCGGTTGAAGACCTCGCGCTGGTGGGAGTAGTAGATTTCCGGGATCTCGACGTTGCGCGCCTTGATGTAGTCCCAGATGTCCGCCTCGGTCCAGTTGGAGATCGGGAAGACGCGGATGTTCTCGCCGGCCTGGTGGCGGCCGTTGTAGAGGCCCCACAGTTCCGGACGCTGACGGCGCGGGTTCCAGCCGCCGAAGGAGTCACGCACGGAGAAGACGCGCTCCTTGGCGCGGGCCTTCTCCTCGTCACGGCGGGCACCGCCGAGCACGGCGTCGTAGCCACGGTTCTGGATCGTCTCGACGAGCGGGACGGTCTGCAGCGGGTTACGGGTGCCGTCGGGACGCTCCTGGATGGCACCGGTGTCGATCCAGTCCTGGACGTGGGCGACGTGGAGGCTGATCCGCGGATCGGCGGCGACGCGCTCGCGGAACTCGATGACCTCCGGGAAGTTGTGGCCGGTGTCGACGTGGATGAGTTCGAAGGGCACGGCGGCCGGGGCGAAGGCCCGCTTGGCGAGTTCGAGGACGACGACCGAGTCCTTGCCGGAGGAGAACAGCAGGCCCGGCTTGTCGAACTGGCCCGCGACCTCGCGGAGGATCTCCATGGCCTCCGCCTCGAGGCTGGCGAGATGGGGGCTGAGCTCGTTCGTCTTCTGGTTGTCGGTGGTTTCAGGCGTTTCGGGAGTTGCAGTGGTCACAGGTGGAGTCCGCATTCTGTCTTGGTGGAGCCGGCCCAGCGGCCGGAACGGGGATCTTCGCCGGGGGCGACGGGCAGGGTGCAGGTGGCGCAGCCGATCGAGGGGTACCCCTGCTTCGTCAGCGGGTGGATGATCAGGTCGTGGGCCTCGATGTAGTCCTCGACGTCCTGGTCGGTCCATGCTGCGATCGGGTTGATCTTCAGTCGGCCGGTGCGGTCGACGTCGAGGATCGGGGTGTCCTTGCGCAGTTCGCTGTCGACCCGCTTCACGCCGGAGATCCACGCCTCGTAGGGGTTGAGCATCCGGGCGAGCGGTTCGACCTTGCGCATCCGGCAGCAGGCGGTCGGGTTGGAACGGTAGAGGTTCGCCCCGTACTCGCGGTTCTGCTCCTCGACGGAGAGGACGGGCTCGACGGTCTTCAGCGGCAGGCTGTACCGCTCGTCGACCTCGCGGGCGACATCCATCGTCTCGTCGAAGTGGTAACCGGTGTCCAGGAACACGAGTTCCGCATCGTGGACGCGACCCTGGGCGAGTTCGGCGAGGACCGTGTCCTGCATCGACATGGTCACCGCGACGGTGCCGGTGACGTGCTCGTTGACCCAGTCGAGGATCTCTTCGGCGGTCTTCCCGTCGAGCCTGTCGTTCCATTCGTCGACCAGGGCCTGGTGGGCGGCACTCTGCTCGGCGGTGAGGTGGGTCGTGGTCGTGGGGGCGCCCGCGGGGCTGACCTCGGGGTCCTTCCGGGGCCGGTCAGGGGTGTCTGCGGCGGCGGTGCCGCCGAGTCCCACGAGACCGGTCAGCGCCGTGATACCGGCGCCTGCTCCCGTGTTCGTCATGGCTGTTCTTCCCTGCTCTTCTCTGGTGGACTTCTCTGGCGTGACCGGCCCGTCGTCAACAGACCGGTCGGTCTAATGCTGCACCAGACTAGACCACTCGGTTCATCATGAGCAACAGGGATTGCCCGTACCTCTACAGGAGGTTTTTGTACCTACAGGTCAAGGTGAATAAAACTCCCAGACAGAGGGGTCTACCCACGTGCCGGTGTCACCGTCCCCGCGACCACACCGACCACAGCTCGGCATAGCGTCCACCGGACGCCACCAGGTCGTCATGGGAGCCCCGCTCCACGATCCTGCCGTCCTCCATGACGAGGATCTCGTCGGCCTGCCGCGCCTGGTCCAGCCGGTGCGCCACCGTGAGCGCGGTGCGCCCCTCCGTCAACCGCCGGGCGGCGTCCTCCAGGGCCTGGGCACCGGCCGAGCCGGCCTCCGCCGTCGCCTCGTCGAGCACGACCACCTTCGGGTCACGCAACAGCACCCGGGCCAGCGCGAGCTGCTGGGCCACCACCGGGTCCGGGATGACGCCACGGGCGCCGACCTCGGTATCCAACCCGTCCGACAGCGTCGCCAGCCAACCGTCGGCGCCCACCGCCACCAGTGCCGCCGACAGCGCGTCATCGGTGGCATCGGGGGCGGCGAGCAGCAGGTCGTCACGCAGCGTCCCGGAGAACACGTGGACCTCCTGGGAGACCAGCGCGAGACGGGCCGCACGCTCGGAGTCCGACAGTGCCGTCACCGGTACCCCGTCGACCGTCACCGCACCGGAGGTCGGTTCACGCAACCCGGCCAACAGCGTGGCCACCGTGGTCTTCCCCGCCCCGGACGCCCCCACCAGGGCCACCGTCTTCCCCGGCGCGATCCGGAAGCTCACGTCCGACACGGCCCAGGCGTCCTCCCCGTAGCGGAAGGCGACGTCGTCGAGGACGACCTCGCCACGGGCCTCCGGTGCCCCGGCGTCCGGAACCGGACGCGGCGGATCAACGGTCACACCGATGATGCGCGCTAACGAGGCGTAGCCGGACTGGGCGGCGTCCAGCACCCGCATCACCTGCTGCAGCGGGCCACGCACGCGGATGATCATCAGGGCGGCACCGGTGACCGCGCCGACGCCGAGCGTCCCGTGGTCGACGAGGAAGAATCCCAGCACCAGCGCCGAGGTGATCATCACGAACTCGGCGATGAGCATCCGGTTGAGCAGCCGGACCATCACCCGGTTCGCTCCGACGGCGTTGTCCACCACCGACCAGGACGCGTCACTGATCCGGTCGTGCATGTCACGCTCCATCCGGAACGCCCGGACCGTCCGACGGCCGTGGATCGCCTCGAGGACGCGGCGGGCCCGCAGTCCCATCGAGGCCCGCTCCGCGGCGAAGAGCTGCGGCGCCTTGCGCAGGTAGGCCCGGGCGGAGAGCCAGTACACCGGGGACACCAGCAGGATCACGGCGAGGAACCGCCAGTCGACGGTGAGCAGACCGATGCCGGTCGCGACGATGACGAACACCGCCCCGGACAGCACCGGCAGCACCTCCATCACCGCCGAGGAGGTCTGGGCGACATCGTCGGTGGACCGGCTGACGACATCACCGGTACCGGCGTCCTCCACCCGGTGCATCGGCAGGCCGAGGGCGGTACCGACCATCTCCTCACGCAGGTTGGCGATGAGCCGTTCGGAGAGCCTGGCCAGCAGGAAGTACCCGGCGCCGTCGGTGACACCCGCGATGACTGCGGCGGCGGCCATCAGACCGGCGGTGCGCCACAGGTCACCGTCGGTGCCGGAGGTCGCGATGTCGACGATGCGCCCCATCAGGCGCGGCACGGAGACCGTGCACCAGGCTCCGATGCCGAGCAGCGCGGCGGCGGCCAGTGCCTGCCACCACGCGCCCGGAACCGCCCTGAGCTGCCGGATGATGTCCCGGCGGGCCTGCGCCCAGGTCGCCAGCGGGAACGCCTGGATCTTCGAGGTTGTCGGGGTCATGCGTGCACCTCCGCCAGGGCCTCGTCGAGATCGACGGCGTCCCACCGGGTGGTGGCGACGACCTGCCACGCCGGCGCCTCGGACAGGACGAGGACACGGTGGGCGGGATGGCCGGAGCCCGTGTAGCGGGCCGCGACCCGCTCGGCGATGTGCTGCTCGGTGACCGAGTCCACCGCCGTCGTCGGATCGGTGAGCACCAGCAGTTCAGGGTCCGCGGCGATCGCTCGGGCGAGGGCGACACGTTGACGCTGACCACCGGACAGGCGGCGTCCTCCCTCCCCCACCGGACGGTCGGGACCACCGGGGATGTCCGCGCAGTCGGCGACCTCCAGCGCCTCGGCGGCGACAACGGGGTCGGGGTGGACATTGTCGCACAGCGGGCCGTCGAAGAGGTCGGCGGCGTGCGGGGCGACGATCACCCGGTGGCGTGGCATGCGGAGCAGGGCCTCAGTCACCTCGCCGGCACGGGCGATGTCGCGGACGACGGTGACGCCGACCGGCATGGCGTCGATGAGTGCCTGCGTCTCGGCGTCCGCCGCCTCATCGGGTGTGGCGTAGGGGGCGGTGAGCACGCTGACGACACGGCGGGCGGACGCGGCCGAGGTCGCCACGCGGGTGGCGAAGTTGCGACCCAGCATCGTCATCGGGTGGACGACGTACTGGGACAGGCCGACGACGGTGATGAGCTGGCCGACGGTGAGCCCGTCGTGCAGGGCGAGCCAGCCCGCGGCGACGCCGACGGCCACGACGTACACCGCGCCGATGGACTGGGTGGTGGCGGTGAGCCGGGCCTCCGCGGCGTTGGCGGCGACCGTGGCATGGTAGGCCTTTTCGGAGTAGCCGTGGTAGCGGGCCTTCATCGTGGAGACGACACCGAGACCCTTGATGATCCGCAGACCCTGGACCGCGTCGGTGGCGACCGAGGCGGTGCGCGCCAGTGCCTGCTGCCGTGCCCCGGCTCTGCTGCGCAGGGGTCGGGCGGCGCGGACCGAGAGCAGGACCACCGCCGGAGCCCCGAGCAGGACCGCCAGGCCGAGCCGCCAGTCGACGGTGAGGACGACGGCGGCGACGTAGAGGATCGACCCGAGCTCAGCGACGGGGAAGACCGTCATGACGATGATGTCTGCGGCCTTGTTGGCGTCCGTGCTGGCGATGGAGAGCAGGCCACCGGCGGTGCGTTCACCACCGGCACCCTCACGGCCGATACCCCGGGGATCCTGGATCCGGTCGGTCACCGCGGTGCGGACGTCATGGCTGACCTGCTGGAGGATCATCTCCAGGAAGCGGCGCCCCAGCCAGACGGAGACGCCGTTGAGGAGGAAGAGCAGCGCGAGGACGCCGACCCACAGGAATAGGTGACCGCCGTTGCCGGTGGCGACGGCGTCATCGATGGCACGGCCGACGACGACCGAGGTGGTGGCGTTGCAGAGGAAACCGAGCAGCATCCCGCCGGAGGCGAGGAACTGCCGGGGACGCTGCGAGAAGGCGACCTTGAGAAGCCACCGGGGGTCGTCAGGGGTGGGGAGGCGGGACGGTCGGACGCTGAGCAACCCTGATCTGAGGATCCTGCCGTCCGGATGTCGTGCCTGCTGTGCCTGCTGTGCCTGCTGTTCCCGCTGCTCCTGCTGTACCGCCATGGAGGCCGAGGTTACCCTGCTCTCCGACGTGACCGGGTGCTACACACCCCGGGGCAGCTGGCCGTGCAGCTTCACCGAGAACACCCGACGGCAGTCGCGGCATTCCCAGGCGTTGTCCGTCTCCGGGTCCGGCCACAGGTTCTCCGAGGCGCAGTACGGGCAGTGCATCACGGTTGCTCTCCTGGGGTTCGGGTGGGCGGACTTCCCGCTGATGTCGCTGTTGGCGTCCTTCACTGGAGCTGCTCCTCCGGCGCGCGGAGGACCCAGTCGCGGAACTGCTCGTCGGCGCTGGTGCGGTTCTCCTTGTAGTTCTCCACGACGCGGACGACATAGTCGTCCAGACCGGCGGAGGTCACCTTGTGACCGCGCAGCTTCTTGCCCCAGTCGGGGTGCATACCCAGCGCACCGCCGAGGTGCACCTGGAAGCCCTCGACCCGGTTGCCGTCGTCGTCGGTGACGATCTGCCCCTTCAGGCCGATGTCCGCGACCTGCGTACGGGCGCAGGAGTTCGGGCAGCCGTTGAGGCTGATCTTCAGCGGCACATCGAGGTCACCGAGCTTCTCCTCGAGCTGGTCGGCGAGACTGATCGCACGCTGCTTGGTGGTGACCAGGGCGAGCTTGCAGTACTCCAGACCGGTGCAGGAGATGATGTCGCGGCGGAAGCTGGACGGCCTGGCCGAAAGTCCCTCCTTCTCCAGGGCCTCGGCGAGGTCGTCCACGGCGTCCTGTTCGAGGCCGAGGAAGATGAGCTCCTTGTCCGGGGTGGTGCGGATCTGCGTGATCCCGCGCTCCTCGGCGAGATCGGCGAGGCGCACGAGCTGGTCGCCTTCGGTATGGCCCACGGTCGGCTTGACGCCGACGTAGAACTTCCCGTCCCGTTGCTCGTGGACGCCGACGTGGTCGCGGTAGCCCGGCCAGACCTCCGGCTCGGGGCCGTCGATGAGCGTGTGACCGACGTAGTCTTCCTCGAGGATGCGGCGGAACTTCTCCACACCCCAGTCGGCGACGAGGAACTTCAGGCGGGCACGGTTACGCAGCTTGCGGTAGCCGTAGTCGCGGAAGATCCGGACGACACCGGCCCACACCTCCGGCACCTCGTCGAGGGGGACCCACACGCCGAGACGCTGGGCGAACATCGGGTTGGTCGACAGGCCGCCACCGACCCAGAGGTCGAAGCCGGGGCCGTGCTCCGGGTGCTCGGAACCGATGAAGGAGACGTCCTGGATCTCGTGGGTGACGTCCTGGCGACGGTTGCCCGAGATGGCGGTCTTGAACTTGCGGGGCAGGTTGGTGAACTCGTCCCTGGTGAGCCAGTTCTCCTTGATCTCACGGATCGCCGGGGTGGCGTCGATGATCTCGTCCTTGGAGACCCCTGCGACCGGGGACCCGAGGACGACGCGGGGCACGTCACCGCAGCCGAAGAAGGTGTCGAGGTTGACGGCGGCGAGCCGGTCCCAGATCTCCGGGACGTCCTCGATACGGATCCAGTGCAGCTGGATGTTCTGGCGGTCGGTGAAGTCGGCGGTGTTGCGGGCGAAGTCCGCGGAGATACCGCCGATGACGCGCAGCTGCTGCGGGGTGACCTGGCCGCCGTCGAGCCGGATGCGCATCATGAAGTAGCGGTCCTGCAGCTCGGCGTTGGTCAGGGTGCCGGTCTGCTCACCGTCCATGTCCTGACGACGCTGGGTGTACATACCGATCCACTTGAACCGGGGCGCGAGATCCTCGGGCGGGATCGAGTCGAAGCCCTCCTTGGCGTAGATCTCGCGGACGCGGTCGGCCACGGCGAGGCCGGCGTCCTCCTGCTTGATGCGCTCGTCACCGTTGAGCGGCTCTTTGCCGTCGATGAGCCACTGGCCCTGCGGCTTCGGCGCCTTGCGGTCCTCCTTCTCCTCGTCGGTGAGGACCCTGGGAGCCGGCGGGGCGTCGGCGATGGCCTTCTCCAGAGCCGCGGTGGCCTTCTGGACGGCCTTGGAGGCCTTGAGTTCGTCCCAGCGGGCCTTGCGTGCCGCGGAGAAGAGGTCGGAGTTACCCGGTTCAGCTTCGGCGGCGGCCTCTGCCTTGAGGGTGGCGGCGGCGAACCCGTTCTGCGTCTCCTCGGCGGCGGCGAGGGCCTCACGTGCCTCGATGACGGCAGGGTCCTCGGCCGGAGTCTCAGGCTCGGCGGAGGTCTCGGGCTCGGCGGTGACGTCTGCCTCGGCCGCCGGCGCGGGCTCAGCGGGTGCTGCGGGTGTGGCGGGTGCGACAGCCTGGGCGGCGACGGTCGGAGCCGCACCGTGCAGCGCTGCGGCGGCAGCCACAGCCTGGGCGGCCTGCTGGGCGGCGGCGCGGGCGCTGCGGGCCGCCTCGGCGAGCAGGGTGTTGGTGGGGTCCGCTGCGGCGGCGCGTTCGGAGGCGTCAGCGGCGACCGCGAGCACCGAGGCACCCGAGCTGACCAGGGCGAGAGTGTCCTGGGTGAGCACGGGGGCGGAAGGTGTGGCGGCGGCGGCCGGAGCCGCCTGGGGACCCGGGACCTCGGCAGCGGCGGGGACTTCTGCGACCGGGGTCTCGGTGGAGGTCTCGGCGGCCGCATCCTCGGATTCCGCGGAACCGTCGGCGTCGTCGCCCTCGACCGCGGCCTTGCGGGCACGCTTGAGGGCACGGGCCGCCTTCTTCTGCGCCGCACGTGCACGTCGGGCGGCAGCGGACAGCTGCTTGTCGTCCGGGGCCGCTTCTGCAGCGGCCTCGGCGGCCTCCGTCGCAGATTCGGCGTCGGCAAGCTGACGCTCCGCATCGGCGATGGTGAGCGGACCGGCAGGTGCCGCGTCGGTGTCGTCGGTGTCGTCGGCGGCGTCGGTTGTGTCGGTCGCATCCTCGACATCATCGGCCGACGCGGTCTCCGGCGCAGCCGCCTCAGCTTCAGCGAGCGCCGTGGCGGCCTTCTGCACGGCCTTGGTCCCCTTCAGCTCGTCCCAGCGCGCCTTGCGGGCAGCGGCGAAGAGATTGGAGTTGCCCGGATCCGCCTCGGCAGCGGCATCCGCACGGACCGTGGCGGCGGTCAGCTCAGCCTGGGCATCCTCGAGACGCCGCAGTTCAGCGCGGGCGGCGTCGACCGGGGAGAGCTCTTCTGCAGGGGTGGCGTCCTCAGCGTCCTCCGGGGCATCCCCTGTCTCTTCGGACTCCAGAGCTTCCTCGGCCTTCTTCAGCGCGCGTGCGGCACGGCGCTGCGCGTTACGCGCCTCACGGAGCTCATCGGCGAGCTGGTCATTGTCCGGGTCAGCCTTGGCGGCGTCGGCGGCGGACGTGGCTACCGCCGCAGCGTCTTCCTTGGCTGCGGCAGCCTTGCGGACCGCCTCACGGGAAGGCGAATCGGTTGCCGTGGTCATAGGCCCCTTCTCTCTGCACAGACAGTTCGGTCTAGCGGTCGTCGGCGTCCCACACTAGACCGCTCGGTACATATGCACAACGCAGGGACACCTCAATTCGGCTCCCCTTGCACTGAACAGACCACTCGGTCTATAGTCGGGGGCCGTCACACCTGTACCCGGTCTGCCCTGACCCCGAATCCCGATCGGTCTCACGCCGAGGGTTCCCGTTCAAGTCAGGGCAGACTAACGTGGAGGTACTGCCACTCAACGGATTGGACCAACGAAGTCATGTCTGACAACCGCCCGCTGCGCGTCGCCGTCATCGGATCCGGCCCTGCCGGCATCTACGCCTCCGATGCCCTGATGAAGTCCGGCCAGGACGTCTCCATCGACCTGTACGAGCGCATGCCCGCCCCGTTCGGACTGATCCGCTACGGCGTCGCCCCCGACCACCCGCGCATCAAGGGCATCATCAAGAGCCTCCACAAGGTTCTCGACAAGCCCCAGATCCGCCTGCTCGGCAACATCAACGTCGGCAAGGACATCACCCTCGATGACCTGAAGAAGTACTACGACGCCGTTATCTACGCCACCGGCGCCACCGACGACCGCGACCTGAACATCCCCGGCGGCGAGCACACCATCGGCGCCGGCAAGTTCGTCGGTTTCTATGACGCCAACCCGCACTTCTCCGAGTCCTGGACCCAACCCGCCGAGTCCGTGGCCGTCATCGGCGTCGGCAACGTCGGCCTCGACATCGCCCGCGTCCTCGCCAAGACCGGCGAGGAGCTGCGCGTCACCGAGATCCCGGACAACGTCTACGAGTCCCTCAAAGACAACCAGGCCAAGGAGGTCCACGTCTTCGGACGCCGCGGCCCTGCCCAGGCGAAGTTCACACCGCTGGAGCTCAAGGAGCTCAACCACTCCCCGACCATCGAGGTCGTCGTGGACCCGGAGGACATCGACTACGACGAGGCATCCATGGAGGCCCGCCACAACTCGAAAATCACCGACCAGGTCTGCACCATCCTCGAGAACTACGCCATCAACGACCCGAAGGGTGCCCCGCACAAGCTGTACCTGCACTTCTTCGAGTCTCCCGTCGAGGTCAAGACCGGCGCTGACGGCAAGGTCACCGGCCTCGTGACCGAGCGCACCGAGTACGCCGACGGCAAGGTCGTCGGCACCGGTAAGCTCACCGAGTGGCCGGTCGGCGACGTCTACCGCGCCGTCGGCTACAAGTCCGACCGCCCGGAGGACATCCCCTGGGACGAGAAGGAACTGGTCATCCCGAACGTCGGTGGCCGCGTCCTCACCGAGGGCCCGACCGCCGACGGCATCGCCGGCGTCCCCGGCTCCGCCGACCCGGAGGCCGAGCTGCGAGAGACCCTGCCCGGCGTCTACGCCACCGGCTGGGTGCGCCGTGGCCCGGTGGGCCTCATCGGCAACACCAAGGGCGATGCCAACCAGGCCGTCGCCAACCTGCTCGAGGACGCGGAGAAGGGCCTCGGGTTCACCCCGGAGGACGCCTCGGAGGAGGGCATCATCGAACTGTTGCACTCCCGCGGCATCAACTACTCCACCTGGGAAGGCTGGTACAACCTCGACGCCCACGAGCGCGCCCTGGGCGAGGCCGAGGGCCGCGAGCGCAAGAAGGTCCGCGAGATCGAGGAGATGGTCCGGTACTCCTCCGGCGAGGCCCGCGTCGAGGCCTGATCTCCCCCGCCCTTCAGAAGTCCCCAGGCTCCCCGGTTTCCGGGAGTGCCTGGGGACTTCTTTTTTCTGTCGGACGCTGTCTACTGTCCAGCCCCACCCTTGTCTTCCTTCTAACCGGATACGAGGCCCAGCAGCTCCACACGCCAGTCTTCGGCGTCATAGCTCTGGTGTGCGTCCAGACTCCGCAGGGACAGGGAATCCGGAGCGCACACCACGTCCCCGTCAGCACAGGCATCGATAATGACCGACGCCCACTCCTCCGGCAGCAGCGCATCCGTCGCCCCGGAACGGATCCCCACACCCTTCGCCACCTGGGCGATGCCTTCACTGGACACCGTACCGTACTCCGGCAGTCCCCGGACATTGTCGTCAGCCATCTTGTCGCCGTCCCCGATGAGGACGCCCGCCACGATCTGCCCGGTCGGCCCCAGCGCCTCCAGTGCGCGGTGCATCGCCATGGCTCCCTGGGAGTATCCGGCGACGACGATTGTCGCGTCCTCCCCGCATTCCTCGATGGTGTCCGTGATGAGCCGCTCCGCGGCGTCCGCCCCCTCGGACACCGACGCGAGAAACTCCGACCAGGCCTGGCGGTCGGCACCCTGGGGAACGGCGCGTGCCGGATACTCCACCGCCCGCAGGTTCACCGTGGCGTCCTCCGCAAGATCGTCGCGGAGATTCCGGTAGGTGTCTGCCACGATGCTGCCGACCCCGTCGTCGGCGATGAGGTCGGTCTCGGCGTCCACCTCCCGCTGTCCGGACCCCGCCGCACCGAGGAACTCCACGTCCGCGCAGGTGGATGCGGCACCGTCGGAACCCCCCCCCCGCCCGCCGATGCCCACGACGAGCGCCAGGGCGAGAACGACGACCAGGACGACAGCGGCAGCCCCAGTCAGCCAGGGGCGACGCTTGTGCGGCGGGAAAGATGAGTGCGGCATGGGGGCGCGCAGCGGTCCTTGGGGTGACGTCGGGAAAGTGGAGTCAGAATACCGGATCACCGGGTTAGTTCACTGTCAAAATAGTTTCCCACCTGCGGAAACAACAAAGGCGGAAAATCCTGCATCCCGCCACAGGGACCCCCGTCAGCCGACTATCCTGTACGCCATGACCGATAGCCAGGAGACCTCCTCCGAGACCCCCGAAGTCCACATCACCGGCAAGCAGCTGCTCGCCATGCAGCCGAGCCAGGTCCATGCGCTGTACAAGCTGCGCGTGGACACGTTCGTCAACGAACAGCACACCACCTTCGCCGAGATCGACGATGCTGACGCGGAGCCCGGAACCCACCACGTCCTCGCCTACGTCCACCCCGGCCACGCTCCGGACTACCGCTGGGGCACCCCGGACCCGGGCTCCCCGCTGCGCCTCGTCGGCACCGCCCGCATCTTCGGCCCGGCCGAGGAGCAGCAGGTCGGACGCCTCGCCGTCCTCCCCGAGTTCCGCGGTTTCGGCATCGCCCGACAGATCGTGGACGCTACCCTCGAGGTCGCCCGCGGCCGCGCCGCCGCCCTCGACCCGGTGACCCAGACCGCCATCGTCAAGATCGACGCCCAGGTCGCCACCCAGCCCTTCTACGCCTCCTACGGATTCGAGCCCGTCGGTGAGCCCTTCACCGTCGAGGGCATCGAGCACCAGGAGATGCACCTCACGCTCTAGGCACCGCCTACACTCATCAGACGTGAGTGAATCCCGCATCCTCCTGTACTACCGCTTCACCCCGGTCGCCGACCCGACCGCGGTGATGCTCTGGCAGCGCACCCTGTGCGAGTCCCTGGGCCTGCGTGGGCGAATCATCATCAGCCGCGACGGCATCAACGGCACCGTCGGCGGTGCCCTGGCATCAGTCAAGACCTACATCCGCCGCACCCGCGAGTACCCGGGATTCCATGACATGGAGTTCAAGTGGTCCGCCGGCTCCGCCGAGGACTTCCCGAAACTGTCGGTGAAGGTCCGCGACGAGATCGTCACCTTCGGCGCCGCCGACGACCTGGAGGTCGACGAGCACGGTGTGGTCGGTGGCGGCGTCCACCTGAGTCCCACCCAGGTCAACGACCTGGTCGCCCAGCGCGGCGACGAGGTCGTCTTCTTCGACGGCCGCAACGCCATGGAGGCGGCGATCGGCCGGTTCCGCAACGCCGTCGTGCCGGACGCCACCACCACCCGAGACTTCCTCGCCGAACTGGACTCGGGCAGATACGACGAGCTCAAGGACCGCCCGGTGGTCACCTACTGCACCGGCGGCGTGCGCTGCGAGGTCCTCAGCAAACTCATGGTCGACCGTGGTTTCGGCGAGATCTACCAGCTCGACGGCGGTATCGTCCGCTACGGCGAACAGTTCGGGGACGCCGGCCTCTGGGAAGGCTCGCTGTACGTCTTCGACCGCCGGATGCACGTCGAGTTCAGCGAGGACGCCGCACAGATCGGCCACTGCATCCACTGTGGCGAGCCGACGAACACCTACCGCAACTGCATCAACGGCGACTGCCGGGACATGGTGCTCATCTGCGACGACTGTGTCGCAGACCCGTCAACCGCGCACTGCGGACGTCAGGAGTGCCGGGAGTACGCGAGCACTGCCGCAGCGGCCGTCAACGGTTCGACGATCACGTCCGGATAGTGTCCTGCCAGGTCCGCTGCAGCGTCACTGAGTGGCCCGCCACCGATGACGACGCGCTGTGCACCCGCCGCCAGGCGCCGCCAGACCACCGCGTCCAGCTCCTCCCGGCACGCCTCCGGATCCTCGGCCAGCATCAACGGATCCGTGGTCGTCAGTTCGACCCCGGTGAACAGGTCTGCGACACCGGCCCGGTCCACCAGCCCGCAGATCGCCTCGGCAAGGTCCGGTGTGGTCGTGGCGAGCGCGAACCGGCGTCCTCCCGCGGCCGCGGCCTGCACCGCCGCCTCGCCGATCCCGGTCACCCGGTAACCGGCGTCCCGCAGCTCGGGGACGCCGGGGTCACCGAATGCGGCGACGACCACCATCGGGGCACCCTCCGGAGCATGCACCAGGTCCTGCACCAGTGCGACGGCATGCCTGGTGGCATCGGCCAGCGCTTCCGGACCGGTGATCATCGCCGTGGTCGCACGGTCGGTGTTCGGGTTGACCAGGACCACGTCCGGACTCTGCTCTGACATTCGTATGATGGTAGCCGGACGTTCGACATTTCCGGAGGATCACATGCGACACCCGCGCACCGCTGCCCTGCTCACCGGCGGAGCACTGCTGCTCACCGTGAGCGCCTGCGCCGACGAAGCGGTGTTCAGCAGTTCTGTCTCCGAGGAGACCGACGCAGCCGCCGCCGGCATCTCGGTGCCTGCGGACGCCTCGATCTTCCGTTCCTCCGCCACCGGCCCGGAACACCTGAACTACATGGCCGAGGACGACGACCCGATGGCCTTCGTCGACCCTGACCTGCTCGACGATGACGGAAAGCTGCCCGAGGGCATGACCGTCACCGAGGCGCAGTCCCTCCAGGTGCTCTCGCAGCTCCAGGACCTGCTCACCGACCGGAAGCTCAAGCTCTACGAGGTGGGGACGGTGCGGGTCTACCTTGCCGCGGACGGACGTGACGGCGCGGACTTCGACGGATGGGAACGGGCATACCGCCGCTACTTCGCCAACATCGACCGGGACACCGGCCGGTCGCTGCTCGAGGAGCCGGTGGAGACGACCTCGGCGTCGGCGGGCAGCTCCGCGTCTGAATCTGCGTCTGAGTCTGCGCCGCAGGAGCCGACGGAGTCGTCAACGGAGACAACCACCCCGGAGGAGTCCCCGATCAGTGAGCTCTACCCGGGGACGGACAACCGCACCCGGCCGACGATAGTCACCGTGGGCGTCGCCCAGCAGCCGGTCGAAGGCTGGCTGGTGCAGGTCGAAATCGAGGCCGTGCACGGCGAAAGCTAGGTCTCTGCCGGCGGTTCCCACAGTTCGACCGGCAGCCCCTCCGGGTCGGTGACCCGGGCGAACCGACCGATCTCGGTGTCCCATTCCTCCCGGGTCTCCACCTCGATACCGGCTGCCCTCAGCGTGCCGATGAGACCGGCGAGGTCCACGACACGCAGGTTGAGCATGAATGGCTGGTTCGCCGGGAAATAGTCACTGTCGGCCGGGAATGGTGCGAGCACGGTCATCCCCGCCTCCTGTGACCACACTGCGTCCTGCCCCGCGTCGACCCCGAGATGCTCCCGGTACCACGCCGCGCGTGCCTCCGGATCAGCGCTCCGGAAGAAGAGTCCGCCAATTCCCACTGGCCCTGACCTGTTCATGGACAGATACTATGCCACGACCTGTCACTCCTCCACGCGGATCCCGAGATGCCGCGCGAAGGCGGTGGACAGCAGGGCGACCTGCACCGGGGACAGCGTCATCCCCCGCAGCCCGTCCGGGTTGCGGACGCCGCGGATCTCCAGTCCACGCAGATCGACGTTCCGGGCCTTCGCGTTGACCGCATCGAAGGCGTCGACCTGGCAGTTCTCGAAGGCGACCCGGTCCGCCCGCACCCCGCCGAGGTCGAGGTCGCCGATCCGGCAGTCACGGAACAGTACGTCGGTGAGGTCCGTGCCGCGCAGGTTGAGGAAGTCGATGCTGCACCGCTCGATGATGAGTCCCCGGATGCCGGCGTCCACCAGGTCCACTGCGCCGAGCCGGGAGTCGCGGACGATGACGTCCTGCAGACTGACCCGCGACGCGTTCAGCGAGGTGGCGTTCACCGTGGTGAGGATGGTGTCGGAGATCCGCGCACCGGCGAGGACCGCGCCGTGGGCGGTGAGACGGTCCAGACGGCAGTCGATGAGCGTCAGCCCCGACAGGTCACGGGAGATGTCGCCGTCGACGATCTCCGCGAGCACGTGGTCCTGCCGGGGACCGAGCAGGGAGGGATCAATCTCGTCGAGCCGGCCGGGGAAATCGTCGGCGGACGCGGCGAGGCGACCGACGGTGGGGGCGACGGTGGGGATGGAACGCATGATGCCCGGGATAGGACCAGCC
>NZ_BJNT01000009.1 GCF_006539825.1 Corynebacterium variabile
GGATGTGGACGGCCGGGTGCACGGCGGTGAGCACCCGGTCGATGCGGGCACGGTCTGCCTGGCTGAGTGGGTCGGTGGCCTTGTCCTGGGCGTGTGCACTGCCGGCGGCCAGGGCGGTGAACGCTGCTGCCCCGGTCTCGTGGGTGACGAGGATGTCCACCGGGCTGGGAGTAGTGCCGGCGGCGGTGATGGCGCGGTCGATCTGGGCGTCGGTGATGTGCTCGGTGGGAAACCAGTCCACGCCCTCGGTGCGCCACCGTCGATCGGTGGAGGTCGCCCCGCCGAGGAACAGCATGTCGACCCCAGCAACGGTGCTGCGCAGTCCGCGGGGCATGTGGGTGATCGACCGGGTCAGGGCGGTGGGTTCGGCGGTGTCGGGAGTGAGGAGGGTGAAGTCCTCGTGGTTGCCGTCGATGATCCGGTAGTCCACGCCCGGGGCGCGTTCATCGAGGATGAGTTGCAGGAGTTCGAGGTCGGCGGGGTGGTGGAAGCCGAAGTCGCCGGTCTGGATGATCGTCGCCGCACTGGCGGACACGGCGAGGTCGGTGGTGTGGATGAACGCGTCGATGTTGTCGTGGAGGTCGCCGATGAAGGCGATGCGGTTCGGGTCCGGGGTGGTGCTCATGGGGGTGAGGGTAGGGGTCTGGGCAGGACGATGGCTAGTTCTTGTGGCCAGTTCTGCGCAGTTCAGGGCGTGTTTATGTCTGTATATGCAGGGAGGACGGTACGGCTCTTCGGAGCCCCGGTAAACTTGGTTACTCGAAAGGCAATGGCGTAATCGTTTCAGGAAGAGTGTACCTGTTGAAACATCCTTTAAAAGTGAGTATTTTCACTGTTTCTTTGGCGGTGAGTGGCGCCTTAAGTTACGCCATTCTCTTTATATTAACCGGAGAAGAAGATCCGTCTAGAAAAATCACTTCAATTGTCACGCTTGTGGCATGTATTGTCGGTCTCCTTTCCTTTCGTCAAAAAATAGCAAATGATAATAGGTCAGAATGGTGGAAGCGATTTTGAATGGTGCCTGGAGGAAGAGAGGAGAATATCTGAACTTGAAGATAAAGCGGTTGGCACCGAATACCAGATTTTGTCTGAGGTGCAGCACTCGCTCCTAGAAGAAGGTAGAGGAAAAATGTGGACGGGTTCGGAGAGGAAACTTCTCCGACCATTGATGGATAAGAGCCTTCTTCTGCAGATGCACTGGATGTTGCAGCAAGGAGCATCGGAGGATGACGTGTACAACCTGCTGAGGGGTGCCATGCCTCAGGAGCTGGCCGCGTCCTACTTCTCCCAAATACACAGGTCATAGCCCCTTCCGTTGCAGATGGAACGAGTACTGCGGTATCACGTCCCCTGTCGACAGGTTCCCCGCCGCAGATTGCATATTTTGAGAGTTGGTGAGTTTTATGGCAAAGAACAGCGATCGTAAATGGATGAATCTTACCGATAGTGAGCGTGAACGTATCTCTGCGCCGCTTAAGCTCTGGGGAGAGATGATTGCCGAGCTTGACCGTCAAGAAAAGCGTAGTCAATTCGGTTTTAAAATTAAGCATACAGATGGCGATTAGTTAGCGTTAATGGTTGGATTAGTCCGATGGGTGATGGTTCGCACTGGTGGGCAGTTTCTATCATTTAAGCGCGGTGGTCGCTTTTGCCGTTTGTCCGGTGGGTACTGGTCCGCTCTGTCGACAATTGGACATATAGAGGTGACTGAAAGAAAGCGAGCAAGCATGTTTTTCGGACGGACGTCGCTATGTGATATAATTATGTGTGCTGATTTCCAAAGGTGGTAGCCTGTATTCTTAATAGTATGCCAGTACTTACCCCACACCAGCATCAACAGGTCCGTGCAGAGATGGCTCGCCATCGCCAGGGGCTGGCAGCCATCGACGATATGGCGCCCAGCAGAAAGCGGCACAAGACGGAGGCGAAGCGTCGGTACGCTGAGCAGCGGCATGTTCGTGCTCTGTCGCATATATTTCCAGGACTTACCCTCGCAGAGGCGGCGCGACTGGTAGACGGGCCGGTCAGAGTCAGCGACCAAGACGCCAGGGAAGCGGCCCGGGGCTTTTCTCAGCGTCCTGGTGACTCGTCCGGAAGAACAGCAAGTCGGGCACGACACACGACAGGTGGGTGAGACTTCAGTCCTCCTCCCACCTGGGGCGGCTCGTCCAGAACGGCGTCGTCACGGCGATGCTCGGATCGGGCGCTACGCCACGCAGCCTGGCGGACGTGAGGTGCTCATAGTCCATCTTCAGGGAGCGCCAGAGTACGTTGCGGATCCGCCACGACTCGACAAGCTCCATATGGTGCACCGCAGCCTTGATGCTCTCGTCCAGGAACGCTCGACGCGACTCGGGGCGGGCAGGGGACAGCACCTGATTCAGGAAAGCATCATCGGTCAGCATCGCCGCGAGGGCGACTGTCTCCGGGTATCCCAGCATCACCGTACCTGCCTCACGGAGACGTAGCCGGCGAAGTCGGGGCTGCACCACGTGCTCAGGAAGACACTGACCGATGCTACGACAGTTCATCAGCACCACGCTGCCCAGCGACACACCGCGTCTCATCAGCACGCGGCGGAAGGCCCGCTCAGCAGTCAGGAACTCAGGCACTCTAGAGACATCCACCTGTACCCCGTCGCCGAGCCACCGGTGGTGCCGTAGACAGACGTCACCGGCGGTGGCAGAGAGCAGCCCGTCGGCCTCCCTCCCTGCGGAGCATTTGGCACACAGCCGGCGGTAGGAGATCGGGATGGTGACATCCGGCTCCGTCTCTGTGAAGGCGAAGGCGTGCAGGAGGCCCAGGTTCCGCCAGATCCGTTGACGCTCCTCACTGTCTCGCCGATACGGGAACACATACCCCTGCGAGCGCAGGGCAGATTCCACGTCCTCTACCGTGAGGTGGTTGGCTGCTGAGAGCCGCCGTGCGTACGAGATGAGTCCCTCACCTGGGAAACACCGCACCCTCACCGGAAGTGGAGGGGGACCACCCGAGTTGACGCTCATACAGCCCCGCGCTCCTGCTTCGTATCCATTCTCGCACTCAACGGTGTGTCGGTCTGCCCCCGCACCGCCTCCTGATCGAGGAGCACCTCGTCGAGCCCTGCCCGGTCCACCAGTTCCGTTCCGGTGAAGATCGCGTTGATGGCGGCGTCCCCCAGTAAGTTGCATAGGCTACCGATGGACCCACCGGTCCTGTTCCACAGGTAGTCGGACATCTCCGGGGTCGTCAGTGAACCTACCGGGTGTGCCGCCAGCGGCAGCAGAGCCTCCATGCCAGCGACCAGCTCCACCCATGATTCGCGCGCTGCGGCACTGCCGTAGCTGTAGGTACGAATGTCGTAGACCTTGGTCCTCGCCCGGATCTGCCGGCCCATCTCACCGGCCAGTAGATCAGTGTCGAGCAGGTCGATTCCACAGAAGATCACCGCGGCGTCCAGGCGTTCGGTGAACGACTTCAGTGTGCTGGCAGCGTCCGCGCCGGCGGACTTGTTTGTCTTCAGGTTGTGCACCTCGTCGACGATGATCATGGAGGTCTTCAGAGTCTTCAGCACGGAGACAACGTGATCCATGACCGTCGGTGCGTCCCATCCGCGAGGGACGGGGAGGCCGATCCACCGGGCGATAGCGACCATGAGCATCTTCGGTGTGCTACCAGGAGGAACGACCAGGTAGAGCACCGGGGCAACATCGGGGGCATCGGTGGGAAGCCCCAATTTCTGTCTCTCGATACGCTCATGACGCTTACCCATGAGCATGGCGATGGTGGACTTTCCGACGCCAGCGCGACCCGACAACGCAAGTGTCCGGCCTGCGGTGGAACGACGGGCGGCCAGGCGGGCACGGATGATGTGGACCTGGCGTTCGATCGAAGCCAGGTCCTTGGTCTCGATGACGACGTCAGCACCGATCCAGGCGAACCGTGACTTGTCGTAGGCCGCCTTGTCCTCCTCGGATAGTGCCGCGATCTTCTCGCGGCTCAGCTGTTCGGGCTCGACGTTGCGGCGAGCGACGAACTCCCGCCAGGCGGTGAGTGAATCTGGGACAGGCATGCGGTGGCCTCGGCATTCGCGGGTGTGGTGGGTGGTGGGGAAGGAGGGCTCAGTCTTCGTCGACGCGGCGGGCAACGCGCCGTGGCGGCGAAGTAGGTGGAACTGGCTCGTCAGCGACTGCTCGTAGCGGCGCAGGATCATCCCCTGAAGGTCTGCTCGCCGCCACTTCCAGTTCCTCAGGGACGCTGCCCTTAGCGGTCCGCGAGCGCTTGGACGCGCTGCGTTCCTTGGCCGTGGCCGGCGTGGTGAGAATCCGGTTGATCTGCTCGGCGACATCCTTACCTGCCAACTGATTGTCCGTCCGGGTTAGTACCCGCTTCGCCGCGGTCAGAACGTCCTGGGAGAACGGTGCTGAGACTTGGGCGTTCATCACCCACGTCGCCTCGATCCAACGGCCTTTCACATGGTCTCGGACCCAGATCCGGTTCATCCGGTGCGGATCGTAGCGAACCTCCCACTTACCCGATGCCGGTGCCGGAAGGCCCGAGGACATACCGCGGTACTCGGCGAGCTCGGGAGCGGTGTAGTGCAACCCGTCGAAGTTGATCCCGTAGGGCTGGATCGACCGGTAGGCCACTGGTAGCAGGGCGATGTAGTCGTCGCGCTCGAAGGTCACCGAAGCCTGCGGGGCTACCGATGCCAGCGCGGCGTACATCTCATTGGGGGTCAGCTTGCGCTTGGGCATCGCTGCGATCCGCAATCCCTCCTGGGTCCGGTTCTGGTAGACACCGACGACCCACATGTCCATGAGATTCTGGACCTCGGCCATCGTCCATATCGCCTGCTCGGCGGGGTCTTTGCCCCGCTGGACGACGTTGGGGCCGACGTAGCCGTCCAGGTGCTGGACGAAACCGGTACGCAGGCCACGGAAGAACGACTCGATGTGCGGTTTGTCGGTCGGGGTCCGGGGCGCGGCCAGCGTGAGGTTGATCTGCAGGCGCTCGCAGGCGGAAAGGAAGGTGGTGGACTTGAATGCCTTGCCGCGGTCCATGGTGATCGACTCCGGGACGATGACGGGCTTCGCCGCAACCTGGGCCGAAACCTCGGCGTCGTCGGGCAGCATCCCAGTGGGGAGGATCGAGCGTGAGTACGCCAGCGACTCAGGCCAACCGGGCTGCAGGGTCAGTGGGGTCATCGCCTTCGCGAGCAGGACCGCAGCATCGACGGCCTTTGTCGCCACCGGACGGGCAATGACGGCCAGGACGGTGCGGGTGGCGATGTCGACCGCAGCGGTGACGTCGATGCGGCCGGTGGACCCGTCGGGGTAGATGACCATGAGGTCCAGGGGAGTGGAGTCGATCTCCACGAGCTCGCCGGGGCGTTGCGGATGCCGGGTGCCCCAGGCGCGGTCGGGACGGTTGGACTTGGACCGGCGGGTGGTGGCAGAGCCGAAGGGGGAGCGGTCGCGCTCCAGTTTCCGCAGGATGCGGTACAGGGTGGCCCGGGACGGGACTTCCCAGCCGTTGTCCTGTGCAGCGTGGGTGACGCGCATGATTGCCCGGGACCGGGTGCCGGTGGACAGGTTCGTCTGACCGGCGATCTCTTCTTCCAGCAGGGCGACGACCCGGGGATCGGTGCGGCCGGGGACGGTGGAACTCTGGGTGCGTCGATGATCCACGAGCCCGGCAATGCCGAGTGATCGGAAGTTCTTGAGATGTCGGCGTAGCGTGCGTTTACCCATGGGGTGACCTTCGCTTGCCAGCTGTTCCAACTTGGCGTCGATCCGATGCTCCATGGGGATGTCGAGGGAAAACCGCGGGTCGGACGCGACGGGTTTGTCACCGACTACGGGAGGCACGCCGTTGATCAGCTCGTAGACATGTCGGTGGAGAAACTCGGTGCGTTCCCTGGCCTTCTCATCGAGAGTGTCGAGGACAGCGGTTGCGTCCAGGTCGGGGAGTCGGCCTGGGGTATCTGGAGTGTAGGAATCGTCAGTCAGCAGGTCTGCAACAGTGATCTGCCGAGTGTTTCCGTTGGACAGGTCAGTGAGGGTGAGCAGTGCACCGTTCTGGTCTGTGACCTGCCAGGAAGTGCCGTCGAAGCTGATGTAGTCGAGAAGTCGGACGCTCTTCATGGTGACGCCTCCAGGCGACGTCGGATGGTGGACTCCATGGTCAGCGGCAGTAGCGGGTCAAAGTGAAGCTCGCCGTGGAACAGCAGATGCAGCACGTTGCCGAGGACGACGTCACGGGTCCGTTCCGAACGTCGTGACGCAGCGCGCACGCCTGAGCGTAGTGAGGTTTCCGTATCGAATATCCCGAGCAGGATGCCGTGGGCCTCAGGTGTGGGCGCGTAGCGGTCCGTGCGGTAGCCGGCCAGCCATTCCAGCGTTTCCGCCTGTGGCGATTCCAGCCCGGTGAATACGGTGTACTTCCAGCCGAGTTCGTCGCAGAGTTGGCGGGTGAGCTCAAAGTGCGGGTCGTCGACCTTGTCCGGGCGCCGGACGTCGACGAGGCCGACGTTGCCGCTGGCATAGCGGCAGAAGAAGTCCGGAACATGGGAGCGGAGAGACTTCCCTGCATCGGAGGTGGTTTTTGCAGGCCAGAGGAAAGCGAGAGGTTGGGCGCTGAGGGAGACGATGGAGGGGGTGTGGTCCGCGGCGAGGAGGAACTGTCGTTCTAGTAGGGACTCGAAGCGGACGTGACTACCTGTAGTCGTGGAGAACCAGTGGCCCTCGTAGTTCCGCTTGTGCGACCAGGCGTAGAAGCCGCGGATCGGGTCAGCTCGTTCGAACGGGACGTTGGACAGTGTGACGTCGGCGGCAGAGTTCTGGACGTCGCCGTCGAGGCTCACCAGGGCGCGCGGACGGTCGGTGCCGTTCCTCGGTAGCTGCCGTAGCGACATGTCCCTGACTCTCAGTGTCGGCGACTGGGGGTGCGTGCAAGTCTATGCCAGTTGTAGTGAGAGGGGAAGGCGTGATCCGTGTTCTGCCAGATTGACTGCGATTTCTGCCAACTAGACTGAGACAGGTCAGGCGGGGCAGGGACCGGCGGGCCTGGTCCCGTTAAAATGTCATAATGTATATTATCGGCTAATCGGAGGTAGGTGGCTGAGCAGGTGGCTCAACGGTGCCGCCGACGGTGTGCCGACGGCATGCCGGCGCTGTATTCCGCCGACATGTCCGTCCCGCTCATTCGTGACTGCGCCTGTCGTGCGGCCGGTGCGGACTGCTGCGCCATCCGGCTGCGTCTGGCGCCATCGGTCTGTGGTGATTCGTATGTCCCGGTCGTCTCAGTCGGATGGCGCCGAGCCGAACCCGATGGCTCTGTTCTTTCGTCGCCGGGCCGTCGGCGATTTCTGAGCCTCAATCTCCCGTTCTCCGCTCACCCTCCGGTAGTCCCTTTTTACGTCACAGTGACGTTTATGGTGGCACATTCCCCTCCAGAGGAACCTCGGATTCTGATGCCCCGACACGGTCTTGCCCCGCTGCGTCATACTGGACACCATGCACGTGACCTACACGACCGCGACCACCGTCAACGGATTCCTCGCCACCGAGGACGACTCACTCGACTGGCTCATGGCTGTCGGTGGTGAGACCCCGGATCTCGGCAATCTCATGGATACCACGTCAGTTGTCGTCATGGGCTCCCGCACCTACGAATGGTTGCTGCGCGACCAGGATCTCATCACGCAGCCTGAGGCGTGGACCGTAACTTTCGGCACCCGACCTGTCATCGTCTTCACCTCACGTGACCTTCCGGCGCCCCAGGGCGCCGATGTCCGCTTCGCCGACGGTATCGTCGGCGACAACGCCGACATGCTGCAGGACGCTGCGGGCGACGGTACCGTCTGGGTCATGGGTGGCGGCGACCTGGCCGGCCAGTTCCTCGACGCCGGACTTCTCGACGAGATCACCCTCCATCTCAGCCCGGTTTTCCTCGCGAAGGGAAAGTCACTGTTCCCGCGCGACCTGGCCTCCGACCGGTTGACTCTGGTCCAGGCCCGGCAGATCGGTCAGTTCATCGAGGCGACCTGGCGTATCAGTCACCCCTGAGCGCGTCCGCCAGACAACGGCCGGTGACCGTCCTGGCCCCGGAGTGCGCGAGCTCGGCGGGAGTGCCCTCGAAGACCACCTGTCCACCGGCGTCACCGGCGCCCGGACCGATGTCGATCACATGGTCGGCATGCGCCATGACCTGCTGACTATGCTCGATGAGTACGAGTGTTCCGCCGGCGTCCACCAGCTCATCGAAGAGCTCCAGCAGTCGGCGGACATCGGCAGCGTGCAGTCCTGTCGTCGGCTCATCGAGGATCAGGCGTAGTGGTTCATCGACGTTGATCGATCCCAGATGCCGGGCCAGGAGCAGCCGTTGACGTTCGCCACCAGACAGGCCGTCAAGTGTCCGACCGACCGTCAGATACCCGAGCCCGACCCGGTCGACCCAGCGTAGCCGTGCCGTGTCCGCCGGTCCGAGCAGCCCGGCGGCATCAGCGGGATGCAGCGCCTCCACCTCGGCGATGGTGTATCCGCCTATGGTCACGGACAGAGCTTTCTCGTTGAAACCCGTCCCTGCACAGGCTTCGCAGGGTGTCCTCGTGTCCTCCATGAAGGCCAGGTCGGTGGTGATCTCCCCGGTACCACGGCACTCCGGACAGCCGCCCTTCGCATTGCGGGAGAACCAGGACGACGACAGATCACCGGACGCCGCGAACAGTGACCGGAGACCGTCAGCGACGCCGGTCACCGTCAACAGCGAGGACCGGCGACCGCCGTGCAGCGGCCGTTGGCCGACCACGGTGAACTCGGGATGCTGTACGGAGAAATCAGCCGTGATCAGCGAGGACTTACCGCTTCCGGCGACTCCGGTGACCACGGTGAGGACGCCGCTCGGGACCGTTACGGGAGATCCCGGAGGTTGTTGCTCCGGGCGTGCTCCACCGTGGCGGAACCGGTCGGTGTGCGGACCGACGACTTGAGCCCGGAGCTTCAGCATTGCTCACAGAGGCGGGTGTTCCGGTGAACGTGATCCTGCCACCGGACTCCCCTCCCCCCGGCCCCATGCCGATCACATGGTCGGCGGCGGCGATGACCGCCGGATTGTGGTCGACGACGAGGACGGTGTTCTTCCGGTCCCGCAGGCCGGTGAGCAGCGTGATCAGTCGCTGAACGTCACTGGGGTGCAGCCCGGCGGCCGGCTCGTCGAAGACATAGGTCACCTCGGTCAGTGGGCTCCCCAGGTGGCGGACCATCTTCACCCGCTGTGGCTCACCGCCGGACAAGGTCGGCGACGACCGGTCGAGGTTGAGGTAACCCAGCCCGACCTCGACCAGGGCGTCCACCCGGCGGGAGATGTCCGTGAGCAGAGGGGCGGCACTCTCCCCCAGCGACTCTGTCGCTTCAACCACTAGTTCGCACAGGTCAGAGACGGACACTGCGGCCCAGTCGGCGATGGAACGGCCATTGATGAGACTGTTCCGTGCCGCTGTGTTCAGCCGCGCGCCGGCGCAGTCCGGGCACGTCGAGTGACTTGCCACGGCATCGAGGCCGGTACGTTCTGCGGTGGTGAGCCGGGACGGCGTCCTACGCAGGTAGGAATCCTGCAGGCGGGGAATGATCCCGTCGAAGCGACCGTGGTCCGGGTATCCGGGCAACGGATCCTCCAGCGGGAGGTCGCGGGCGTGCAACAGCACATCGCGGATCTCGTCCGGCAGCTGCGACCAGGGTACGGACGGGTCGCAGAGACCGAAGGTGACCAGGCGTTTCCACCGGTAGGTCCCGGGTGCGAAAGTCGGGAACCGCACGGCACCGTCATTCAGGGACAGGTCGGAGGTCGATCAGCGCGTCCTCGTCGATGACGGACACCGTCCCCAGCCCCTCACAGGTCAGGCACATACCTGCCGGATCATTCGGCGAGTACGCCGGAGAGAATCCCGCCGACGGCACAGCGAACCGGGAGAAGAGCATCCGCAGCTGCGTCGAGAGATCAACGGCCGTGGCGACCGTCGAACGGGCTTGCCGGTGAACCGTCTCTGGTCGACCACGGTCGTGAAAGTGAGTCCGTCGATCCGGTCGACGTCCGCCGGCGGGTACTGGGCCAGACGGGTACGGACGAACGACGGGTATCCGGCCGCCGTCGCCCGCTGCGCCTCCGCTGCGATCGTGTCGAAGACCAGGGAAGACTTCCCCGACCCGGACAGCCCGGTGACCACGGTCAGCGCATGGGACGGGATCTCCACGTCGATGTCACGCAGGTTGTGCGTGCGGGCGCCGGTGACGGTGATCATGGTGGACCTCAGAGCATGCTCGCGAGAATGACCTGCGCGATCGAGAAGTAGATGACCAGGCCCGTGGCGTCCACCAACGTGGAGACCACCGGGGTCGAGAACACTGCCGGGTCCACCCCGATCTTCTTCGCCACCAGCGGCAGCACCCCGCCGACAATGCAGGCCCAGGCACAGATGCAGATGATGGTCAGTGACATCACCGCACCGATCCGCCACTCGTAGATCAGCGAGATGAACGGGAAGATCAGGGCGCCGAGGAACACCCCCAGCAGCAGGCCCACCCGGACCTCACGCCAGATCACCCGGCCGATGTCACGGGGCTGGACCTCGTCGACAGCCAGGGCACGGACCACCGAGGACGCCGCCTGTGACCCGGCGTTACCACCGGTACCGGTGATCATCGGGACAAAGGTCGCCAGGACCACGACCGACGCGAGAGTGGCCTCGAAGAAGCTCATCACGTTGACGGTGAGGACCGCAGTGAGGATCAGCACCAGAAGCCAGACGCCACGCTTCCGGGCCAGGTGGAACACCGTCGCCGTGAGATAGGGCTGCTCCAGCGGCTCGGAACCACCGGCGCGGTAGGCGTCCTCGGTGACCTCCTCCTCGAGGATCTCCATCGCGTCATCGACGGTGAGCATGCCGAGGAACCGGTTCTCGTCGTCGACGACCGGCAGGGCTAGCAGGTCGGCCTCCTGGACCAGACGCGCCGCCTTCTCCTGGTCGTCGGTGGCGTTGACCGCGTGGGTCTCCTTGTTCATCAGCTCCGCGATCGGTGTGTCCGCCGCAGAGGTGACCAGGGTCGAGAGGTTGACCAGTCCGACGAGATGCCGGGTGTGGTCGGTGACGGCCAGCACGGCGATGTCCCGGTTGCGCAGGTCCCGGCCCCGGAGCTTCTGGAGCGCCTGTTCGCGCGTCGAATCCGCGGAGATCACCGTGGGTACCGGGGTCATCACGCGTCCCGCGGACTCCTCCGGGTAGCCCAGCAGCTGTGCGGTGACCTGGCGACGGTCCTCCGGCAGGCCGGCCATCATCCGGGCGGCGACCTTCGCCGGCATTTCGCCGAGCAACTGGGCCCGGTCGTCATCGGGCAGGTCGAGCAGCAGCTCGGCGGACCGGCCCTCGCGGAACTCGTCGAGGAGTTCGGCCTGGTGTGCGACATCAAGGTACTCGAACACCTGGGATGCCCGGTCCTTGTCCAGGAGCCGGAACAGGACAGCCTGGTCGGTAGACCCCAGGCGGGACATCTCTTCGGCGATCTCGACGGTGGTCAACTCGCCGAGTCCGGTCTGCAGATCGACGATGTCCATCGCAGACCTACTGCCGGTACTTCTCGTCGTTGTAGAGCTTCCACAACTGCCACCCGGTGAATCCGAGGAAGATCACGCAGAGCCCGATGCACACCAACGGCACCCAGCCGTCGAGGAAGAGCAGGACGATGATGAAGGCGACAAGGGTCACCAGCCGGATCCAGCGGGTGGTGACCATCACGGTGCGGTCCACAGGGTTCTCCTTGGTTCGGGCCGTTGCCGGCTACTTCCGGGCGTGTCCCCGGGTCTACTTCTGGGCGAAGACCAGCAGCAGGTCGATGGTGCCTTCCGCTGCGATCTGGGAAGCGACGAACTGCGGTGACTGAAGACCGAAGTCCTCGCGGACAACAGGGAGTTTACCTTCCACGATGACGTGGTCGCCGGTCCGCAACACCGAGAGGTCGGCGGTCACCGGGTTGGTGTGCCCGTGCATCGTCAGATCGCCCGTGAGAGTGACCGTGTCCACCGTGCCGTCGTCGGGCAGTCCGGACAGGTCCACCGGCTCGGTGATCTCGAAGGTCGCCTCGGGGTAGTCGTCGGTCTGCAGGATGTGCCGGCGGACGTTGATGTCACGCTTCTCGATGTCGGAGCCGATGGATTCGACATCGACGGTGATGTCGCCCTCGGTCAGCTTTCCGTCGTTGACGACCAGGCCGCCGGTGACACCTTCACCGCGTCCGGAGGTGGACTTGCGCTGACCGGGCAGGACCTCGTCGAAGGTGTAGCCGGCCTGGGTGCGGTTCTTCCCCTCACCGGAGACGATCTTCCAGTGGCCGTCGACACCTACCGTGGCCGGTTCCCCGGAGCCTTCGGCGATGGACGCCGTCTGGAGTCCGTTACTGCTGAGCAGCTTGTATACCGGTGGCGCCACGAGGCCGACCGCCACCGCGACCACGGCGACCACGAACAGCGCGATTAATCCCTTCCGCATGGGTTCCATGCTATCTGCCACCCCCTCGCGGAGCTGCATCGGGACATCATCCCCCCTATCACCCCTTATGTGTCACCGGCGTCGCCTGCGCCACGGGCGTCATCCACGCGACCCCGGATCTTCTCCGCGGCCCGTGCGAGGGCCACGAGTTCCCGGCACAGCTCGGAGATGTCCCCGGGGTCCTCCCCCGCCTCCACCGCCGCAGCGATGTCCTCGGCACCGCACCGCAGCTCGAAGAGCCGGTCAGTGAGGTCCTCGGCGGCCGACCGCGGCAGGATCAGTGCGTCGGCCGGCACCGTCGTCCCGGCGAGGTCCCGGCGCTGCTCATAGGCGCGTTGGCGGCAGGACTGGCCGCAGTACCGACGACGACGCCCACTTCCGGTCTGTACGATCTCCCGACCGCACCAGGCACAGTGCTGTGCGTCCTCGGCACGACGGTGGGAACTCTCGGGAATATGGGGTAACATTATGGGGTTGACAATACGCGAGAGACCGGAAGGATGATGCAGCGATGGCAGATCGCGTTCTCCGCGGAAGCAGGATGGGCGCCGTCTCCTATGAGACGGACCGTGACCATGACCTGGCCCCACGCAACATGGCGAAGTACCGGACGGAGTCCGGCGAGATCTTCGAGGTCCCGTTCGCCGATGACGCCGAACTCCCCAACGAGTGGATGTGCAAGAACGGACAGCTGGGCAAGCTGGTGGAGGGTGAAGGCCAGGAGGCCAAGCCCGTCAAGCCGCCGCGTACTCACTGGGACATGCTGCGCGAGCGGCGGTCCATCGAGGAGCTCGATGTCCTCCTCGACGAGCGTATCGAGCTGCTGCGTAAGCGGCGCCGTAACGCCATGAAGCTGCTCAAGGAGCAGGAGGCGCAGTCGTAGGGTCACCCCGCGACATCTGCACCTCGGTTCCTGCACACACAGGAGCACACGGGAACAGCCCCCGCACCCGGTACAGGGTGCGGGGGCTGTTCCACGCCAGGAGGAGACCCGCCTAGCGTCCCAGCTTCTTCTTCAGGGACGCCACGAGGCCCTTCGCCTGGCTCCGACGGTGGGCCAGACCCCACTTCGTGACAACCAGCAGGCTGTCCTTGACGAAGCTGCCGTCCAGCTTGGACTCACCGATGACCCGCTCGGTGAAGGTGATCGGCACCTCGCGGATGTCCGCGTCCGCCTGCACCGCACGCCAGGCCAGGTCGACCTGGAAGATGTAGCCGGCGTTGGACAACTCGTCAAGGTTGAACTGCTCGATGAGGCCGCGACGGTAGGCGCGGTAGCCGGCGGTCATGTCCGACAGTCCGGCACCGAGGGCCAGGGAGATGTAGAGGTTGCCGCCCTTGGACAGCACCCAGCGGGTCCAGGGCCAGTTCACGGTCTTCCCGCCCTTGACGTACCGGGACCCGATGACGAGGTCAGCACCGGCGTCCACCTGCTCCAGCAGCAGGTGGAGCTGTTCGGGGGCGTGGGAGCCGTCGGCGTCCATCTCGCAGATGACGTCGTATCCGGCGTCCAGACCCCACCGGAAACCGGCGATGTACGCGCCGCACAGGCCGCCCTTGCCGGCACGGTGCAGGACGTTGATGTGGCCGTCTGCGGCGGCCATCTCATCGGCGAGCTCTCCGGTACCGTCGGGGCTGTTGTCGTCGACGACGAGGACGTCCACCCGGTCCGGCTCTGCATCCCGCACCCGACCGATGATCAGGGGCAGGTTCTCCTTCTCGTTGAAGGTCGGGATGATGACGAGGGTTCTGTCGCTGGGGTTGGACACTGGCTACCTCTTCGTGCGCGTGCGGATGGGTGGGTTTCTGCGGGTGGAGCGGGTGGAACGGGTCGTGATGCAGGCGGCTGCGACGGCGACGGCGCCCAGGGCGACGAGGATCCACTCGACGACGGGGCCGACACGTGCAGACAACGTCTCAGTATCTCGCACCGGAACATCCGCCTGCAACAGACCCTCCCGGAAAATCGTCGTGCGCTGGTCGACGGAACCGTCGGGATTGACGATCGCGGAGACACCGGAGGTCGCGGCGACGACGACGGCACGGTCGTATTCGATCGCCCGCATCCGGTTGATCGCCAGCTGCTGGAAGGTCATGTCGGTGGTCCCGAAGGTGGCGTTGTTCGTCGGACTGGTGAAGACGGTCGCGCCGTGGTGTGCCGAATCACGGTAGGCCTCGTCGAAGGAGACCTCGTAGCAGGTGGCGACGCCGAGGGTCTCCCCCGCGGCATCCACCGTGTTGTTGCCGTCGCCCGGCTTGAAATCGCCGGCCATGTCGACGTAGGAGCTGACGTGGCGAAGCAGGTCACGCATCGGCATGTACTCGCCGAAGGGCTGGAGGTACTTCTTCACGTGCTGCTGACCGGGGCCGTCCTGCGGATCCCAGACGATGATCGCGTTGCGGGCACCGACGTCGTCACGGGTCACCGCACCGACGAGGATCGGCGCCCCGAGCTGTGCGGCGACATCCTGGATCTTGTTGTAGGCCTCCTGGTTGCGGTACGGGTCGACGTCCGAGGCGTTCTCCGGCCAGACGACCAGGTCCGGCTGGGCACGCTTCCCGGCGGCGACCTCGTCAGCGAGCTCCTGGGAGACACGGACGTGGTTGTTGAGCACCGCCTCACGCTGCGCGTTGAAGTCCAGGCCCAGCCGGGGCACATTGCCCTGGACCGCGGCGATATTGAGGGTGGGGCTGTCGTCACCGTCAGAACCGGAAGACCACACCGGTGAGACCACCGGGATCAGCAGTCCTCCGACGAGGGTCAGCGCGACGGGAACTGCGCCACTCACCCACCGCCGGTGCACCAGCAGGCTCAGCGCGTAGCCGGTGAGGACGACGGCGAAGGCGACGAGGGCGGGGCCGGCGATGCTGATCCACTGGGCCAGCGGACCGCCGAGCTGGCCCCAGGCCAGCCGGACCCAGCCGAAACCGCCGAAGGGCCAGTTGACGCGCACCCACTCCACGGCGACGTACCAGGCAGGCACGGCGAGCAGCAGCAGCGGATGGCGGGGCCACTTCCGCAGCAGGAAGGCCAGTCCGGCGCCGAGGGCGAGGCAGTACAGCGACTCCAGGAGAGACAGCCCGAGCCAGGCGATCGCGCCGACGTACTTGCCGACCCACGGCAACAGGAACAGGTAGCAGGTCAGACCCTGGATCCAGGTCAGCCACATGATCCACCGGACCGGTCGGTCCGTGCGGGTCGAGATGTGGTCGACAGTGGCGAACAGGACGCCGAGTCCCAGCGGCGCGGCCCACCACAGCCCGGTCGGCTGGTAGGACGCGAACTGGGCGATGCCGGCGACGACAGCGGCCAGCGTCAGCAGGATCAGGCGGAAGACGGTGCGCCGGTCAGGCCTGGTCCACCGGACGCCCCGGCTCACCGGTCGATTCCCGGGGTACCGCCGGTGCTGTCGTCGCCGCGCCCGTCGTCACCGGAGTCATCGTCGAACTCCGTGGACCGGTGGTCGATGATGTCGCCCCATCCTCCGGTGGAGGTGGCGTCCTCCCCCGTGGTCCTGTCGGTACCTCCCCGTCGGAAGGACGCCCCGCCGACCGTGAAGCGCTCGCCCAGGGACATGACGCGCAGGCCCAGGGAATTGCCCAGGCGGGACGCCAGCAGCGAGCGCACCGGTGGCAGCAGCAGGAACAGTCCGAGGACGAAGGTGAGGATGCCGGGGGTGACCAGCAGGATTCCGGTGATTACGGTGACTGCGATATCCGCGGTGAAGGTGTCGGTGGATTTCGAGGTCGACCGTTGGGAGGGCATGCGCGCCCGCATCCGACGGAAAGCCCCACGCGCCAGGAGGAACCCGATGAACGGGGAGAAGATGAGGATCGGGAACGCCCATCCGAAGCCGATCCACTGTCCGAGCAGGATGAAGACCACGACTTCGGCAATGAGGTAGATCAGGGGAAAGGCGCGCAGCATGCCCACCACTGTACCGGGGGGTACTAACGCCGGCGTGACCGGATACGATAGGAAAACTGATTCACAGACAATTATGACGAAAGGTCCACCAATGACCGGTCTGCGCCGCCGCAGCCTCGCCCTGACCCTTGCCGCAGCCACCGCTTTCGGTGGTGCCGTGGCCGCCCCTGCCGTCGCGGAGACGACCTCCTCCACCGTCGACAGTTCTCTTCCAGGCTCCAGCACCGGTGACCTGCCGGCCTCCTCCGCTGACGTCGAGGGTTCCGTGCAGGGCTCCCTCGATGACAACTGCGGTGGCGTGGACACCGACAACCTTGACTTCGGCGAGGTCGTCAAGTGCGGTGTTGCCGTGGTCGGTGGCGGGACCGTGCTCTTCTCGGTCCTCGCCCTGCTGCGTTCCGTGTTCTACGAGATCACCCGGTTCTGATCCGGGGCTCCCGCTCTACCGCGGCGCTCGCCGCCAGAGGAACCGCGGCACCAGGCGCATCACTGTCGCCAGCACGCCCAGAGACCGGGGCACCCACACATCGGGTGTCCCGGTTTTCAGCGCCGTGACCACGGCGTGGGCCACCACGTCCGGGGTCACCGACAGCGGTGCCGGATCCATCCCCTCGGTCATCTTCCCGATGACGAACCCCGGGCGGATGACCGTCAGCCGCACTCCGGTGCCGCGCAAGGCGTCCTGCATGCCCTGGCAGAAGCCGTCGAGCCCGGCCTTCGCCGAGCCGTAGACGTAGTTGGGACGCCGCACCCGGGCACCGGCGATCGACGAGAACGCGACCAGGTCGCCGTGTCCACGCGCCTTCATCCGCCCGGAAAGCTCCGTGAGCAGTACCGCCTGCGCGGTGAAGTCGGTGTGCAGGATGCGTGCCACTTCCCCACCGTCACGCTCGGCGAGCTCCTGGTCACCGAGGACGCCGAACGCGGCGATGGCCGTGTCAACGGCCCCGCGGGATTCGATGTCGTCGATGACGGACGCCTGGGTGTCGACATCACCGGCATCGAAGTAGATGGACTCTACGGCGCTCGCGCCAGCGGCGCGGCAGGCGTCTTCCAGCTCCGTCAGAGCCTCGGGACGCCGCGCGGCGAGGACGAGGTCGTTGCCGGACGCCAGGCGGGTGATGATCTCCCCACCGATCTCACTGGTCGCGCCGAACAGAACGATGCGGCTCATGCGGTGGCTCCTCTGTATTCTGCGGCCCCGGCCGGGACCAGGTCATGGGTGGTCAGATTGACCGGCTCGCAGCCGTCGGCGGTCATCACGACGATGTCCTCGATGCGCGCGCCCCAGTCACCCGGAATGTAGATCCCCGGTTCGATCGAGAACGCCATCCCCTCGGCCAGTGGCAGGTCGTTGCCGGCGATGATGAACGGCTCCTCGTGGCCGGACAGGCCGATTCCGTGGCCGGTGCGGTGGGTGTAGAACCTGCCGTAGCCGGCGGCGTCGATGACGTCCCGGACGACCTTGTCCAGTTCCCCGGCGGTGATGCCGGGCTTCGCGGCGTCCAGTCCGGCCTGCTGGGCCTCATGCAGGACACGGTACGCCTCGGCCCGGTCATCGCGGGCAGCATCTACCGGTCCGACGATGTAGGTGCGGGTGCAGTCCGAGTGGTAGCCGGAGTCCAGCGTCCCGCCGATGTCGATGACGACGATGTCTCCGTCCTCGATGACGCGGTCGGAGACGTCATGGTGCGGGTCAGCACCGTGCGGGCCGGAGCCGACGATGATGAAGTCCACGACCACGTGCTCGGCGAGGATGAGCCTCTCCAGGTCCTCGGCGACCTCACGCTCGGTGCGGCCGGCGCGCAGCAGGCCGGGGACCTGACGGTGCACCTCGTCGATCGCGGCCCCGGCACGGCGCAGCTCAGCGATCTCTTCCGTGTCCTTGACCATGAAGACGTCGCGCAGGACAGCGGTCGCGTTGACCGTGCTCAGACCCCGGGCCTGGAGGTTGAGCAGATGGTTCGCCGGCATCTCCCCGGAGATGGCGACAGTGGCGTCGGAACCGAGAACACCGACGGCGAGCGCGAGGGCGTCCTGCCCGTCAGTCCACGGCACGATCTCCACCCCGGCGGCCCCGGCGACACCGGTGCGCAGCGCACCGGCGTCCACCGCAGGGACGACGATGCGGCGGGTGGTCGGGGTGATGACGAGGGCGGAGAACCGCTCGTGGGTGTCGATGTCGCTGGCCAGCAGGAACCGCAGATCAGCGCCGGGGGTGAGCACCGCGGCGTCGATGTGCTGCTGCCCCAGCAGCGCGGCGACGGCGTCGAGCCGGGCGGTGTAGGTCGTCAGAGGGAACGGGACAGTCATGGTCACCCACTCTACGGCGCTGCGGTGTGCTCTACGAGTTCGCGCCGAGCTCCACCACGCCACGGCGGATCGCCGGCACCGTCTTACGTGCCGTTGCCTTCACCGAGTCCGCGTAGCCGGTGTGCTTGATCTGCTCCAGCAGGTCGATGACGCGGTTGCACCAGCGCACGAAGTCACCCGGGGTGAGCTGCGCCCCGGCCGCTTCGGCTGCCTGCAGGCAGTAGTCCAGCGGGGCTCCCGCGGTCCACTGGTGCAGGGCGGTGACGAACCCGGTCTGCGGTTCACGGGTCAGAGGCAGGCCGTGGCGTTCCTCGTCACTGACGAGCTCGCCGTGGATGCGCCCCACCGCGGTCACCGCCGCAGCCAGGGCCTCGGTCGGCACCTCGGTGGTGTGGCGTCCGGTGGCCTCACGACGGTTCTCGAAGACGACGGTCGAGACCGCCGCCGCGAGTTCCGCCGGATCCAGGTCGTCCCAGATCCCGCGGCGCAGGCACTGGGCGACCAGCAGATCCGACTCGTGGTGGATCCGGGACAGTCGGTGCCCCTCAGCGGTGACCTGCAGACCTTCGCGGTCGGCGGCGGTGACGGCCCCGCTGTACTCCACGTAGTCGAGTTCGACGAGCAGGTCGAGGATGTGGTCGAAGGTCGCCGAGAGGGTCTCGGAGTCCGGCGTGACGGCTTCCAGCTCACGGTCCAGGGTTCGGCGGGCGGCGACGACACGCTCGGCTGGACGGACCAGGTCCTCCCGGTTGCGCAGCGAATGCACCGGGTGCATGTGCACCTTGTCTCGCAGTACGGCGGCCTCGCGTGAGGAACCGCCACCGGCCTTCATCTTCAGTTTCTTCGGCCGCTCGACGCGCTGACGCCGCAGGTTGGACGCCACCGCCCGGGCATTGCGCTTCGGTGAGCGTCCGGCGTTCTTGTGAAGCTTCATGTGCCCCAGCGGCACCGGCACATTGCCGAAGGACTCGGGCGCGACCGGGCCGCACCAGCCGTCCTCGACGACGATCCAGGGTCGCGGGTGACGGTGGTCCGAATCGGAACGCACCACCACGGCGATGTCCGGGTTGTTGCCGGTCGGCAGGGCGATGATGTCCCCCACGCTCAGCGAGGACAGCAGGTTGGAGATCTCCTTCTCCCGCTGGTTGCCGGAGTCCCGCTTGGCCTTGCGTTCGGCCAGGGCCAGGTCCCGACGCAGTCCCGCGTAGGCGATGACGTCGGCGGCGGTGAGGTCGGAGTGCTGCGTGCGCAGTTCGGCGGCCAGGTCCTTCTCCAGGCCGGCGAGGTCACGGCGGTGCCTGGTCAGCTGCGTGGCCTGCTCCACCACGTGTGTCGCGGTCTGGTACTGGGCGAAGGAACGGTCCAGGATGCGCTGGGCATCCGTGTACCCCTTCGTGGCGATGAGGTTCACCGCCATGTTGTAGCCGGGCCGGAAGGTCGAGTCCAACGGGTAGGTGCGGGTGCCTGCGAGATGCGCGACGGAGTGGGGTTCGATACCACGGCTCCACAGCACCACCGCATTGCCCTGGGTGTCGATGCCGCGGCGCCCGGCACGCCCGGTGAGCTGCGTGTATTGACCGGGAGTCAGCTCGACGTGGGCCTCGCCGTTGTACTTGACGAGCTTCTCCAGCACCACCGACCGGGCCGGCATGTTGATGCCCAGGGCCAGGGTCTCGGTGGCGAAGCAGACCTTCAGCAGTCCGCGGGTGAACAGGTCCTCGACGATGTGCCGGAACGCAGGCAGCATCCCGGCGTGGTGGGCGGCGTAGCCGTTGGACAGCGCCCGTCGCCACTGACGGAACCCGAGGACGCCGAGATCGTCGGTGGGGATGTCCTGCACGCCCTCGTCGACGGTGCGCAGGATCTCGTCCCGGTCGGCGTCCGTGGTCAGCCGCACGCGGTCGACGAGGAGCTGACGGACCGCCCCGTCACAGCCCGCCCGGGAGAAGATGAAGTAGATCGCCGGCAGCATCCCGGCCGCACCCATCCGGTGCACGACATCGGTGCGCTTGGGTCCGGTGCGTCGTCCGGTCTCCTCGGCCCGTGCCGCGGCGGCGATGACCGCCCGGTTGGCCTCCTCCGGGTGCTTCGGGTCGTTCAGCGGCAGGATCTGCTTGTCGACCATCATGAACTGGTTCAGCGGCACCGGCCGGTGGGTGGTGATGATGAGGTCGGTCTCCCCGCGCACGGTGGTGAGCCAGCCGCCGAACTCCTCGGCGTTGCTCACCGTCGCCGACAGGCTGACCAGCACCACCGACGGGTCGAGGTTGAGGATGACCTCCTCCCACACCGGGCCCCGCGACGGGTCGGCGAGGAAGTGCACCTCGTCCATGACGACGTGGGTGAGGTTGTCGAGCCGGTCGGAGTCTGCGTAGACCATGTTGCGCAGCACCTCGGTCGTCATCACGACGACCGGTGCGTCCCTGTTGACGCTGACGTCACCGGTGAGCAGACCGACCTTGTCCTCCCCGTAGCGGGCGACGAGGTCGTGGTACTTCTGGTTGCTCAGTGCCTTGATCGGGGTGGTGTAGAAGCATGCGCCGCCGCGCTCCAGTGCCAGATGGACGGCGAATTCACCGACGACGGTCTTGCCTGATCCGGTGGGAGCACACACGAGGACGCCGCGTCCCGCATCGACCGCGCAGGCCGCCCGCAACTGGAAGTCGTCGAGCGGGAAGCCGTAGTCACCGGCGAACGCGGTGACCGACTCAGGAAGACCAACTGAAGATGTCATGTCGCTACCTTATCCCAAATAGGAAATTGGCCCCTTCCTAAGAGGGGGCCAGTCGGAACTCCAAAATTTAGGCAGAGTCACGGAAATTAAAGTAGTACTTCCCGTTGCTCTTGTAGCAGCTCTTGGTGATCTTGATTCCGAGAGCATCAACCTTCATCTGGTTGAACCGGCAGGAGAACCAGTTGCCGTAAGGGCCACCGCGCTTATTGGCCTTGTTGAGGCCCTGCTGGTCGATGGATCCAGTAATGGCGGCTGACAGTTCAGTTGAACTTGCAATGGACGGGGCAGAGGTGTCTGCGGCAGCCTCGCTGGCACCGGCCACTGAAAGTGTAACACCAAGTGCCAATGCGGCAGAGGCAAAGGTCTTCCGCTTCATGTGAGTCCTTTCTTCGGGTTGCGTATCAGTACTTGACTAAGAGTACGTTGTGCGGAAGCGATCGGTCAACAAAAACTTTGAATCTCTCGGCAAAACCAAAGAGAATTGCCCTAAAACAGGGGTATCCTCAGTGTGGTACCTGAGGCCTCTAAGACACAAAGTTGATGAGTCATCTATTTTTGGCACCTATCGGAAGGTTGACGCTTCGTCAAAATCGTTCGTGAGCAGTTCTAACCAGCAGTGATGCTCGGTCCGGGTTTCCCCCGTGGAACCTGAGAGGGTACCAAAAATATAGTTAAGTACATATGTAATTGGTGTGTAGGTCGTCCGACGCTTCGGCTGTGGCGGGTGCCTGGAGCGTAGCGGTTGTTGGTACCGCCGGTCCGCGGACCTGGTACCGACCTTCCGAGGGGCTGGTACCGAGTTAGCCGGCATGCTGTCCTGACTGGGACATCGACACCACCAGAGGTGTCGACGCACCCGAAGCAGGAAGGACGGCTGATGCCAGCCGACTACCGACGCATACTGACCCTGGTTGTCCAGGGCAGAAGCTACTCCACCCTGCCCGAGCACGTGAAACAAGGAGTCCTGCTCCCCGGTGCAGACGGCGGAGTCACCGATATCGACACCGAGTATGTCGCTGATATCACCGGACTGCTGGCCACCGGCAAGGCCGGGGAGTACGGCTGTGGCGGTGGTCGGTAGCCACCGGCGTGGACCTGCTGTTCCGCCTGCGCACTGATGCCAAGACCCCGGTACCGACCTTCGTGCACGAACTGGCTGACGGGTCCTGGATCGCCACGATGCAGGGCAAATCCAACGCAAAGCCTAAAGCTGCTGACCCGTTCACCGTGCGGGTGATCGACTATCGCCTGGACACAGACCCTGCTGACACGGCCGACACGGCCGACACGGCGGACTCGGTTGACAGCGATGAGCAGTCCGACCCGGTCTGCCGGTTGATGGGGTAGGTCGCCGCCGAGTCAGGCACCGACCCCAGACGGCTGTCGTTTACCGCCGCACTGCGGATCACCCGCAACACCCTTGAGCATCCGGGGTCTTCTTCCCCCCTGACGAGATGACCACGGGATCGGGGCTGTGCCCAGGTTGGGTGCAGTTCGTGCGGCGTCTTGTCAGGCGGATCAACCCGCTGCGGCGGCGATGCAACCCCGGGGTCGTCAAGCGCAAGATGTCGAACTGGCAGGAGAAACGTCCCTGCCATAGGCAACCACGTCAGCCGCCAGACACTCACCGATTCGAGGTAGTGAAGACATTAACTTAACGGTTTTGGGGCTAAAGGATGTCATCGAGGTTTGTGGAATCGTAGCGGGCGTTCAAGTCAGAGGACATTCCCGGCGGTCGTCCGGAGTCGTCCTGGAAGCGCTCCTTGCGGCTGGCGTGGACTGGTCGGGAGCTCGCGACGGGGCTCGGTGCCTTCAGATCTCCTCCGGCCGCGCCCAACGGTGCGGCCCGGCAGATCGTCGACCCTTCCTCGTCGTCCAGGTCGTCGGTGAAGAAGGCGTCCGGGGAGAACCCGGCCCGCTTCGCCCGGCGCTTGTCGTTGACCCGGGCGAACTGGGTGGCGATCTCCATCATCAGGCACAGCGAAACCGCGAGTATCACCATCGACACCGGGTCCTGACCGGGGGTCATGAATGCAGCGAAAATGAACAGGAACATGATGATGATCCGTCGCTTCTCCTTGAGCACCTGGTACGGCAGAATGCCCGCCAGGTTCAGCATCACGGTCACCAACGGAACCTCGAAGCTGACACCGAAGATGAGTAGTAGCCCCAGGGCGAAGCTCAGGTATGCTATTCCGCTTAGGGCCGATATCTGCGTATTGTCGGCGATCCCCATGAGGAACTCGAGGCCGAAGGAGAGGACGAAGTAGGCCAGCACGGCGCCGATGACGAAGAGCAGGGTGGCGACCGAGGCGAAGCCACGGGTCCAGCGCTTCTCGTTCTTCTTCAGGCCCGGGGTGATGAAGCCCCAGAGCTGCCCGAACCACACCGGGGCGGACAGTACCAGGCCAGCCAGGAAACCGACCTTCAGCCGCAGCATGAACATGTCGAAGGGAGCTGTCGCGATGAACCGACAATCGCCAAGTTCTCCTCCCAGTCGATCTTCAGCGGGTATCTTGCAGTACGGCTCCTTGAGGATGTCGCCCAGGCTCGGGGTGCCGAGCACTGAGGCGTCGTACCAGATGTAGCCGAGAATCGTGCCGACGAGCATCGCGGCCAGCGCGATGAGCAGACGGCGTCGCAGCTCCTTGAGGTGCTCGACGAGCGACATGTTCGCGCCCTCTGCCCGGGCCCGGCGTCGCGAGGTGCGCCGGGGTCGCGTGGCGCGGCCTCCGGCCTGTTCAGTGGTGGCCATTGTCGGGGTCTAGGACTCCCGGGACTCAGCGTCCTTCGCGGCGTCGTTCACCACGGAGGACGGGTCGGCGATACGGCGGGCGGCCTCGGCCTCCGGGGAGACGGCGGGGGCCTCGATGGCCGGCTTGTCGTCGTTCTTCATCTCCTTCATCTCGGCCTTGAAGATGCGCATGGAGCGGCCCAGGGAGCGTGCCATGTTGGGCAGTCGGGTCGCGCCGAAGAGCAGGAGCAGGACCACGACGATGATGAGAATCTCAACCCATCCGAGGTTACCCATGGGGTCAGTGCCTTTCATTGGGGTGACCGGACCTGTCGGACCCGGAAGTGACAGTGGTCAGACTACGCCAGTCGGCGGTAGGCGGCCAATGCAGCGGAAGATCGTTGCCCCACCCGCCCGGCAAGTGTGTCCGGGACCACGGCGGTGATCTCCGGGGCGTAGGCGAGGATGAAGCGTTCCAGCCAGGCGCCGGTGTCCGGGATCTCCACCCGGGTGCCGTCGATGTGCCACACCGGCAGGTACTCCAGCATCCACATCGCCTTCTCGGTGAGCTCCAGTTCCGCCCACTGCTCGGCTGTCCGGAACCCGAACGGGTCCTCGGCGTCGATCTCCCGGGGCAGCGCCGCGGGAGCGGGCCGGTCCAGGATCTCCACGGTGTCCATCCGGGTCACCGCGAAGCACCGCTGGTCCGCGGCTGTCTGGTCGGCGTCGGTGCGGCCCCACAGGTAACCGACACCGTCAAGGACGCTGGCCTGATCGGGGATGAGCTCTCGGGTGGTGAGACTGTCGGAGGAGACCGACAGGTAGCTGAACCGCACCCACCGACGTGCGGCTACCGCCCGGCGCAGCTGCGCGAGCACACCCGCTCCCGGGCCGGCCGGACGCACAGGGGCGACGTCCCCGGAATCTGCACCGGAATCTTCACCGGTCTCCACCAGTGCCCGCAGCCTGGTCGCCGCGGTGTCCGCATCATCCTGTTCCCCGTCGGTGAGGATGCTGGCCAGTTTCTCCAGGTTCAGCTGCAGGGTGTCGGCCTCTGCGTCCGTGAGCGCCAGGGGTCTGTCCAGCCCGAAGGTGTCGTTGAGCGTGACGCGTGCCCCGGTCACCGTGAGATCGACCAGCGAGCCCGGCAGCAGCCCGGGCAGTCCGCTCTCCTGGACCCGGGTCAGCTCCTCGGTGAGCTGCGGCACGGAGACACCGAAACGGTCCGCCGTGGTCATCAGGGAGGCGTCCGGGTGGGCACGCAGCCACGCCAGCACCGAGAGAACGCGGCGCAGCTGGATCAGGGTGCTCTTCCGGGACCCCTTCCGTGGTACGGCGCGGGTGGTCATCGGGCTCCTCCCAGGAGATCGTGGGCGCGTTCCAGACGGGCGACGATGTCGTCGACGAGGTCCGGCGGATCGAGGACGACGGCGTCCGGTGCGTAGGCGGCGGCGGTGCGTGCCAGCCAGGTCCGGTCGACCGGGCCGACGGTGAGCAGTTCGCCCTCGCCGTGGGCCACGGGGCCACCGTGGGCGTGGGCACGCAGTTCCAGTGCCCCCTCACTGCGGAAGAGGACACGGGCGGTGACCAGGGTGGACGCCGCCTCAAGTCCTTCCGTGACCAGGGCACGGACCGGCCTGTCCGGTACCGGCCAGGCACAGAACTCCTCGACGATCTCCAGTTCGGCGATACGGGAGAGCCGGAAGGTGCGCTGGGCACCCCGGTCGACGTCGAGGCCGGTGAGGAACAGCCGGCCGTCGACGGCGGCGACACCCCAGGGTTCCAGGGTGCGCTCCTGTGCGTCGGCGGTCAGCCGGGGCCAGTAGTGGAACCGCAGCCGCAGCCGGTGGTCGAGGGCGTGGCGCAGCCGACGGACATCCGTGTCGGTGAGGTCGGTGGAGTCCGGGACCGCACCGACGACCGGGGCGACGCCGTGACCGGCGTCCAGCGGACTGGCCGGGGTCAGTTTGACCACCGCAGCCTGTACCGCCTCCGCCAGGTTGTCTTCCATCGCCCAGCGCCCGGCCGCGGCGACCGCATCCCACTGCCCCGGGGTGAACTGCACGGTGGGCAGGTAGGAGGAGGCGGTGTCGAGCCGGTAGAGCTTCTCGGTCTGCCCGTCATCGTCAGGCGTGCTCTTCTCCTCCAGCCGCACACCCAGGTCGGCGAGCAGGGCCCGGTCACGTTCCAGCTGCTTACGGACCGTGTCCGGTGCCCCGGAGTAGCCGTCGACTTTGGCACCGATCCACGCTGTCGACCGGAACTTCGGCTCGTCCGACAGGGTGATCAGCAGGTTGAGGATCCGGGAGGCCGCGTCCTCCCAGTAGACCTTGACCGGTCGGTTGCGGGAACTCATGCCGGCGCCTCGGCGAGCAGGTCGGTGAGGTCGGCCAGGGCGGCGTCGATCTCGGGTGACCCGGTGCAGAACGGGTCCGGGAGCAGCAGCTCTCCCCCGCCCTCGCCGTTGACCTTCAGGCGGGTCCAGTCGACCGTCGTCTGCCGGGTGGACTCCTCGGCGGCGTGGAGGAACTTTCCGCGGACCGCGGCACGGGTCGTCGCCGGCGCCTGCTCGGTGGCGGCGAGGATCTCCGCCGGGTCGATGAGAGTCTTCGCCCGACCACGGCGCACCAGCAGGTGGAACAGGCCGCGGTCCGGATTGATGTCGTGGTAGGTCAGGTCGATCTGTGCGAGACGTGGATCGGTGATCTCCAGGTTGCCGCGCTCGGCGACCGCGTCGATGAGCGACTTCTTGATCACCCAGTCGATCTCGGTGTCCACCGGGGAGAAGTCACCGGTGCCGAAGCAGTCGAGTACGCGTCCCCACAGGTCGACGACGTCGGCGAGCTGCGAGTTCGGTGTGCCGGTGCCGTCCTCTTCCCGCTGGTCCAGCCAGTCGACGGCGGCGGCGTGGAAGGCCTGCTGGATCGCCAGTGCCGTGACAGTGCCGCCGTTGCGCAGGTCCAGCGGGGTGGAGCCGCTGAAGTCGCGGGAGATCTCCCGGATCGACCGGATCTCGTTGGACAGCTCGAAGTCCGGCAGCTCCACCCCCGCCTCGATCATTTCGAGGACCAGGAGGGCGGAGCCGACCTTCAGCGCCGTGGTGGTCTCGGACATGTTCGAGTCACCGACGATGACGTGCAGCCGGCGGTACCGGGCCGAGTCCGCATGGGGCTCGTCGCGGGTGTTGATGATCGGCCGGGAGCGTGTCGTCGCCGAGGAGACCCCTTCCCAGACATGGTCGGAGCGCTGCGAGAGGCAGAACCCCGGTCCGAAGTTCTCGTTGGGGGCACCGGGGGCCGGCACACTGATCTTCCCCGCACCGCAGATCAGCTGGCGGGTGACGAGGAAGGGCAGCAGTTGGGCGGATAGTGCCTTCAGTGGAACATCCCGGCTGACCAGGAAGTTCTCGTGGCAGCCGTAGGAGTTGCCGAGGGAGTCGGTGTTGTTCTTCAGCAGGTAGACCTTGCCGCCGATACCGCGCTCGGCGAGCGTCCGCTCACACTGCTCGGCGAGCCGGTGGAAGATGACCTCCCCGGAACGGTCGTAGGCGACCAGCTGGTGCAAGGAGTCACACTCGGCGGTGGCGTACTCGGGGTGCGCGCCGACATCCAGGTAGACGCGCGATCCGTTGCGCCAGTAGATGTTCGAACTGCGGTACCGGTCGACCACCGGGGCGAACAGGTAGCGGGCCACCTCGTCCGGGCCGAGCCTGCGGTGCGAGTCCAGGACACTGGTGATGCCGAACTCGGTCTCCAGACCGGTGATCCGGCGCGTGTGGACGGTGCTCACTCTCCGCCCTTCTGCACATAGGACTTCACGAACTCCTCGGCGTTCGACTCGAGCAGCCCGTCGATCTCGTCGAGCAGGTCGTCGGTACCGCTGACCTTGAGCTGCTCCTGCCCGGAGGCGGTGACGTCATCGGGCGTCGTGCCCTCGTCGCGTCCTCGTCCACCGTGGATCTGGCCCTGTCCGCCGCTGGTCATCTGTGAAACATCTCCCGGTTGTTCTGGTTAGTGTGTGTCAACGTTCTTCAGGCTAGCAGTCGGCCGCTCAATCGAGGCCGAGGACACTCTCCGGCATGATCTCCGTGAGCACGGCGATGAGGCCGGCGGCGTCGGTGACAGTCGCCAGGGCGTCCTCCAGCTCCGCCGCCGTGGCGCGGGAGGGGTCCGGCAGCAGGACGCGGGTCGCGGACGAGCCGGCGCAGGGGACGTCGAGGATCAGCGAGTCCCAGTTCGCCGCCAGCAGCTGTTCCGGGAACCGGCGGGCGACTTCTCCACGCAGCCAGGCACGGGTGGTGGTCGGCGGTGTGGTCACCGCGGCGCGGACCTCCTCGGGCGGAACCAGGGTACGGATCCGACCCTTGCGCACCAGCGCGTTGTAGAGGCCCTTCGCCGGATCGATGTCGTGGTACTGGATGTCCACCATCGCCAGGCGAGGATCGGTCCACTCCAGGCCGCGGGCCCGGTAGGCGTTGAGCAGCGACAGCTTCGCCGTCCAGTCCAGACGGTCCGAGGTGGTCATCGGGTCCCCGGCAAGATCGTCGAGGATGTCGCCCCACACGTCGAGGACCAGCTGGTCGTGCCCGACGAGGCTGTCGGCCAGCGCTTCGGTGACCCGGTTCCGGATCTCCTGCTGGATCTGCACCGCGGTCATCTCCCGGTTGCCGTAGAGCCGCACCGGGTGGGTGCACTCCAGGTCACGGGAAATTTCGCGGACCGCCGCCACCGGTTCGTAGAGGGCGATGTCGGAGAAGTCGACCCCGGCGCCGACGGCGTCGAGCACCAGGGCGGTGGTTCCGATCTTGAGGAAAGTCGCGAACTCGGAAAGATTGGCGTCCCCGATGATGACGTGCATCCGTGCCCAGTCCGAGCCGGAGTGCGGCTCATCGCGGGTGTTGATGATGCCGCGGTTCAGCGTGGTCTCCAGGGAGACGGTCGTCTCGATGTAGTCGGCACGCTGGCTGATCTGGAAGCCCGGATTCTGCCCGGACTCCCCCAGCCCGACGCGTCCGGCACCGGTGTAGACCTGCCGGGTGACGAAGTGCGGGATCAGGGCGGCCTGGACCGCCTCGGCGTCGTAGCTGCGCGGGTAGAGGTAGTTCTCGTGGGCGCCGTAGGACGCGCCCTTGCCGTCGACGTTGTTCTTGTGGATCTGCAGGCGGGGCTGGTCCTCGACCTGCCCGGAGGCCACCGCGGCCTCATGCATCATCAGTTCGCCGGCCTTGTCCCAGATCACCGCGTCCCAGGCGTCCGTCGTCTCCGGCGAGGAGTACTCGGGGTGGGCGTGGTCGACGTAGAACCGGGCCCCGGAGGTGGTGACCACGTTGGCGTTGCCCAGGGCGTTCGGGTCGATCACCGGGGCGGTGCGGTAACGGCGCAGGTCGAAACCACGCACGTCACGCAGCGGTGACTCCTGTGCGTAGTCCCACCGGGTCCGTCGGTTCACCCCGGCACCGGAGGACGCCGCATAGGCGATCACGGCCTGGGTGGAGGTGTCGATCGGGCTGGCGGTGGGTTCGTCGGGGGCGATGATCCCGAACTCGGTCTCGGTGCCGATGATCCGCTTCGGGGTCATGCGGTGGCCTCCTGCTGGTGGACGGTGATGTCGACGACGCGGCGGGAACTGTGGCCGGAGATCCGCGCCCACTCCGCGGGGTTGGTGGTGTCCGGCAGGTCGTCGTTGTCGTGGCACTCCTGGGCGACCGCCAGGTCGATGTGCTCGGCGGAGATGCCGGACCCGGTGCCGCGCAGGGCGTCCTTGATGGCGAACTTCTTCGCCCGGTCGACGATATTGGCCAGCATCGCCCCCGAGGCGAAGTCGCCGTAGAACAGGTCGCGGGCGGAGCCGTCGGAGAAGTGCAGGGTGAGGAACGGCCGGGCGTGGGAGAACAGGCCGTTGACCACCCGTTCCCGCAGTTCGGCGGCGGTGACTGCGGGATCCAGCGGCAGATCGTCGGTGAGGTACTTGCCGAGGATGTCGAGCGACGCCTCCCGGTCCGGTCGCTGCACCCGGATCTTCACGTCGAGGCGCCCCGGACGCAGGATCGCCGGGTCGATGAGCTCCTCACGGTTGGAGGCGCCGATGACGATGACATTGCGCAGTCCCTCCACACCGTCGATCTCGGCGAGCAGCTGCGGCACGACCGTGGACTCCACGTCTGAGGAGACACCGGTACCACGGGTGCGGAAGATGGCCTCCATCTCGTCGAAGAAGATGATCACCGGGGCGCCGGCGGAGGCGATCTTGCGGGCGCGCTCGAAGATCAGGCGGATCTGACGCTCGGTCTCACCGACGAACTTGTTGAGCAGTTCCGGGCCCTTGATGTTGAGGAAGTAGGAGCGGGAGTTCCCGTCGGTCGGGCCGTCGCCCGCGGCGTCCATCCGACGCGCCAGCGAGGACGCCACGGCCTTGGCGATGAGCGTCTTACCGCAGCCGGGGGGGCCGTAGAGCAGGACGCCCTTGGGCGGCAGCAGACCGTAGTCCCGGTAGAGCTCCGGGTGCAGGAACGGCAGCTCCACCGCATCGTGCAACTGCTCGATCTGGCTGGTCAGGCCACCGATGTCGGAGTAGTCGACGTCCGGCACCTCCTCGAGCACCAGATTCTCCACCTCGGCGCGGGTGATGACCTCGAAGGCGTACCCGGCGCGCCGGTCGACGACGACCGAGTCCCCGGGACCGACCTGCTTCGCCTCGATCTCGGAGGTAAGCGCCCCGGCGCATTTCATGAGGGACTCCTCGCCGAGCTTGTCGGCGACCACGATGCGGGACGCGTCGACGACCTCGACGACGGAGGCGAGATCACCGGTGTCGGTGGTGCCGCACACCTCGACGACCTGTGAACCCTCCCCCAGGCGCACCAGGGCGCCGGGGGTGAGGTCGATACGGTCGACACGGGGGCTGACCATCAGGCGCATCCGGCGGCCCGCGGTGTGGACCTCGGCGGTGAAGGCGTCCGGGCCGGTCTCCAGGAGGGTGCCGTAGGTGCTGGGCGGCTCCGCCAGGGCGTCCAGCCGACCGTTGAGCTCGTCGAGCTTGTCGCGGCTGGCCTTGAGGAGCTCGGTGAGCTTGGCGTTGCGGGTGCCGAGGGTCCGGTTGGCCAGCTGGAGCTGGCGGTAGGACTCGGGACCGGAGTCCACGGGAGAGGTGGGGCCGCCGGTGCCACCGGGGGGGCTGCCGTGGCGGGCGTCTGCTGTGGTGTCGTGAGCCGGGCCGTTGGTCATGCCCACAGTCTACAAGGGAGGTAACCCTGTGTAGGCCGGTACCGGCTTACAGGGGGTGGTGCTTCCGTGCCCCGGCGCTGTACTACTTCCGTGCGCGTCGCTGGGGACGCGGGGCGACGGTGCCGTCGGCGAGGCGTCGTGCCCAGACGAGGAAGGCGGTGTGGGCGTTCATCCGGTGCTCCGGGCGGGTGGCCAGGCCCTCGACCTTCCACTCGCGGACCAGGGACTCCCACGCCTTCGGCTCGGTGAAGCACTTGAGCTCGCGGATGCCCTCCATGACCTTCATCAGCTGCGGCACGGTGGCCACGTACGTCATGAAGACGCCGCCGGGGATCAGCAGGTCGCGGACGGTCTCCAGGCACTCCCAGGGGGCGAGCATGTCGAGGATGACGCGGTCGACGGGACCGTCGGTGTCCTCCACGGTGACATCCTTGAGGTCGCCGAGGCGCAGATCCCAGTTCTCCGGGTGGCCACCCATGTACTCGGTGACATTGTCCTCGGCGTAGTCGAGGTGGTCCTCGCGGATCTCGTAGGAGATGAGCTTGCCGTGGTCGCCGACAGCACGAAGCAGGGTCATCGACAGGGCGCCGGAACCGGCACCGGCCTCCAGGACCTTGGCACCGGGGAAGATGTCGCCCTCGACGAGGATCTGGGCGGCGTCCTTCGGGTAGATGACCGCGGCACCGCGCGGCATGGAGAGCACGTGGTCGACGAGCAGGTGGCGGAAGCAGAGGTACTCACCACCGACGTGGGACATGACGACGGTGCCCTCGTCCTTGCCGATGATGTCGTCGTGTCTGATCTGGCCCTTGTGGGTGAAGTAGCTCTCGCCCTCCTCGAGGGTGATGGTGTAGTGCCGGCGCTTGGCGTCGGTGAGCTGGACCCGGTCGCCGGGCTGGAACGGACCGGAGTAGGCCACGGGGTTCCCCTTAAGAGTCGAAGTCGTGAACCTGGACAGTCTAGAGCACGCGTCTCACTCCCCCAGATTCTGTGCCACTCCGCAGACCCCGGCGCGGCAGATCTGGACCAGCGCGGCGCTGCCGTCGCCGTCAGACAGTGCACCGATGAGCCCCGCCCCGTCCTCGGTGCGCAGGATCAGGGCGGAGGTGCCCAGGTCCGCCCTCAGTGCGGCCAGTTGACCGTCGGACGCACCGCGCGTCACCGCGGTCACCGGCCCGGCGAGATGCGCCTCCAGGGCACACAGCCACCCACCGGCCGCCGACAGGTGACGCTCCACGGCCTCACCGTGGGCGTCGAGGATCCGGCGTGCCTCGACCAGCCAACGGTCCCCGAGGACGTGCAGGTCGGTGTCCTCCTGCGACTGGGCGAGGCGTCCTGCATAGGTGAGTGCTTCAGCGAGCACTCCCACGGCAGCCGGAGTGGCGCCGTCATAGGGCTCCCGGGGACGCACGCCGGTGCCTGCCACGGCCTCGGCGCCGTCGTACCAGGTCCCGCGATCGCGGGAGAAGACGAGCTGGGTGTAGCTGACCAGTTCACTGACCTCACTGACGAGATCCTCGCCGTGCTCCCAGGCCCGGACCATGGCCAGCAGCAGCCAGGCGCAGTCCTCCAATGTGCCCGGCGCGCCGGGACAACGGGTCACATCGAGGACCGTGCCCTCGTCGTCGGTGAGTACCGCGTGTTCCAGGAGCGCGGCCGTGGCGCGCTGCCCCTCCGGATCGCCGGTCTCGGTGAGGGCGACGGCGGCCATGGCGTTCCAGGCGGTGATGAGCTTGTCGTCGATCCCCGGTTGAGGACGCTGCGCCCTCGCAGCCAGCAGGGCCTGACGGACCTGTTCGTCCGGGGCATCCCCGCGCAGCGTGAGGACGGACCGGCCGTCGAGATGGCCGTCGGGGGTCACTCCGTAGGCGGTGGCCGCCGCCGTGGCGTCCTGTCCCCGAGCCTGCAGTACCTCGGCGATCTCCGAGGGTGTCCACGTGTAGGTCAGGCCCTCGACCCCGTCGGTGTCGGCGTCGAGACTGCTGACGAAGAGATCGCCGGTGGTGCCGGTACGCATGACCGAGGTGAGGTAACTGCAGGTGAGCTCCATGGCCCGCCGGACCAGCCTGTCCCCGGGGCGGTGGGCCAGGTACGCGGACATGGCACGGACCAGCAGCGCATTGTCGTAGAGGGTCTTCTCGAAGTGCGGGACGGTCCACGTGGCGTCCACGCAGTAGCGGTGGAACCCGCCGCCGAGCTGGTCGAACAGGCCACCCCGGACCATGTCGTGGAGAGTCGTGGCCACCCGGTCGAGGGCGGCGTCCTTCACCGCGGAGTTCTGTGCGCCCTCCTGCTCGGCGTAGCGGACCAGGCCCAGCAGCGCAGCCGTCGGCGGGAACGTCGGTGCACCCTCGACCACCCCGGCACCGGCGGCGACGATCCGCGCCGGGAGCGCCTCGGTGTCCTCGTCGGCGTGCCAGGACGCCGACCCGCCCTCCTCCGACGCTGCTGCCAGGGCCGCGGTGAGCCTGCCGGCCACAGCGTCCACCTGCGTCCGGTCCTCCCGCCAGGTCCGTACCAGCGCTGCGAGGAGCTGCGTGAGCTGGTCGGGCCGGAAGTAGGTACCGGCGAAGAACGGCCGACCGTCGGCGTCGGTGACCACCGTCATCGGCCAGCCGCCCTGCCCGGTGAGCGCCTGGGTGGCCTGCATGTAGACGGCGTCGACGCCCGGGTGCTGCTCCCGGTCGACCTTCACCGCCACGAAACCGGCGTTGATCTGCGCGGCGATATCCGGATCAGAGAAGCTCTCCCGCGCCATGACATGGCACCAGTGGCAGGTGGCGTAACCGATCGACAGGAAGACAGGGACATCCCGGCGGCGGGCCTCGGCGAAGGCCTCCGGGCCCCAGGGCCACCAGTCGACCGGGTTGTCGGCGTGCTGACGCAGGTACGGGGAGGTGGAGTCAGCGAGTCTGTTCGGTGTGCTGGACATGCCCCCACGGTAGCGTGGTCGCGTGCACACCTACCGCCGTGGCGAACAGCTGCTCGCTGTCGCCCTCACCGTTCTCGCCGGATTCGTCGACTCCGTCGGCTTCCTCTACCTCGGCGGTGTCTTCCTGTCCTTCATGTCCGGCAACACCACCCGATTCGCCACCGCCGCGGTTGAGGGTGACGGGAATCTCGCCGTCCTCGCAGGTAGCTGCCTCGGGCTGTTCCTCGGCGGCGTGATCCTCGGTGCGCTGGTCCACCGGCTGGCCCGGAACCTGTGGGATCTCACCCGGGGGCGGGAAGCGGTGATGGTCACCGTCACCGCGCTCTTCGGACTGTCCGCACTACTGGTCGCCCTCGATACCGAGCGGGCGGCGATGCTGGTGCTCTCGGTCGGTATCGGTGCACTGAACAGTGTCTTCGAACGCGACGGTGAGGTCGCGGTCCCGCTGACCTACATGACCGGCACCCTGGTGAAGATGGGCCAGCGACTGGTGGACTCCTTCTTCGGTGGCGGGCATATCCGCTGGATCTCCCACCTGCTGCTGTGGCTCGGGCTCGCGACAGGAGCCGTGGGCGGCGCCCTGGTCTTCGAGATTCTGGGGATTTCCACCGTGTACGTCATCGCGGGCTACATGCTGCTGCTCACGGTGGTCAGCCAGGTGGTACGGGAGGGGCGTCGCCGCGCCGGGCTGCCGCTGTAAAAGCGTGTTCGGCCGCGGACTACAGTCAGGTGTATGAGCACTGTGGACACTGTTGACGTCGCCGACCTCGATGCTGAGCTCGGTTCTCTCCTCACCGGGTCGCTGACCACCGATCCCGACATTCTCGCCACCTTCTCCCGTGACGAGTCCCTCTACTCCCCGGACGGGACGCCGCTCGCCCTGGTCCGGGCACATTCGGTCGACGACGTGGTGACGACGATGCGTTTCGCCCACGCCCACGGCATCCCGGTGGTGCCGCAGGGGGCGCGCTCGGGTATCTCGGGCGGGGCGAATGCGGTGGACGGCTGCATCCTGCTGTCGGTGAAGTCCATGGACCGGATTCTCGCGGTGGACGAGGAGAACAAGACCGTCACCGTGGAGCCCGGCATCATCAACCTGGACCTGAAGAAGGCGCTGCGCTCCTACGGCCTTGCCTATCCCCCGGATCCGGGATCGGTGGCGATGTGTTCCATCGGCGGCAACATCGCCACCAACGCGGGCGGCATGTGCTGTGTGAAGTACGGCGTGACCCGCGAGTACGTCCGCGAGATCACGGTCGTGCTCGCCGACGGGACACTGACCCGCCTGGGCCACCGGACCGTGAAGGGTGTTGCCGGACTCGACCTGGCGGGGCTGTTCACCGGCTCCGAGGGCACCCTCGGCGTCATCGTCGAGGCGACCCTGAAGCTCGTGCCGCTGGGGCCGGATCCGCTCTCCGCCCTGGCGACCTTCCCCTCGGTCAAGGCCGCAGTGCAGACCGTGGCGGCGTACATGGCCACCGGCGCGACCCCCTCCCTGCTGGAGATGATGGACGCGAAGACCATCGGCATGGTCAACGCCCTCGGCGACTTCGGTCTCGACGAGTCGGTCGGTGCGGTCCTCATCATGCAGTCGGACTCCACCACCGCTGCCGCGGACACCGAGGCCTTCGCCGCGGTCGCCACGGACAACGGTGCCCATGACGTCGCCTTCGCCGATAATGCCCAGGATTCCGAGATGCTCGTCGCCGCCCGACGCTCCGCCCAGCCGGCCTGGGAGCACTACGCCCAGGCCCACGGTGGCGGCCAGTTGCTCGATGACGTCTGCATCCCGCGCTCGGCGATGGCGGAATTCTGCGACCGGGTGGACGCCATCAGCGACTCCACCGGTGCGATGGTCGCCGTGATCGCCCACGCCGGCGACGGGAATATGCACCCTTCCGTCTTCTTCGACACCGCCGACGGCGCCTCCGTGGCCCGTGCCCAGGACGCCTTCGACCAGATCATGGCGCTGGGACTCGAACTCGGTGGGACGATCACCGGCGAGCACGGCGTCGGAAACCTCAAGTCGGAATGGCTGGCCAGGGAACTCGACGAGGGTAACCGCCGCCTCCACCGTTCACTCAAGGACGCCGTGGACCCCACCGGCATCCTCAACCCCGGAAAGATGCTGGAGCACCTGTGACCGACCATTCCGCCGATCTCTCTGTGCTGGCTGGACTCCTCGCCGGCTCGCTGACCACCGACCCGGACGTGCTGGCCACCTACTCCCTCGACGAGTCCGAGCACCGGCCCGACGGTGCGGCCCTGGCCCTCGTCCGGGCGACCTGCGTCGACGATGTGGTCGCCACGATGCGGTTCGCCCATGAGCGCGGCATTCCGGTGATTCCGCAGGGCGCGCGCTCCGGCCTCTCCGGCGGTGCCTGTGCCGTGGACGGCTGCATCCTCCTGTCGGTCAAGGCCATGGACCGGATTCTCGCGGTGGACGAGGAGAACAAGACCGTCACCGTCGAACCGGGCATCATCAACCTCGACCTGAAGAACGCCCTGCGTCCCTACGGACTCGCCTACCCACCGGATCCGGGATCGGTGGCCCTATGCTCGATCGGCGGCAATATCGCCACGAACGCCGGGGGCATGTGCTGCGTGAAATACGGGGTGACCCGCGAGTACGTCCGCGAGATCACGGTGGTCCTGGCTGACGGCACCGTCACCCGCCTGGGGCACCGCACCGTCAAGGGCGTTGCCGGGCTCGATCTCACCGCCCTGTTCACCGGCTCCGAAGGCACCCTCGGCGTCATCGTCGAAGCCACCCTCAAGCTCGTGCCCCTGGGCCCTGACCCCCTGTCCGCCCTGGCGACCTTCCCTGATGTGCGCACCGCCACCGAGGCCGTGGCCGCCTACATGGCCACCGGTGCGACCCCGTCGATGCTGGAGATGATGGACGGCAACTCCATCGGTTTCATCAACGCCATCGGTGACTTCGGCATGGATGACTCCGTCGGCGCTGTCCTCATCATGCAGTCGGACTCCACCACGGCTGCCGCGGACACCGAGGCCTTCGCCGCGGTTGCCCGGGACCACGGCGCCGTCGATGTCGCCTTCGCCGACAACGCCCAGGATTCGGAGATGCTGGTCGCCGCCCGGCGGTCCGTCCAGCCCGGCAATGAGCACTACGCCCGCGCCCACGGCGGTGGCCAGCTCATCGACGACGTCTGCGTCCCCCGCTCCCAACTCGCCGAGTTCTGCTCCGGCGTCGAGGCGATCCGCGAGGAGACCGGCACGATGATCGCCCTTGTCGCCCACGCCGGTGACGGAAACGTCCACCCTTCGGTCTTCTACGACCAGCAGGACGCCGCCTCCCAGGCAGCGGCCACCGAGGCTTTCGACCGGATCATGGCCCTGGGCCTGTCCCTGGGCGGGACGATCACCGGTGAACACGGGGTCGGCGTCCTCAAGGCGGAGTGGCTGGCCCGGGAACTGGATGAAGGGAACCGTCACCTGCACCGCGTCATCAAGGAGGCCGTGGACCCCACCGGTATCCTCAGCCCCGGTAAAATGCTGGGTTATGTCTGACTCCACCTCTCTCAGCGCTCTTGCCGACCACCTGACCGGCTCACTTTCCACCGATCCGGACATCCTGGAGACCTTCTCCACGGATGAATCCGTCTACCGCGCCGACGGCCGACCCCTGGCGCTTGTCCGTGCGCAGTCGGTCGATGACGTGGTCGCCACCATGCGGTTCGCCCATGAGCACGGCATTCCCGTGGTGCCGCAGGGCGCCCGCTCCGGCCTCTCCGGCGGTGCCTGCGCCGTCGACGGTGGCATCCTGTTGTCCGTGCGGAACATGGACCGGATCCTGGAGATCGACGAGGAGAACAAGACCGTCACCGTCGAACCCGGGATCATCAACAAAGACCTCAAGGACGCGCTGAAGAAGAAGGAGCTGGCCTACCCGCCGGATCCCGGCTCCTACGCGATGTGCTCGATCGGCGGAAACATCGCGACCAACGCGGGTGGCATGTGCTGTGTGAAGTACGGAGTGACCCGCGAGTACGTCCGCGAGATCACGGTGGTCCTGGCTGACGGCACCGTCACCCGCCTGGGGCACCGCACCGTCAAGGGCGTTGCCGGGCTCGATCTCACCGCCCTGTTCACCGGCTCCGAAGGCACCCTCGGCGTCATCGTCGAAGCCACCCTCAAGCTCGTGCCCCTGGGCCCTGACCCCCTGTCCGCCCTGGCGACCTTCCCCTCGGTCACGGCCGCAGCGTCCGCCGTCTCCGCGTACATGCGCACCGGTGCCACCCCCTCCCTGCTGGAGATGATGGACGGCACCACCGTCGGCATGATCCAGGACATGACTGACTTCGGACTGGATGCCACGGTCGGTGCGGTGCTCATCATGCAGTCGGACGCCACCACCGCCTCCGCCGATGCCGAGGCTTTCGCCGACATCGTGCAGACCCACGGTGCCGTCGACGTGGCCTTCGCCGACAATCCGGACGACTCCGAGATGCTGGTCGCCGCCCGCCGCTCCGCCCAGACCGCCTTCGAGCACCACGCGCAGTCCCACGGTGGCGGGCAGATGCTCGACGACGTGTGCGTCCCCCGCGACAGGCTGGCGGAGTTCTGCGACGGGATCACCCGCATCGGTAAGGAGACCGGGATCCAGGTCGCCGTGATCGCCCACGCCGGCGACGGCAACACCCACCCCTCGGTCTTCTTCGACAACGATGACCCGGCCTCCGTCACGGCCGGTTACGACGCCTTCCACCGGATCATGGGGCTGGGCCTGGAGCTCGGTGGCACGATCACCGGCGAGCACGGTGTCGGCGCGCTGAAGGCGGAGTGGTTGGCGACGGAGCTCGACGAGGGCAACCGCCGCCTGCACCGTTCAATCAAGGACGCCGTGGACCCCACGGGCATCCTCAACCCCGGAAAGATGCTGTCCCACCTGTGACTTCTGAGTCTGTTTCACCCGCTCCCGCGAAACGCCGTCCGCTCGCCCTGTCCCCCTCCCGTGTCGGCGACTACAACCAGTGCCCGCTGCTCTACCGCTTCCGGGCGATCGACCGGCTTCCCGAACCCAGCACCGTCGCCCAGGTCAAGGGGACGCTCGTCCACGCCGTCCTGGAGGAACTGCACGGGCTGCCACGCGAGGAGCGCACCTACCCGACGGCGGTGAAGATGCTCAAGCCGCACTGGGCGGCGATGACGGCGAAGGACCCCCAGCTCAATGAGCTGGTGCCGGAGTCCGACTTCATGGACTTCCTCATCGCCTCCCGTGACCTGGTCAAGGGCTATTTCCTCATGGAGAATCCGGAGGCCTTCGACGCGGACTCGATGGAGAAGTTCGTCGACCTCACCCTGCCGAACGGGGTGCCGGTCCGCGGGTTCATCGACCGGGTGGACGTCGCCCCCACCGGCGAGGTCCGGGTGGTCGACTACAAGACCGGGAAGAAGCCGATCCCCCGGTTCGCCGGCCAGGCGATGTTCCAGATGCGGTTCTACGCCCTGGTGTGGTGGCGGCTCTACGACCACATCCCCGAGCAGCTGCGGCTGATGTACCTCAAGGTCAGAGACGACATGGTCCTTTCCCCGACCCCGGCGGAACTCAACTACGTGGAGAAGGACCTCGGCCGGATCTGGGACGCGGTGGGAACCGACGCCCGGTCCGGCAACTTCGCGCCGAAGACCTCGAAACTGTGCGGCTGGTGCTCCTTCCAGAAGATCTGCCCCGCCTTCAACGGCACCCCGCCGGAGTACCCGGGGGTGCCGCCCGAGTTCGCGTGACGGTGATCAGTAGACGTTGGAGCGGTGCCCGAGTGCAACGGCGACGATGATGATCTCTTCGTCGCGGATCTCCGCCAGGACCCGGTAGTCACCGATTCGGTAGCGCCAGTATCCGGACAGATTCCCGGTCAGTCCTTTACCCCGGTCACGCGGATCATCGAGCCCGCAGACCTCATCCAGGTAGGTCTTGATTCTCCGGAGAATCTGCCGGTCCAGTTTGCGTGCGGCGCGGTCGAACTCTGGCGTTGTTTCCAGCCCCCATGGCTTCCCCCTCTGGTTCACAGTCCCAGTTCCTCCCAGAGTTCCTCAGCTGGTCGGGACGGCTTCCCAGCCTGTTCCCATTTCCGGACTGCCTCATCCTGCCAGTAGGCTTGCTCAATCTCATCGAGATAGGTGTGAACCGCCTGACGGACATAGAAGCTCTTGGATCGGCCTGTCCTGGTGGACAGAGCTTCAAGTCGTGCCTCTTCCTCGGGCGAGAATCGGATGGACATCGGCATCGGAATCACCTCCTACGATACGTGTATCGCACAAGGCTATCCCGTGTTTCCCAACCTGGCAACGGTCATTGAGGACGCGTCACCGAAGTGGCGTCGTCACCCACGGTGACTCCGGGTGGTGAAGCGCGATCACTATGCCGCCGACGTACTCGAAGGAGCCCTCGTCGATGGTCTCGCACCACTGCGTCCGCCCGACGATGAATCCGTCGGCGTGCTCCCGCCAGGAACCGTGGGCCTGACGGGTGATGTCCAGGGCGCCGCGGACCAGGGGCTCGGCGTCCTGTTCGGTGATGCAGCCGGCGCCGTGCGCCATCCACAGGATCCGCAGGGCACGGGCGGTGTCCCAGTCGACCGTGTCGACAGGCAGGGTCGAGGGTAGTGCCATGACCGATTCCTCCATGAGGAACGGTCCGACGATCCGGCGGACTTCGGCAGCGACCGCCTCGTCCGGTACCTCCGGATCCACTGCCTGGCGGGTTGCGGCGATGATGCCGTCGACGTGCTGGCCACGCTCGGCGACCGGCAGGGTCACCAGGTCAGACAGTGTCGGGCGAAGAGCGCGGTACCCGGGATCTCCTGCGTCATTGAGCAGGGCCAGCGCGGTCTGCAGGGCCCCCTTCCCGTCGGTGACGCTCCAGGAACCGTTGAGCATGTGGCGGTTGCGGCTCTCGTCACCGCCACCGCCGAAGAGCTTCTTCAGGCCCTTCTTCGGCTCTGGTGCGGGCCCGGGGCCGTCGATGATGCGGTCAGGTCCGAGCTCATAGGGCAGCGACAGGGACCAGCCGAGTGCAACCTCCGGGTCAAGCCGGTTCTGCCTGGTCAGGTGGTATCCGGTCTCACGGAACCCCGGGAGTTCCAGGTACTAGTCGTAGTTCTGCGCGGTCATCTCATTCGGTGAGGGCATGCTCATCACGGTATCAAGACGGGCCGGTTCCGGAGCGTGGTGGGCAGGATCGGGGAGTCTTCATTCCAGCCCCAACTCATCGAGCAGATCCAGGAACGCCGGCGCGACCGACGTCCGCCACAGGACGTCGACCTTCGCATCCGCCCGCCCCGGTCCCCCGTTGATGACGCTGACCTGCTTACCCTGCTGCTGGGCGGCGAGCACCAGCCGGTAACCACTCATCACGGCCAGTGACGAACCCGCCACCAGCACGGAGGACGCCTTCTCCACCATCTCTGCGGCCCGCTCACGCCGTGCGACAGGAACCGGTTCCCCGAAGTAGACCACGTCCGGCTTCAGCAGAACCGAACCGCAGACCTCACAGCCGACCATCCGGAACTGCTCCACGTGGGCGGCGTCCAGGGTCACGTCGCCGTCCGGGTTGACCTGCGTGGGATCCAGGCGGATCTCCTCCAGATACCCGGGGTTGGCCGCCTCCAGGCGGGCATCGAAGAGACGGCGGTCTTCGGTGTGACCGCACTCCAGGCAGATCACGCGGGCCAGATCGCCGTGCAGGGTCAGCAGATTCCGCGATCCTGCGGAGGCGTGCAGACCGTCGACATTCTGGGTGACGACACCGCTGACCATGCCGGCGTCCTCCAGCTCGGCGACGGCGTAGTGCGTCGCATTCGGCCGGGCCGACGCCATCTCCCGCCAGCCGACGAAGGAGCGCGCCCAGTACCGGTGCGACGCAGCCGGATCATGCCGGAACTCCTGGTACGTCATCGGCCGGTGCCGTCCCAGCGAGCCCTGTGGTCCCCGGTAGTCGGGGATCCCCGAGTCCGTGGAGACCCCGGCCCCGGTGATCACGAGGACGCCACCCTGTCGGAGCTGGGACGCCACCGAGCGCAGCGCGACGTCCGGATCAGAGTGCGTCCCGGTCTCCTCGACCACCCGGGCAATGGACCGCAACGCGGAACGGTGGGCGAGAGTGACCGCATCAGGAAGAGCCATGCGGTCTATTGTAGGCCCGACGACCAGGCCAGTTAGGAGTCGAGGAAGAGCTCCCCGTGCCACACCGGGTGCAGCAGGTTCTCGGTGCTCAGCATCTTGTCCAGGGTCTCCTTGTCCAGCAGCTCCATGTCCAGCACCACCTCGGGCACAGACTTCCCGGTCCGTGCACATTCCTTACCCACCAGGTCGCCGTTGTGGTGGCCGATGAGCGGGTTGAGGTAGGTGACGATGCCGATGGAGTTGTCGACGTAGCGGCGGCAGACCTCCGGATTGGCGGTGATGTCAACGACACACAGGGTGCGCAGCGTGGTGCACGCCCGGGCCAGCAGTCGGATCGACTCGAACAGGGACTGCGAGATCACCGGCTCCATGACATTGAGCTGCAGCTGACCGGCCTCCGCCGCCATCGAGATCGTCACGTCATTGCCGAAGACCTTGAAGCAGATCTGGTTCACGACCTCGGGGATCACCGGGTTGACCTTCGCCGGCATGATCGACGAACCCGCCTGCCGCTCCGGCAGATTGATCTCGTTGAGCCCGGCCCGCGGCCCCGACGACAGCAGCCGCAGGTCGTTGCAGATCTTCGACAGCTTCATCGCCGCACGCTTAACCACCGAGGACGCGTTGACGTATGCGCCCGTGTCACTGGTCGCCTCCAGCAGGTCCCGCGCCGGCTTGATCTCCAGCCCCGTCACCTCCGACAGTGCCGAAGTGACCTGTGCCTGATAGCCGGCAGGGGCATTGACCCCGGTGCCGATCGCCGTACCGCCGAGGTTGACCTCGAGCATGAAGTTCGCTGCCCGGTCGAGCTGCGCCTGCTCCTCTGCCAGGTTGCGGGCGAAGGCGGTGAACTCCTCACCCAGGCTCACCGGCACCGCGTCCTGCAGCTGGGTGCGACCCATGGTGATGATGTCCCGGAACTCATCGCCCTTGGCGGCGAAGGACCGCTCCAGTGCCGCCAGGTGCTTGATGAGCTCCTGGAACGCGGTGTGGATACCCAGCCGGAAACCCGTCGGGTAGGCGTCATTGGTGGACTGGCTCATGTTGACGTCGTCATTGGGGTTGATGACGTCGTAGGCCCCCTTCTCCTCCCCCAGGTACTCCAGGGCGAGGTTGGCGACCACCTCGTTGACGTTCATGTTCGTCGAGGTACCGGCGCCACCCTGGTAGACGTCGATCGGGAACTGGTCCATGCACCGGTGACTGTCGAGGATCTGGTCACAGGCCCAGATGATCGCGTCAGCCTTGTGCCCCGGCAGGGTGTGCAGCCGCCGGTTCGCCAACGCGGCGGCCTTCTTCACCTGCACCATGCCGCGGATGAACTCCGGCAGCTGGTTCAGGGTCGTCCGCGAGATCTGGAAGTTGTCCACCGCACGCAGCGCGTGGATGCCGTAGTAGGCGTCCGCCGGAACCTCCATGGTGCCGAGGAGATCCTCCTCGGTACGGAAGGAATCTGCGGAATGGGCCTGGCGGGAGATCGACTCCGCAGAGGTGATGATGTCCGTGGACAACGTCACCGGTCGGTAGGTCCGCCCGGTCGGCATGGCGTTCGGGTCGTTGTGCGGGTCGACCTGGGGATCGTTCTGGGTGTCTGACACGGAACTGCGTGACCTTTCGGATCAACGCCGGGCCCGGAGACGACGGGTGGGTGGGGTCAGATCCTGGCGATGCGGATGTCGCTGGCCAGGATGGCCTTGGCTCCCAGTGCCGAGAGCTTGTCCATGAGGGAGTTGGCGTCCTTCCGCGGAACCATCGCGCGGACGGCCACCCAGTCCTCATGCGCCAGCGGCGACACGGTGGGGCCGGACAGGCCCGGCGTGATCGACGATACCTGCTCCAGGATGTTTCGGGGGCAGTTGTATTCGATCATGACGTAGTTGCGGGCGTGGAGGATGCCCTCGAGCCGCTTGAGGAAGACGCGCTGCCGCTCGTCGACGTCGGCGCCACGTCGACCCACGACGACGGCGGTTGAGGAGATCAGCGGCTCACCGAACGGTTCCAGGCCCTGCTGACGCAGGGTACGGCCGGTGGAGACGACATCGGCGATGGCGTCCGCCACACCGAGACGGATCGAGATCTCGACCGCGCCGTCGAGGCGGACGACCTTCGCGTCAAAGCCACGCTGTTCAAGGTCGCGACGCACCAGATTCGGGTACGAGGTCGCGATGCGCTTGCCGTCGAGGTCGGCGACGGTCCAGTTCTTCCCCGCCGGAGCGGCGTACCGGAAGGTCGAGGAGCCGAAACCGAGCTCCATGAGCTCCTCGGTCTCCTCACGGGTGTCGGCCGCCAGATCGCGCCCGGTGATACCCATGTCCAGGTGACCGCTGGCCACGTAGATGGCGATGTCCTTGGGGCGCAGGAAGTAGAACTCCACGCCGTTGGCCTCGTCACGGACGGTGAGGGACTTCGTGTCCCCCCGCCCGCGGTAGCCGGCTTCACTGAGGATGTCGGTGGCCGTCTCCGACAGGGAACCCTTGTTGGGGACGGCGACGCGCAGCATCTCGTCGGGTGCACTCACGACGGAACTCCTAGAGGAACTTGTAGACGTCGGCGGGGGTCAGGCCACGCTTGACCATGATGACCTGCAGCCAGTAGATGAGCTGGGAGATCTCCTCGGAGAGCTCGTCGTCGGACTGGTACTCCGCGGCCAGCCAGACCTCGCCCGCCTCCTCGGCGATCTTCTTGCCGAGGTTATGCAGTCCACCGTCCAGGGCCTTGACAGTGCCGGAGCCCTCGGGCCGGTCGACGGCACGCTGGGCAAGTTCCTCAAACAGGGAGTCGAAGTTTTTCACGGGACTTATTGTGGCACATCAACCGTGGACACGGTGATGCGACCCCACATGTCCTGCAGGTCCGCGATTGTCAGGCCGTGCAGATCGCTCCCCTGTCCCGGACGCAGATCGGCGATGTCCACTGCGCCGGCGGGTACGGCGTTGCCCGGGGACGGGACGCCGAGGACGCGGCATCCGGCCGCCACCGCCGAGCGCATCCCGTTGGTCGAGTCCTCCACGACCAGGCAGTCGGCCGGGGCCAGGCCCAGGTACCGGCAGGCCCGGAGGTACGGCTCGGGGGCGGGCTTGCCGTGGTCGACCTCGTCACCGCACACCGAGCCGACGAAGTGGTCCGCACCGATTGTCTGCAGCGCCTGGTCGGTGAGGGACCGGTAGGTGTTCGTCACCACCATCATCGGCAGCATCCCCGTCCCCTCGGTGAGGAGCTCCGGGATGCCCGGGCGGAACGGCAGGTCGGCGGAGAAGAGCCCGGAGACGATGGCGTAGAGCCGGTCCACCCACCGGGACAGCGACTTCTCGTCGAGCGTCAGGCCGGCCCAGTCAGCGCAGATCCGCACGGTGTTCTCCGCGATACCGCCGACCGTGGTCTCGCGGACCTCGGGGGTGAGTTCCCGGCCCATCTCCGCACACATCGCATAGGTCGCCTCGCCCCACCGCGGCTCGGTGTCGACCAGCGTGCCGTCCATGTCCCAGAGAATCGCCTTCATGACTCCCCATCATGCCCCCACGGTTCCGGACAGGTGAACCACCGGTACAGTTCGGCTCTATGACAGAAATCACACAGGGGTATTTCCTTCCGGGCGACGTAGCCACCGACGACGACGGCACCCGGCACCGCGACTTCACCGCCACCCCGGAGACCGAGAGTCCCTGGGGTCACGGTTTCCAGCACGGCGCTCCCCCGTCTGCCCTGGTCACCCACCTGCTCGAGTCCGTCGCACCCGCGGACGGACGTCTCGCCCGGGTGAGTGTCGACCTGCTCGGTGCGGTCCCCCTGGGCCTGCTGCACACCAGCGCCCGGGTCATCCGTCCGGGACGTCGTATCTGTCTCGTCGAGGCGGTGGTCACCGATCCGGAAGGACGCGACGTCGCCCGCGGCACCGGTTGGTGGGTCCACCACGTCGAGACCACCGCCGTGGAGAAGACCGTGGCTGATCCCGTCACTCCCCGCGACGAGTGCACCGTCTCGGACCCTGAAGACCCCACATCCTTCCTCGGCATGTGGGCCTCCGGCTACATCGACACCCTCGAGGTCTACTCCGCCCCCGGTCAGGCCTGGGTGCGCAGCCCGATGTCCGTGGTCGCGGGTGTCCCGGACTCCCCCTGGGTCCGGCTCATGGGCGTCGCCGACACCGCCAACGGCACCAACCCCACCCTCAACCCGCGGGAGTGGCAGTTCATGAACACCGACATCACCGTCTGTCTCCACCGCCTCCCCCGCGGTGAATGGACCGGCATCGTGGCGGACGCCAACTACGGGCCCGACGGTGTCGGACTCACCGTGGCCCGGCTCTATGACGAGGAAGGCCCGGTCGGCACCTGCAACCAGGCGCTGATGATCAATCCGCTCTAGTCGTCCTGCTCGATGATCCGGTCCAGGTCGTCGATGACGTCGTCGGCGTTCTGGTCGTGCTCGAAGGCCAGCTCGGTGATGATGGCGCGGAAGTCCTGCTGCTCCTCGTCCTCGAACACCGCGTCGCCGTGACGTTCGCTCAGCGCACTGAGCGCACCGTAGGCGGAGATGACCGCCAGGGACATCTCCGCCGGCTCCTGCCGGATCTCGTCGGTCAGCCGTCGGAGGATCTCCGCGGCGTCGGAGGCGACCTCGGGCGGGTACGGGGGCTCCCAGAACTCCCTCTCCTCCTCGCGGAGGTAACTGCCGGTGGACAAGGACTTCAGCGTGTCCAGTAACTCGGCGATGAGGTCGGCGGAACTGCTCACAGCCGGACCCCCAGCAGGGCGTCGCAGGCGGTGCGCAGGACGGTCCCGGCGTCCTCGCCCTCCGCGGGAACGGTCGCGGTGGCGTCGGAGGGGGCGGATGCGGCGGTGTCGGAGATCCGGGCGCACCAGGAGTCGATGAGCGTCAGCACGCGCGGGGTGTCGAGATCGTCGGACAGCGCCGCCCGGACGTCCGCGACGAGCTGAGCCGCAGCAGACGCCGGGCGGGAGGCAGCGGTCTGCGCGGCAGCCCGCCACCGGGCGAGGCGGTCCTCGGCGCGGGCCAGCACGGCGTCCGACCAGTCGCGGTCGGCGCGGTAGTGCTGCTCGTAGAGCCCCAGCCGGACCGCAGAGGCGTCGTGGCCGTCGGCGGTGAGCTTCGAGACGAAGACGAGGTTGCCCAGGGACTTGCTCATCTTCACCCCGTCCAGGCCGATCATGCCGGTGTGGACGTAGTGGTCGGCCATCCGGTCGCAGCCGTGGGCGGCCTCGGCGTGGGCGGCGGAGAACTCGTGGTGCGGGAAACGCAGGTCGCTGCCGCCGCCCTGGACGGCGAAGGACGCACCGAGCCGGTTGGTGGCGATGGCCGAGCACTCGACGTGCCAGCCGGGGCGTCCGGCACCGAAGGGGGCGTCCCAGGAGGGCTCGCCGTCGCGCCGGGCCCGCCAGACGAGGGCGTCGAGCGGGTACCTCTTGCCGGCACGGTCCGGGTCGCCGCCGCGCTCGGCGAAGAACTCAGCCATCTCGTCGGCGGTGTACCGGGACTCGTAGCCGAACTGCTCGGTGAAGGTGTGGTCGACGTAGATGTCGGGGAACTCGTCACCGTCGAGGCGGTACGCTGCACCGACCTCCAGCAGGCGGCTGACGAGGTCGATGACCTCGTCGACGGACTCCATCGCACCGATGTACTCGCGCGGCGGGATGACCGACAGGGCCTCCATGTCGGAGCGGAAGAGGTCGATCTGGGAGGTCCCCAGGTCGCGCCAGTCCACGCCGTCACGCTCGGCGCGTTCGAACAACGGATCGTCGACGTCGGTGATGTTCTCCACGAAGTGGACCCGGTGCCCGTTGTCGAGCAGGGCCCGGTGGACCAGGTCGAAGGTCACGTAGGTCGCCGCGTGGCCGAGGTGCGTCGAGTCATAGGGGGTGATCCCGCAGACGTAGATCCCCACCTCCCCGGACGCCCAGTCGGTGCGGACCGGCCGCACGACGTCATCGGCGGTGTCGTACAGGGACAGGGGAACCCCGTCCCCGGACAGGGTGGGGACTTCAGGGAGAGGCCATGAACGCATGGCCACAGATACTACCCGCGGAGTTACGCGGCCATCACGCCGAGACCCAGCAGAAGCATGACCAGCAGGCCGACGGGGATACGCCAGGCCGCGAACCAGGCGAAGGAATGGTTGGCGACGAACTTCAGCAGCCAGGCGATCGCGGCGTAACCGATGAGGAAGGCGACGGCGGTGCCGACCAGCAGCTGCAGGCCGCTGGCAGCCTGGCCGGAGGACGGGTTGAAGGCGTCCGGCAGGCTGAACAGGCCCGACGCCAGAACGGCCGGAATCGCCAGCAGGAAGGAGAACCGGGTCGCGACCTCACGGTCGAGGTTGAGGAACAGGCCCGCCGAGACCGTGCCGCCGGACCGCGAGACACCCGGGATCAGGGAGAGGCACTGGGCGAAGCCCATGACAAGGGCGTCCTTCATGGTCAGTTCATCGAAGCTGCGCTTCTTGGTACCGACCTTCTCCGCGACGATGAACACGAAGGAGAACAGGATGAGGACGGACGCGGTGATCCACAGGTTGCGCAGTGCGTCACGGATGGCGTCCTGGAACAGGAAACCGAGGACCCCCACCGGGATGGTGCCCGCGATGACCATCCACCCCATCCGGTAGTTGAGGTTGTCGCGCTTCTGCCGGTCGAACAGCCCGGCGAACCACGCGGTGAGGATCATCCAGATGTCCTTGGCGAAGAAGACGAGGACGGCCAGCTCGGTGCCGAGCTGGACAACGGCGGTGAAGGAGGCGCCGGCGTCCTCGTCCCAGAAGAGCTCGGAGACGATGCGGAGGTGGCCGGAGGACGAGACCGGGAGGAACTCGGTGAGTCCCTGGACGATCGACAGGACGACAACCTGCAACCATCCCATGTCCGTGGTCGCCGTCTCAGAGGCGGAGAGAAGAGTCTGGGTCATGTGTGGAGAGGTTACCGGTACAGGGTGTAGTAGCGTGTGACGGGTGAAGCGCCTGTCCCACAAGACCGTCAGTACCTCGGTGATCGCTCTCGCGGCCACCCTCACCCTCGCCGGCTGCGGCGGAGATTCCGACGACGGGGACGGTGAGACCGTCGTCGGCGTCGCCGCGACCCCCGAAGCCTCCCCGTCAGGAACCGGCAGCGACGCTGTCGGTGAGGTGACCAGGGGCGATACCGTCACGGACCTCGCCCGTGTCGGACTCGGGGAGGACGCCGCGGGCACCGACGCGGTGGCCGTCCTCGGTGACGGCGAGCTGGCGGTGGGCACCCTCAGTGAGATCGCCGACGGCAGTGCCGACACAGTCACGGTCGACCCGACGTGTGACCGGGTCGTCTCCGCCCCCGAGGGTGTGATCCTCACCTGTGGCGACACCGTCAGCGTGCTCGACGACTCCGGCAAGGAGACCCGCAGTCTCGACATCGGGTCCACCGTCACCGGCGCAGCCGTGGTCGCCGACGGCACGGTGGCTGTGTCGACTGAAGGCTCCGACAAGGTCACCTGGTACGACGCCGAGGGAGACAAGAAGAACTCAGAGAGCGCCACCGCCACCCCCTCGGGCATGGTGCCGGTCGGCAACCATCGCAACACCGACGAGGACGGGACCGCCCAGTGGCGCGTCGCCGTCCTCGACACCCAGCAGTCCTCGGTGGCGGACATCGACATGGACAAGCGGCAGTACAACGCCGCCCTGCGTGTCGGTCAGGGGCTGGGTACCGCTTCGGCGAGCCAGAACCCCGACGGAGTGCTCGTCGCCTCAGACCCGCGGACCGACCAGGCACTTGTCTACACCCTCACCGACGTCATCCGGCACACCCAGGCCGTGCACACCGGCCCGTCTCCCTGGGCGGTCCAGTGGGACACCGGGCGTCAACTCATGTGGGTCTCGACCACCGGTGACAACAAGCTGACCGGCTACAGCCTCGCCAGCGGCACCCCGGTCGAGGTCGGTCAGGTCGACACCGTCGCCGATGTCCGGCAGATCACCGACAACCCCGACGGCGACCTGCTGCTCATCGGCGAGGACGGCACCCGCCAGCTCATCGACGCCGCCGACCTGCCCGTCGGCAAGTGACGCCCGAAGCACGAGTAGAACCTGCTAGAATTCCCCCAGAAAAGGACTCCTGACGTGTCTGCCCTCCCCTCGTTCCGTGCCGTGCGCGGTGTCGTCTACGACGCCAGCCTCAAGGTCATGTTCCGGCTCCGCCCGGAGCGGATCCACGTCCTGATGAACCGCTGGCTGTCCCTGGCGTCCCAGGTACCGGTGATCCGGAAACTGCTGCGTCGGTTCCTGGTCGTCGATGACCCGGTGCTCGCCCAGACCGTCGCCGGTCTCGACTTCCCCCGCCCGCTGGGCCTGGCCGCAGGCTTCGACAAGAACGCCACCGAGGCCGACATCTGGGGCCCGCTGGGCTTCGGCTCCGCCGAGGTCGGAACCGTCACCGCCGCCGGCCAGCCCGGCAACCCCACCCCACGGCTGTTCCGGCTCAAGGCGGACCGGGCGCTGCTCAACCGCATGGGCTTCAACAACGACGGGGCCGCGGCCGCCGCAGAGCGGCTGCGCGACCGTGTCGAGCCGGAGCCGCTGGGTGTGAACCTCGGGAAGACCAAGGTCACCCCGGCGGAGAAGGCAGCAGACGACTACCGCATCTCCGCGCAGGCCGTCGACGGTGTCGCCGACTACCTGGTCATCAACGTCTCCTCTCCCAACACCCCCGGCCTGCGGGACCTGCAGGCCGTCGAGTCGCTGCGTCCCATCGTCGAGGCCGTGCGTGAGGTCAGTGCGCGTCCCCTGTTCGTGAAGATCGCCCCGGACCTCTCCGACGAGGACGTGGACGCGGTGACCGATCTCGCGGTGGAGCTGCGGGTCACCGGACTCATCGCCACCAATACGACGATCAGCCGGGAAGGTCTGGTCACCCCCGGTGTCCGTGAACTCGGTGCCGGTGGCGTCTCCGGTGCCCCGGTGGCCGCCCGTGCCCTGGAGGTACTGCAGCGCATCCACCGCCGGGCCGGCGACCGACTCGTACTCATCGGTGTGGGAGGCATCGAGACCCCGCAGCAGGCGTGGGAGCGCATCGGCGCCGGTGCTACGCTGCTGCAGGGTTACTCCGCCTTCATCTACGGCGGTCCGGACTGGATCCGGGACATCCACCTGGGTCTGGCCGACCAGGTGCGTCGTCACGGACTGGCGGGTATCTCCGAGGCCGTGGGCGCGGAGCTTCCCTGGATCGACTGACCCGGAGGTCGGTCAGTTCTCCGCCCAACCCCACAGCAGGGCGCGGGCGGAGGCGTTGAAGTTCAGGTTGAACCCGAGGATGGTCGGGGTGGACCGGTCCGGGATATCCAGCCGCCGGGGGACGGCGTGGACGGCGTAGATGTAACGGTGGGGACCGTGGCCGGCCGGCGGCTCGGCACCGTAGAAGCCGCGGCGATCACTGTCACCGCGCAGGGCCACAGCGCCTTCGGGCAGACCGACGAGTTCATCGTCGCCGGCGCCGGCGACCAGGGATGTCACCGAGGCCGGGATGTTGAACACGGCCCAGTGCCAGTAGCCGGCACCGGTCGGGGCATCCGGGTCGTAGCAGGTCACGGCATAGGTCTCGGTCCCCTCCGGAGCGCCGGACCAGGACAGCTGCGGGGAGATGTCGTGACCGCCGAGCTGCCCCTCGGCAAGGCGTCCACCGTCGGTGAAGTCCTCACTGGTGACGGTGAAGGTCGGCAGGTCTGTCAGTGGCCCGTAGGGGTCGGGGCCTGGGAACCGGTCATCGATGTACGTGGGCTGGTGGTTCTTCTGTTCTGGAACGCTCATGTGCTCCAGTATGCCTCAAACCGGTGGAGGTGCCACGACGATTTGGACTCCTCTGACCACGCGGGCTACAGTATGCGAGTCCGCACGGCGCTTCCCATGGCCCGTGCAGCAGTTACCCTGTCCGGGTGGCGGAATGGCAGACGCGCTAGCTTGAGGTGCTAGTGTCCTATTAACGGACGTGGGGGTTCAAGTCCCCCTCCGGACACGCAGAAAGAGACAAGGCCCGCCGGCATGGCGGGCCTTGTCTCATTTTCATCATCGGTCCGCGTCACGGAAAGAGGTGTCCTGACATGCGTCGTTCCGACCTCCGGGGGCTCCCCTGGCGCAGACTCACCGCCCTCGGCATGGTCCTGGTGCTCCTGGCCGCGATGATGGTCGTCGTCCCGATGCCGGACGCCGACAGCGTCCGTGACACGGTCTCCGCCACGGGCGCCTGGGCGCCTCTGACCTGGCTGGGGCTGATGGTCGCCTGTACCCAGCTGCCGTTCCCCCGGACCGTCTGGACGATCTCCGCCGGAGCCCTGTTCGGGGCCCTGCTCGGCAGTGTCCTGGCCCTGGTCGCACTGGCGGTGTCCGCGACAGTCTCACTGCTGCTCGTCCGCAGACTCGGTGCCCGGACCGTGAGACGGACCTCGGACCCGGACAACCACGCCCGACTCGCGGTACTCCAGCAGATGCTCTCGCAGCGTGGCTGGGTCAGCGTCCTGGGCCTGCGGATGATCCCGGCGGTCCCGTTCAGTCTGCTCAACTACGCCTGCGCGGTCACGAAGATCCCCTTGGCCCCCTACCTGGCCGCCACTGTCGTCGGCTCGGCGCCAAACACGGTGGCCACGGTACTGGCCACGGATGCACTGCTGGGCGGCGGAAGCCCTTGGATACTGGGGATCAGCGTGGTGGTCATCCTCCTCGGCGTCCTGCTCACCGGTCGGGAGATGCGGCTCCTCCGGGCAGGGGTCAAGTCGACAGGGTAGACATCCATGGTTGTATCGTGGACCCATGTTCGCCATCCACGCCCTGTACCACGGTCGGTCGAGACGACGGGCCGACTACATCCGAGACGTCGCCGAGGCGCTGGCCTCCACCAGTGCAGTGTCCGACGTCCGAATCTACAGCGCTGAGGGGTTCGCGGTGGTCTCCCCCGATGCCGACGGTGCCACGACCGTGGTTCTCAACCTGCTGCAGGCAGGTGATTTCGCGGTGGGCATCGGCGCCGTCGTCGCCGACCCGGACGATGTCGGGGATCCCGGGGTCGTGCACGACCAGCTCTTCGAGGCGGCCGCCCGCTCCTTCGGGCGCCAGCATCGGGCAGCGACGGTCACGACCCGTGTCGAGCTTCCCGGTCCCGGCGGAGTGCGTGCCCCGGGCATACCGGCGGATGTCGCCGACGATGTCACCGCCGCCTTCACCCTTCTCGCCCACGTTCTGACGCGGCGGACCCCCGAAGGTCGGGAGGCGACGGCGCTCATGCGTCAGGGCTACCTCCAGACCGAGGCGGCAGACTACGTCGGCATTTCCAAGCAGGCCATGTCCCAGCGGCTCGCCGCGGCCGGCTGGCAGGCGGAACAGGCCGGGTGGACGCTGGCTGTCCACATGCTGCGTCGGGTCACCGAGCTGGTCTGACCGCCACCGGTCCCGGCAGCCGTCTCAGTGCTCCGGTTCGGTGACGAAGTCGACGAGCCGCTCCACCGCGCCGATGAGGGTGGCGTCGAGATCACGGAAGGTCTTCACCGAAGGGTACACCCGGTGCCAGCCGTCCCTGGGCGTCCCCCAGCCGAGTCGCCGGCACACGCCGGTCTTCCAGTCCTCGCCACGCGGCACCCGCGGCCATTCCCGGATACCGACGGACGCCGGCTTCACCGCCTCCCAGATGTCGATGTACGGGTGACCTGTGACCATGACATGGTCGCGGACCCGTCGGTCGAGCCCCTCGATCAGACGGGTTTCCTTGGAACCTTCCACCAGGTGGTCGGCGAGCACCCCGACACGGCGTCCCGAACCGGGGTTGAAGTCGGCGAGCATCTCCGGAAGATTGTCGAGCCCCTCGATGAACTCGACGACCACACCCTCGACACGCAGGTCATGGCCCCAGACCTGCTCCACGATCGCGGCGTCGTGCAGTCCCTCCACCCAGATCCGGGACGGTGCGGCGACCTTCGCCCGGACGTCCGCGACCTTCCGGGACCCGGAGTTGGAGCGCTCGGGTGCCCGCTTCTCCACGTGCCGCACCAGCGTGACAGGGCGTCCCTCCAGCCGGAAGGCCCCCGGACGGAGTTTGAACAGCCGGTCCCTGCCGTGGCGGTCCTCCAGCCGTACGAAGTCACCGTCATAGGTGCGCTCAAAGCCGGTGACCGCCCCCACCCACTCACCGTCCGCGGTCTCCACGACCAGCCCGGGCGTCGCCGGGACCTCCGGTGGGGCGGTACGCCGGGACCGGTGTCCGCCGGCCCCTCCTGCACTACCCGAGCCGCCGAGAATGTCCCGTCCGTATCTGTCGCTGTAACCCATGGGCGTGAATTCTAGGCGGAGAGCGCTAGGCTGTGACGAATGACCACACCCAGGCCCGCACTCGGCACCTCGCTGCGCGAACAGCTCTGGTCCCCGGTGCAGAACTCCACCCTGTGGCTCGGCTGGTGGCTGCACGGCCTCCTGTCCGCCGACGACGTCATCGACGCCTTCACCGAGGTCCAGGGCCCCGCGCACACCCTGCTGGTGGACGTCGCCTCCGGCGACCCCTTTGACGGGGAGTTCGCAGGACGCCCCACCTCCCTTGTCGACATGCTCCGCGCGGTGCGTGCCGTCACCGCTGACGCCCCGGTCTCCGTCTCGGACCGACCGTTGGTCGGGCTCGTCCTCGCCGGACCCGGCGATGTGCCGGCCCTCCCCGCCGGCAGTCGTGGTGCTGCGGCGGTGGCGGCTGCCGGTGCCGGCATCACCGTGGCGGACGCCGACCCGGAGGTGCTCCACGTCCTCGTGCCGCAGCTGCTCGACCGTTCGATGGTCCAGTGGACCTGGTACCGGACAGAGGGACGGGCCCCCGCGCTGGCCGTCCACTCGCCCGGGGACGCGGACCGGCTCCTCACCGAGGCGACGGAGCAGGCCGCCGGACTCATCGAGTCCGACGGCCTGTTGCCCGCCCGGCACCGCGCGCCACGGATGGCCGTCGGGGCACTCAGCGACTACTTCGGCTTGCCCGGTCTACCGGTCGGGGTCAGCCCACGGGCCGCGAAGCTGATGGCCAGGGCCGACGTTGTCGCCTCGATCATCGAGGTGACCCGTACCTCCGAGGCCGGCGCCTCACTGGATCCGCGCATCCTCCCCCTGTCACGCGCAGTGCGCACCGCGCGGACGACGGCTGTCGACCACGCGATGCGCGAATTGTTGCGGTGAGCTCTTACTCGATCATCCGGACGGCGTAGGGCATGGCGCCGCTCCACCGTACGTCGGAGACCTTGACGACGTCTCCGGACTGCGGGGCCTCCAGCATCTTGCCGTCGCCCAGGTAGAGCGCGACGTGGCTGCTGCCGCCGATGCCCCAGAAGAGCATGTCGCCGCGGCGGGCCTGGTCCACCGGGACCTGGGGGCCGGCGGTGTACTGGTAGCCCGAGTACTTCGGCAGTTCCACACCGGCGGCGGCGAAGGCGAAGACCATGAGTCCAGAGCAGTCGTAACCGACCTTGGCGTAGTCGCCGTAGGCGTCAGCGACACCGCCGTCCCGGACACCGAGCGTGGGCCCGTCAGCGTTGCCTCCACCCCAGGAGTACGGGGTTCCGAGGGCGCTCATACCGCGGTCGATGACCCGCTCGATCTTCTCGGACGCGGTGCCGGAGGCATCAGGAGTGGAGACATCGCCGCTGCCACCGGGCTGGACACCCGTCCCCGGAAGCGTTCCGGTGGCTTCCCCATCACCGGAGGGTGCTTCCGGCAGTGAGCCGTAGGACTCTGCCGCGGAACTCTGGGCCGCACCAGTGGCTGCAGCGAGGGGATCCTCACCGTTCATGCTGGCGGTGACACCTGCGACGGCGGCAGCACCGGCGGCACCCAGAAGTCCGTCGATGGCAGCCTGACGACGGTCATCTCCGGCGGTGTCCGAGCTGAAGGTCGAGCCGGCTGCCTCATCCTCTGCGGGAGCCTCTTCCTGGGCCTTCGTCAGGTCATCTCCATTGACCTCGGAGGTATCCTCCGTGGTGGCACCGTCCGCGTTCTCCGCAACGGTCCCGGTGAGATCCTGGGCGCCGGTGGTGTCCGCGGTTGCTTCGGCGGTGTCGACCGTCCCGGGTGAGGTGACCTGAGGCGTCTCGGTGGCCCCTGCGGTCTCCGTGGTGTCAACGACCTCGGTGGCTTCCGTGGCTTCCGTGGCCGGAGCGGTGTCGATCTTGGACACCGCGGTCTCCGCCGCACGACGCTTGTCGAAGGAGGTGGCACCCTCTTCCCTGCCGGCACGGTCGACTGCGGCGCGGGCGGCGGAAAGCTGCTCACGGGCGGTGTCTGCGTCAGCAAGGAGCTTGCTGTGCTCGTCGGCCCGGGAGGCGAGATCCTGCTGAATCCTCTCGAACCGGGCCCGGGCATCGTCCTGCGCCTGCTGGGCCGCTGCAACGAGGTCATCCGCTTTGTCACGGGCCTCACGGAGCGAGGCTTCCTCGTTCGCGGCCTGGGTACGCGCCAGATCCAGACGGTCAACCTCGGCCTGCTGACGCTCGGAGGCCATCCTGATGTAGGTGGCACGGTCGATGGCGTCGTCGGCGCTTGACCCGGCGGCCAGCGGCACGGCGGAGGCGTCGCCACCCTGGGTGTAGGCGGAACGGGCGATCTCGCCGAGATCGGACTGCGCAGTGCCGAGTTCGTCCTCACTTCCGCCGAGGCGGGAGCGCGCATCGGTGACCTGGTCCTGTGCATCCTGTGCGTCGTGGGTGCTCCGGTCGAAGTCGACCTGGGACTTGTTGACGGACTCACGGAGTCCGCCCAGCTCGAGTTCCAGTGAGTTGACCTCGTCCTCGGCCGCGGAGACGCGGGAGACCAGGTCGGCCAGGTAAGCCTCGGCGCCGGTGTCGGAGGCTTCGTCGGCCACAGCCGGGCTTACCTGGGTGGTGAGGCCGGCGGTCACGGCGACAGCCAGCAGGGCTCCTGTACCTCGTGCAGTTGCCCCGCGGGCACGGCCACGGGTTGTCAGTCGAAGTGCCACGGTGATGGTCTCCTCGTGCGAGTGGGCGGAAAAAGTCAGTTCCGGCAGTCCACCGGTTCGGCACCCGTTCCTCCCGCTTCCCCACGGGAGGAGGTCGGGGCCCGGGGTGGTGGCCCGCCTGCGTCGTTGATGTTTCGTGACCTTCGGAACCGAGCGGTCAACCTCTCGCTTCACTTAGATCACGAATCGTTACCAAACGACGACAGGTGCACCGTAGGCCACACCCACCCCGTAAGGAACCTGAATAACATCATTCACATCTGTCACCATGAGCAACACCGGCCACTCTTCGTCTGTGACCTGCAGGGATCCTGCGTGAAATAGTGAATGTGATCTGTATCACACAATGTAACGAACCGGCGTGTCGCCTTGAGATCTCCCGGCGAGGTCAACTCAAAGTCTCGACATTGTGTTGACATCTGTCAGGTCCCTACACTTGACGATTCGACACCGCGGCAGTCCGGAGCGACCGTGCCGTGATCGGGGCGGAATGTGGACAACAGGCTCGTCAAGGGTCTGGGCCTGACCTGGGTGTTCGTCTCGACCTCCGTGTGGTCCGGAGCGGCGTGGGTTTCCTCGGGTTCACCGAACGGGGCGGGATGCCTGCCGCCGGGGCTCCCGGGACGTTCTCTACGGGGCCCCTGTCCGGCTTTACTTGTGCGGTGTCCCCCGTGCGGCTCCCCTCTGTGGATCCAGTGACCCCGCGACTGTGCCGACTTGAGGTCCAGCCTGTGTGTGAGGGACGTCGAATTCAGTCGTTTCCTGAAGGTGGCGATTACAGAACGGGTATGACAGTGTGTCGAGTCCGGTCGTCTGCCTTACCGTCCGGCACTGGAAATGCCCCCGAACCGGCGATTCCCACCTGCGATTATGTAGCAATACAGTCGTACTGTTATGGTGGATGAGACGGATCACACGTCACTGTTGCACAATGGTGGCACGCCTCACGCCCGCGGTGTCTTTACGGACGCTGCAGACCAGGTCCACGGTTGTGCTTGAGGTGAGACGTCCAGACGAACGTCACACAACGACGAAATATAACGAGAAGAGATTCAGGAGCACTCACGTGACTGAAAGCAAGAACTCGTTCGGTGCCAAGGGGACACTCGAGGTTGGCGACCGCACGTACGACATTTTCCGCCTCAGCGCGGTCCCGGGCACGGAAAAGCTGCCCTACTCCCTGAAGGTGCTCGCCGAGAACCTCCTCCGTAACGAGGACGGCGCGAACATCACCAAGGAGCACATCGAGGCCATCGCGAACTGGGATCCCTCCGCGGAGCCCAGCATCGAGATCCAGTTCACCCCGGCACGTGTGGTCATGCAGGACTTCACCGGTGTCGCCTGCGTGGTCGACCTCGCCACCATCCGTGACGCGGTCGTGGCCCTCGGCGGTAACGCTGACGACGTCAACCCGCTGAACCCGGCAGAGATGGTCATCGACCACTCCGTCATCATCGAGAACTTCGGTGACTCTTCGGCTCTCGAGAAGAACGTCGACATCGAGTACCAGCGCAACGAGGAGCGCTACAAGCTCCTCCGCTGGGCCACCGGCGCCTTCGACAACCTGCGCGTCGTCCCCCCGGGAACCGGCATTGTCCACCAGGTCAACATCGAGTACCTGGCCCGTTCCGTCTTCGACAACAACGGCCTGGCCTACCCGGACACCTGCGTCGGTACCGACTCCCACACCACCATGGAGAACGGCCTGGGCATCCTGGGCTGGGGCGTCGGCGGCATCGAGGCCGAGGCTGCCATGCTCGGCCAGCCGATTTCCATGCTGATCCCGCGCGTCGTCGGCTTCAAGCTGACCGGCGACATCCCGGTGGGCGTCACCGCCACCGACGTGGTGCTGACCATCACCGACATGCTTCGCCAGCACGGCGTGGTCGGCAAGTTCGTCGAGTTCTACGGCAAGGGTGTCTCCAAGCTGCCGCTCGCGAACCGCGCCACCATCGGCAACATGTCCCCGGAGTTCGGTTCCACCGCCGCGATCTTCCCGATCGACGAGGAAACCGTCAACTACCTGCGTCTGACCGGCCGCGACGAGGAGACCCTCGCCCGCGTCGAGTCGTACGCCAAGGAACAGGGCATGTGGCTGGACGCCGCGACGGCCGACGAGAACGAGCCGGCCTTCTCCGAGTACCTCGAGCTGGACCTGTCCACCGTGGTGCCGTCCATCGCCGGCCCGAAGCGCCCGCAGGACCGCATCGAGCTGGCCGATTCCAAGGCTCAGTTCCGCAAGGACCTGCACAACTACACCGACAGCACCTCGGGCTCCCAGGACGCCCAGGACTTCGTCGCCGAGGGTGGCAACGTCGGGGGCCACACCGGTAACCCGGCCACCGCCGCGGACGCCAAGGGTCACATCCCCTCCGCTGCCGCGGGGAACGAGGGACGTCCGTCCAACCCGATCGAGGTCACCTACAACGGTGAGGACATGATCCTCGACCACGGTATGGTCGGCATCGCCTCCATCACCTCCTGCACCAACACCTCGAACCCGTCCGTCATGGTCGGCGCCGGCCTGATCGCACGCAAGGCCGCCGCCAAGGGTCTGAAGTCCGCTCCGTGGGTCAAGACCTCTGTCGCCCCGGGTTCCCAGGTCGTCACCGGCTACTTCGAGAAGGCCGATCTGTGGAAGGACCTGGAGGCCATGGGCTTCTACCTCGTGGGTTACGGCTGCACCACCTGCATCGGCAACTCCGGCCCGCTGCCGGAGCCGATCTCGAAGGGCATCAACGACGCCGACCTGGCCGCCACCGCGGTCCTGTCCGGCAACCGTAACTTCGAGGGTCGCATCTCCCCCGACATCAAGATGAACTACCTGGCGTCCCCGATCCTGGTCATCGCCTACGCGATCGCCGGCACCATGGACTTCGACTTCGAGACCCAGGCCCTCGGTCAGGACCAGGACGGCAACGATGTCTTCCTGAAGGACATCTGGCCCTCCACCGAGGAGATCGAAGAGGTCATCAAGTCTTCCATCACCCAGGAGCTCTACTCCGAGGACTACGCCGACGTCTTCAAGGGCGACCAGCGCTGGCAGTCCCTGCCCGTGCCGGAGGGCAAGACCTTCGCGTGGGACGAGCAGTCCACCTACATCCGTCGTGCCCCGTACTTCGACGGCATGAGCCAGGAGCCGGAGGCGGTCAACGACATCCACGGCGCCCGCGTCCTCGCTCTGCTGGGCGACTCGGTCACCACCGACCACATCTCCCCGGCGTCCTCTATCAAGCCCGGCACCCCCGCCGCGCAGTACCTGGACTCCTTCGGTGTGGAGCGCAAGGACTACAACTCCCTGGGTTCCCGTCGTGGTAACCACGAAGTCATGGTCCGCGGTACCTTCGCGAACATCCGTCTGCAGAACCAGCTGCTCGACGGTGTCTCCGGTGGATACACCCGTGACTTCACCCAGGAGGGTGGCCCGCAGTCGTTCATCTACGACGCCTCCGTCAACTACGCCAACGAGGGCACCCCGCTGGTCGTCCTCGGCGGCAAGGAGTACGGCACCGGTTCCTCCCGTGACTGGGCTGCCAAGGGCACCCTGCTGCTGGGCATCAAGGCCGTCATCGCCGAGAGCTTCGAGCGTATCCACCGCTCCAACCTCATCGGTATGGGCGTTGTCCCGCTGCAGTTCCCGGCCGGCGAGTCCTGGAAGTCCCTGGGCCTCGACGGTACCGAGACCTTCGACATCTCCGGTATCGAGAAGCTGAACGAGGGCTCCACCCCGGAGACCATCAAGGTCACCGCGACCAAGGAGGACGGCTCTGTCATCGAGTTCGACGCGGACACCCGCATCGACACCCCCGGTGAGGCCGACTACTACCGTAACGGTGGCATCCTCCAGTTCGTGCTGCGCAACATGATGAAGAACGCCTGATACAGGCGCTCTTCTCCCGAAAGGGGCACACCGCATGCCGAAGGTCAGCGACAGCGACCTTTCCGAGCGGCGGTCCGACATCCTGGCGGCGGCCCGTATGTGCTTCGTCACCTACGGGTACGACGGCGCCACCGTGTCGCGGTTGGAGAAGGCCACCGGGAAATCCCGGGGAGCCATCTTCCACCACTTCCAGAACAAGGAGACCCTGTTCCGGACAGTGGCACACCGCGACATGCTCCGGATGACGGAACTGGCGTCCACCCGAGGCATGATCGGTCTCATCAGGTACATCCTGGAGGAACCCGATCTGATCAACTGGTGGAGTCTCCGCGTGGAGATCACCCGGCGCATCCGCGTCGACGAGGAACTCCGCGACACCTGGGACGCCGACCAGAAGGCACTGCGTGCGGCGGTCACCGACCGTCTCACCGAGCAGCGGGACAGTGGACGTCTCCGGACGGACATCGATCTCGAGACAACCATCCAGCTGCTGGAACTGACCCTCGAGGGGGTCATGTCCCACCTCGGTTCAGACCGGGTCAGTGACCGGCTCCCGGAAGCTCTGGATCTCATCGAGCAGTCGCTGCGAGCCTGACGGTCCCCGTTCGCCAAGGCCGAACCACAGACAACCCGCCACCCCACCCCGGGGCGGCGGGTCTCGTCTGTTTCGGAGGCGGTAGCAATGAGCGGAATGATCGCGATCATGACCGTCACCGGACGGGACCACACCGGAATCATCGCCGCAGTCTCCACCGCCTGCGCCGATCTGTCCATCAACATCCGCAACGTCTCACAGACGATCATGGACGAGTGGTTCACCATGATCCTCCATGTTGAGCTTCCCGGTGATCTCGACGTCGCTGCCGTCGATGAGCGCATGGCACTGGTGGAGGACGAGCAGAAACTCGTCATCACCATCCAGTCCCAGGCCATCTTCGATGCTATGCACCACATCTGAGGGGTCTGACGAACAGATGACCGCCGCATTCCTACCCTCGTCCTCCATCCTCGAGACCATCGCGATGATCCAGCGCTACCGGCTGGACATCCGCACCGTCACGATGGGCATCAACCTGCTCCCCTGCGTCCGTGCGACCTCCGCCGCCACCTGTGACGCGGTGTACGACATGGTCACCACCAGGGCCCGGAACCTCGTCCCGGTCGCCCGCGGTATCGAACGTGAGCTCGGGATACCCATCGCCAACAAGCGTGTCTCTGTCACTCCTGTCGCCATCGTCGCCTCCGCGGTGCCGGGCTGCGACCCGGTGGACATCGCCCGCGCCCTCGACCGGGCGGCCGCCGAGATCGGCGTGGACTTCATCGGGGGCTACTCCGCTCTCGTCGAGAAAGGCGGCACCGAGGGCGACAAGCGGCTGATCCGGTCGATTCCCGAGGCCCTCAGTGAGACGGAGGTGGTGTGCTCCTCGGTGAACATCGGCTCGTCCCGCGCCGGCATCAACATGAACGCGGTCCGTGAGATGGGCGGGGTCGTCCGGGGTTGTGCCGAGGCCACCGCTGACCGCGGTTCGATCGCCGCAGCCAAACTCGTGGTCTTCTGCAACGCCGTCGGCGACAACCCCTTCATGGCGGGCGCGTTCCACGGGGTCGAGGAGCCGGACTGCGTCATCAATGTCGGTGTCTCGGGCCCTGGAGTGGTTGACCGCGCGGTCGCTGCCGTGGGTCAGGACGCGACACTCAACGAGATCGCCGAGGAGATCAAGAAGGCGGCCTTCAAGATCACCCGCACCGGCCAGCTCGTCGGCACGATGGCCGCTGACCGGTTGGGCGTCCCCTTCGGGATCGTCGACCTGTCACTGGCACCCACCGCGGAGATGGGTGACTCGGTCGCCCACATCCTCGAGCACATGGGTCTTGACCAGGTCGGTACCCACGGCACCACAGCGGCACTGGCGCTGCTCAATGACGCGGTGAAGAAAGGCGGCATGATGGCCTGTTCGCGGGTCGGTGGGCTGTCCGGATCCTTCATTCCTGTGAGTGAGGACGCCGGCATGATCGAGGCTGTCCGTGCCGGAAACCTCACCGTCGACAAGCTTGAGGCCATGACCGCCATCTGTTCGGTGGGTCTGGACATGATCGCGGTGCCCGGCGACACGACGGCCGCCGCGATCGCCGGCATGATCGCCGATGAGGCAGCCATCGGCATGATGAACCACAAGACCACCGCAGTCCGCGTCATACCGGCGATCGGCTGCGGTGTCGGTGACGACGTGGACTTCGGTGGGCTCCTCGGGCACGCCCCGGTCATGCCGGTCCGCACCGTCCCCAACACGGCCTTCATCGACCGCGGCGGTTTCATCCCTGCTCCGGTCCACGGATTCCGGAACTGATATGCCGGTCCTCTTCGAGCATGCCCGTGCCACGGCCCAGGTCGCCGATCCCGGCGGATTCCTGCGTGACGGTGCAGACACCGGACGCTTCGACCACGCCTGCCCGGACAGTCCCGATGACCCGGCAGTGACCGACGCACTACGTTCCACCGGCCGGGTTCCGATTGCCGGGGTCTACGCTCTGGGCCTGTCTCTTCCTCAGTGGTCTCTTGTCGGCGTCGCCGGTGGCCTCGCACTGTTGGCGGTGATCTGCCTGTTTGCCGGTGCTCCCGTGGTCGCCCTGGTCTTCGTTGTCTTCGCGGTCTTCCTCGGCGGCCTGACCGCGTTCTCTGCCGGTCGGCGCCGTGAAGGGCTCCTGGCGCTGGACGCGGCTTGGAGGCAGGGGTGGGTTCGGTTCGCCCCGGCGAGGGTGGGAGCTGCCTGGCTCGACCGTGAGGTCCGGCACGGCCCGGCGATGGGGCCACGCGATGACCGCGGTCGTAACCAGGATGTGCGTCACTGGTACCGCGCAGGTGTCGAGGTCTTCCCCACTGACGGAACCGACCCGTTCACCGTCACCACCTCGCCGTTCCAGGTGCTCGCCGACCGGGACGGGAACCCGCGCGGTCTGCACACGGCTCCGGGCCCGCTCGATGTCAGCGAACCGGAATACTCCAACGGGTGGACGCTGGTCCGTTACGTCGCCGGTGCCCCCGAGGAATCCGCCACGGTGACCACGGGGCTCACCGAGACACAGATCCTCGCGGCGCTGGAGGCTGCCGGCGTCCGGTGACGGTCCTGCCCGTCACGCGTGTCCGACTACCCGTGTCCCACGGAGCCCTGCGACGTTCTTCGCCCCGCAGAGTGCCATGGTGAGTTCGAGCTCGGCGAGGACGTTCTGTATGACCTCCTCCGCGCCACGCCGGCCTGCCACAGCCAGCCCGTACATCCACGGACGGCCGAGGAGGACGGCGTCCGCTCCAAGGGCCAGTGCCACGGCGACGTCCCGGCCGGTGCGGATGCCGGAGTCCAGCAGCAGGGTCGGTTCATCGCCGAGGTGACGTCGGATCTCGATCAGTGCGTCAAGGGAGGAGACGGAACCGTCGACCTGGCGTCCACCGTGGTTGGAGACCACCACGGCATCCGCACCGACGGCAAAGGCGCGCTCGGCGTCCTCCGGATCGAGGATGCCCTTGAATACCACCGGCAGCGAGGTCCGGTCCTTGAGTGTGGCCAGCATGTCCCAGTCGAGGCCGGGGTTGGAGTAGGTGCCGAGGAAGGTCTCGACGGCGGCCCGGGGTTCCGGGGACAGCAGGTTGCGCAGCGTCCTTCCCGGGTGATGGCGGGCGATCGACAGCAGGGATGCCGCTGCAGCCGGTGTGATCCGGACATCCCCGGACGAGTCCGATCCGGCGCCACGGATCTTCGTACGCACCATGTCCATGTAGCGGGAGTCGGAGGTGTACTGGGCGATGCCCTGTCCACGGGAGAACGGCAGTGAACCGAGAGTGAGGTCCTGCGGGCGCCACCCCAGCACAGTCGTGTCCAGGGTGACGACCAGGGCTCCCGCCCCGGAGGCTTCAGCCCGTCGGATGAGACTGTCCACGAGTTCTTCATCCGTGGACCAGTAGAGCTGGAACCAGTGTCCGGCCGGTGCAGCCGCTGCGGCGGTGTCCTCCAGGGGCGAGCATCCCTGGTTGCTGATGACCATCGAGACGCCTGTCGCCGCCGCGGCACGGGCGGTGAGGAGATCGGCGTCCTTGTCGACGAGTGCTGAGGCGCCGATCGGCGCAAGGAGGACCGGGGAGGCGTAGTCCTCCCCGAACAGGGAGACCGTCAGGTCACGTTCCTTGACACCGTGGGCCATCCGCGGCACGAGTCTGTGCCGGTAGAAGGACTCACGGTTGGCGTCCATGGTGCGTCCCTCCCCTGCGCCGCCGGCGACGTATGCCCAGGCCTTCCGGGACATGTGCCGCCGGGCGGCACCCTCCAGTCCGGCAGCATCGGTGGGAACCGACGGTCGGAGACCGGACACCCCCGCCCGGTAGATACGGTCCTGGCGGGCGCGGCCGGCACCGGCCACAGCAGACGCCAGAGACAGGAACGTGGACTGTGTGTCACTTCGGGAAACCATTGTCCGACAGTAACCCCTGCCGACCCTCTCCGGGGTCGGAACGGGCGTTATGCGAGCTCGACGATCTCCATGTACTCGTCGGACCACAGGTCCTCGTCTCCGTCGGGGAGGACGATGACGCGCTCCGGCTCCAGGGCCTTGACCGCCCCCGGGTCGTGGGTGACCAGGACGACAGCGCCGGTGTAGGTGCGCAGGGCATCGAGAACCTGCTCACGGGACTGCGGGTCGAGGTTGTTGGTCGGCTCATCGAGCAGCAGCACATTCGCCCGGGAGCTGACCAGGGTGGCCAGGGCGAGTCGGGTCTGCTCACCGCCGGACAGCGTGCCGGCCGGCTGGTTGAGCTGCTCGCCGGAGAACATGAACGCACCCAGTAGACCGCGCAGGTCCTGCTCGTCGGCGTCCGGGCAGGCACTGATCGTGTTCTCCCAGACGGTGGCGTCCGGGTCGATGGTGTCGTGCTCCTGGGCGAAGTAGCCGATCTTGAGACCGTGGCCGGAGACGATGCCGCCCTCGCCGTCGGTGCGCTCCACACCGGCCAGCAGTTTGAGCAGCGTGGTCTTACCGGCACCGTTGTAGCCGAGGACGACCACGCGTGAACCCTTGTCGATGGCCAGGTCGACCCCGGCGAAGACTTCGAGGGAGCCGTACATCTTGGTCAGCCCCTTGGCGAACATCGGGGTCTTTCCGCAGGGGGCCGGCTCCGGGAACTTGATCGTCGCGACGTGGTCCTCCTGGCGGACATCGTCGAGACTGTCGATCATCTTGTCCGCACGGGCGAGCATCTGCTTGGCGGCGGCGGCCTTGGTGGCCTTCGCACCCAGCTTCGCGGCCTGCTTACGCAGTGCGTCCGCCTTCTTCTCGGCGTTGGCCTTCTCGCGGCGGCGACGGGCCTCGTCGGTGGCGCGGGCGTCCAGGTACTTCTTCCACGTCATGTTGTAGACGTCGGCCTCGCCGCGCACGGCGTCGAGGAACCAGACCTTGTTGACCACGTCATTGAGCAGCTCGACATCGTGGGAGATCATGACCAGGCCGCCCTCGTGCTTCTGAAGGAAGCCGCGCAGCCAGTTGATCGAGTCCGCGTCGAGGTGGTTGGTCGGCTCGTCGAGCAGCAGCGTCGTCTGCGACCGGCCGGAGCCAGAGGTCGCGGCGAAGAGGATCTGGGCGAGCTCCACGCGACGGCGCTGACCACCCGAGAGAGTCTTCAGCTGCTGGTCGAGAATGCGCTGCGGCAGGCCGAGCCCGTCACAGATACGGGCGGCCTCAGAATCGGCCTCGTAGCCGCCGAGGGCGCTGTAGCGCTCCTCCAGGCGGCTGTACTTGCTGATGGCCGCGTCCCGCTGGGCGTCGGTGCCGGATTCCATGAGTTCCTGCTGTCGGTCCATGGATGACCGGAGCTTGTCGAGCCCGCGCGCGGAGAGGATACGGTCCTGGGCGGTCTGCTCGATATCGCCCTCCTTGGAATCCTGCGGCAGGTAGCCGATCTCACCGGAGGTGATGACCTTGCCGCCGTAGGGTTCGGTCTCCCCGGAGAGGATGCGCATGGAGGTGGTCTTGCCGGCACCGTTGCGGCCGACGAGTCCGATCCGGTCTCCCGGCTGGACACGGAGCAGCTGGCCGGGGGCGTTGAGGAGGGTGCGGGCCCCCACTCGCACTTCAAGATCCTGGGTAACAATCACAACGGTCCAGCGTATCACGCAGATGATCAGGTTCCGCACCGTGGTCCGGTGTGACTGGACACACGGTCGTGGGGGTGGGCACCGCGCTCTCCACCTCCCTCCCAAGGAGAGAGAGACCGCGACGGGACAACCCGCAGGCGTCCCACCCCGCACTTCCGTGATCCCGGAGTCCCGCTTTCCACCCAAGCTCCGAGACGTCCTTTCCGGACACCTGCCGGCGTTCCTTGTGGACACGAATGAATATATATGACCGCAGGGTCATTCGCTAGAGAAAAGGTAATTATCCGTGGGGCGACTGTTACGTCGGGGGTGGTCGGTAAGTGCCACCGCCGTGAAAGACTCTGCAATGAATTCTGTTCACCCTGGTCAGGCGTGCCGTGGTTACGCAGCGTCGGTCCTCGGGCTTCCCTGGTCACGGGGGTAGGATGACTGCATGCACATCGCTGTCCTGGGCCTCGGGCCCGCCGGTTCCGTCCTCGCCCACCGTGCAGTGGCCAGGGGATGGACGGTCGACGGTTACGACCCCGCATGCCGGGACACCGACGGATCCCCCACCCTGCCTGAGTGGCGCAGTACCTACGGGCTACCCGTGGCCGCATTACCGGACTGGGCTAACTCCCTCATTCCTTTCTCTTCCGTCTCCCCCGGTCTCAGCGCGCACACACCCGGACACCGGGTCCTGGACTACGGCGGCTACGGGATGGTCGACCGTACGGCTCTCCGGGAGCGACTTGCCCCCGGCATCCGGCTGCACCGTCGCCGGGTGGATGCCCCGACCGCCCGGACCTTGGGGGTGGACGCCGTCATCGACTGCCGCGGAGTGGTCGACCGTCCGGGATCGGTGCGGCAGATCGCCTACGGGATCTTCCTGCCTCCGGAGACTGCGCAGGACGCCGGGCTCGCCACCTCGGAGTTCATGGACTGGCGCCCCTCTCCCCGGGCCTCAGAGCACAGGGAAGGAGGGCCGAGCTTCCTCTACGTCCAGGACCTCGGTGACCGGGTTCTCGTCGAGGAGACTGTTCTGGCGACCAGGACCTCGGCCCGGAAGATGCTCCCGGAACTGAGGCTGCGGCTGCTGTCCCGTCTCGGTGAGGTCGCCGTCCACGCCACCGGCACGGAAACCGTCCACTTCCCGATGGACCGCCGACGCCGTCCCTGGTACCTGGGCCCTGACGCGGACGGAGTCGCCACCTTTGGCGCCGCCGGGGGACTCACCCACCCGGCCACCGGTTACTCGGTCGCTGCTGCCGTCGCCGCCGCCGACAGGGTCCTCGACCAACTCGCCGACCACGCTGCCGGGCGACCTCTCCCCCGCCGTGACCGGCTCTCGGCCGCGTTGGCCTGGCGACTCCGCCTGCTCGGCGGCGAACTGATCATCCGGGCCGGTGCGGCGGTCCTCCCCGGATTCTTCGACGCCTTCTTCCGCCTGCCCGCCCGCCTGCAGCGCGGATACCTCGAAGGGCAGGACGCCCTGCCGGTCGCGGCGGCGATGTTCTCGCTGGCGCGCTTCCCGCGGGCTGTCCTGCCCTTCCTCCGCCCACTGCCGCAGGCGCTGTACTACACGCTGAAACCCAGGTAACGGAGCTGCTCCCGGCCTTCCTCGTTGATCATGTGGGGTCCCCACGGCGGGGACCAGACCCAGTTGATCCGCAGTTCGGAGATCTGGTCGATATTGCCGACCACGGCCGCCTGCGACTGGTCCTCGAGCATGTCCGTCAGCGGGCACGCCGGAGAGGTCAGGGTCATGTTGATGACCGCGACAGAGTCTCCCTCGCCCTCGACCCAGATGTCGTAGACCAGGCCCAGATCGACGACGTTGATGCCCAGCTCGGGGTCGATCACGTCGAGCATGTACTCCTCGATCTGACCGGCGAGCTGCACCTGCTCCGGCGTCTGGTCCTTCGGCGGCTCCGGCACGTCATTGAGTGGATTGGGATCCATCTGCGGGGCGGTCGGCTCAGCGGTGGTGTTCTCGTCACTCACAGCGGCTGTCCTTTCGGTTCGGTCGTATCGGGGTTCGGTGGGTACAGCGGATTCAGTGGGCGGGGCTCGGGTGTGGGATGCCGGCGTCCAGGGTGGCGGCCTCGAAGGCCTTCCAGCCCAGCAGGGCACACTTCACGCGGGCCGGGTACCGGGAGACGCCGGCGAAGGCGATGCCGTCACCGATGAGATCCTCGTCGCCTTCCTCCTCACCGCGGCTGGTCACCATCTTCTCGAACTCGGCGAGCTTGGCGAAGGCCTGCTCGACGGGGAGCCCGATGATCTCCTCGGCCATGACCGAGGTGGAGGCCTGGCTGATCGAGCAGCCCTGGGCGTCGTAGGAGACGTCCTCGACGGTCTTCTGGTCGTCGCTGAGGTGGACGCGCAGGGTCACCTCGTCACCGCAGGAGGTGTTCACATGGTGCACCTCGGCCTCGAAGGGCTCGCGGAGTCCCGCGTGCTGCGGGTTCTTGTAGTGGTCCAGGATGACTTCCTGGTACATCTGCTCGAGTTTCACGGTCAGTGTCTCTCTTTCTCCACCGGGGTCACCGGTGACTTACCGGGTGCCGAAGAAGTCCTGGGCGTGACGGACGCCGGCAACCAGCGCATTCACCTCGTCGCGCGTGTTGTAGATGTAGAAGCTCGCCCGGGCGGTGGCCTGGACCCCGAGGCAGCGGTGGACCGGCCACGCGCAGTGGTGTCCGACCCGGATGCAGATCCCCTGGTCGTCGAGCACCTGACCGAGGTCGTGCGGGTGGATACCGTCGACGACGAAGCTCACCGCGGAGCCGCGGTGCTCCGCTGTGGTCGGTCCGATGATCCGCACACCCTCGATCTCCTGCAGCTGCTCCAGGGCGTACGCGGTGAGGTCGTGCTCGTGGGCGGCGACAGCGTCCATCCCGAGGTTCTCGAGGTACGCGACCGCAGCACCCAGCCCGACAACCTGGGAGGTCATCTGGGTGCCGGCCTCGAACCGCTGCGGGACCTCGGCGAAGGTCGTCTTCTCCATGGTCACCAGCTCGATCATCGAGCCACCGGTGAGGAACGGCGGCAGTGCGTCCAACAGGGACGCCTTGCCGTAGAGGACGCCGACACCGTTCGGGCCGAGCATCTTGTGTCCGGAGAACGCCGCGAAGTCCACGTCGAGAGCCCGGAAGTCGACCGGCATGTGCGGCACCGACTGGCAGGCGTCGAGGACGAACAGCGCACCCACGGCGTGGGCCCGACGGACCGCCTCGTCGACATCCAGTTGCGCGCCGGTGACGTTCGACTGGTGGGACAGGGCGACGACCTTGGTCTTCTCCGACAGCTCCAGGCTGTCAAGGTCGATCCGGCCGTCCTCCGTGGCGGTGTACCAGCGCAGGGTCGCACCGGTACGCAGCGCCAGCTCCTGCCAGGGCACGAGGTTGGCGTGGTGTTCGACCTCGGAGATGACGATCTCGTCGCCCTCCCCGACCGCCAGGTCACCACAGCGCGGGTCGCCGAGGATGAAGGCGACCTCGTTGAGCGCCTCGGTGGCGTTCTTGGTGAACGCGATCTCGTGGCCGCGGGCACCGACGAAGCGGGCGATGGCGTCGCGGGCGTCCTCGTAGGCGTCAGTCGCTTCTTCGGCGATCTGGTAGGCGCCACGGTGGACCGGGGCGTTGTATTCCGTCAGGAAGGTCCGCTCGGCATCGAGGACCTGCAGCGGCCGTTGGGAGGTCGCCCCGGAGTCCAGGTACACGAGTGGACGACCTTCACGGACAGTCCGCGACAGGATCGGGAAATCCGCGCGTACTGCGGTGGTGTCCAGTGTCGTGATCATTCAGTCGGTCCCTCTTAAACCTTGTGGGTGTACTTCTCGTAACCGTGGGCCTCGAGCTCTTCAGCGAGCTCCGGGCCGCCGGACTCGACGATCTGGCCCTTGGCGAAAACGTGCACGAAGTCGGGCTTCACGTAGTTGAGGATGCGCTGGTAGTGCGTGATCAGCAGCAGGCCGCCGTTCTCGCGCTCCTTGTAGTTGTTGATGCCCTGGGAGACGATGCGCAGGGCATCGACGTCCAGGCCGGAGTCCGTCTCGTCCAGGACGGCGAACTTCGGCTTGAGCAGGCCGAGCTGGAGGATCTCGTGGCGCTTCTTCTCACCACCGGAGAAGCCCTCGTTGACGGAGCGTTCGGAGAAGCTCGGGTCGATCTCGAGCTCGTCCATGGCGGTACGCGCCTCCTTGACCCAGGAGCGCAGCTTCGGGGCCTCGCCGCGCACGGCGGTGGCCGCGGACCGGAGGAAGTTCGCCATGGAGACACCGGGCACCTCGACCGGGTACTGCATGGCGAGGAAGAGGCCGGCACGGGCCCGCTCGGACACGTCCATGTCCAGCAGGTTCTCACCGTCGAGGAGGACCTCGCCCTCGGTGATCTCGTACTTGGGGTGGCCGGCGATGGCGTAGGACAGGGTGGACTTGCCGGAGCCGTTCGGACCCATGATGGCGTGGGTCTCACCGGAGTTGATGGTGAGGTTCACACCGTGGAGGATCTTCTTGGGTTCCTCGCCCTCCTCCTGGGGGACGACCTGTGCGTGAATGTTCTTGATTTCGAGGGTGCTCATCGGATTGACGCTGCTTTCTTCTGCGTGTGGGTCTGCGGGACGGGGCGGTGTGTCACAGGACGGTGTTGGCGAGCTCCTGCTCGACAACGTCTTCGAGGCTGTTACGGACCTGTTCGACGGGCACCCGTCGGATGACGTCCGAGAAGAAGCCGCGGATGATGAGGCGGCGGGCCACCTCGTCAGGGATGCCGCGGGACATGAGGTAGAACATGTGCTCGTCGTCGAAGCGTCCCACGGTGGCGGCGTGACCGGCACCGACGATCTCGCCGGTCTGGATCTCCAGGTTCGGGATGGCGTCCGCCCGTGCACCGCCGGTGAGGACGAGGTTCTTGTTCGTCTCGTAGGTGTCGGTGCCCGTGGCGTCCGGCCGGATCAGGCAGTCACCGATCCACACGGTGCGTGCCTCGGTGCCGTGACGGCCCTCCTCGCCCTGCAGCGCGCCCTTGTAGAGGACGTTGGAGCGGCAGTTCGGCTGGCTGTGGTCGACAAGCAGACGCTGCTCGAAGTACTGGCCGGCGTCTGCGAAGTAGACGCCGAGCATCTCGGCGTCGCCGCCCGGGCCCGCGTAGCGCACGTGCGGCAGGGCGCGGACCACGTCGCCGCCGAAGATGGCGGAGGTGTGGCGGACGGTGGCGTCGCGTCCGACGAGGACGTGGGAATTGGACAGGTGCACGGCAGTGCGTCCCCAGTCCTCCCAGACGACGACGGTGAGCTGGGAACCGTCACCGAGCACGAACTCGAGGTTGTCGGAGTGGACGCCGTCGCCCTCGTAACGGATGACGACGACAGCCTCGGCGAAGTTGCCCAGGTCCACGACGGTGGTGCCGTAGGTGGTGACGTCGTCACCGGCGCCGGTGATCACGATGGTGACCGGCTCGGTCAGGACGGACTCCTTGTCGATGCTGATGTAGTCGGCGACCTCGCAGTGGGTCCAGGACTCGGCGGCGGGACGGTCGACCGGGAGGCCGGCGCGACCGACGCGCTCATCGTCCATGGGCAGCTCGGTGTAGGTGACACCGGCCTGGCCCGCGGTGTCCACGGAGATCTGCTGGCGGGCCGCGGGGGCACCGTCGTTCTTCTGCAGACCTCGCAGGCGGCGCAGCGGGGTGAAGCGCCAGTCCTCGTCCTTGCCGTACGGGACGGGGAAGTCCTCCGGGTTCGTGGACTGGAACCGGTCGCCCTTGGTGGGGGTCCGGTTCGCCGGAGTGACGGTTGACTGGGTAGTCGGGGTGGTCATGGGTTTAACCCACCGATCCTTCCATCTGCAGTTCGATCAGGCGGTTGAGTTCCAGCGCGTACTCCATCGGCAGCTCCTTGGCCACCGGCTCGACGAAGCCGCGGACGATCATCGCCATGGCCTCGTCCTCCTCCAGACCGCGGCTCATCAGGTAGAAGAGCTGGTCCTCGGAGACCTGGGACACCGTGGCCTCGTGACCCAGGGTCACGTGGTCGTTGCGGATGTCGTTGTAGGGGTAGGTGTCCGACCGGGAGATCGAGTCCACCAGCAGGGCGTCGCACTCCACACTCGAGGTCGAGTGGTGGGCGTCCTTGTTGACCTGGACGAGGCCACGGTAGGCCGCGCGGCCACCGTTGCGGGCCACCGACTTCGAGACGATGGTGCTCGAGGTGTACGGCGCCATGTGGACCATCTTGCCGCCGGTGTCCTGGGTCTGGCCCTCACCGGCGAAGCCGATGGAGAGCACGGTGCCCTTGGCGTGCGGACCGGTCATCCAGACCGCCGGGTACTTCATGGTGATCTTGGAGCCGATGTTGCCGTCGACCCACTCCATGGTCGCGCCCTCTTCGGCGCGGCAGCGCTGGGTCACCAGGTTGTAGACGTTGGTGGACCAGTTCTGGATGGTCGTGTATCGGCACCGACCGCCCTTCTTCACGATGATCTCGACGATCGCGGAGTGCAGCGAGTCCGACTGGTAGATCGGGGCGGTACAACCCTCGACGTAGTGCACGAAGGCGCCCTCGTCGACGATGATCAGGGTGCGCTCGAACTGACCCATGTTCTCGGTGTTGATGCGGAAATAGGCCTGCAGCGGGATCTCCACGTGGACGCCCTTGGGGACGTAGACGAAGGAGCCGCCGGACCACACCGCGGTGTTCAGCGCCGCGAACTTGTTGTCGCCGGCCGGGACAACGGTGCCGAAGTACTCCTTGAACAGGTCCGGGTGCTCCCGCAGTGCGGTATCGGTGTCGAGGAAGATGACACCCTGGGCCTCCAGATCCTCACGGATCTGGTGGTAGACGACCTCGGACTCGTACTGGGCGGCGACGCCGGCGACCAGGCGCTGCTTCTCCGCCTCGGGGATACCGAGCTTGTCGTAGGTGTTCTTGATGTCCTCGGGCAGCTCCTCCCAGGAGGTGGCCTGCTTCTCCGTGGAACGCACGAAGTACTTGAAGTCGTCGAAGTCGATGTCGTCGAGGTCTGCGCCCCAGGTCGGCATCGGCTTGCGCTCGAAGGTGTCGAGGGCCTTGAGCCGGCGCTCGAGCATCCACTCGGGCTCGTTCTTCTTCGCCGAGATCATGCGGACCACGTCCTCGGACAGCCCGCGCTCGGCCGTCTCACCGGCGAGGTCGGAATCGTGCCAGCCGTACTCGTAGGCGCCGATGGAGTCGATGATCGCGTCATCCTGACGCAGCTTGTCCTGGTCCTTGGCCAGGCGCGCCTCTTCGACGGCGTCCGGCGGTGTCTGTGCTGCTTGGGTCATGTCAGCTCTCCTTCTGGGAGGAAGGGTGGATTGTGGTCAGCGGAATGTGGGTGGTGCAGATGCCGTTGCCGTCGGCGATGGTCGCCAGCGGCTGTGTGTGCCGGCCGAGCAGTTCCGCGACTACCCGGTGTTCGGCGGCACACAGTTCGGGGAACTCGTGTGCCACGTCCTGGACAGGACAATGGTGACGGCAGATCTGGACGCCGCCGCCGGCGTGGTCGACGGTGGCCGCGTATCCGCGGGCAGTCAGGGCACCGGCGATATTGCGGGCCTGTTCGTCGACGGGTTCGTCGGCCTCCGGGTCGACCCCGCTGAAGAGTTCCTCCATGCGTTGGTCGGCGAAGCGGGCGACGGCGGCATCGCCACCGGTCTCCCGCAGTGCCCGGAGTGCCAGCAGTGCCAGACTGTCGTAATCATGTCCGAACTGTCCCCGGCCCGCGTCAGTGAGCCGGAACAGCCGGGCCGGTCGACCGCGTCCACGGGAACCGGCTGCTGTAGAACGGGGCGCCTCCACGGTCTCTGCGAGACCTTCGGCGACGATGTTGTCGAGGTGACGGCGGACGCCCGCGGCGCTGAGTCCCAGCGTGTCGCTGATGTCCGTCGCACTGACCGGGCCGTTCCGCAGGATCTGGGTCAGGATGGATCGTCGGGTGTCTCCCTCGCTCATCATGCCCACCTCCTTAGGTGCTGTGCCTGGTCCGGCCCGGAGAGTTTCCGGACCGGTCATGATTAGACAACACGAGTGTGGCGTAATTCCTTCCCGTTGTCTAATAAGGGTAGGCTGAGCTGCACTTTCGGAGGGAACGTAGCCCCGGGAATTACGCAACACCCGGGCCGCGTAAGGGGCACCGGTAGACTGCCGGTGTGCCCCATCCCGACGAACCGGACCGCGGACCGGACCACGCCGACGCTGCAGGGCTGCGCGCCCTGCTCCCAGACATCGGCGCCGCAGGCTCACGCAGTGCCCTGCTGCACCGGGGACCCTCTGACGCGCCGGCCACCGGTGACGACACCGGTCCGGTTCCTTTCACCCGACGCGAGCGCACCCGGTTCCGCACCGCCGCGTTCGCCGGCACCTTCGGCGCGGTCCTCGCTGCTCTCGGTGGGCTCGGCGCCGGCGCGGTACCCGTGGTGGACAACAGCCTCTGGTCCATGCCGGTCGTCAGTTTCCTCTCCCTGCTACTCCACAGCACCACGGTGACCGTCTTCGTCGGCATCGGATTCCTCGTTCTCGGCTGGCTGATGATGTGGCGGTACTGCATCCCCTCGGTACGTGCTGACGGGACGCCGTCCCCGGTCGCCCCGTTGCGGACGCTCTACCGGACCATCCTCGCCTGGTCCCTGCCCTTCGTGGCGACCGCACCCCTGTTCACCCAGGACATCTACTCCTACCTGGCACAGGGGTCGATCGCTGCCCAGGGACTCGACCCCTACGCGGGCGGGCCCGCGGACCTGCTCGGGGTCGACGACCCACTCGCCCGCTCCGTCCCGCTGGTCTGGTCCCATTCCCCCGCTCCCTACGGGCCGGTGGCCGTGGGTATCGCGGCCCTGATCTACCGGCTCACCGGGGACACTGTCGGCACAGCTGTGGTCCTGCACCGACTGGTCGCCGTCCTCGGCATCGTCCTGGCAGCGTGGGCGATGGTGCGGCTGGCCAGGCGCTGCGGTATCCGGCCCCAGGCCACCCTGTGGCTCGGCGTCCTCAATCCACTGGTGCCGCTCCACCTCATCGGTGGCCTGCACAACGAAGCCCTGATGATGGGGCTGCTCCTCGCAGGCCTCGAGCTCTCACTCACGGCCACCGACCGGTTCACCGCACTGAGCCCCCGCCGCCGGATCGCGGTGGGTGCAGTCGGCATCATGCTCATCAGTTGCGCCGGGATGGTCAAGGTCACCGCCTTTCTCGGGCTGGGCTTCGCCGGGGTGGCCCTGGCCCGCTATCTCGGTGGCCGGTTCCGTGACCTTCTCACCGCCGCCGGAGTCTTCCTCGCCGGATCCGTCGCCGTGGTCCTGCTGTTCTCCCTCGGTACCGGGCTCGGCCTCAGGTGGATCAGCGTGCAGGGCGGTGCAGCCGATGTCGTGAGCTGGATGTCCGTCATCTCGGATGTCGGCGTGCTGTCCGGCACCGTCGGCGAGAGACTCGGTCTCGGTGACCACTCCGACGTCGCTCTCGGTCTCGCCCGTACCGTCGGTCTGTGCATCGGCGCGTTCTGGGTCGTACGCATGCTCTGGGCCGCCTACCGCGGCCGGATCCACCCGGTCGGCGGACTCGGTGTCGCCACCTTCTTCCTCGTGGTCTTCTTCCCCGTCGTCCATCCCTGGTACCTGGTGTGGGCCGTCATGCCACTGGCGGCCTGGGCCGACCGCGCGGGCTTCCGCGTGGCTGTCGCCGTGATCTCCACCGTGCTGAGTTTCTTCGTCCTCCCCCGCGGCCTGAACCTTCCGGCCTCGACCGTCACCCTCATCTACGTGATGTTCATCATCTTCTTCGTGGTACTCCTGATCATCGGCACCGTCTTTTACCGCCGCGTCCGCGCCGCCGACTACAGTGGAACGCCGTGAGAAGTGAATCCACCCCGGCAGACGGGCCCGTCCTCCAGCTCCGCGGTGTCGTCAAACGCTTCGGCCCGGTGACCGCCGTCGACGGCCTCGACCTGCAGCTCGGACGCGCGGAAGTGCTCGCGCTCCTCGGACCCAACGGTGCGGGGAAGACCACCACGGTCGAGATGTGCGAGGGGTTCATCACCCCGGACGCCGGCACGGTCAGCGTCCTCGGGATCGACCCGGTCGCCGATGCCGACCAGCTGCGCACCAGGATCGGCATCATGCTCCAGGGCGGCGGTGCCTATCCGGGCGTCCGCGTCGGGGAGATGCTCCGCCTCGCGGCGTCCTACTCCGCGGATCCACTGGACCCGGACTGGCTCCTGGAGACAGTCGGTCTCGCCGGACACGAGAAGTCCAACTACCGACGCCTGTCGGGTGGTCAGCAGCAGCGTCTCTCGCTCGCTCTCGCCCTGGTCGGACGCCCCGAGCTGGTCTTCCTCGATGAACCCACCGCGGGCCTGGACGCACAGTCCCGGCTCGCGGTGTGGGATCTCGTCGCGGCCCTGCGACGGGACGGCGTCTCCGTGGTGCTGACCACCCACCTCATGGACGAGGCCGAGGCGCTGGCCGACAAGGTCGTGATCATCGACCACGGGGCGGTCGTCGCCCAGGGCTCCGTCTCCGAGCTCACCAGTACCGCTGACCCCGTCATCTCGGTCCGCTGTGCGTCCGGTATCGACCTCGACATCCTCGAGGACCGGCTGAATGATCCCCGGGTGTCCGTCAGTGCGGTCCGCCCCGACCGCTTCACGGTGACGGCACCGGTCTCCCCTGAGCTCGTCACCGCTCTGACCACCGCGGTGGCAGAACAGAATGTCCTCATCACCTCACTGCGTGTGGAGCAGCGAAGCCTCGAGAGCGTCTTCCTCGACATCACCGGACGGGAGATCCGCGCATGAGTCCGACCCGACACACCTCCGACCGCTTCGCGCCCGGAACCTTCAGTCCGCGACCGACGCCTGCACCGGCGTCGGCACTGCTGCGCGCCCAGGCGAGAATCGAGAGTCTGCTGTTCCTGCGGCACGGTGAACAGCAGCTCCTCACCCTGGTCATCCCGATCGGCATGCTCATCGTCTTCAGCCTGCTGCCGGTCACCGACCTTGACGATCCGGTCGACGAGATCTACCCGATGACCCTGGGCATCGCGCTGATGGGTGCCGGATTCACCGGACAGTCGATCGCCGTCGCCTTCGACCGACGCTACGGCGCACTCAAACGCATCGGCGCCTCGGGTGTCCCCACCTGGGCGTTGATCGGCGGCAAGATTGCCGCCGTCCTGTCCGCCGTGGTGATCCAGCTGGTCCTTCTCACGACGATCGCCCTGTTCCTCGGCTGGCGACCGGACCTGGTCGGACTTATCCCCGCCGCTGTGTTCATCCTCGTCGGCGCGGCCACCTTCACCTCACTGGGGTTGCTGCTCGGCGGCACCCTGGGTTCTGATCTGGTCCTGGCGCTCGGCAACACCCTCTGGTTCCTGCTGATGGGAGCGGCCGTCGTGACGGTCATCGACCCTGATCTCCCGACTGCCGCGACAGACGCCCTTGATCTGCTGCCCTCCGTGGCGCTCACCCACGGGCTGGTGGACGCGGCATCCGGATCGTTCAACGTCGTCGCCCTCCTCATCCTGCTGGTGTGGGGTGCAGGGGGTACCCTCGCCGCCCTGCGCTGGTTCTCGTTCACGATGGACGGGGACTAGACTCAGGGGTCGTGACGACGACGCCCGAGACACACCAGAAAGCCATGCCGGCGACTCCGGCGTACAGCGCACCGCCGGCCGACGTGGCCGAGGCATTGGTGAGAATGAAGGAACGGGCGGCGCAGGCCGGCAACGGTTTCCACCGGGGGGTTCTCGCCTTCTACGGGGCGATCCTCGGCCTGTGCCGCAGGCTTCCGGTACCGACGGTCCAGCGACAGTGGCTCTACGCCGTCATCCTCATGGTCTGCCAGGGTGGTATCACCTTTACCGGCGCCATGGTCCGCGTCACCGGCTCGGGCCTCGGGTGCCCGACCTGGCCGCAGTGTCAGCCCGGTTCGCTGGTCCCTGAGGCCGGTTCCGCACCCGCGCTCCACCAGGCCATCGAGTTCGGCAACCGGATGCTCACCTTCGTGGTGTCGCTGGCCGCGATCCTCGCGTTCCTGGCGGTCCTGCGTGCCGCCCGCCGGTCCAGCATCCTGCACAACGCCTTCCTGCAGGGCATCGGCATCATCGTCCAGGCGGTGCTCGGCGGCATCACCGTCCATATGGATCTCGCCTGGTGGATGGTCATGGCGCACTTCCTTCCGTCGATGCTGCTGACCTTCTTCGCCGCCGTGATGGTGGTCAAGGTCAGGGAACCTGACGGCGCGCCCCGCCGCACCGGTATGCCGACGGCCCTGCGCTGGGCCACCTGGATCTCCACGATCTCCCTGATGGTCGTCCTGGTCACCGGCACGATGACCACCAGCTCCGGGCCTCACGCCGGTGACGAGGCCATCAAGGAGTCCGACCGTCTCCAGATCTCGCTCATCGAGATGGCCAACCTGCACGCCCACGCGATGTACCTCTACCTGGGTGTCACCATCGGTCTACTCGCCGGCCTCTTCGCGGTACGTGCCGACCGACGCATCCTCAAGGCCTCGGGCCTTCTGATCGTCGGCATCGTGCTCCAGGCCGCCGTGGGCATCCTCCAGTACAACATGGGCGTGCCCCGTTGGACTGTGCCGCTGCACGTCATCGGCTCCGCGATCCTCACCGCCGCCACCGGCCTGCTGTGGTCGATGCGCTTCCGGCGCGGCGAGGACACCCTGGACCGTGACTTCGACAACTGGGACGCTCAGTCCGACACTCCGCATGAGGACGCTCAGGCCGCCACCCGCTAGGCAGCATCTCCGCCTCTCCCCCTCCACGGCCCCGCAGACAGTGCTCTGCGGGGCCTTCGGCGTCACTGGCAGGGAGCTGCCCGGGCCTGCGGAGAGGATCCCCGGGCTGACGGGACCGTCGCCCGGGCCTGCAGGCGGTCACGGTGGCAGACGAGCGGTCACCGTGGCAGACAAGAATGTCGCGCCGACCGGGAGACCCCGACCTTCTTGTCTGACACCAGGCACTCTCGTCTACCGGCAAGGACAACGGCGAACTGTCACCGATGTTCCGGGACATCACAGAGGACCCGGTGCAGCAGGTCGCAGATACACGGAAGGCGCGGGCGGAAGGCTTCACGGCCTTCCTCCCGCGCCCGGGGTGATCCCCCGTCAGAGCATGTCTGCGATGGTCTGCAGACCGATCACGGCGTCCACCGAGAGGCCCACGAACAGGATCGAGAGGTAGTTGTTCGACAGGAAGAAGAGGTTCATCGGCTTGACCTTCACACCCTTCTTCACGCCGTTGTGCAGCCCCTGCGCCCGGATGATGAACCAGGCACCACTGACCACGGCAATCACCGCATAGACCCAGCCGGCCGCCGGAACCAGCAGCAGGGAGCAGATGACGGTGGCCCAGGTGTACCAGAGGATCTGCCGGGTGACCTCCAGCGGAGGCTTCACCACCGGCATCATCGGCACACCGGCGGCCTCGTAGTCCTCGCGGTAACGCATACCGAGCGCCCAGGTGTGGGGCGGCGTCCAGAAGAAGATGATGAGGAACAGGACCAGGGCCTGCGCCCAGGAATCCCAGCCCGCGTGGAACGCGCCACCGGTGGCGTCCGTGGTGGTCGCCCAGCCGACCATGACCGGCATGCAACCGGCCGCGCCGCCCCAGATGACGTTCTGCCAGGTCCGGCGCTTCAGCCACTTCGTGTAGACGAAGATGTAGAAGGCGATGGTGATCAGGATGAACACTGCAGCGAGCCAGGAACCGCACAGCAGCCACAGCCACAGGACGCTGAGGACCGTCAGCGCCCAGGCGAATACCGTCGCCTGCCCCTTGGTGACGGTGTGCTTCGCCAGCGGACGCCGGTGGGTACGACGCATCATCTGGTCGATGTCGTAGTCGGCGATCATGTTGAAGGCATTCGCTGCGGCGGCCCCCATCCATCCGCCGACGAGCGTCAGCAGGACGAGACCGAGGTCGATCTCCCCGCGCTGTGCCTGAAGCATCGAGGGGATGGCGGCCACCAGGAGCAGTTCGATGACCCGTGGTTTGGTCAGCGAGATGTACGCCTTGATCTTCTCCACGGGTTTTCTGTCCTCCGTACGCCACCGTCATGTCGCCGTCTTACGGCGGCGCTGCCAGACCGTCAGGTTACCTGAGTGGACGCGGCGACCGTAAACCGCCGTACCACAGCCCCACAGACACCGCCGGGCAACTACACTGTCGAGGTACCCCACTTCAACATCAGGAAGGCAGCACCAGCGTGACTCTCCCCCCGGAACTCGAATCCCGTACCGTCCGGAACTACCCGGAGGACTGGGCTGAGCTGGACACCCGGGCGGTCGACACCGCACGCGTGCTCGCAGCGGACGCCGTCGAGAACTGCGGTTCGGGGCACCCCGGCACCGCAATGTCCCTCGCTCCCCTGGCATACACCCTGTACCAGCGGGTGCTGCGCCACGATCCGACCGATCCGTCCTGGGTCGGCCGTGACCGCTTCGTCCTCTCTGCCGGACACAGCTCACTGACCCAGTACATCCAGCTCTACCTCGGTGGGTTCGGTCTGGAGCTCGACGACCTCAAGGCACTGCGTACGTGGGGCTCCCTCACCCCGGGGCACCCCGAGGTCGGCCACACCGCCGGTGTCGAGATCACCACCGGCCCGCTGGGTCAGGGCCTGGCGTCCGCCGTCGGTATGGCGATGGCGGCCCGCCGCGAGCGCGGCCTGCTCGACCCGGAGACCCCGGCCGGCGAGTCCCCGTTCGACCACAACATCTACGTCATCGCCTCCGACGGTGACATCCAGGAGGGCGTCACCTCCGAGGCGTCCTCTCTGGCGGGCACCCAGCAGCTCGGCAACCTCGTCGTCTTCTGGGACGACAACTCGATCTCCATCGAGGACAACACCGACATCGCCTTCACCGAGGACGTCGTCGCCCGTTACGCCGCCTACGGCTGGCAGACCCTCGAGGCCAATGCCGAGGACGTCGTCGGCATCCTCGCCGCCGTCGAGGAGGCCAAGGCGGACACCTCCCGCCCGACCTTCGTCCGGATCCGATCGGTCATCGGCTACCCCGCCCCGACCAAGATGAACACCGGCGGCGTCCACGGTGCCGCCCTGGGTGGCGACGAGGTCGCCGGTGTCAAGGAGGCCCTCGGCTTCGACCCCGCAGAGAGCTTCGCCGTCGCCGACGAGGTCATCGCCCACACCCGTCAGCTCAGCGAGCGTGCCGCCGCGGACCGTGCCGAGTGGCAGAAGGGCTTCGACGCCTGGGCCGCCGCCGCGCCGGAGGCCAAGGTCCTCCTCGACCGCATCAGCGCCCGCGAGCTGCCGGAGGGCTTCGACGCCGATCTGCCGACCTGGGAGCCCGGCCAGGCGGTCGCGACCCGTAAGGCCTCCGAGGCGGCGCTGCAGGCACTCGGCGCCACCCTGCCCGAGCTGTGGGGCGGTTCCGCCGACCTCGCCGGCTCGACCAACACCATCATCAAGGGCTCGCCCTCCTTCGGTCCGGAGTCCATCTCGACCGACGCCTGGTCCGCCGAGCCTTACGGCCGCAACCTGCACTTCGGTATCCGTGAGCACGCCATGGGCGCGATCCTCAACGGCATCGCCCTGCACGGCGGCACCCGCCCCTACGGTGCAACCTTCCTCCAGTTCGCCGACTACATGCGTGGTGCGGTCCGCCTCGGCGCCCTGATGAGCACCGACGTCTACTACGTGTGGACGCATGACTCCATCGGCCTCGGTGAGGACGGTCCGACGCACCAGCCGGTCGAGCACCTCGCCGCGCTGCGCGCTATCCCGAACCTCTCGGTCATCCGCCCGGCGGACGCCAACGAGGCCGTCCAGGCATGGTCCGCGGCGCTGAAGGCCCCGGCCGCGCCGAAGGCCCTGATCTTCACCCGCCAGAACATCCCGGTGCTCGAGGGCACCGCCGAGAAGGCAGCCGAGGGTGTCGCCCGCGGCGCCTATGTCCTCGTCGAGTCCTCCACCGAAGTTCCGCAGGTCATCCTGCTGGCCACCGGTTCCGAGGTCGAGCTGGCCGTCGCCGCCGCCGAGACCCTCGAGGCCGACGGCGTGGGCACCCGCGTCGTCTCCGTGCCGTGCATGGAGTGGTTCGAGGCGCAGGACGCCGACTACCGCGAGTCCGTCCTCCCTGCCGCCGTCACCGCCCGCGTCTCGGTCGAGGCCGGTATCGCCATGCCGTGGAAGGCCTACACCGGTCTCACCGGCGCGAACATCTCCCTGGAGCACTTCGGTGCCTCCGCCGACTACAAGACCCTCTACCGGGAGTACGGCATCACCGCCGACGCCGTGGTGGACGCCGCCCGCTCCCTGCTCTGACCCGACTCTCCATTCCCTGAAAGCTGGTTATTCGTCCGATGTCTTCCTCCACCACCCCTGTAGCCGACCTCGCTGCCGCCGGAACCTCCGTCTGGCTCGACGACCTGTCCCGCGACCGGATCACCTCCGGTAACCTCGCCGACCTCATCGCCGGGTCCGGCGTCGTCGGTGTGACCACCAACCCCGCGATCTTCGCGTCCGCCATGTCCAAGGGCACTGCCTACGACGAGCAGATCGCCGAGCTCAAGGCCGCCGGCGCCGACGCCACCGAGGCGGTGTTCACCATGGCCGTCGACGACGTCCGCAACGCCTGCGGTGTCTTCACCGACGTCTACCGTGACTCCGCCGGTGTCGACGGCCGCGTCTCCATCGAGGTCGATCCGCGTCTCGCCGAGAACCGTGAGGAGACCGTCGCCCAGGCGAAGTCGCTGCGCGAGCGCGTCGGCGCCGAGAATGTCATGATCAAGATCCCGGCCACCGAGGTCTGCCTCCCGGCGATCACCGAGGTCCTCGGCGCCGGCATCAGCGTCAACGTGACCCTCATCTTTTCGGTCGCCCGCTACCGCCAGGTCATCGACGCCTTCCTCGCCGGCATCGAGCTGGCCAAGGCCAACGGCCACGACCTGTCCACCATCCACTCGGTGGCGAGCTTCTTCGTCTCCCGGGTGGACACCGAGATCGACCGCCGTCTCGACGAGACGGGCGGCAACGACGCACTCACCCTCAAGGGCAAGGCCGGCGTCGCCAACGCCCGCCTGGCCTACGAGGCCTTCAACGACCTGCTGGTCACCGGTTCGCGGTGGCGTGAGCTCGCCGCGGCCGGAGCCAATGTCCAGCGTCCGCTGTGGGCGTCCACCTCGGTGAAGAACCCGGAGTACTCCGACACCCTCTACGTCACCGAACTCGCCGGCCCGCACACGGTCAACACCATGCCGGAGAACACGCTGGAGGCCACGCTCGACCATGGCGTGATCACCGGTGACACGCTCACCGGCACCGGAGAGGACGCCGCCGAGGTCTTCCGTGCCCTGGAGGGTGTCGACATCGATCTCGACGACGTCTTCCGCGTCCTGGAGCGCGAGGGCGTCGAGAAGTTCGTCAGCTCCTGGACCGACCTTCTCGATGTGATCGGGGCCCGGCTGTGACAGCGAACCCGCTGCGGGACACCGAGGACCGTCGGCTACCCCGGATCGCCGGTCCCTGTGGCCTGGTGATCTTCGGTGTCACCGGCGATCTCGCCCGTAAGAAGCTGCTGCCGGCCGTCTACGACCTCGCCAACCGCGGCCTGCTCCCCGCCGGTTTCAGCCTCATCGGCTACGGCCGACGCGACTGGACCAAGGAGGAGTTCGAGGAAGAGGTCCTTTCCTCGGTCCGTGACCGCGCCCGCACCCCGTGGCGTGACTCGGTCTGGGACCAGCTCGCCGCCGGTATCCAGTTCGTCAAGGGCGACTTCGTCACCGACGGGGCCTTCGACGACCTCGCCGCGATGACCCGTCGGATGGACGCCGAGCGCGGCACCTCCGGAAACTGGGCCTACTACCTCTCGGTCCCGCCGCAGTACTTCTCCGACGTCTGCAATCAGCTCGAACGCTCCGGCCTGGCCGACAGCACCGACGGCTGGCGTCGCGTCGTCATCGAGAAGCCCTTCGGCCACGACGAGGAGTCAGCCCACGAGCTGAACAAGACCGTCAACGCGGTCTTCCCCGAGACCTCGGTGTTCCGCATCGACCACTACCTCGGTAAGGAGACGGTGCAGAACATCCTGGTCCTGCGTTTCGCGAACCAGATCTTCGAGCCGCTGTTCAACTCGCGCTACATCGACCATGTCCAGATCACCATGGCCGAGGACCTCGGCCTGGGCGGCCGCGCCGGCTACTACGACGGTATCGGGGCCGCCCGTGACGTCATGCAGAACCACCTCCTCCAGCTTCTCGCCCTCGTGGCGATGGAGGAGCCGGTCACCTTCTCCCCCGACGAGCTCAAGGCCGAGAAGCTGAAGGTCCTCAAGGCCACCAGCGCGACCGGGCCGTTCACCCAGACCACCGCCCGCGGCCAGTACACGGCCGGCTGGCAGGGCTCGAAGTTCGTGCCCGGTCTGCGTGAGGAGAAGGGTTTCGACCCGGATTCCGGCACCGAGACCTATGCCGCCGCCACCTTCGGCATCAATTCCCGGCGTTGGGCAGGCGTGCCCTTCCATCTGCGCACCGGTAAGCGTCTGGGGCGCCGCGTCACGGAAATCGCCCTGGTCTTCAAGTCCGCGCCGCACGAGTCCTTCACCGATGGACAGACCCAGGCGCAGGGCGACAATGCCCTGGTCATCCGGGTACAGCCCGACGAGGGTGTCCTGCTGAGGTTCGGGTCAAAGGTCCCGGGTTCGGCGATGGACGTCCGTGACGTGAACATGGACTTCTCCTACTCCGAGGCGTTCACCGAACAGTCCCCGGAAGCCTACGAGAGGCTCATCCTCGATGCCCTGCTCGACGAGGGCAGCCTCTTCCCCACCAATGAGGAGGTCGAGGAATCCTGGCGGATCCTCGATCCGGTCCTCAACCACTGGGCGGAATCCGGGCGTCCTGAGGATTACCCCGCCGGGACCTGGGGCCCGGAGGGTGCCGACCGGATGATGGGACGCAACAACCGAGTCTGGAGACGACCGTGACCACAGCAGAAGAACAGACCTCAGTTGTCCCCCGCGACGGCGGGGTCAACCTGGGTCGGACGAGTACCCACCGTATCGAGACCACGCTGCGTTCCCTGCGCGAACAGCGCGGCGAGGTGTCCACCGGGCGCGTCCTCACACTCATCGTCTCGGTGCGTTCCGAGGAGGACCTGGAGTCGGTCGTCCACGGTGCCAACGAAGCCTCCCGCGAGCACCCGGCCCGCGTCATCGTCGTGGTGCATGACCGCACCACCGACGAGGTCTACCTCGACGCCGAGCTCTACGTCGGTGGAGACGCAGGCGCTGCGGAGATCATCCTCATGCGGCTCCACGGCGAACTCGCCGACCACGCGGATTCTGTGGTGACCCCCCTGCTGCTGCCGGACACCCCGGTGGTCGTCTGGTGGCCCTTCACCTCCCCGCGCAACCCCGCCGGGGACTCCCTCGGTGCTCTGGCCTCCCGCCGGATCACGGACTCGTTCTCGGACGCCGCCGCGGGCAAGGGCACCAAGGCCATCTTCCGTCGTCGGATCGGGTACACCCCCGGTGACTCCGACCTGGTGTGGAGCCGCATCACCCCGTGGCGTGGCCTGCTCGCCAGCGCCCTGGACCAGCGTGCCGACGACACCGTGACCAGCGTGGAGATCACCGGCCCCTCGGAGGATCCTGCCGTGGACATCGCCGCCGGGTGGCTCGCCACCCGGCTCGAAGTCCCCGTCACCCGCTACGCCGGGGAGGCGGTGGACATTCCGGTCGACGGCGAAGGCATCCCGACCGCACCTGTCGAGCGCGTGGTCCTGCACCTCGAGGGTGGTGACCTCGTCATGGAGGTCATCGACCACCGCTCCGTCCGGATCGTCGACGGAGACACCGACAATCTCGTCACCCTGCAGCGGCGTACCCTCGGCGAATGCCTTGCCGAGGAACTCCGCCATCTCGAGCCGGACGCGGCCTTCGGCGATGCCCTCCACGGACTTCCCCGGGTGACCGTGGCCCGGGCCGGGGTCACCGGGCGCGACAACTCCGTCAAGGAGAGCGGTCGGTGAGCGCCGCGCAGTGTGTGGTGTGGGACGACCAGCAGGCGCTGAGCGCCGGCGTCGCCCGTCGCATCGTGGACCTGGTCAGCGACATCCAGCGTAACGGCGGGGTCGGTGGCACCCAGGGTGCCGACGGCTTCGCCCGGATCGTGCTGACCGGCGGTGGTGCAGGCATCGGCGTCCTCACCGAACTCGCCGTCCTGGACCACGCTGCCCGGGAGACCGCAGACAGCTTCCCGGTCGCCGCAGTCGACTGGAACCGGGTGCATGTCTTCTTCGGCGACGAGCGGTACGTCCCTGCCGACCATCCCGAGCGCAACGAGGGTCAGGCGGACGCCGCACTGCTCGACCACGTCGGTATTCCCCCACAGCACGTCCACCGCTACGCGGTGCCGGCTGAGGGCGAGGACCCGACCGGCCCCGGGCTGGACGCCGCAGCCGAGGCCTACGCTCGCACTCTCACCGAGTTCGCACCGTCCGGTTTTGACCTCCACCTGCTCGGCATGGGTCCCGAGGGACACGTGAATTCCCTGTTCCCCCACACCCCCGAGCTGGACGCCACCGCGACCGTGGTACCGGTGCGTGACTGCCCCAAGCCGCCGCCGGAGCGGGTGTCGCTGACACTTGATGCCGTCCGCTCGGCACGTCAGGTCTGGCTGCTGGTCTGCGGGGACGCCAAGCGTGAGGCCGCGGGACACGCCGTGTCCGGTGACGATCCGTCCCGGTGGCCGGCCGCCGGCGCCCGGGGCTCCGAAGCGACCGTCGTCCACGTGGACGCCGCCGCCGACCCGTCCTGACCGGTCCGGCACAGCAGACACCCCCGGGTGGTTCCGATGAACCACCCGGGGGTGTCCTGTGATCTGCCGACGTCCTACAGGTCGTAGTTGAGGACGAGGTTGAGGCTGACGATGGCCAGCACCCAGATCACCGCGGTGATGATGGTCAGACGGTCGAGGTTCTTCTCGACCACGGTCGATCCCGAGAGGCTGGACTGCATACCGCCACCGAAGAGGCTGGACAGGCCGCCACCCTTCCCCTTGTGCAGGAGAACGGAAAGCCCCATGAGGAGGCTGGTGACCACCAGGACGATCTGGAGGGTGAGAATCACGGAGTCTGCCTAACATCGGTCGACAATACGGACAACGGCCCCATCCTAGCACTACCCCGAGTTACGCAGGCCGGTGGCGAGGCCGTTCATCGTCAACCTGATTCCGTCGAGTACGTCCTCTGACTCGTCCCCGGCACGGTAGCGCCGCAGCAGCTCGAGCTGAATGAGGTTGAGCGGGATGAGATACGGGAAACGGTTACGCATCGAGACCGCCAGTTCGGGATTGTCGTCGAGCAGACTCTCCGTGCCGGTGACCTTGACGTACATGTCCAGGGTCAGGTGGAACTCCTTGACAATCGCCTCGAAGATGCGGTCAGCGTCCGCGCGGTCCGGGACAAGTCCCGCATACATCTTCGCGACCGCGAGGTCGGCCTTCGCCATCACCTGGGCCATGTTCGACATCACCGAGCGGAAGAACGGCCACTCCCGGTGCAGCTTCCGAAGGAATGCCAGCCGCTCGGCGTCCTCCCCGACCCAGGCGCTGAGTGCAGACCCGACGCCGTACCAGCCCGGCAGCATGATCCTCGACTGTGACCAGGACAGCACCCACGGGATCGCCCGGAGGTCGGAGATGCTGCTGGTCTGCTTGCGCGAGCTCGGCCGGGAACCGATGTTGAGGTTGCCGATCTCGGCCAGCGGGGTCGACGAGGTGAAGTACCCGATGAATCCGGGGTCCTCGTGCATCAGGGCGGAGCAGGTCTTCCGGGAGAGCTCCGAGAGCTCACGCATGGTGGCGTAGGCCTTCTCCGGTTCCTCGACCCGGTCGACGGGCAGCAGACTGGCCTCGAGAGTGGCGGAGACCAGGGCCTCGAGGTTACGTCGGGCGACAGAGCGCACACCGTACTTCGCAGAGATGATCTCGCCCTGCTCGGTGATGCGGACGCTGCCCTGCACCGCGCCCTCCGGCTGTGCGAGGATCGCTTCATGGCTCGGTCCGCCACCGCGTCCGACGGTGCCGCCGCGGCCGTGGAAGAGCCGCAGACCGAGGCCGGCGGCACGTGAGGCGTCCACCAGTGCCAACTCGGCGTCGTAGAGGGCCCAGTTCGCGGCGAAGTAGCCGCCGTCCTTGTTGGAGTCCGAATAGCCCAGCATGACCTCCTGGATGCCCTCGCGCTCCTCGGCGACATAGGTGCGGTAGAAGTCGTGCGACCACAGTTCCGTCATCACCGATGCACCGGCCTTGAGGTCGTCGATGGTCTCGAACAGCGGGATGACGTCGACGGAACCGTGCAGCACCCCGTCCTCGACCCGCACCAGGCCGACCTCCTTGAGCAGCAGGACAGGTTCGAGGATGTCGGAGACCGAGGACGCCATGGAGATGATGCAGTGCGGCACGACCTCCGGACCGAACCTGCGGGCGGCATCGGCGGCGGAACGGAAGATCCCCAGTTCACGGCCGGTCGCCTCACTCCACTCCGCCAACGGGTCCACCAGCGGGCGCGGCGAATGGAGCTCCCTGGTGAGCAGCAGGATCTTCTCCTCCTCGGTCAGTGAGGAGTAGTCGTCGGCCACGCCGGCCCGGGCGAGGATCTCGGTGAGCACATTCTCGAAACTCTCGGAGTTCTGCCGCAGGTCCAGTGCACTGAGGTGGAAACCGAACGTCCGCAGTGCGGTGATCACCGTGGCCAACCGGTGGTCGGCGATGATGCCGTCGTTGGAGGCGCGCAGGGAGCGGTCGATGACCGCCAGATCCTCGAGCGCGGTAGCCGCGTCCGGGTACGGGGTGTGCCCGTCGGCGACACCGGGGACCACGGACCCCGCACCGAGGGTCGCGACCGCAGCGGCGGCGATCCTGCCCCGGATCCCGTGGACCGCCCGGCGGTAGGGCTCGTCAGAACGGGAGGGGACGTCGTTGTGGCCCCGGTCCGCCAGGTCATCCAGCTCAGGCTCGACCACGGTGAACCGGGTCGACAGGCTGAGTTCGTGCTCCAGCTCGGCAAGCTCGGCCAGGTACCAGCTGAAGACGGTCTGTGCGGCGCGGTGGGTGGCGTAACGGACGGTGTCTCCGGTGACGAAGGGGTTGCCGTCGTGGTCGCCGCCTATCCAGGAACCGGGTCGCACCACGGGGGTGTCCGGCACCCCGGGTCCGAACTGCTCCCGTAACGCGTTGCTGACCCGCAGGTTGAGCAACGGAATCTCGTGGAGGAGGCTGATGGTGAAGTACCGCAGACCGACGTTGATCTCGTCCTCGATCCGGGGCCGGACCGAACGGATCAGGGCGGTCTGCCAGAGGATGGTGACGCGCCGGCGGATGTCACGGTCGATCTCGGCGAGACGCTCGTCGCTACGGGCGGTGAGACCGGCGGCGATGATACGTCCACGAGAGCGCATCAGCCGGGTGATGTCCGACTGGACGTCGAAGACGGTACGGCGGCGGGTCTCGGTCGGGTGGGCGGTGAGGACCGGGGCGACATGGGCCCGCCCCATGACTTCGGCGACCTCCCCGGAGGTGACGCCACCCTCGGTGAGAGTCGGCCAGGTCGCGGCGAGCGTGGACGCCGGCGGTGGGTCACCCGCGTCCGCGAGCCGGTCCCGGACACGCTCCTCATGGAGGTCTTCGGCGAGGTTGGCGAGCAGGCTGAAATGACTGAACGCCCGGATGACCGGCAGCGCGCGGTCGGCGGGCAAGTCGCGCAGCCGGGTGGCCAGGTCCTCGACGGTGCCGTCGCCCTGGCGGATCCCGAAGGCCGCACGGCGGGCGGATTCCACCAGGTCGAAGACTTCCTGACCCTCCTGCTCCCTGATGATGTCCCCGAGGATGGCTCCGAGATAGCGGATGTCCTGGCGGACTCCCGGGATGATCTCCGGGGTATCCACGTCCGGCGGCACGACGGGTACAGCCGTGCCCGGGACAGAATGTCGGGGTGGTGTCTCTGGCGAGGATTCGGTCATGCCGCCATTGTGCCCCGGTTCCCCCACCCCTGCAGGGTACCGACGCCACCCCGCGACGCCCCCAGTGCCGGTCATCTGCCGGTCACCTGCCGGTCACCTGCCGGTCAGGCCTTGGCTGCCGCAGCGCAGAGCCGGGCGAAGTCCTCACCGTCGAGGCTGGCGCCGCCGACGAGTGCACCGTCGACATCAGGCTGACCGACGATCTCGGCGACGGTACCGGTCTTCACTGAACCGCCGTAGAGGATCCGGGCGCTGTCGGCGACGTCATCGCCGCCGAGCTCACGCAGGACGCCACGGACCGCCTGGCAGACCTCCTGGGCGTCACCGGCGGAGGCGACCTTGCCGGTACCGATGGCCCACACCGGCTCATATGCGACGACGACCTCAGAGAGCTTTCCGGCGGGGATACCGGCGAGCGACGCACGGGTCTGCTCCTCGACGAAGGAGACGTGGTCGCCGGCCTCGCGGACGTCGAGGGACTCCCCCACGCACACGATCGGTCGCATACCGGCACCGAGGGTGGCCACGGCCTTCTGCGCGACGGTGGCGTCGTCCTCGGCGTGGTACTGGCGACGCTCCGAGTGGCCTACGACGACCCAGGAGCAGCCCAGCTTGGCGAGCATGCCGGCGGAGACCTCACCGGTGTAGGCGCCCGACTCGTGGACCGAGACGTCCTGCGCCCCGTAGGTGGCGAGGAGCTTGTCACCGTCGACGATGGTCTGGACGCTGCGGATGTCGGTGAAGGGTGGGATGACCGCCACATCGACATGGTCGTAGTAGTCGCGCGGCAGGGCGAAGTCGAACTTCTGCACCAGCTGGATGGCCTCCAGATGGTTGAGGTTCATCTTCCAGTTGCCGGCGATGAGCGGCGTGCGCTTCTGTACCTTGTCAGCCATGTCTGTTCTCCTACTTCTCGAGGACGGCGATACCGGGGAGTTCCTTGCCCTCCAGGAACTCGAGCGAGGCGCCGCCACCGGTGGAGATGTGGCTGAAGCCGTCCTCGTCGAGGCCGAGGGTGCGGACCGCGGCGGCGGAGTCTCCGCCACCGACGACGGAGAAGGCACCGGCGGAGGTGGCGTCGATGATCGCCTGGGCGACCCCGCGGGTACCCTCGGCGAACGCCGGGAACTCGAAGACGCCCATCGGGCCGTTCCAGAAGACGGTCTTCGCGCTGCGCAGCACGTCGCCGAAGGCGGTGACCGACTCCGGTCCGACGTCCAGACCCATCTGGTCGTCGGGGATGGCGTCGACGGCGACGGTGGTGGGCGTCGCATCGGCGGCGAAGGCCGGGGCGACGACGACGTCGGTCGGCAGGACGATGGCGTCACCGTAGCGCTCGAGCAGGTCACGGCAGGTGTCCACCATGTCCTCCTGCAGCAGTGAGGTGCCGACGGAGCGACCCTGCGCGGCGAGGAAGGTGAAGCACATGCCGCCGCCGATGACGAGGTGGTCGACCTTCGGCGCCAGGGCCTCGATGACGGCGAGCTTGTCGGAGACCTTCGATCCGCCGAGGACGACCACGTAGGGCTTCTCAGGGGTCTCGGAGACGCGGCGCAGGACGGCCAGCTCGGATTCCACGAGTCCACCGGCATAGTGCGGGAGCAGCGTGGCGACATCGTAGACAGAGGCCTGGGCACGGTGGACGACACCGAAGCCGTCGGAGACGAAGGCTCCGTTCTCGGCGGTCAGTGCGGCGAGCTCTGCGGCGAAAGCCTGGCGCTCGGCAGCGTCCTTCGAGGTCTCACGGGCGTCGTAACGGACGTTCTCCAGCAGGAGGATGTCACCGTCGTTGAGACCGTTGGCGCGCTCGTGAGCGTCCTCACCGGTGACGTCCGCAGCCAACGGGACCCACTGCTCGAGGCGCTCGGAGAGAGCCTCAGCGACCGGGGCGAGGGAGAAGTCGGGGTTCGCCTCGCCCTTGGGTCGACCGAGGTGGGCGGCGACGATGACACGGGCGCCGGCGTCGAGGAGGCGGCGGAGGGTCGGGACCGAGGCGTCGATGCGACCCGGGTCGGTGATTTCCCCGTCCTTCAGCGGGACATTGAGGTCGGCGCGGACGAGGACGTGGCGTCCCTCGACACCGTCGGCGATGAGGTCGTCGATGGTCTTCACTGGCATGTAGGTGTCTCCTGTGTTCAGGCCGCGGGCAGGCGGCCGGTGTCAGACATGACCGACGGGCCGGTGCGTGAAGGCACCGACCCGCCGGGGGATGTTGGGTACCGGTGTCCGAGTCTAATGGACCGTCTGGTGGTGTGACGCGGGGGTCAGAGGCGCTCAGCGACGTAGGCGGTGAGGTCGATGAGACGGTTGGAGTAACCCCACTCGTTGTCGTACCAGCCGACGACCTTGACCTGGTTGTCGATGACCTTGGTCAGGCCCGAGTCGAAGATCGTGGAGTGCGGGTCACCGACGATGTCGGTGGAGACCAGCGGCTCGCCGTCGGAGTAGGAGATGATGCCCTTGAGCTCACCCTCGGCGGCCTTCTTCACGGCCTCGTTGACGGCCTCGGCGGTGACCGGCTTCTCCGCCTCGAAGGTGAGGTCGGTGACCGAGCCGGTAGGCACCGGCACACGCAGTGCGTAGCCGTCGAGCTTCCCCTTGAGCTGAGGGAGAACCAGGGAGACTGCCTTGGCGGCACCGGTGGACGTCGGGACGACGTTCAGCGCGGCGGCGCGGGCACGGCGGGGGTCCTTGTGCGGGGCGTCGTGCAGACGCTGGTCACCGGTGTATGCGTGGACCGTGGTCATCAGGCCACGGACGATGCCGAACTCCTCGTCCAGCACCTTGGCCATCGGCGCGAGGCAGTTGGTGGTACAGGACGCGTTGGAGATGATGTGCTGGGTGGCCGGGTCATAGTCGGTGTGGTTGACACCGACGACGAAGCTGCCGTCCTCGTTCTTCGCCGGAGCGGAGATGATGACCTTCTTCGCGCCGGCGTCGATGTGCGCCTTCGCGGCGTTGGCGTCGGTGAAGAAGCCGGTGGACTCGATGACGATGTCCACGCCCAGCTCACCCCAGTTGAGGTTCTTGGGGTCGCGCTCGGCGGTGACGACGATGCGCTTGCCGTCGACGGTGATCGACTCGTCGTCGTAGGTGACCTCCTTACCGAGACGACCCATGATCGAGTCGTACTTCAGCAGGTTGGCGAGGGTCTTGTTGTCGGTGAGATCGTTGAAGGCGACGATCTCCAGATCGGCGTCGCTGTCCTGCAGGGCGCGGAAGAAATTGCGGCCGATGCGGCCGAAGCCGTTGATGCCTACACGTACCGTCACGGTGGTCTCCTGTTTCAGGTGTTGGAGTCTGGTCTTGCCGGTCCTCCTCGACCCTACCCACCCCCACCCGCTCGTGCAGGGGGTGACGGTCACCCCCGCTACCCAGGCGGTGACGACCCATGTCAGACCACCTGTCTGCCGGAGAAGTCATCGACTGTTCACCTCGTGCCGAGCGGACCGTCTTCCGGAAAATCCACATCCACGACGGCCGAGGAGGTACCGGGTACCCCCAGTTCCTCCGCCCGGCGGTCCGCCATGGTGAGCAGACGACGGATCCGGCCGGCTACCGCGTCCTTCGTCATCGGCGGATCGGCGAGCTGACCGAGCTCCTCCAGCGAGGCCTCACTGTGCTGCACACGCAGCGCGCCGGCCTGCTGCAGGTGCTCGGGGACGTCCTCCCCCAGCAGTTCGAGGGCGAGTTTCACCCGGGCGGCGGCCATCGCCGCGGCCCGGGCGGAACGGCGCAGGTTGGCGTCATCGAAATTCGCCATACGGTGGGAGCTCGCACGTTCCTCCCGTCGCCGGCACTGCTCCTCCCACCGGATGCGGCCACGGGGCGCCCCCATGCTCTCCAACAGATCCCCGACGGATTCGGCGTCGCGGACGAGGACGCGGTGCATCCCGCGGACCTCCTTGGACTTCGCGGTCACGCCGATCCGGCGTGCGGCACCGACGAGAGCCAGTGCGGATTCGTTACTGGGTGTGGTGACTTCCAGGACCGCAGGACGCCCCGGGTCACCGACCGTGCCACGGACGAGAAAGGCACCCCGCCAGGCGGCGGCGCACTGCTCGGCGGTACCACCGATGATGAACGGTGGCAGACCGCGCACCGGGTGGCCGCCACGGTCGATGAGTCCGGTCCTACGGGACAGCTCGGTGCCGCCGTGGGACCAACTCAGGTGGTGGTGACCGCCGTCCGCGGCCCGGTCGTCGGGGACGCCACCGGGGTCCGGGGTGATGTCGAAGAGTTCGTCGACGGCGGACACCAGGCGTCGGGCCGTGGCCGCGCCCTCGATCTCCGCCTCGACGACGATCTCGCCGTTGACCAGGTGCAGTGAGCAGGTGTAGCGCAGCAGCGAGGCGACCTCGGCGGTGAGCACCTGTGGGCTGCTCACCGTGACCTGCAGCAGTTCCTGTCGGACGTCAGCGGTGAGCGTCTGCGGCGGCACCGGCGTCTCCTTCCCGGGGGGTTGTCGTGTCGGACGCTGAACCGGGTCCCCCGAATTCACGGAGGACATCGGCGAGCTTGGAGGGCGAGTGGCGGTCGGTGAACCGGCCCCGGTCATCATCCTCCCGGACATCCCGGTAGAGCACGCGGGCGCCCAGGCGTTCCGCGGCGCGTTCCAGGTGCCGACGCTCCTTGGAGGACTGCACCGAATTCAGGTCCACGACCACGAAGTCGACCTGCAGCGACGGGCAGTGCTGGAGCAGCATGTGGATATGACGTTCCATGGAGAACCCGTTGGTCTCGCTGGACTCGGCGACGAGATTCATGAGGATCACGCGGGTGGCGGTGGTCCGTGTCAGGGCGTCGACGATGCCCGGGATGAGCAGGTGCGGGATCACCGAGGAGAACCAGGACCCCGGTCCGAGGGTCACCAGGTCGGCGTCGAGGATCGCCTGGACCGCCTCGTCGGTGGCGGGGGCGTCCTGCGGGATCAGTCGGACGCGGCGCACCGTACCCAGGGTGGACGCGACGGCGACCTGCCCCCGGACCGCGGTGACCTCGCGCGGGTCGTCACCCAGTCCCTGGACCTCTGCCTCGAGGTCGAGCGGTTCCGGGGACATCGGGACGACACGCCCCCGGATGCCCAGCAGTTCACCGAGTTCGTCGAGGGCGGCGATGCTCGACCCCATCACTTCGGTGAGACCGCCGAGGATGAGGTTGCCGACCGCGTGGCCGGCCAGGGCACCGTGACCGCCGAAGCGGTGCTGGAGGGTGTGCTCCCAGAGATGACCACGGGGGGTGTCACGGACCAGCGCGGACAATGCCATCCGGAGGTCACCGGGCGGAAGTGACCCCAGTTCCCGACGCATCCGTCCCGAGGAGCCGCCGTCGTCGGCGACCGTGACGACCGCCGTGACATGGTCGGCGGCACCACGGGCGGCGCGCAGGGTGGCGAAAAGGCCGTGACCGCCGCCGAGGCTGGCGATCCGGTCGAGGGTGCGCTCCCCGGCGGCGGCCGAGATGTCCTCGACCGGGAGGCCGGGATCGTCGGATTCAGCGAGCGTCACTTCTTCTCACCGTCCTGCGGCTGGCGGTCCTCGTACCTGACCAGGTCACGGTGAACGGTCCGGACCTCCAGGTCGGGCAGTTCACGGAGCCGCCGGGCCAGTGCCTCCGTCAGTGCGGGGCTGCGATGCTGGCCGCCGGTGCAGGCGATGCCCACCGTGATGAACCGCTTGCCCTCGCGCCGGTAACCGGGCAGGGCGGTCTCCAGGACGGTGGTGAGCCCGTCCAGGTAGGCGTCCGCCTCCGGTCGGCCGAGCACGTAGTCGGCGACGGGGGCCTCGAGTCCACTGTGTTCCTTGAGCTCCGGGACCCAGTAGGGATTCGGCAGGAACCGTGCGTCGAAGAGCAGGTCGAGGTCGCGGGGCGTCCCGTTCTTGAACCCGAACGACTGCACGGTGATGTGCTCCCGACGGTCGGTCAGGGCCGTGAAGTAGTCCTCGAGCTCGTGACGCAGATCGTGGACGCTGGTGCCGGTGGTGTCTATGACGACGTCGGCACGACGGCGGATCCCGCGCAGCATGTCGCGCTCGCGGTCGATGCCTGCCTGGAGGGTCTCCCCTCCCTGCAGCGGGTGGGTGCGACGGACCTGACCGTACCGACGCACGAGGGTGGCGTCGTCGGCGTCGAGGTAGAGGACGACAGGTCGGCGACCGGAGTCATGCAGGCCGGCGAGGACCTCCGTGAGATCACCGACGAAATCGCGGGAGCGGACGTCCGTGACGATGGCGAGTCGCTCCACCGGCGAATCGGACTCGAAGCTGAGCTCCACCATGCGCATGATGAGCTCCGGAGGGAGGTTGTCGGCGACGTACCAGCCCATCTCCTCGAGAACAGTGGCTGCCTCCTTGCGTCCGGCACCGGACATACCGGTGATGAGAACGAGGGACGCCTCCTGTCTGGGGTCGGCGGAGGCTTCGCGGTGGATGTCCATGAGGACCATCCTAACCGTCGCTGTGCTCCTCCGGCGCGAGGGCGGCCATCACCGCGGCAGCGAGCTTCGGACCGAATCCCGGCAGTGCGGCGACGGCCTCCTCCCCCGCTTCCCGGACCTTCGCCACGGACCCGAAGGCGGTGACGAGCTGGGAGCGACGCTTCGGGCCGAGACCCGGCACCTCGTCGAGCACCGACCTGGTCATCCGCTTACCGCGGCTGGCCCGGTGGAAGGTGATGGCGAAGCGGTGTGCCTCGTCACGGATCTGCTGGACGAGGTACAGGGCCGGCGAGTTCCGGGCGACGATGACCGGGTACTCGTCGCCGGGCACCCACAGTTCCTCGAGCCGCTTGGCGATGCCCACGAGAGTCACATCGGTGACCCCGAGCTCGTCGAGCACCTGCTGGGCAGCCTCGACCTGGGGACGTCCACCGTCGACGATGAACAGCTGCGGCGGATAGGCGAACCGTTTCGCACCCTTCTCCGCCTCAGCGGCGCTGACCTCGCCCTCGAGCCGGTCGCCGGCGTCATCTCCGGCGGGAACAGCGGTCTTGTCCTGCTGGTAGCGCTGGAACCGGCGTCGGACGACCTCGGCGATGGACGCGACATCGTCGGAGTGGCCGTCGCCGGCGGCCTCACGGATGCGGTAGCGGCGGTAGTCGGACTTGCGTGGCAGCCCGTCCTCGAACACCACGAGGCTGGCGACGACATCGGTGCCCTGGATATGGGAGATGTCGGTGCACTCGATGCGCAGTGGTGGTTCATCCATCCACAGTGCCTCGCGGAGTTCCTCCAGGGCCGAGGACCTGGCGGTGATGTCGCCGACGCGGGCCAGCTTGTGCTGGCGCAGCGCCTGGGCCGCGTTCTCCCGGGCGGTGTCCATCAGGGCCTTCTTGTCGCCACGCTGCGGGAACCGCACCGTCACCCGGGCACCGCGAAGGTCGGTGAGCCAGGCAGAGAGGCCGTCGATGTCGTCGATCTCGTCCGGGTCGACCGGCACGAGGATCTCGCGGGGCACCGGTTCCAGTGTCACCTCGCGGGACGCCGCCGCCCGGGAGTTTCCCCCCACCGCGGACTCGGTGGCGTCGGAGAGTTCGGCGGACTGGCCGTAGAACTGGGTGAGGAAGTCCGCCAGCAGCGCCGGGGTCCCGGCCTCCCCGGTCACGTCGCTGTCGCCGGTCGCGTTCTCCACGACCCAGCCACGTTGCCCGCGGATGCGTCCGCCACGGACGTGGAAGATCTGGACGGCAGTCTCCAGGTCGTCGCCGGCGGTGGCGATGACGTCGGCGTCGGTGTTGTCGGAGAAGACCACGGACTGCTTCTCCATGGCGGAGTCCATCGCTCCGAGCTGGTCTCGCAGGGACGCTGCGCGTTCAAAATCGAGATTCTCCGCGGCGCCTTCCATCTCGTGACGGACATCGCGCATGACCCGCTCGGTGTTGCCACCGGCGAGGAAGGAGCAGAAGCCGTCGACGAGTTCCATGTGCTGCGAGGGCGAGACCCGCCCCACGCACGGGGCGGAGCACCGGTCAATGTACCCGAGCAGACAGGGCCGACCCAGCTGCTCGTGGCGTCGGTACACCCCTGCGGTGCAGGTCCGCACCGGGAAGACGCGGGTGAGTGACTCGAGGGTCTCCCGGATCGCCCAGGCCTTCGGGTACGGGCCGAAGTAGCGCACGCCCTTCTTGCGTGGTCCGCGGTAGAGGAAGGCCCGCGGGTACTGCTCTTTCACGCTCACCGCGAGCATCGGGTAGGTCTTGTCGTCGCGGTACATGACGTTGTACCGCGGGGCGAACTTCTTGATCCACGTGTATTCGAGGTTCAGTGCCTCGAGCTCGCTGGACACGACGGTCCACTGCACATGGTCGGCGGAGTGGACCATGGTGCGGATCCGCGGATTGAGGTGCGCCGGATCCTGGAAGTAGTTCGACAGCCGGCTGCGCAGGTTCTTCGCCTTGCCGACGTAGAGGACGCGGTCGTCGGTGTCGCGGAACGTGTAGACGCCCGGACTCGTCGGGATCGTCCCCGGGGCCGGGCGGTAGGAGGCGGGATCAGCCATCGGCGTCCCCTCCTACTCTTCAGGCATGTAACGGTCCTCGAGGCGGCGGAAGGCCTCGACCTGCTGCGCGATGGTGGCTTTGTCGCTGACCTGGAAGGCCATCATCGGCACGAACTCGAAGTCGGGCAGTTCCAGCCGGGCCCAGCGGGAGTTCCGCGGGAAGGACAGACCGTAGATCATCCGCCAGGGGTAGAACTTCGTGCCGAGGACGTTGCGGACCTCGACACCCCGGGGATTCACTCGGACCCGGGGGCGGGTCAGGGTCAGGGCGGCGGCGGAGAACAGCAGCCCGATCCCCACGAACGCCCACTGGTCGACGGCGCTGACGGTTGCGCCGGTGTCCCCTGCGGCGGAGACGACGCCCATGAAGATGTGCAGCGCCATGATGATCACGACGGCGATCCAGGCGACCTTCTTCAGGAACGGGGACCGGACGGTCAGCAGCCACCCCTCGTCGGTCGTGGGGGTCGGTGCCGTGGTCTTCGCAGTGGAATCAGCCGTGCTCACGTCCGCCCACGTTACCCCGGTCCGTCGGTGGGGCCCAACTGCCCACCGGGCGGGGGCGCTCAGCCGCGGGCGCGGATGTCCCGGAGGACCAGGAGGGTGTGCAGGGCAGCACGGGCGGCATCCGCGCCCTTGTCCTCCACGGCGCCCTCGACGCCGGAGCGGTCGACGGCCTGCTGCTGGTTCTCGACGGTGAGCACACCGTTGCCCACCGGCCTGCCGGAGTCCAGGCTTGCCCTGGTCAGACCGTCGGTGACGGACTGGCAGACGTAGTCGAAGTGGGCGGTGTCGCCCCGGATGACGCAACCGTTGGCGACGACGGCGTCATGGGTCTTCAGTGCCTCGGCCACGACCACGGGCAGTTCCACGCAGCCGGCGACCCGCCAGTCGTCGACAGCCACGCCGAGATCCTTGAGGGTGCGGACCGAATGATCGTGGAGCCGGTCGGTGATCTCGGCGTTCCAGGACGCCGAGATCACGGCGATGCGGAATCCGTCACCGGCTCCGGGACGCAGGGTGAGGGTGGCGAGGCCGTCGGCAGCCATGGTGTTTCTCCTCGTCAGTTCGTTGTCAGTTCGTTCATCAGTCGGTCAGTGAGTCGAGCTGGTGGCCCATGCGGTCACGCTTGGTGCGCAGGTAGGTCTCGTTCTCCGGGTTGGAGGGCAGGTCGATCGGGACCCGACGGGCCACCGCCACACCGTGCTTCTCCAGGTCGAGCCGCTTGGCCGGGTTGTTGGACAGCAGGGCGACCGAGCGAACGCCGAGATCACGGAGGATCTGGGCGGCGGCGCTGTACTCGCGGGAGTCCACCGGCAGGCCCTGGGCGGTGTTCGCGTCGACGGTGTCGAGCCCGCGGTCCTGCAGGTTGTACGCGGTCAGCTTGGGAAGCAGGCCGATGCCGCGGCCCTCCTGGCCGCGCATGTACACCAGGACGCCGCGGCCGGATTCGGCGATGCGGTCGAGGGCCGCGTCCAGCTGCTCGCCGCAGTCGCAGCGGCGGGACCCGAAGACGTCACCGGTGAGGCACTCGGAGTGGACACGCACGAGCACGTCCTCCCCGTCATCGGTCGCCGGGTCACCGACGACGAGGGCCATGTGCTCGACCCCGTCGACGACGCCACGGTAGGCCACCGCACGGAACTCACCGTGACGGGTGGGCAGCCGGGTCTCGACCTCGCGGGTGACGACCGGGGTGTTCACCCGACGCCACTCGGCGAGCTGCTCGATGGAGACCAGGGACAGGCCGTGCTCGTCGCAGAAGCGGCGGAGTTCCGGAAGCCGGGCCATACCGGTCGGATCGTCCTCGGAGACGACCTCGCAGAGCACGCCGGAAGGACGCAGTCCCGCCGCACGTGCGAGGTCGATGGATGCCTCGGTGTGTCCGACGCGTTCAAGGACGCCGCCGTCCCTGGCGCGCAGCGGGACGACATGCCCGGGGCGGTGGAAGGTGTCACGGACCGAGGCCGGGTCAGCGAGCTTGAGGATGGTGTTGGACCGGTCGACGGCGCTGATGCCGGTGGTGATGTCCTCGGCGGCATCCACGGTGACGGTGTAGGCGGTGCCTCGGACGTCCTCGTTGCGGGCGACCATGGGCGGCAGGCCGAGACGGTCGGCGTCCTCGTTGGTGAGCGTGGCGCAGATGTAGCCCGAGGAGTGCTTCACGGTGAAGGCGATGAGCTCCGGGGTCGCCTTCTCGGCGGCGAAGATGATGTCGCCTTCGTTCTCCCGGTCCTCGTCGTCGACGACGACCACGGCCTTACCGGCGGCGATGTCGGCGATGGCGTCCTCGATGGGGTCGAGAAGCGAGGTGCGCTGTGCGGATTCGCTCACTTGGTAGTTCCTTCCGTGGTTGCCTCGGCGGTGGCCTCCAGCAGTCGTTCGGTGTACTTGGCGAGGACGTCGCACTCGATGTTGACGCGGTCGCCGACGGTGAGGTCACCGAGGACGGTCTCGGCGAGGGTGACGGGGATGAGGGAGACCTCGAACCAGCCGTCACCGACCGGTCCAACCTCAGCAACAGTCAAGGAGGTGCCGTTGACCGCGATGCTGCCCTTCTTGGCGACGTAGCGGGCCAGCGCCGGGTCCTCCAGGCGGAACCGGAGCACCTCCCACTCACTGCCCGGGGTACGGGATTCGAGGACGGCGGTGCCGTCGACGTGTCCCTGGACGATGTGGCCGCCGAGGCGTCCGCCGGTGGCGGTGGCACGCTCGAGGTTCACCCGGTCGCCGACGGCGAGATCACCGATGGCGGTGTAGTCGAGGGTGACCTGCATGCAGTCGGCCCAGAAGCCGGGGTTCCCGCCGTCCGTGTCGAACTCGGTGACGGTGAGGCAGACGCCGTTGACCGCGATGGAGGCGCCGTGGACGGCGTCGGCGATGACCGTGCTGCAGGTGATGCGGAGACGTTGGGCGTCAGCCGTGCGCTCGACGGCGGCGACGGTCCCTGTCTCCTCGACAATGCCAGTGAACATGTCGGTCAGTCTAAGCCACCGTCGTCCACGCCACGTCAGCGGGACGCCGTGACAGGTCAGGCAGCGGCCAGGCCGGGCACAGATCGCCCTGAGCCGAATCCTGGCGACAATGTTCCGTACGGCTGTTCCTCGCTCTCGTGGTCCCCTGCCCACCTGTTTCCCGGAGCTTCAGATTTGCGTCAGGCACAGCTCCGGCATCCTGTGCCACAGAATCCGTGATCCGTGCCTGACGCAGATGTGCTGCACGGTCCTCACGGCGCACAGTGCATTTGTGCATACCGACGACGGTGCAGGGTCGTGGGGTCAGATCAGCCACGGTGCGCCGTACTCACGCTGACGATGTCACCGTCGACCACGTCGACCGAGCGCAGGGTGAAGCGGCTGATGCCGCCGATGGTCGTGGCGGTGGACGCCGCCGGGGCGACGGTCGGGATGCCCGCCCCCAGCAGTGCCGGGGCGGTGTAGGCGTCCACGGCGTCCACCAGCCCGTCGGCGATGAAGGACGCGGCGATGTGGGGACCACCCTCGATCAGGACATCGACGATTCCCCGTGCCCCGAGGTCGGCCAGTACCTCAGCCAGCGCCCCACCCCGGTACCGCAGTGCCGGGAACACCGCGGCGTCCACAGGAACGTCGGTGCGTCCGACGACGACCCGCTCCGGCTGGTGGTCGTACAGTCCACCCTCCGGCCGCCGCGCCGTCAGCCGGGGATCATCGGCGAGAACGGTGCCGGTGCCGACAATGATCGCGTCCCGCCGCGAGCGGTCGAGATGGACGAGGGCACGCGCGGATTCCCCGGTGATCCACTGGGAGGTGCCGTCGGTCGCCGCGGCGAAACCGTCCAGGGTTCCCGCGTACTTCAGGGTCACGTGCGGACGTCTGAGACGTCGGGACGCCAACCACGGCTCCACACTGAACTGCGGCACACCGTCGAGACCGGTGTCCCCGGTGACCAGTGGTCCGGTCACCGGCACCCCGTGGGAACGCAGGAACTCCGCGCCGCCACCTTCAGCGTCCCCCGGATCGGCGAAGGCGTAGACGACGCGAGCGATCCCTGCCTCCAGCAGTGCGAGCGCACACGGGCCGGTCCGGCCGGTGTGGTTGCAGGGCTCCAGGGTGACCACGGCGGTGCCGCCCCGGGCCTTCTCCCCCGCCTCCGCCAGGGCGTTGACCTCGGCGTGCGGCCCACCGACCGGCGAGGTTCCGCCGGTGCCGACGACGTCACCGTCCACCGAGAGGATCACTGCCCCGACCGGTGGGTTCGGACTGGTGGTGCCGCGCACCGCCTGGCCGGCGGCGTCGGCCGCCTCGAGGGCGGACGCCAGTACCGGGTCACCCACGAGACGGAGGTAGGAGTGTTGCGGCTCCATCAGGACTGGACGGCGGCCACGGCAGCGGCACGGATCGCGGTCACCTGGGCCTCCGGATCATCCTTGCCGAAGACCGAGGAACCGGCGACGTAGACGTCCACCCCGGCCGCCGCAGACCCGGCGGCGGTCTCCACGCCGATCCCGCCGTCGATCTCGATGAGGGTGTCCAGCCCTTCGGCGTCGATACGGGTCCGCAGGGCACGGACCTTCTCCAGCACCTCCGGCATGAAGGACTGGCCACCGAAGCCCGGCTCCACACTCATGACCAGCACGAGATCGAAGTCGGCGAGATGGTCGAGCAGCGGCTCCACCGCGGTACCCGGCTTCACCGAGATCCCGGCGCGGGTACCGGCCGCCCGCAGGGTCGCAGCAAGAGCCACCGCGGCGTCCACGTCGGCGACGGCCTCCAGGTGGAAGGTGACGTTGCCGAAGGCGGCGTACTCCGGGGCCCAGCGTTCCGGGTCCTCGATCATGAGGTGGACGTCAGTGAAGGTGTCGGTACGCCGACGCACGGCCTCGGCGACCGGCAGACCGAAGCTGAGGTTGGGCACGAAGTGGTTGTCCATGACGTCGATGTGCAGCCAGTCCGCCCCGGGGACCCTGGCGATCTCACCGGCGAGGTCGGCGAAGTCGGCGGCGAGGATGGACGGGGCGATCAGCGTCTGTTGGCTCATGGGTTCATCGTATACGGGACCGGCAACGCCACATGTTTCGACGATGTTTCCCCCGTATTTCACCAGTGTGACCAGCGTATATGCGATTCGACCCGTGATTTTCGATCAGTTAGTCTTGCCTGACCCGAGCAATGGCACTCCCGGAGCCCGCGCAGCGATCCGCCACAAGCGGTTGCCGGCATCCGGGACCCCCGAGGCGAAAGATCAACCCGACCAATGAGTTCGATGAGTTCGACATTCGGCCTGTACGACCCGTCCCGAGAGCACAGCGCCTGCGGCGTGGGTTTTCTCACCCGCAAGGACGGCGTCCCCACCCACGACGTCCTTGACCGAGGCCACCGTGCCCTGTGTGCTATCCCGCACCGCGGCGGTATGTCCTCCGAGGGCGTCGGTGACGGCGCCGGGGTGAACATCGACCTGTCGGTCGAGTTCTTCTCGGCCGTCACCGGCCTCGACCTGGAGGAGCGACGCTTCGGTGTCGGCAATTTCTTCCTGCCCGAGGACGCCGCACAGACCACGACCGCCCGCGAGATCATCACCGAAGCCCTGGCGGCCGAAGGACTGGAGGTTGCCGCTGAGCGTGAGGTGCCGGTCAACGATGCCGCCGTACGTCCTGTCGCGCTGGACTACCAGCTGCCGATCCGGCAGTGGGTCTTCACCGTTCCCGCGACGATGACCCCGGCGGAAGCGGACCGTGCCGCCAACTCGGCGCTGCTGCGTATCGAGCAGGAGGCCTATTCGCGTCCCGGACTCACGGGCCTGTACCCGCTGTCGCTGTCGACCCGAACCCAGGTTCTCAAGGGTCGGCTCAACGCGGACGAGGTCATCCCCTTCTTCGCCGACCTCACCGACGGTCGCCACAGTGTGCGCACCATGTACTTCCACACCCGGTTCTCCACCAACACCGAGCCGCACCCGTCGATGGCCCAGCCGTTCCGGTTGATGGCTCACAACGGTGAGCTGAACACCGACCGGAAGAACCGCATCAGTGACGAGGCCGCCGCAGCCTCCCGTCAGCGCCACATCATCCGTCCGCCCGGGCAGTCGGACTCCTCCCGCCTGGACCAGACCCTCCAGTCCCGCGTCTTCGACGACCGACTCGACATCGTCGAAGCGGTGGTCTCCCTCATGCCGCCGGCCTGGGAGAACGACCGGTCGCTGCCGCAGCCGGTGCGGGACATGCTGGAGTACTTCTCCCTCTACGAGGAGAAGAACGACGGCCCCGCGGCCCTGATCTTCAACGACGGTGACGTCGTCGGCGCCCGCCTCGACCGCCTGGGGCTGCGTCCGCTGCGCAGTATCGAGACCGCCGACTACCTCATGGTCTCCTCCGAGGCGGGCCAGCTCGACGCCGAGCCCGGGGAGGTCCTGCACCGCGGACGCATCGAGGCCGGCGGCATGCTCAGCCTCGACCACCGCACCGGCGAGATCCGCCGCACCCGCGAGACCCTCGAGGAACTCGCCGGACGCCGCGACTACGCCTCAATGCTCGAGAAGTCCCGCACCGACATCCGTGACATCCCGGTCTCCGGGTTGGAGCGCGGTACCACCACCCTGGGTTACGAGGGCGACCTCACGCTGGCCGGTCGTTTCGTGGCCTACTCCATGAACCAGGAGAGTTTCCGGTTCATGATGGACCCGATGCTCGCCACCGGCGCCGAGCGCATCTCCGCGATGGGTTACGGCAACGCTATCAACGCGCTCTCCGACACCGAGGGTGGCGTGGCGAAGTACTTCTCACAGCGTTTCGCCCAGGTCACCAATCCGCCGCTGGACTCCATCCGTGAGGCGGACGGCATGACCTTCCGCGTCGCCCTCGGCGCCAAGCCGGACGCCACGGACTCCGAGGACCCCCGCGAGCCCACCCACCAGATCGTGGTGGAAACGCCCATCCTGTCCCACCTGGACATGCTGCGGCTGCGCGAGCAGGACCTCGTCCCGCTCCGTCGCTTCGACCTGCTCTACGAGCCGGATGCCACCGATCCCGACGCCAACGCAGACTCCGTCACCGACGCGATCGACCGGCTCTGTGACGGCGTGGCACGTTTCGCCGCGGAGAAGGGCGGCATCGCCGTGCTCTCCGACCGTTCCGTCGACTCCGCCCATGCTCCGATCCCGCTGCTGCTCGCCATCTCCTCGGTGAACCAGCGGCTCATCGCCGACGGCCTGCGTATGCGGGTCTCCGTCATCGCGGACTCCGGCCAGCTCCCCAGCTCCCACCACATCGCCTCCGCGCTCGGCTTCGGGGCCGCCGCGGTGTACAGCCTCTCTGCCCGACTGCGCGCCGAGGAGAAGTACCCCGCCCCGACCAGCCCGGCCGGCGACTACACCGACACCGACAAGGCCTTCGACAAGTTCCGCAAGGCCGCGCTCAAGCAGCTCGGCAAGACCATGGGACGTGTGGGGCTGTGCACCGTCGAGTCCTACATCGGCGGCGAGTTCTTCGAACCGAACTACCTCGACACCCGTGACCCTGCCCTCGCCCGCTGCTTCCCGCACATGGACGCCCCGGTCCGCGGCGTCGGCTTCCGCCGTATCGCCGAGGCCAACACCGAGTGGCACCAGCGTGCCGCCACCATCTCCGAGGACTCCGACATCCCGCTGCTCGGCCTGTTCAAGGAGCGGTCAGAGGGCGCGGGCCACTCCTTCGGCACCACTGCCGTGCGTGGCTTCACCGGTCTGACCGATGAGCCGCTCGCCCTGCCGACCCCGTCGGCGTCGACGACGGACAGCAAGGACAGCAAGGACAGCAAGGACAGCACGGACGCCGCAGACGCCGGTGACGAGCTCCGCCTGCTGACCCTCGGCCAGCTCGGGGACGCTTTCGGGATTTCCGACGAGGCCTACACCCACGCCGGTTTCGGCCAGCTCTCCGACGAGCAGATCGACACCTTCAAGGTCACCGCCGGTTACCGCGACTTCGTGTCCACCACCAAGGCCGAGCGCGCCCGGCGTCCTTCCGCGCTGCGCGACATTCTCGCACTGCCCGCCGACGTCACCGGACTGCGTAGTCACGAGGATTTCGGACGCCAGATCGGCCGGTTCTCCCTTGACGGCAACGGTTCGATCTGTGTCCGCGGTCTCGACGTCGGATCCGTCGGCACCGACACCTGGTCACTGGTGCTGGCGGACCCGGACGGACGACTCACCGGTCACGCCGAGCTCGCCGTCTGGTTGCGCGACACCTTCGGTCCCGCCGTGCTCTCACTGCGCGTCTCGGCCGCCGAACTCGTGGTGGAGGCCCACGGTCGCGCCGCCCGGTTCCTCGGTATGCTGCAGCCGGCCCCGAAGAGTCTGCCGCTGTCGGAGGTCCAGCCCGCCCACGAGATCACGCGCACCCTCGCCTCCGGCGCCATGAGCCACGGTGCCCTGGTCGCCACCGCCCACGAGGCCGTCGCCCACGGCACGAACATGGCCGGCGGCATGTCCAACTGCGGTGAGGGCGGCGAGCACTTCTCGCGCGCCGGCACGATCCGAGGCTCCCGGATCAAGCAGTTCGCCTCCGGTCGCTTCGGCATCTGGGCCGGTTACCTCGCTGATCCGCAGCTCGAGGAGCTGGAGATCAAGATCGGCCAGGGTGCGAAGCCCGGCGAGGGTGGTCAGCTGCCCGCGCCGAAGGTCACCGTGGATATCGCCGCCGCCCGGGGCGGTACCCCGGGTATCGAGCTCGTCTCCCCGCCGCCGCACCACGACACCTACTCCATCGAGGATCTCGCCCAGCTGATCCACGACTGCAAGGCGGCCCGCGTCCGCGTCATCGTCAAGCTGGTGTCCTCCGAGGGCATCGGCACGATCGCGGTGGGTGTGGCCAAGGCCGGCGCCGATGTCATCAACGTCGCCGGGAACACCGGTGGTACCGGTGCCGCCGCGGTGACCAGTCTGAAGTACGCCGGACGGTCCGCCGAGATCGGTGTCGCCGAAGTCCACCAGGCCCTCCTGGTCAACGGCCTGCGCGACAAGGTCGTGCTGCGCTGTTCCGGCGCGCACCAGACCGGCCGCGACGTCGTCGTCTCCGCACTGCTCGGTGGCGACTCCTTCGAATTCGGCACCACCGCCCTGATGATGCTGCGCTGCGTCATGGCGAAGAACTGCAACATCAAGTGCCCCGCCGGCCTGACGACCAATGCCGAGGCCTTTGACGGCGACCCGCGAGCCCTGGCGCAGTACCTCCTCAACATCGCCCACGACGTCCGCGGCATCCTCTCCCGCCTCGGCCTGCATTCCCTGCGCGAGGCCCGTGGCCGCTCCGACCTGCTGCAGCTGCTGGAGCACCCCTCCTCGGTCGGCCACCTGGATCTGCGCAAGATGCTCGCCCTCGTCCCGGAGAAGAAGGTCACCGACCCGGTGTACCTGGAGAAGAACTTCACCACCGACGACGCCCTGCTCACCACCGTGCGCGAGGCACTCGTCGACCGCCGTGAGAAGACCGTCGACATCGACGGCATCGTCCTGCACAACTGGGACAAGTCCGTCGGCGGCCAGCTCTCGGTGGACATCGAGCGCCTGCTCAACCACCGGGACACCGGGGTGGACGCTGTGTCCGCGTTGCCCTCCGTGATCCGTGACGACCGTGGTCGTGCCTTCCTCGATGACGGCACCGTCACCGTCCACACCACCGGCTCCGCCGGCCAGTCGTTCGGCGTCTTCTGCAACGACGGTGTGACCCTGGAGCACACCGGCACCGCCAACGACGGTGTCGGTAAATCCCAGGGCGGCGGTACGGTCATCGTCCGCTCCCCCGGCGGCGGTTCCTCCGCCACCGGCGGCAACGTCCTCATCGGCAACTTCGCCCTGTTCGGTGCCACGGGCGGACGCCTGTTCATCGAGGGCGAGGCCGGTGACCGCTTCGCGGTGCGCAACTCCGGCGCCACCGCCGTGGTCGAGGGCATCGGCGAGTTCGGTGCCGAGTACATGACCAACGGCACCGTGCTCAACCTCGGCGCGGTGGGCAAGGGCCTGGGCAACGGCATGTCCGGCGGATTCCTCTACCAGTACGATCCCTCAGGACTCGTCTCCGAGATCGCCAGCCACGACTCCCTGGTCACCTTCCCGCTGCTCGATGCCGAGCCCTTCCACGAGGTCACCGTGCGTACCCTGCTGGACTGGCACATCGAGGCCACCGGCTCCGAGCTCGCCACCCGGCTCGTGGCGGACTGGGAGAACACCCGTCGGCACATGGTCTGCGGTATGCCCCGGGCGCTGCTGCTCTACCAGGACGCCGACGCGATCCTCGGCGCGGCGTCCCGCAAGGAACTCCTCGACGAGCTGGCGACCTCGGTCGCCACCGACCGCCTCCACGCCTTCAAGGTCGACTACCGTGACCAGCGGATCGTCGCCGGCGGCCGGGTACCCGGCACCGGTGCGGCCGCCCCTGACGGCCCGGCGGCGATGTTCGACCTCATCGCCAGCTACACGATCCTCAACGTCGCCCGTGAGTTCGCCCGTGACCGCGTCAAGGACGCCCTCGACGCCACCGACCCGCGGATCGACGACGCTGCGCGAAAGCTGATCCTCACCGAGGACTTCTTCGTCATGCAGAAGGTGGTCCGCTACCTCCGCGACTCGATGGATTCCCTCGATGACGCGCAGCTGGCCGTCCTCATCGCCACCAAACGGCTCGGCGACTACAAGGCGTCCCTGGAGCGTCGGAACGTCCGCGGCATCGACGCCCCGGCGACCTACGGCTGGATCCTGCACCAGGACCTCAAGAACTCCGCCCGGATGGACGCCGCGCGTGTCGACGAAGCCATCGCCAACTCGTCCCTCGACGACCTCGTCGCCGGGTGGCGCGAGATGAAGGGAATCTCCGCATGACCCTCCACCTGCCCACCGGGGCCCCGTTCTCCGTCGAACAGCAGACCTGGCTCGACGGCTTCTTCGCCGGCCTCGACCTCGGCCGCGAGCGCTACCAGGGCCCGGCCGCCACACTGACCGTCGACGTGCTCTTCGGCTCGCAGACCGGCAACTCCTCCGAACTCGCCGACCAGCTCGCCGCCGGGCTGCGGGCGGCCGGCCTCGGCGCCAACGTCACCGAACTCGACGCCGCCGGTGTCGGCGCCCTGACCTCCGGGTCGAGCCACGTCCTCATCGTCACCTCCACCTACGGTGAGGGCGAGATGCCCGACAACGCCGAGATGTTCTGGGAGGAGCTCAACGCCGCCGAGATGCCGCGCCTGGAGGACCTCTCCTTCGCCGTGCTCGGTCTCGGTGACTCCGGCTACGACGATTTCTGCCAGGCCGGTAAGGACCTCGACATCCGACTGGAACAGCTCGGGGCCAAACGGCTCACCGCCAGGGTCGACTGCGACGTCGATTTCGAGGACGAGGCCGCCGAATGGATCAGCGCCGCAGTCGCCGCGGTCGTCGCCGACGCTCCCGCCGGCGCAGCCGGTGGCGTGGCCCCCGGCGCCGCCGGTGCGACCGCCGCTGCCGCCGACAAGCCGGCGAAGTCGAAATGGAACCGGAAGAACCCCTTCCCCTCCCCGCTCGCCGCGACCCGTCGGCTCTCCGCCGAGGGCAGCGCGAAGGAGATCCACCACTACGAGTTCGATCTGGCGGACTCCGGCATCACCTACGCCGCCGGCGATGCTCTGGCCGTCCTCCCGGTCAACGATCCGGAACTGGTCAGTGCGATCCTCGCCTGCCTGGACCTCGACGGTGCCCTGGCGGCCGAGGAATCGACCCTGTTCGAGACGGTCCTGAAGACCCGCGAGATCCGCACCCCCGGAAAGGACCTCATCGCCGCGGTCGCCGAGGCCTCCCCGGACGGTGGTCTCGCCGATATCGTCCGCCGTGACGACCGTGATGCCCTGGACTCGTTTCTCTGGGGCCGGGACATCCTCGACCTGCTCGAGGAGAACCCGTCGGCCCGGTTCACCGCCGACGAACTGCTCGGCCTGCTGCGCCCGCTGCAGTCCCGCCAGTACTCGATCTCCTCGTCCCCGCTGGCCAGCCCGGACCGGATCCACCTCACGGTGGCCTCGGTGCGTCACAGTCCGGAGCCAGGCGCCCGCAGCCACGGCGGTGTGTGCTCGACCTACCTCTCCGACCGCATCGCCGACGGTGACCTCACCGGTATCTGGCTGCAGCCGAATAACGCCTTCAGCGTCCCGGAGGACGCCGACAGGCCGGTCATCATGGTCGGACCCGGTACCGGTATCGCCCCGTTCCGCGGTTTCCTCCACGAGCGGGCCGAGGCCGGGGCGACCGGCGGCAACTGGCTCTTCTTCGGTGACCAGCACCGGGCCACCGACTACATCTACGAGGACGAACTCACTGACCTCGAGGAGAAGGGTGTGCTGACGAAGCTGTCGCTGGCGTTCTCCCGTGACCAGGCGGAGAAGGTCTACGTCCAGACCCGGATGCGTGAGGAGGCCGAGGAGCTCTACCGCTGGCTGGAGGACGGCGCCTACTTCTACGTCTGCGGCGACGCTTCCCGGATGGCCAAGGATGTCGAGACCGCGCTGCTCGACGTCATCGCCGAGCAGTCGGGCGGCTCCGAGAACGCGGCGCTGGAGTACCTTGCGACGCTGAAGAAGGAGAAGCGGTACGTCAGGGATGTCTACTGACGGCTACTGACGTCCGGCGAGCAGGATGTCGCGGCAGACCTCGAGGTGACCGAGGTGCTGCGACATCTCCCGGAGCATGTGGTCGAGTACCCACTCCGGGGTGACGAAGGCGGCGTCCTTCCGGGAGGTCCCTTTCGCCGAGCGGTTCCGGATGCCGTCGGTCACTGCCACGGTGGCCCATCCGGGCAGCCGGTCACGCAGCTCCGCTGTGAGGTGGTGCGCCTCGTCGACTGTTCCGGTGGCCTCGAACTCGGCATCACGGTCACGGGGCGGCAGATCCTCGCCGGCGACGAAGGCCCCGCCCCAGAACTGCGCCATCCCGTGGATGTGGGCGACCAGGGCGAAGGGACTGTTGACGGTGCCCGGTACCGGGGAGCCGTTCACCGTCGAATCATCGAGCGTGTCCAGGGCGGCGTCGACACCGTCCAGGAGTTCAGCGGCGACGCCGAGGAATGCGTCGAGGAGAGCAGGGTGTCCGGTTACGGATGTGTCCATGGTCACAAGGGTAGCCACGGAACACCGGACTCTGCCTCAGGCAGTCACCCGCAGCACCGCGAAGAACATCGCGTCGGTGCCGTGCCGGTGCGGCCAGAGCTGCACGAACGGGGCGGAATCCAGGGTGCCGGACCCCACCAGGTCCGGGAACAGCGCGGTGGCGTCCTCGATCACCGCACCGGTCTGGTCGGCGACGGTCCGGACGACGTCGCGGGTCTCCGCGGGATGCGGCGAACAGGTCGAGTAGACGACGATGCCGCCGGGGCGGGTGGCCTTGAGCGCCGAGCGCAGCAGATCCTTCTGCAGCGGCACGAGTTCGGCGACATCCGCCGGAGTCTTGCGCCAGCGGGCCTCCGGGCGACGACGCAGTGCACCGAGTCCGGTGCAGGGGGCGTCCACCAGGACACGGTCGAAGCCGTCACCCTCAGGGCTCACCGGCATGTCCAGGCCACGGATCTCCGCGAGACGGCGACCGTCACCCTCATGGACCCGGGCGGGCAGCCCCGAAGTCGCGGTGCGGACCAGCTTCGCACGGTGGGCGGCGGGCTCCACGGCATCGACCGTGGCCCGGTCCCCCATCGCCCAGGAGGCGAGGAAGGCGGTCTTACCGCCGGGACCGGAGCACAGGTCCAGCCAGCGGCCGTGGTCGTCGGCGACCTCGGCGCGCAGCATGGCCAGCGCGATGAGCTGGGAGCCCTCGTCCTGCACACCGGCCAGGCCGTCCCGTACCGGGTCGAGGTCTCCGGGATCACCCTCGGGCAAGTAGACCGCATAGGGCGACCAGCGGCCCTCGTCACCACCGGTGACCAGGGCGAGTTCCTCACCGGACATCTGGCCGGGCCGGGCAGCCAGGTGCACGACCGGGCGGGCGTCGTCGGCCGCCAGGGCGTCGGCGAGCTCGGTCGCCGGGGCGTCCGGGGTGCCGCCGAGGGCGGCGTTGAAGGCCTCCGCGATCCAGGTCGGGTGCGAGGTCTGCAGGGCCAGTCGGGCCACGGGGTCGGTGACCTTCGCGGTGACCCGGCTCTCCCAGGTCTCGGCCGGGGTGCGGGTCAGGGTGCGCAGCACACCGTTGGTGAAGCCGGACGCCTTCGCCTCGCCGTTGGCCTTGACCAGCTCGACGGTGGTGTCCACCGCGGCATGGTCGTGGACCCGGGTGCGCAGGATCTGGTAGGCGCCCAGGCGCAGCGCGTCCAGGACGACGGCGTCGATCTTGTCCACGGGGCGCCCCGCGGCCTCGGCGATGACCGCGTCCAGCAGCCCCTGCATGCGCAGGGTGCCGTAGGTCAGCTCGGTGGCGAAGGCGGCGTCGCGGCCGTGGATCTTCTGCTCGCGCAGTGCGGCGGGCAGGGCGATATTGGCGAAGGCGGCGTCCGTGGAGACCTTGCGCAGCACCTCGAAGACGATGTCGCGGACCCGGTCACCGGAGCCGATGCGGCGTCGGGCGTTCTCGTGCTCCCGGCGGTGCGACTCGCTGCGGCGTTCGTATCCCTTGTTCCCTCCGCGGCCACCACCTCGGTTACCGCCCTGACGCTTCCGGTTGTCCTGTCCCTTGTCGTGTCCCTTGTCGCCGGAGCCGGTGCGTCCGGACTCGGACCGTGACCTGAAGCCACCCATCAGTTCTCTCCCTCGTCGAATGCCGCATGCCCGTCGTCGAACAGGTCGCCGCGACCGCGGGCCCAGTCGGCCGCGGCCATCATCTTCTTGCCCGGCGGCTGGATCCGGGTGATCTCGAGGACACCGTCTCCGGCCCCGACGAGTACCCGGGACTTCTCCGCGAGGATCTCCCCGGCGGTCAGAACCGGGGTCTCTTCGCCGTCGACCGGTAGCAGGAGGCCGAGCTTGTACCGCTCACCGTCCAGTGTGGTCCACGGCCCCGGGGCCGGCAGGTGTGCCCGGGTGACGCGCTGGATCTCCACGGCAGGACGCGCCCAGTCGACACGGGCGTCGGCGGTGGTGATCTTGGCCGCGTAGGTCATGCCCTCCTCGGGCTGTTCGACCGGAGTCACGTCCCCGGAACCCAGTCCGGTCAGTGACTCCGCCAGCAGCACCCGACCGGCGTAGGTCAACCGGGTGAGCAGGTCATCGGCGGTGTCCTCCAGCCCGACCGGCTCCTCGACGGTGCCGGTGACCGGACCGGCATCCAGGGCCGGGACAATGCGGAAGGTCGTCGCACCCGTGACCCGGTCACCGGCGGCGATCGCGGCCTGGACCGGCGCAGCGCCACGCCAGCGCGGCAGCAGGGAGAAGTGCAGGTTGATCCAGCCGTGGCGGAAGATGTCCAGCACATCGGCGGGGAGGATCTGCCCGTAGGCGACCACGGCGACCGCGTCGACGCCGTCGGCGGCATAACCGCGCAGGACCTCACGGATCTCCCCGGCGTCCTCCGCGGAGGCCTTCAGCGAGGCCCATTTGTGTACCGGTACCCCGGCGGCCTCGGCCACCTGGGCGACCTTCGAGGGGTGCAGGCTCCGGCCACGACCGCGCTTCGCGTCGGGCTGGGTGAGTACGGCGACGACCTCATGGGCGGGGTCGTCGAGCAGGTACTGCAGGGTGACGGCGGCGGGCTCGGGGGTTCCGGCGAACAGGATCTTCATCGGTTGAACCACTCACTTCCCCGGATCCCGGCCATGACCTCGCGACGGGTGCCAGGTTCCATGCGCTGGAAGTACATCACCCCGTCGAGGTGGTCGGTCTCATGCTGGACGCAGCGTGCCATCAACCCGGTGACCTCCCGGTCGACCTCCTCACCGTCGACGGTGACGCCGGTGAGGTGCACGGTCGCCGCGCGGGTGACGTCTCCCCCGGCGTCCGGCACCGACAGGCAGCCCTCCCGACCAGTCTGGGTCTCTGCCCCAACGGCCTCCCACACCGGGTTGACGATGTGCCCGCGGTCGCCGTCGCAGTCGTAGACGAAGACCCGTCGGGTCACACCGACCTGGTTGGCTGCCAGGCCGACACCACCGGCGGCGTCCATCGTCTCGTACATGTCCTCGACGAGGGTGCGCAGGGTGGGGTCGGTCGGGTCGTCGATGTTCTCGGCGACGGTACGCAGTACCGGGTCGCCGAACAGACGGATGTCAAGGGCAGTCATGACTGCCCAGTCTATCCCACGCGTACCGGGTCGATGACGACGCGCAGGGGTCCGGTGAGACGCCGTGTGGCGCGGACGGATTTCGCCGCACGAAGTGCCGCACCGAGCAGCACGGCGGCGTCCTCACCTCCGGCGGTACGGCGCGGTGTCCGCAGGATCAGCCGACGTGCCAGATGCAGTTCCGACTCTCCCAGTCCCGCCGGCGGGCGGACCCCCGGCGGCAGTTCCACCGGTCCGAGGACCTCGAGGCGGTCGAGCTCCTCAGGGACGACGAGTATCTCCTGGAGCTCTTTGACGGTCTCGGTGGTGCCGTCGACGGCGACGAGCACCGTGGCCGGCGGGAATCCGGCGGAGCGCCGCTGTGCCAGTTCCGTGGCCGCCGCGCCCTCGGGGTCCCAGCGGATCAGGGCCTGGGCCTCGGGAAGGTCGGTGCGGGCGACCAGGACGACCTGGCCACCCTGCTCCCGCGACACGACCAGGCAGGACGCCTCCATCCACTGTCGCAGGGCCCCCTCGGAGGCCCGCAGGTCGGCCCGGCCCAGGGTGAGCCAGGGGTCGAGCAGGACCGCCGCACCGTAGCCGGACTCCGCGACCGGTTCCGCGCCCGGGGTGGCGACCACGATGCGCGGGCCGTCGGGGACGGTGTCCCTGACCTGGGAGCCGCCGGACAGCACCACGGGCACGCCCGGGAACGCCCGACCGAGCTCCTCGGCGGTGCGGTCGGACCCGATGACGGTCATCCGTACCGCGTGCCCGCCACAGCCTGGACAGGTGAACCTGCCTTCCGGGGCTCCGCACCACCGGCACCGGGGTTCGGCGGCACCTGCACGCCCCTGGTCTCCGGGCGGCAGTTCCAGCGGCCCGTTGCACCGGCGGCACCGGGCGGGAGTGCGGCAGTCCTTGCAGGCCAGGGAGGGTGCGTACCCCCGTCGCGGCACCTGCACCAGAGCGGGTAGTCCGTTGTCGGACGCCTGACGGATCGCCTTGTAGCCGGCGGTCGGGATACGGGTGAAGGACTGGTGGGCGTCGTGGTTGTCGTCGAGGGCGTGGATCCACGGCATCCGGGCACGCAGGACGTCCGGATCGGCGCGCAGTGTGGGACAGAAGCCTTCCTCGACCCACTGCTGCACCTCGGCACTGCGGTGGGCGCCGCCGACGATGAAGCCGCAGCCTTCCTGCTCCGCCCGTACCTTGAGCACGTCGCGGGCGTGGAGGTACGGAGCCCGGGGATCGACGAGGGAGTCGTCCGCCTCCCCGGTGAGCATGATCAGCCGGAGCCCGGGAACCGGAACGGTCGCCGCGGACCGGGTACCGACGATGACGCGCCCCTGCCCGGCGAGCACGGCGAGGTAGCGACGGTAGCGTGCGGCCGGACCGACGGAGGCGGTGAGTTCGGTGATCTGCGCAGCGGACAGGAAGTTCCGCAGCTCGGCGGAGAGTCGGTCGACGTCACGCTGGTCGGGGACGACCAGCAGGACGCCTCCCCCCGACCAGGCGACGGTGGCGGCCATCTCGGCGACGCGCGCCGCCCAGTCCTCCCCCGGTGTCCACAGCCAGGACGCCCGCGCCGAACGTCCGGCCAGTACGGCCTCCAGCAGGCTGTCGGCGTGCCGGTAGGCGGACCAGCCTGACAGGGCAGTGTCCCGCGCGGCGGTGGTGAGGTCCTCGACAGGTTCGAGGGCACCGTAGAGTTCCGGCCAGTCCACCCCGTTGCCGAAAAGCCCGGCCTTCTCCGCACTGGCGTGCCGGGAGGGTACGGCGGCGCGGAGGATGTCGGACCGCACCCCGCCGTAGCGGTCGGCGAGCAGGTTGACCAGGTCCCACAGTCCCGGTGGGACGACGACCTCGGGGCTGATGACGCGCTGCAGGGCACTCAACCTGCCCTCGTGGTCGGTGCTCCGCCGCCGTTCGATGACGACGGCATCCACCAGGCGTCCGGCGAACCGGATGCGGACGCGGACGCCAGGCCGGGCGGTGGTGTCCAGCTCCTCAGAGACCGAGTAGTCGAAGAGCCGGTCGAGGTGCGGCATCCCCAGCAGGGGCAGCACCCGGGCGACGGGCAGGTCCACGGTCGTTACCGGCCGGCGGCGGCCTTGAGATCGGCGACGCGGTTGGTGTGCTCCCACGGCAGATCGATGTCGGTACGGCCGAAGTGTCCGTAGGCGGCGGTCTGGGCGTAGATCGGACGCAGCAGGTCCAGCTCGCGGATGATCGCGGTGGGACGCAGGTCGAAGACCTTCTGCACGGCGGCCTGGATCGACTCGTCGGTCAGGCCCTCGGCGGCGGTGCCGAAGGTCTCGACGTAGAGACCGACCGGCTGGGCCTTGCCGATGGCGTAGGCGACCTGGACCTCGGCGCGGTGCGCGAGACCGGCGGCGACGATGTTCTTGGCGACCCAGCGCATCGCGTAGGCGGCGGAGCGGTCGACCTTGCTCGGGTCCTTGCCTGAGAAGGCACCGCCGCCGTGGCGGGCCATGCCGCCGTAGGTGTCGACGATGATCTTGCGGCCGGTGAGACCCGCATCGCCCATCGGTCCGCCGAGGATGAAGGAGCCGGACGGGTTAATGAGGACCTTGAGGTCCTCGGTGACGAACCGGCCGAGGTCGGCGTCCTGCACGACCCAGTCGATGACGTGCTCGCGCAGCTGCTCCTCGAGCCACTCCTGGGAGGAGTCCGGGCCGTGCTGGGTGGAGATGACGACCGTGTCGAGGTGGTGCGGACGGTTCTCCGCGTCATAGGCGAACGTCACCTGGGTCTTCCCGTCGGGACGCAGGTCCGGGACGATACCTTCCTTGCGGACCTGGGTCAGCCGTCGGGACAGCCGGTGGGCCGTGGCGATCGGCAGCGGCATGAGCTCGGGGGTCTCGTCGGTGGCGTAACCGAACATCAGGCCCTGGTCACCGGCACCGGCCTGGTCGTCGGCGTCGTGCTCGTCACCGTCGTTGGTGCGGTACTCGTGGGAGGTGTCGACGCCGTCGCCGATCTCCTGGGACTGCTCGCCGATGGCGACGTTGACGCCACAGGTTGAACCGTCGAAGCCGACCTCGGAGGAGGTGAAACCGATGGCGCGGATGGTGTCGCGCACCAGTTGCGGGATCTCGACGTAGGCGTCCGTCCGGACCTCGCCGGCGACATGGACCTGGCCGGTGGTGACCAGGGTTTCGACGGCGACATGGGACTTCGGGTCCTTGGCGAGCAACGCGTCGAGGATCGTGTCGGAGATGGCGTCACAGATTTTGTCGGGGTGACCTTCGGTCACGGACTCACTGGTGAAAAGGCGGAAAGACACTCGGTGTTCGCTTCCTGTAGGGAGTCGGATGGGGCAATTCAGACAATATTAGACCAAGCGGTCTAGCGACGGTACGGCAGGGTGGACCTGTGTCGGTCCGGACCTATTCCGGAGCGAAGAGCTCCTCGAGAGCGTCGAGGATATGCGAGGCGACGACGAGCTTGGACGCTGCCGGAACCTCGGTGACCTCCTCGGCGCCGGGCTGTTCACCCGGAGTGAGCAGCCAGCCCGAGCTGGAGTCCTGACCGAAGACGAGTCCGTCGCCCACCGCATTGCACATCAGCAGGTCACAGCCCTTCCTGGCCAGCTTGACCCGGGCCAGGTCCAGCGGTGTGTGCTCCGCGTCCCCGGTCTCGGCGGCGAACCCGGCGATGAGCAGTTCCTCGGGCAGTTCGCCGGTACGACGGGCCTCGACGAGCCCCCTGAGGATGTCCGGGTTCTCGGTGAGGGCCAGGGTGGCCAGATCGGCGTCCCCGCCCTTCTTCAGCTTCGCGTCGGCCGCCGACGCAGGTCGGAAGTCGGCGACCGCCGCGGACATGATCACCGCGTCGGAGGACGGAGCCAGCTCGGCGACCGCCTGTTGCATGTCCCGGGCGGTCTTGATTCTGGTGATGTGTGCCCCCGAGGGTTCATCGAGCTCGTCGGTGAACCCGGCGACGAGTTCGACCCGGGCGCCCCGCTGGACGGCCACGTCAGCCAGTGCAAACCCCTGGCGCCCCGAGGAGGCGTTGCCGAGGAAACGCACCGGATCCAGCGGCTCATGGGTACCACCGGCGGTGATGAGGATCCGACGGCCCGCCAGGGACCGGCGGAAGATACCGAACCGGTCGTGGGCGGCCAGCGCCAGAGAGGCGATGTGCTCCGGCTCGGGAAGCCGACCGGGACCGGAATCCGGACCGGTGAGCCGGCCGTGGGCGGGATCGAGCACGACCGTCCCCCGTCGGCGCAGCGTCTCCACGTTCTCCCGCGTGGCCGGGTGGGCCCACATCTCGGTGTGCATCGCCGGGGCAAGGACCACCGGACAGGTGGCGACGAGGCAGCTGGCGGTGAGCAGATCGTCGGACCGCCCGTGGGCCAACCGGGCCATGAGGTCTGCGGTGGCTGGGGCGATGACGACCAGGTCCGCTTCCTGGCCGAGCCGCACGTGCCGGACCTCGTCGACGTTCTCGAAGACCGTGGTGGACACCGGGTTGCCGGACAACGCCTCAAAGGTTGCCGCACCGACGAACCTGAGCGCGGACTCGGTGGGGACGACGTGGACGTCATGTCCGGCCTTGGTGAAGGTACGGATGAGGGCGCAGGCCTTGTAGGCGGCGATCCCACCGCCGACCCCCACGAGAATCCGGAGACCGCCGTCCCTCGACGCGGTATGTACGGCGGAGTTGTTCACGGTGTCAGTCACGGTACTCCAGCCTATCCCAGACTGCACCGGCGTGATTCACCGGACATGCACGAACGCCCGCCCTGCCGGTGACGGCAGGACGGGCGCTGATGGACCAGCCTGAGGGAATCAGCCCTCGGTGTGCTCGAGGAGGTCGGCGTCGATCTCGCGCAGCGCGATCGACAGCGGCTTCTCCTTGTTCTCCGGTGCGACGAGCGGTCCGACGAACTCGAAGACACCCTCGCCGACGTTCTGGAAGTAGTTGTTGATCTGGCGGGCGCGCTTGGCCGCGAAGATCACCAGAGCGTACTTGGAGGAGACCTTGGTCAGAAGGTCGTCGATCGGCGGGTTGGTGATGCCGATCGGCTGGTCGAAGACCGTCGAGTTGTCGTTGACGTCCTGGGTTTCCACTACGCACCTCATTGCTAGGCGTTGATGCCACGGCCGGGGCCGCAGCGGTTTTCTGTCTGTTGTTCCCGGTTGAGCAGGATGTCGGCGATGGTACCCACCGCCGTATCCAGATCATCGTTGACGACGACCCGGTCGAACTCGCCGGAGGAGTCGAGCTCCTCGCGGGCGGTCTCCAGGCGACGCGCGATGACCTCGTCGGTCTCGGTGCCGCGGCCGGTGAGCCGGGCGACCAGGTCCTCCCAGCTCGGCGGGGCCAGGAAGACCGTCACGGCGTCCGGAAGAAGCCGCTTGACGTTGCGGGCACCGGCGAGGTCGACCTCGACCAGCACGGGGCGACCCGCCTCGAGAGCGTCCTCCACCGGTCCCCGAGGGGTACCGGACAACTGCAGTCCACCGTGGATCTCCGCCCACTCGAGCATCCGGTCCGCCGCGATGGCGTCCCGGAAACGGTCGGTGGAGACATAGTGGTAGTCGACGCCGTCGACCTCACCGGGACGCGGGTCCCGGGTGGTCATCGACACGCTGAAGAACAGGTCCGGCACGGCCGCGCGGAGACCCCGGACGACGGTCGACTTACCGACCGCCGAGGGACCCGCCAGAACCACCAGCCGGGGCTCCGTCGCGTCTGAGGTCACGGGGCCTACGCCTCGTAGCCGAAGCGCTCCAGGAGGGCGCGACGCTGACGGTCGCCGAGGCCGCGCAGGCGGCGGGTCGGGGCGATCTCGAGCTCGGTCATGATCTCCTGGGCCTTGACCTTGCCGACCTTGGGGAGAGCCTCGAGGAGGGCGGAGACCTTCATCTTGCCGATGATCGGGTCGGTGTCAGCCTTGGCGAGGACCTCCTTGAGGTCGGTGCCGCCACGCTTGAGCTGTTCCTTGAGTTCGGCACGGGCCTTGCGGGCCTCGGCAGCCTTCTTGAGGGCTTCTGCACGCTGCTCCGGGGTCAACTGGGGAAGGGCCACGGGTTCCTCCGTATGTCGTAGTTCGTTGGATGATGTCTGTCGTGTGTTTCCCCCGGGGCCGGGGGACACGGTCGGCCACCGGATGCCCGGTGGCGACAGGTCTGGCGTTCCGCTGCCGGATCCCTTCCAGGACCCTCACCAGCGGGAGTCGCCGTGAAACAACGGGCCAAGTGTAGCGCCCTCACCTGCGGTTGTCGAATACCGCCCCAGGTGAAGGCGCTGCGCGGACCTGGAGAACGACCCTAGCCGACCAGCGGGAATTCTGCCGCGGAATCGGTCACTGCGGACCGCAGTGCACCGATATCCGGGCCTGCGGACAGGATCGACCGCGACATGTTGGGGCTGGCGAGATTCACCGCATCCCCTGCGATGCGGGCGATGTCGTCGGCGGTGCCGCCCTGGGTGCCCACACCGGGCATGAGGATCATGCCCCCGACGGCGTCCAGGACCGGTGGGGCGGTGACCGTCGCGCCGACCACGACGCCGACATTGCCGGCCCCGCCGGCGGCGACGTGGGGTGCGTTGAGCGCCGCCACATGGTCCACGACGGTCTGGGCGACCGTGGGGCCGGTTCCGGAGTCACCGGTGCCCAGCTGCTGGAACTGCGGGCCGGAGGGGTTCGAGGTCGCGGCGAGCACGATCACTCCCCCGCCGGTCCGCTCCCCTGCCTCGAGCACCGGGTCGAGGGAACCCAGGCCGAGGTACGGCGAGACGGTGACGGCGTCCGCGCGCAGCGGGGAGTCCTCGCTGAGCCAGGCGGTGGCGTAACCGGCCATGGTGGAGCCGATGTCGCCCCGCTTGGCGTCCGCGATGACCAGGGTCCCCGCGCTCCGGAAGGACGCGAGGGCGTCCTCCAGGACGGTGAATCCGGCCGAGCCGAAGGCCTCGTAGAACGCGACCTGCGGCTTGACGACACACGCCGTGTCGGCGAAGGCCGCCACGCAGATCCGGGTGAATTCCTTCAGACCCGTGGTGTCCACCGGAAGGCCCCAGGCCTCCAGGATCCCGGCGTGCGGGTCGAGACCGACACAGAGCCGTCCCAGGGACTCCGCCCGCTCGAGGTAGCGGTTACCGAACGTCATGGTTGACGTCCTGGATGGCACAGACGCCGGTGTCGGAGTTCTTCAGGGCCTCGATACCCTGCACGGCAGCGATGGCACCCTGGACGGTGGTGATGCACAGCACACCCTTGTTCACGGCCGCCGAACGGATCTCGTAGCCGTCGTCGCGGGCGGTGGCGTTTCCGGCCGTCGTGTTGAGGATCATGTCGATCTCGCCGTCGTTGATCACGTCGACCACCCGACGGTCGGTGCCACCGGCCGGCAGGTCCTCGGTCTGCTTGGCGACGGTGGTGCACTCGATGCCGTTGCGACGCAGCATCTGGGCGGTACCGGTGGTGGCGACCAGGTCGAAACCGAGGGAGGCCAGGCGCTGGATCGGCAGGATCATGGTGCGCTTGTCACGGTTGGCCACGGAGACGAAGCACGTGCCGGCGGTCGGCAGGGAGCCGAAGGCGGCCTCCTGGGACTTGGCGAAGGCGGTGCCGAAATCGTGGTCCAGACCCATGACCTCACCGGTGGACTTCATCTCCGGGCTGAGCAGGCTGTCGAGGACGTGACCCTCGGGATCGCGAAAGCGGTTGAACGGGAGGACCGCCTCCTTGACCGCGATGGGGTGTCCCTGAGGCAGGGAGCCGCCGTCGCGGTCGGCCGGGATCATGCCCTCGGCGATGAGCTCGCGGATGGAGGTGCCGGTCATGATGCGGGACGCTGCCTTGGCGAGCGGGACACCGGTCGCCTTGGAGACGAACGGCACAGTACGGGAGGCACGTGGGTTGGCCTCGATGACGTAGAGGATGTCGTCCTTGAGAGCGAACTGGACGTTCATCAGGCCCTTGACGCCGATACCGTGGGCCAGGGCCGCGGTGGACCGGCGGACATTCTCGATGTCGGTCTCCCCGAGGGTCATCGGGGGCAGGGCGCAGGCGGAGTCACCGGAGTGGATGCCGGCCTCCTCGATGTGCTCCATGACGCCGGCGAGGAAGACCTCGTCGCCGTCGCACAGGGCGTCGACGTCGATCTCGATGGCATTGTCGAGGAAACGGTCGACGAGCACCGGGTGGTCCGAGGTGATCTCGGTGGCGCGGTCGATGTAGTCGTGCAGGGAAGCCTCGTCGTAGACGATCTCCATGCCACGGCCACCGAGGACGTAGGACGGGCGGACCAGGACCGGGTAGCTGATCTCGGAGGCGACGGCCTTGGCCTCGTCGAAGCTGGTGGCGGTGCCGAAGGCGGGGGCCGGCAGGGCTGCCTTCTCCAGGACCTTGCCGAACTCGCCGCGGTCCTCAGCCAGGTTGATGGCCTCCGGGGAGGTACCGATGACCGGGACACCGGCGTCGGCGAGGCGCTGTGCCAGACCCAGCGGAGTCTGACCGCCGAGCTGGACGATGACGCCGGCGACCTCACCGGATTCCGCCTCGGCACTGTACACCTCCATGACGTCCTCGAAGGTGAGCGGCTCGAAGTAGAGACGGTCGGCGGTGTCGTAGTCGGTGGAGACGGTCTCCGGGTTGCAGTTGACCATCACGGTCTCGTAGCCGACACGGGAGAGCTCCAGGGCGGCGTGGACGCAGGAGTAGTCGAACTCGATGCCCTGACCGATACGGTTCGGGCCGGAGCCGAGGATGAGCACCTTCGGCTTCTCGGTCTGCGGGGCGATCTCGGACTCGGCGGCCGGATCCAGTTCGTAGGTCGAGTAGTGGTACGGGGTCTTCGCCTCGAACTCGGCGGCACAGGTGTCGACCGTCTTGAAGACGGGGCGGATGCCCAATGACCAGCGCAGGGAGCGGACGCCGTCCTCGCCGGCCAGCTCAGGACGCAGGGTGGCGATCTGGGCGTCGGACAGCCCGAAGAACTTGGCCTCGCGCAGCAGGTCCTCGGAGAGCACCGGGGCGTCCTCCAGCTCGGAGCGGAAGTCGACCAGCGCCTTGAGCTCCTCGAGGAACCACGGGTCGACGCCCTTGGATGCGGTGTGGACCTGGTCGACGGTGGCGCCGAGGCGCAGAGCCAGCTCCATGTCGTACATCCGGCCTTCGGTCGGGCGGCCCAGGTCGTCGAGCACGGCGGCGAGGTCGTTCGCGCGGTCACCGGCGAGCTGCTCGTCGGAGATGGTCCAGAAGCCGGCGGCCTTGGTCTCCAGGGAGCGCAGCACCTTGTTCAGCGCGGAGATGTAGTTGCGGGAGACGGCCATGGCCTCGCCGACAGACTTCATCGTGGTGGTCAGGGTGTCGTCCGAACCCGGGAACTTCTCGAAGGCAAAGCGCGGGGCCTTGACGATGACGTAGTCGAGGGTCGGCTCGAAGGCGGCCGGGGTGACCTCGGTGATGTCGTTGGTGATCTCGTCGAGCGTGTAGCCGATGGCGAGCTTCGCGGCGATCTTCGCGATCGGGAAGCCGGTGGCCTTGGAGGCCAGTGCCGAGGATCGGGAGACGCGCGGGTTCATCTCGATGGTGATGAGGCGGCCGTCGTCCGGGTTGATGGCGAACTGGATGTTGCATCCGCCGGTGTCCACGCCGACGGCGCGGAGAATGGCCAGGCCCTGGTCACGCATGATCTGGTACTCACGGTCGGTGAGGGTCATGGAGGGGGCGACGGTCATAGAGTCACCGGTGTGGACGCCGAGGGCGTCGACGTTCTCGATGGAGCAGACCACCACGGCGTTGTCCGCGCCGTCGCGCATGAGCTCGAGCTCGAACTCCTTCCAGCCGAGGATGGACTCCTCGATGAGGACGTTGGCCTCCGGGGACGCCGCGAGGCCGCCACCGGCGATGCGGTCGAGGTCCTCGTAGGTGTACGCCAGGCCGGAGCCCAGGCCACCCATGGTGAAGGACGGGCGGACGACGACCGGCAGGCCGAGCTCGGCGACGGCCTCATGGACCTCGTCCATGTTGTGGCACACCGCGGAGCGGGCGGACAGACCGCCGATGGAGGCGACGATGTCCTTGAACATCTGGCGGTCCTCACCGCGCTGGATGGCGGGGATGTCAGCGCCGATGAGCTCGACGCCGTGCTTCTCGAGGATGCCGAGGCGGTCGAGCTGGATCGCGGCGTTCAGCGCGGTCTGGCCACCCAGGGTCGCCAGCACGGCGTCCACCGGGTGCCCTGCCTCGCGCTCGGCGATGAAGATCTTCTCGATGTAGCCGGGCTGGATCGGCTCGATGTAGGTGTGGTCGGCGAACTCCGGGTCGGTCATGATGGTGGCCGGGTTGGAGTTGATGAGGGTGACCCGCAGGCCCTCCTCCTTGAGGACGCGGCAGGCCTGGGTTCCGGAGTAGTCGAACTCACAGGCCTGACCGATGACGATCGGGCCGGAGCCGATGACGAGGATGTGGTTGAGGTCGTTGCGCTTCGGCATTTAGTTGTTCCCTTCCATCAGCTCGATGAACTGGTCGAACAGCGGGTTGGCGTCATGGGGGCCGGCTGCGGCCTCGGGGTGGTACTGGACGGAGAAGGCGAGGCCGTTGTCGAGGGCGACACCCTCGACACAGTCGTCGTTGAGGCAGGTGTGGGTGACCTGCGCGGTGCCGAAGGGCGTGTCGAAGGGCTCACCGGCACGGCCCTTGAGGGCGAAGCCGTGATTCTGGGCGGTGATGTCGATGACACCGGTCAGGTGGTTGATCACCGGGACGTTGATGCCGCGGTGGCCGAACTTCAGCTTGTAGGTGTCCATGCCGAGGGCGCGGCCGAGAATCTGGTTTCCGAAGCAGATGCCGAACAGCGGGATCTTCTTCTCCAGGACGGTCTGGACCTGCTGGACCATGACATCGGCGGTGGCCGGGTCGCCGGGGCCGTTGGAGATGAACACGCCGTCGGCGTCATACTCCGTGAGCAGCGGCTCGATGGCGGAGTTCGCCGGGACGACGACCGTGCGGATGCCGCGGGCGGCGAAGTTGCGCGGGGTATTGGTCTTGATTCCCATGTCGTAGGCGATGACGGTGAACTTCGCGTCCTCACCGTTGTCCGGCTCGACGACGTAGACGTCGTCGGTGGAGACCTCGGTGGCCAGGTCCGCTCCGGCCATCGACGGCTGACCGTCGACGGCGGCGACGAACTCCTCGACGGGGCGCTCCGCGTCCGGGCCGGAGAAGATGCCGGCCTTGACCGAACCCTTGTCGCGCAGGTGGCGGACGATCGCGCGGGTGTCGACCCCCTGGATGCCGATAATGCCCTGGGCCTCCATCTCCTCGGCCAGCGAGCGGTCGGCACGCCAGTTGGAGACGGTGCGGGACAGGTCACGGATGACCAGACCGGCGACCCAGATGCGGTCGCCGTGGGACTCGCCGTCCTCGTCGTTCCAACCGGTGTTGCCGATCTGCGGGGCGGTCGAAACGACGATCTGCCGGTGGTAGGAGGGGTCCGTCATGGTCTCCTGGTAACCGGTCATCGCGGTCGTGAACACTGCTTCACCGAGGGTGGTCCCCTGGGCGCCGAAGGCCCGGCCGCGGAAGACGCGGCCGTCGGCGAGCACGAGGATCGCGGGGGTTCGGGTGGAACTCACGGAATTGCTCTTCTCTGTCGTAGTAGTCATCTAGTTGTTCACTTCTCCGTCTCGGCAGGTGACTTTACCGCGCAGCAGGGTCGTGGAGACCTTCACCGGCAGCGTCTCGCCCTCGTAGGGGGTGTTGGACGCCTTCGACGCCAGTTCGTGTCCGTGGGCGACCCAGCCTGCCTGCGTGTCGACCACGCAGAGGTTCGCCGGCTCCCCGACGGCCACCGGTCGGCCCTGTCCGGGCAGCTTGAGAATCTCGGCGGGTCGCTCGGACATCACCCTGGCGATGAAGCGCCAGTCCTGGGGCTCCTCCCCCTCCGGCACGTCGGTGATGAAGGTCCGGGCGATGAGTGCCAGGGAGGTCTCCAGGCCGAGCATGCCGGGGCGGGCCTTGTCGAACTCGCAGCACTTCTCCTCGGAGCCGTGCGGGGCGTGGTCGGTGGCGACGCAGTCGATGGTGCCGTCGATGAGGGCGGCGCGCAGGGCGAGTGCGTCCTTGTGCTCACGCAGCGGAGGGTTGACCCGGAAGACGCCGTCGTAGCTCTCCAGCTTCTCGTCCGTGAGGGTCAGGTGGTGCGGGGTGACCTCGGCGGACAGCGGGATGTCGTGGTCCTTGGCCCAGCGCAGCAGTTCCACGGTGCCCTCAGTGGAGGCGTGACAGATGTGTGTGCGTCCGCCGTAGTCGCGGGCGAGCAGGGCGTCCCGGATCACGATGGACTCCTCGGCGACCCGCGGCCAGCCGCGGAGGCCGAGGCGGGCGGCGGTCTCACCCTCGTGGGCGACCGCGCCCTCGGTGAGACGCGGCTCCTCACAGTGCTGGGCGAGCAGGACGTCGAGGCCCTTGGAGTACTCGACGGCGCGGCGCATGAGCTGCGGGTCGGCGACGCATTTGCCGTCGTCGGAGAACATCCGGACCTTCGCCTCGGAGGCGGCCATCATGCCGAACTCGGTGAGGTCCTTTCCCGCCAGGCCCTTCGTGATGGAGCCGACCGGGTGGACGTCGCAGAGATTGGTCTGCTGGCCCTTCATCCACACCATCTCGGCGATGGCGGGGGTGTCGGTCACCGGGTCGGTGTTCGCCATGGTGAACACCGCGGTGAAGCCGCCGCGGGCCGCGGCAGCGGAACCGGAGGCGATGGTCTCGGTGTCTTCCCGGCCGGGCTCGCGCAGGTGGACGTGCATGTCGATGAGGCCGGGCAGGAGGACCTGGCCGTCGAGCTCGAGGATCTCGGCGTTCTCTCCCGGGGTCAGCGAACCGGCGTCGGAGATCTCGGCGATGACGCCGTCGCGGACCAGGACGTCAGCGGGTTCGCCCTCGCCGTAGACGAGGACGCCGCGCAGCAGCGTCTCCCCCTCTGCGGCGGCGTGCAACGTGCCGGTGGCCGGGTAGGCTGCGTTCTTCCGGATATTCACTGCAGTGGTCATTCTGCGACACTTCCTTCTGCTCCGACGAGGAGCGTGAACAGGGCTGCCATGCGGACATGGACTCCGGCGGTGACCTGGTTGAGGACGACGGTGTTCGGTGCGTCCGCCACCGAGTCGCTGATCTCCATGCCGCGCAGCATCGGGCCGGGGTGCATGATGATCGCGTGGTCGGCCAGTCCGGCGGCGCGGGCCTCGGAGAGGCCGTAGCGGGCGGCGTACTCGCGGTGGGAGGGGAAGAACCCGCCGTTCATCCGCTCGGCCTGGACACGCAGCATCATGACGGCGTCGGCCTTGGCCAGCGCGGCGTCCATGTCCTCGGTGACCGTGACTGTTCCCCGGCCACTGCCGACGTTCGGGTTGAGCCAGTGCTCCATGCCCGGGGCCTGCAGGGTCGCCGGGGCGACGAAGGTGACGTTGGCGCCGAGGGCGGTGAGCAGCAGGGCGTTGGACCGGGCGACGCGGGAGTGCAGCAGGTCTCCGACAATGACGACTTCCGCCCCCTCGATCCTGCCGAGCCGGTTGCGCAGGGTCACGGCGTCCAGCAGCGCCTGGGTCGGGTGCTCGTGGGCACCGTCGCCGGCATTGAGGACGCTGATGCCGTCGCTCCCCTGACCGACCCAGTTGGCGACCTGACGGGCGGCGCCCGAGGACGGGTGCCGCATGATGATGGCGTCCGCACCGACGGCGCGGAGGGTCAGGGCGGTGTCCTTGAGGGACTCACCCTTCTTCACCGACGAGGAGGACGCGGAAATGTTGATGACGTCCGCGCTCATCCACTTGCCGGCGGTCTCGAAACTGGACCGGGTGCGGGTGGAATTCTCGTAGAAGAGGGTGAAGACGGTACGGCCGCGCAGCGTCGGCAGCTTCTTGACCTCCCGGTCACGCAGCGAATCGGCGAAGCGGTCAGCCTCGTCCAGCAGGCCGGTGATCTCCTCGGCCGTGAGGTCGGCGATGCTCAACAGGTGCTTCATGCCTGCTCTCCTTCCCGGATCAGCTGGACGCCGTCCGTCCCGTCGATCTCGGTGAGTTCCACACTGACGTCCTCGGTCAGTGAGGTGGGAATGTTCTTGCCCACGTAGTCCGCCCGGATCGGCAGGTCGCGGTGGCCGCGGTCGACGAGGACCGCAAGCTGGACCTTCCCGGCCCGGCCGATGTCGCGTAGGGCGTCGAGTGCTGAGCGGATGGTGCGACCCGAGAAGAGCACGTCGTCGACGAGGATGACGGTGGCACCGTCGATCCCTTCACGCGGAACCGTGGTGGACTGCAGCGCCCGGTGCGGGCTGGTCTTCAGGTCGTCACGGTAGAGGGTGACGTCGAGGGCGCCGTGGAAGACCTCCACGTCACTGAACTCGCGGATACGCTCTGCGAGACGCGCCGCCAGCGGAACACCCCCCGACGGGATCCCCAAAAGGACGACCCGGTCCGCCCCGGGTGCGTCGAGCGCCGTCTTCTCGATGATCTGGTGCGCGATGCGTGCAATGGTACGACCGACGTCGTCGGCGTCCATGATATTCATCGTGACCTCCTTCCCCGCCTCACTGGACGGATTGTTAAAGGTGGTCGGGCCGGCGTCACACCGGGCCCTGTGCCGCCGCTCAGTGTAGCACGGGGCCAGCCCCCACAGATGCAGCGAGGGTGGCCCCGGAATATCCCGGGACCACCCTCGGTGGCGAAGCGGATTCGGCTCAGTCCTGAGCGTCCTGAGCGTCCTGAGCGTCATCGCCGACGATGCCGGCGATGAGCTCGTCGGTCCCCGCATCGTCGGTGGTCTCCGACAGTGCAGCGGCGTCGGCGGCCTCCTTCTCGGCGATGCGGCGCGAACGGGAGATCCCGTCGAGCACGGCGTGGACGTAGCCGGGGGCCTTGTCGTGGCCGTACTCCTTGGCCAGACCGATCCCCTCGTCCACGGCGACCTTCTCCGGGATCTCGTCGTGGTTGTGGAGCAGCTCCCAGGCGCTCACACGCAGCACGGCGCGGTCCACGGCCGGGAGTCGGTCCAGGGTCCATTCGCTGGACAGGTGTCCGGCGATGGCGCCGTCGATGCCGTCGAGATTCTCGGCGACACCGCCGACGATCTGCGCGGTGTAGTCGTTGACCGGGGCGACCTGGTTCGCCTCGTCACGGGACAGCTCACGGCGGTCCTCGACGATCTCGACCGGATCGATGTCCCGGAACTCCGCTTCGAAGAGCATGTCCACGGCGCGCCGCCGGGCCCGGAAGCGGGCCCCGTGGCGGTGGTGGTTCTTTTCCTCACTCATCGGTAGTGATCAGTGCCTCTACTGGTTGACGCGGGAGAGGTAGGAGCCGTCTCGGGTGTCGATCTTGACGACGTTCCCGGTCTCGAGGAACAGCGGCACCTGGATCTCGGCACCGGTCTCGAGGGTGGCGGGCTTGGTACCGCCGGTGGAGCGGTCACCCTGCAGGCCCGGGTCGGTGTGCTCGATGACGAGGTCGACGGAGACCGGGAGTTCGGCGAAGAGGATCTCACCGTCGTGGAAGGACAGCTGGACCTTCATGCCGTCCTTGAGGAAACGGCCGGCCTCACCGAACTTGTCCTGCGGGACCTCGTACTGCTCGTAGGTCTTGGTGTCCATGACAACGTAGTTCTCACCGTCGTTGTACAGGTAGTCCATGTCGCGGCGGTCCACGGTGGCGGTCTCGACCTTGACGCCGGCGTTGAAGGTCTTGTCCAGGGTCTTGCCGGAGACGACGTCCTTGAGCTTGGTGCGGACGAAGGCCGGTCCCTTACCGGGCTTGACGTGCTGGAACTCGATGATCTGCTGCAGCTTGTTGTCGATCTTCAGCACGAGACCGTTCTTGAAATCCGCGGTAGTTGCCACGTGTGTACTCCCTTAAGGAAAGTCGGACAGGTAATCGACCTGACAGTCTAGCAGGTGAGGTCCGGCGGACCCTAGACGACCTGCAGCTCGGTCGTCGACGGGTTCACTGACTCCGCACCCTCGGCGGTGACGATGTAGGTGTTCTCGATCCGCAGCCCGGTCTTCCCGGGCAGATAGACACCCGGCTCGACGGTGAGGGTCTCCCCCGCGACCAGTGTTTCGGCGGGATCGGTACGCACCGATGCCGACGGTGCCTCGTGGACGTCGAGGCCCACGCCGTGGCCGGTGGAGTGGACGAAGTACTTGCCGTACCCCGCCTCGTCGAGGACGTCGCGGCAGGCCTTGTCGACGGCGAAGGGGCCGACGCCGGGGCGGACGGTCTCGACCCCGGCCCGGAACGAGCGGTGGACGATCTCGTAGAGTTCGCGGGCCAGTGCATCCGGCTCTCCGACGCACACGGTGCGGGTCTGGTCGGAGGCGTATCCGTCCAACCAGACACCGAAATCCACGGTGACCAGGCCCGGGACGATGACGTCCCGTGAGACTCCGGCATGGGGCTTGGCGCCGTTGGTCCCGGAAGCCAGGATCGTGTCGAAGCTCAGCCCGTCTGCTCCGGCGGAACGCAGCCGATGTTCGAGGTCGGCCGCGGCCTCGATCTCGGTGATGCCCTCACGGATGCCGCCGGCGGCGATGAATTCGGTGAAGACCGCGTCCGCGAGGTGCCCGGCCTCGCGCAGTGCGTCCAGCTCCACGTCATCCTTGACCAGGCGGGCGGATTCGACAGCACCGGCGAGGATCTCCGGGTCACCGAGCCCGCGGGCCGCCCCGACCGGCAGCCCCGGTTCGATGGCGTAGCCCTCCTCGCCGGCGACACGGGTGAGCTCGCCGAAGAGGTCGCGGGTGATCCGGATGTCCAGCCCCGGGGAGGACGCGGTCTGCTGACGGATCTGGGTGTCGTATCGTCCGTCGGTGACGATGGTGCCGGTGCCGTCGGTGCCCAGCAGCAGCGCGGCGTTCGAGCCCGTGAACCCGGAGAGGTACCGGATGTTCTTCAGGTCACTGACCAGCAGATGACGGTGGCCGGCAGCGGCGATGGTCCGGGCGACGGCGGCCCGGCGGGAGGAGTGGTCGACAGGTGCGCTCATGGCCCCCGAGACTACGCCCGGGAGATCAACGCTGCGCGAGGAATTCCAGGGCGGCGGTGTAACCGTAGGTGCCCAGTCCGACGATCACACCGGCGGCACCTGCCGAGAGGTAGCTGTGGTGCCGGAACTCCTCGCGGGCGTGGACATTGGAGATGTGGACCTCCACGTAGCCGGCACCGTCGGTGATCTCGGCCAGGGCGTCCTTGAGGACCACCGACGTGTGGGTGAGACCTCCGGCGTTGATGATCACGGCGTCCCCTTCGTCGGCGGCGCGGTGGATCCGGTCGAGGATCTCACCCTCACAGTTGGACTGGAAGAAGTCGATCTCCGTGCCCAGCTCACCGGCTCGGGCGCGCAGCCCCTCCTCGATGTCTGCCAGGGTGGTCGCACCGTAGATGTCCGGCTGACGCTTGCCGAGCCGGTCGAGGTTCGGGCCGTTGACGACGAGGACGCTCATGTCCACTGCTCCTTCAGGGTGGCGGTGTAGGCGGCCTGCAGTGCCGCGTTCTCCGGGGCTTCGAGGCGCACCGGAGCGTAGGGCAGGCCGTCCCGGTCGGACAGGACGACAATGCGGATGTGACCGTCGCGGTTCTTCTTGTCGCGGCCCATGACCTCCAGCAGTTCCTCGAGGGATGCTCCGTCGTAGCTGGTCGGCAGGCCGACGGAGGTGAGGATCCGGCGGTGACGGGCCACGGCGTCCTCCCCGAGAAGACCGACGGCGTGGGCCAGCTCCGCTTCATAGACCATGCCGACGGCGACGGCCCAGCCGTGGCGCCAGCGGTAGCTCTCGTGCTGCTCTACGGCATGTCCGTAGGTGTGTCCGTAGTTGAGGATCTCCCGCAGCGAGGACTCGCGCAGGTCCTGTCCGACAACATCTGCCTTGACCTTCACCGCCAGTTCGATGAGTTCAGGCAGTGAGCCGCGCGGATCGAGTGCGGCGGCGGGATCGGACTCGTAGATGTCGAGGATCTCCGGGTCGCGGATGAAGCCGGTCTTGACGATCTCGGCCGAACCGGCGGAAATCTCCTTGGCGGGGAGCGTGTCGAGGACCTCGAGGTCCACCAGGACGGCGGAGGGTTCGTGGAAGGAGCCGACGAGGTTCTTGCCGGCGGCGGTGTTGATTCCGGTCTTGCCGCCGACCGCGGCATCCACCATGGCCAGCAGGGTGGTCGGGTACTGGACGACGCGGATACCGCGCATCCAGGTCGCGGCGATGAAGCCTGCGAGATCGGTGGTCGCGCCGCCGCCGACGCCCACGATGACGTCCTGGCGGGACAGTCCGGCGTCCGCGCAGACGTCCCAGCACTCGGCGGCACCGGCGACGGTCTTGGCGTCCTCGGCGTCCGGGGTCTCGTGCAGGACCGGCTCGATGCCGGCGGCACGCAGGCCCTCGGCGATATAACGGGCACGTTCCGCCAGCGGAGGTTGGTGCAGGATAACGGCACGGGAGGCGCCCGGGACGGCCTCGGCGACATGGCCGGTGAGGTCACGGCCGATGACGACGTCATAGGGGTTGTCGGTGGCAACGTGGACGCGACGGACGTCGGTCATGTCAGGCTCCTTGACTGAGGTGGTGGTCTCGAGGAACTGGAGGATCTCGGAGACGATGTGGCGTGGGGCGCGACCCTCACTGGTCACGGTGAGGTCGCTGACCTCGTCGTAGAACGGGGCACGCTCGGTCTGCAATTGACGGTACCGGGCCACGGGGTCATCGGCCGCGACGACCGGGCGGTTCGCGTCCCCGGAGGTGCGCCGTGCGCCCTCCTCCGGAGTGACCTTGAGGTGGACGACGAGGTCGTCGGCGAGCAGTGCCCGGGTCTTCGCGGAGATCACCGCGCCGCCGCCGAGGGAGACGATGCCGTCGGTGCGCAGGGCGTCGGCGACGTGCCTCTCCTCCAGCTCCCGGAAGGCAGGTTCACCGAGCTCACTGAAGACCTCGCCGCATCGACGGCCGTAGTCATCCTCGATGAGGGTGTCGGTATCCACCACGCCGCAGTCAAGCTCCTTGGCGAGATACCGGCCGATCGTGGATTTGCCGGCGCCGGGCAGCCCGACGAGGACGAGACGCGGACGCCGCCGACCGGTCGTCATGTCAGTTATCGTCCCAGCGCAGCCGGGAGTCGACCTCGGCGATGTAGGCGGCGTAGTTACGCTTCGTCTCCGCCAGCGAGTCGCCACCGAACTTCTCGAGCAGGGAGCGGGCGATGACCAGGGCCACCATGGACTCGGCGACGACACCGGCGGCGGGGACCGCGCAGACGTCGGAGCGCTGGTGGATGCCGGTGGCCTTCTTTCCGGTGTCGGTGTCGACCGTGGCCAGGGCACGCGGGACGGTGGAGATCGGCTTCATGGCGGCACGCACACGCAGTGGCTCGCCGTTGGTCATGCCACCCTCCAGGCCGCCGGCCCGGTTGGTGTGCCGCTCGATGCCGTCCTCGCCGACGAAGATCTCGTCGTGCGCCTCGGAACCCCGGCGGCGGGCCTGGGCGAAGCCGTCACCGACCTCCACGCCCTTGATGGCCTGGATGCTCATGAGCGCCTGGGCGAGCTGGCCGTCGAGACGGGCGTCCCAGGCGACGTGGCTGCCGAGACCGACGGGCAGGCCGGTGACGACGACTTCGACGATGCCGCCGAGGGTGTCGCCGGACTTCTTCGCCTTCTCGATCTCCTCGATCATGGACTTTTCGTGGGCGTCGCTCTGCGCGGTGAAGGCGCGGACCGGGGAGGCGTCGACGGCGTCCAGGTCGGCGGCGGTCGGCGCGGGTCCGTCGTAGGTGTCGGACGGGCCGATCGAGAGGACGTGGCTGACGACCTCGGAGCCGGTGACCTCACGCAGCAGGGCGCGGGCGACGGTACCGGCGGCGACACGGGCGGCGGTCTCGCGGGCGCTGGAACGCTCGAGGATCGGCCGGGCCTCGGTGTGACCGTACTTCAGCATGCCGGAGAGATCGGCGTGACCGGGACGCGGCCGGGTCAGCCGGGCACCGCGCCCGGAGTTCATCTCCTTGGCGACCTCGGGGTCATCGGTGTCCACCGGGTCGGCGGACATGATGGTGGTCCACTTGGGCCACTCGGTGTTGCCGACCATCACGGCGACCGGCGATCCGAGGGTCAGTCCGTGCCGGACTCCGCCGAGGAAGGTGACCTCGTCGGCCTCGAACTTCATCCGGGCGCCACGGCCGTAGCCGAGACGGCGGCGTGCGAGTTCACGGGAGACGTCCGCACGGGTGACAGGCACGCCGGCGGGCATGTTCTCCACGATGGTGACAAGGGCCTGGCCGTGGGATTCCCCGGCAGTCGTCCAACGAAGCATGCGCTTATTGTGACACGTCCGCGTTCTGCGCGTCACATGACCCCACCTCACGGGGTGGAACACTCCCCGGTCACTCGTGTCACATCGTGAGAAGAACGCCGAACCAGGTGCCCGTCAGCATTCCCGGACCGTGCGGGAGCCCGGCCCTGCACCGCAGTGCCGCGCACGGAACGACGGCGAGACACAGGGTGATCACGGACGACATCGCGACTGCGATCCACCATCCGACGGGCCCACCGGATACGGCGGCCACCGCGCCGAGGGAGAGTGAGAGCTTGGCGTCTCCTCCGCCGATGCGAAGTCGGGGGCTGATCATCCCGGGCACCGCACACAGTGCCCACCAGGCCAGCGCACCGGTCAGTGCCCACGGTCGACCGTCGAGGATGCACCACAGCCACACCACAGCGGCAGCAGGCAGGGAGAGTGAGTCCGGCAGTCGCCGCTCCCTCAGATCGGTGACGGTCAGAGCGACCGACCAGACCAGCGCCACGGTCAGTACCACGGCATCCCACAGATACCCCCACACGGTGCCTGTCCCCCTACCTTCCCTTAGTCCCCCACAGTCCCTTAGCTCAGCCCCTCAGCCAGGTTCACCGGCCGCGGAGCCCGAGGTGCTTCTGCAGTGCAGCGTACATGGCCCCGGCAGAGGCGGTGGCGCCGGTGAACTGCCGGAACTGTTCCGCACCCTGCCCTGCCAACATGAGCAGGCCGTCGGCGACGGGGCGTCCGGCGGCCACCGCCTCGGTCAGCAGGTGGGTCGGGTACGGGTCGTAGATCACGTCGACGACCGCGCCGGCCCGGGAAAGCTCGTCGGTGTACTCACCGGCCGCAGACTCCGGGACGGTGGAGACGAGGACGTCGCATCCGGCACACACGGACGCGAGCTCCGGAGCGTCCAGCCGGTTCCACGAGAACTCCATCCCGTAGCTCTCCACCAGTGCCCTGAGGTTGAGCGCCTTGTCGGAGCGGGCGAGTACGTCCACCCGGTGCACCCCGTGGGCTGCGAAGGCGGCGACGGTCGGTCGGGCGGTCCCCCCGTTGCCGACGACGGCGGCACGACTCGGCGCCGTATCACCGAGAACGGCGTCGAGGCAGGCCGTGACACCGACGACATCGGTGTTGTCGGCCAGCCACCGTCCGGTCTGCGCACCGTCGCTGTCTCGCAGCGGCACCAGGGTGTTCGCACTGCCGATGGCGGCGGCCCGGTCGGTGACCTCGTCAGCGAGGGTCAGGGCGTGGGGCTTGCCGGGCATGGTGACCGAGAATCCCGCCACGCAGGCCGGTGAGCCGCTGAGCAGACGCCGGATCTCGTCCTCCTCCCCGGCCTCGACCCGGACGTACCGGAAACCGGGGACGATTCCCGCGTCCTGTGCGGCGCCGGCGTGGATGACCGGGGACAGGGAATGTGCGACCGGTCGGCCGAGTACCGCGCAGAGGGTGATATCCGGGGACCCGGCGGCGAGAGCGAGGAAGCCCTCGACGTCGTAGACGTCGGCGGACGGACTACCGGGCACTGTCGAGCACCCCGTTGGCGCGGGATTCCTCGATGGCGTCCTCGTGGGCCTGGAAGTCCCGGTTGAACACCGTGGTGCCCTCCTGGTCGACGGTCACGAAGTAGAGCCAGTCGCCCTCGGCAGGGCGTTCGACGGCCTGCATCGCCTCCACACCGGGCGAGGCGATCGGGGTGTCCGGCAGCCCCTTCTTGGCGTAGGTGTTCCACGGGGTCTGGCGTCCGCGGTCCTCATCCGTGGTGGCGACCTCCTGCTCGTCGACGTCGTAGTTGACTGTCGAGTCGAACTGGAGCATCTGGTCTTCGTTGAGGCGGTTGAGGATGACACGGGCGACTTTGTCGAAGTCACCGGCGGGAGCCTCGCGCTCGACGAGCGATGCGGCCGTGAGCACCTGGTAGGGCGTCAGTCCGACGGTCGAGGCCATCTCGACCAGCCCCGTGCCCTCGTACTCGGTGACGGACGAGGTCACCAGTTCACGGACGATCTCGAGCGGCTCAGCGGTCGGGTCGAAGACGTGGATGCCGGGTGAGATGAGGCCCTCGATGCGGCGACCGTCGTCACCACGGGCGTCGACCTCGGAGGTGGCCCAGTCCGGCACGCCGAGATCGGCCGGCGCGGTCCGGGCGATGACCTCGTGGAGCTGGTCGACGGTCACACAGTTCTCGAGCCCGTCGGTGAGACCCTCACGGCAGGAGTTCTGGGCGATCATCGACAGGATGCCGGTCCGCGGATCCCCACCGACGACAGCGGTGTCGTCGAGAGTCGAACCGTTGGGCACGTCGATGACACCCAGCCGACGTTCATCGTCGGTGAGAGCATCAAGGGCGGAGTCCGCCGACATCTTCTCCTGCAGTGCGTAGTACCCCGCCTGCAGGTCGCGGAACTCCCCGGCCTGCTCGGCGCGGTCAGCGGCGCTGATGATCGCGGACCTGGAACCCACGACGTTGTCGTCGAGGAGCTGTGGGACGAGACCGGAGACGGTGTCCCCGTCCTCGACGCGCACCAGGACGACCTTGCCGTTGCCGTCACCGTCGTAGTCCCTGGTTCCGACGACCTCGCGTTGCCAGTAGACATAGGCGACGACGAAGACCAGCAGGATGACCAGGGCCGCGCCGACGGCGATGGACCACTGACGGCGACGACGGTATCTCGGGGAGATGGAGGTTGTACTCGGCATTGCTGTAGTTCTCCGCGCCTTTCCAGAGCACGGGAGTGCTCACAGGGGATACTGCATTCTCAGTCGATCATTCTCGCACAAAAAGATCACGAATCGTTATCTGGCCCGCCGTGTCGCGCAGAAAATGCCTTCCGGGCATCCAACCAGCCCTGCAGAATGTGCACGGCAGCGGCCTGGTCGATGCGGGACCGGCCCTTCTTCTGGTTCACTCCCGACGCATGCATGGCGTTCGTCGCAGCCATGGTCGACATGCGTTCGTCGACGAGCCGGACGGGGATGTCGAGGTTCTTGCGCAACCTGGTGGCGTAGTTCTCCGCCCGTCGGGTCGACCGGGTGCGGTGGGACCGCAGGGACACGGGCAGCCCGACGACGACCTCCACCACGAAGTTCTCGGCGATGAGCTCGAGCACGTGGTCGAACTCCTCCCCCGGCCAGGCGCCGCTGGTCTTGTCCGCCTGGACGGTCTCCAGCGGGGTGGCGAGGATGCCGTCGGGGTCGGACAGGGACACCCCGATCCGGACGGTGCCGACGTCGAGACCGAGGCGGCGGCCTCGACCCGGGTCGTCGTCACCGGGACGGTCCGGCACCGGATCCGGGCGCTGCTGCCGATTCTGCTCAGTCACGTCGGCCCGCGTCCTACTTGACGCCGGTGGCGTCGGCGACGATGTCGCGGACAGCCTTCACGGCGGCGTCGATACCGGCGGCGTCTGAACCCGAGCCCTGGGCCATGGCGGGCTTACCGCCACCGCGTCCACCGACGTAGGGCGCGACGGTCTTGATGATGTCCCCGGCCTTGACCCCGGCGGCGACGGCCGCATCGGTGGCGGCGGCGATGAACGGCACCTTGCCCGACTCCGGGTCGGAGGAGATGAAGAAGATCACGCCGGCGTCCGAGCCGGCACGGGACTTCGCCTCAGTGGCGAGAGTGCGCAGGTCACCGGCGACGATACCGTCCGGGACGCGCGCTGCGACGACACGGATGTCGCCGACCATGGTGGCCTGCAGAAGGTAGTCGCCGACCTTCGCGGACAGTTCCGCGGTGCGGAACTGGGCGATACGCTTCTCCGCCTCATTCAGGCGGGTGGTCAGGGCCTCCACCCGATCCGGCAGCTCCTCGGACGGGATGCGGAGCTGGGACGCCAGAGCACCGGAGAGCTTGTGCTGGTCGGAAAGGAACCGGAAGGAATCCACACCGCTGTAGGCCTCGATTCGACGGACGCCGGAGCCGACCGAGGACTCACCGAGCACGGCCACCGGGCCGATCTGGGAAGAGTGCTCGACGTGGATACCACCGCACAGCTCCATGGAGAACGGGCCGCCGATCTCGACGACGCGCACCTCAGAGCCGTAGTTCTCACCGAACAGGGCCATCGCACCCATCGCCTTGGCCTCGTCGAGGCTGGTCTCGATGGTGTTGACCTGGTAGTCGGCGTCCACCGCCTCATTGGCGATCAGCTCGATCCGACGCAGCTGGTCGGCGGTGAGCTGCTCACCGTAATTGAAGTCGAAACGCAGGTAGCCGGGCTTGTTCAGCGAGCCCGCCTGGACGGCGGTCGGGCCGAGCACCTGACGCAGGGCGGCGTGGATCATGTGCGTGCCGGAGTGCGCCTGGCGTGCCTTGTGCCGCCAGGTGTGGTCGACGGTGGCGGTGACCCGCTGGCCGACAGCGAACTCACCACCGGTGACGGTGACATTGTGCAGCCAGACCTTCTTACCGGTCTTCTGCACGTCGTCGACGGTCGCCGCGCCACCGGTTCCGGTGATCTGGCCGCGATCGGCGAGCTGTCCACCGGCCTCGGCGTAGAACGGGGTCTGGTCCAGGATCAGCTGGACCTTCTGCCCCTCGCCGGCCCGCTCGACGAGAGCGCCCCCGGCGACTATACCGAGGATCGATCCCTCGGCCTCGGTGCTGTCGTAGCCGAGGAAGACGGTCGGGTGGTTGTCGACGAAGGGCCGGTAGACGGCGACGTCGGCATGGTCGTGCTTCTTGGCACGGTTGTCGGCCTTGGCGCGGGCCTTCTGCTCGGCCATGCGGGCGTCGAAGCCCTCCTTGTCCACGGTCAGACCGGACTCAGCGGCCATCTCGACGGTGAGGTCGATCGGGAAGCCGTGGGTGTCGTGCAGCGAGAACGCGGCGTCGCCACTCAGCTCGGTCAGGCCCGAGCCCTTGACCTGGGCGGCGACAGTCTCGAACAGACGGGTGCCGGATTCGAGAGTCTTGAGGAAGGCGGTCTCCTCGCCCACCGCGACAGCGCGGATACGCTCCCAGTTGTCGGCGATCTCCGGGTAGGACGGGGTCATGGTGGAACGCACGGTGTCCATGAGCTTCTCCATGGTCACACCGGTGGCACCCAGCAGACGGGCGGAACGGATGATACGGCGCAGCAGGCGACGCAGGATGTAACCGCGACCCTCGTTGCCCGGGGTGACCCCGTCGAGGATGAGCATCAGGCCGGTACGGCAGTGGTCGGCGATGACGCGGAAACGGATGTCGTCGGTGTGCGCGGCGTGGTAGTCGGCCGACTCGGTGTCGCCGGCCTTGATGAGCTGCTCACTGCGGCCGTAGGTCGCGCCGGTGAGGTCCTCGGCGACCTTGATCACCGGGGCGAGGAGGTCGGTCTCGTAGACGTTCTCGACGCCCTGGAGGATGCAGGCGACACGCTCGACACCCATACCGGTGTCGATGTTCTTCTTGGGCAGCGGGCCCACGATCTCGAAGTCGTCCTTGCCGATGCCCTTGCCGCGCTCATTCTGCATGAACACGAGGTTCCACAGCTCGATGTAGCGGGTGTCGTCGACGACCGGTCCGCCGTACTCCCCGTACTCCTCGCCACGGTCGTAGTAGATCTCCGAGCAGGGGCCGCACGGGCCGGGGACGCCCATCGACCAGTAGTTGTCGGCCATGCCGAGGCGCTGGATCCGTTCCTCGGGGATACCGATCTTCTCGTGCCAGATCTGGGCGGCCTCGTCGTCGTCGAGGTAGACGGTGACCCAGAGGCGGTCCTTGTCCAGCCCGAATCCGCCCTCGTCGACCGGGTCGGTGAGCAGCGACCATGCGTGGCTGATCGCGCCTTCCTTGAAGTACTGGCCGAAGGAGAAGTTGCCGGCCATCTGGAAGAAGGTGTTGTGGCGGGTGGTGATGCCCACCTCCTCGATGTCGAGGGTGCGCACACACTTCTGGATGGAGGTGGCGGTGCCGTTGGGGAACGGCGGGTTCTGCTCGCCCAGGAAGTAGGGTTTGAAGGGCACCATGCCGGCGTTGACGAAGAGCAGGTTCGGATCGTCGAGGATCAGCGAGGCGCTGGGCACCTCTGCGTGACCGGCCTTGACGTAGTGGTTGATGAATCGCTCACGGATCTCATGCGTCTGCACGGTGTTGGCAACCTTCTTGCTTGTCTCGGGGCTTTACCGGGAAAGAGTCTACCTGCCGCCGCGGACTATCCCACGCAGGGTGTCAAGGGTGGTGGAGATCTGACGTTCCCGACCATGGTCGGTGGGGTTGTAGTACACGGCGCCGGACAGGTCGTCGGGCAGATAGTCCTGGGTGAGGACGCCGCGCGGGTCCTCGTGGGGGTAACGGTAACCGACGGCGTTGCCGAGGCCCTCCGCCCCCGAATAGTGCCCGTCGCGAAGGTGCGGCGGAACCACAGAGCCCTTCCCGTCGCGGACGTCCGCCAGGGCGGCGTCGATGGCGGTGATCACCGCATTGGACTTCGCCGCGGTCGCGAGATGGACGGTGGCCTGCGCCAGCGGAATGCGTCCCTCCGGCATGCCGATGAAGCTGACCGCCTGGTGGGCGGCCACGGCAGCCTGCAGGGCGGTCGGATCCGCCATCCCGATGTCCTCGGAGGCGTGGACGACGAGCCGGCGGGAGATGAACCGGGGGTCCTCCCCCGCGTCGATCATCCGCGCCAGGTAGTGCAGGGCGGCGTCCGGCTCGGAGCCGCGGATGGACTTGATGAAGGCGCTGACGATGTCGTAGTGCTGGTCACCGTCCCGGTCATAACGGGCCACCGCCTTGTCGGTGGAGCGGGCGACGACGTCGACGGTGACCTCGCCGCCACTGTCCTCGACGGACTCGGCGGCGGCCTCCAGGTAGGTCAGGGCGCGTCGGGCGTCGCCGGCTGCCAGGGCGGTGAGCCGGTCGCAGGCCTCGTCGGTGAGCGTGATCTTCCCGTCGTAGCCGCGCGGGTCCTCGATCGCCCGACGCAGCAGCGTGGAGATGTCGGCCGGTTCCAGAGGCTTGAGCTGGACCAGCAGAGAGCGCGAGAGCAGCGGGGCGACGACCGAGAAACTCGGGTTCTCGGTGGTCGCGGCGACAAGCAGCACCGTCCGGTTCTCCACGGCGGAGAGCAGGGCGTCCTGCTGGGTCTTGGAGAACCGGTGGACCTCGTCGATGAAGAGCACGGTGGGGATCCCGTCGGCGAGCCGTCGACGGGCGTCCGCGATGACCGAACGGACCTCTTTGACCCCGGAGTTCAGCGCGGAGAGCGCTTCGAAACGGCGTCCGGAGCCACCGGCGATGAGGGACGCCACGGTCGTCTTCCCGGTGCCGGGCGGACCGTAGAGGATGACGGAGGATTCACCGCGTCCATCGATGAGACGTCGCAGCGGTGAGGACTCCCCCAGAACATGCGACTGACCGACGACCTCGTCGAGGGTGCGCGGACGCATCCGCACCGCCAGCGGGGCATGGGCCCCGGGATGGAAGTAGGCGTCCGCCGAGCGCGACGGCGGCACCGGGTCGCCGGTCCCGGCCGCCGACTGCCCGACGTCGAAGAGACCGTCGTCCACGGGACTCAGCGCGACCGGATGTCGGTGCGGGTCTGCGGGACAGCCCCCAGCTCGGCGAGCCGGGTCAGCACGGCCTCGGCGAAAGCGGCGACGTCTCCGTAACGGGAGTCACCGCCGTCCTGCTCCGAGGCAGCCGTGGCGTAGCTGCGGACGGACTCGACGGTCGTCGCGAAGTCCGCGAGATGGGTCTCAGGCAGACGCTCGAGCTTGCGCGCACCGTCGGAGGCCGACTCCGCGTCCTCGATCACGGCGAGGGTGCCGTGGTAGAGCAGCGACAGACTCATCAGCGCCCACGCGATGAGCGATGTCATCAGAGCGTAGGTGAGGCGCTCACGGTCACGCACATCCGGCCACACCGAGACAACCTCGGAGGACCAGGCCTCGACGAATTCCGCGGACTCCTCCTCGTCGAGCAGCGGGGTGCTGATGTCGTGCGGGAATCCGGCGATCACGCAGGCCACATCGAAGACGATGTCGCGGAAACCGGCCCACTCGAAGTCAAGGAAGACGACCTGATCGGACAGCATGATGTTGTCCGGGGTGAGGTCGAAGGGGCTGAAGGCCCGGAGCCGGGAACGGGACTGCCGGAGCCCTGCCTCTTCGGCGAACTCCGCGACCGTGTCGCTGATCTGCACTCCGCTGCTGCGCAGCAGGTCGAGACCCTGCGCGACCAAGGCGGCGATATCGACGTCACGCTCTCCGGCCTGCTCGGCCGGCAGGTCGTGTCGCGAATACTGGCGGCGGTTGAGGGTGTCGAAGGACTCCTCACCGTCGGCGGTGGCGACCTGCATCCGACCCAGGGCACGGCCGAGTTTGCGCAGGGCGGAGGCCCGTCGCTCGGCATCCTCGATGATGAGGATGTCCGAGAAACTCTCCCCGGTACCGGCATCGGAGAGTACGATGATGCGCTCGTCGATGTCGTGGGCGAGCAGCAACGGACCGGGCCGGTTCTCCGACGGCAGGGTGTTGGTGTACTGGTAGGCGACGACCTCGCGGATCATCGCCGCATTCGCCTCCGCTTCCTCCGGCGTGCCTTCCGCCACGGCGGGGAGCTGCTTGATGACGAGGGACCGCTCCTGGAGGAAGGGATTCGGGGTCACTTTCGCACGAAGGACCAGGGAATCACTGGATCCCCCGAGGTCCTCGGGGTGGGTGAGCTCCGGGGTACCCCCGAACCGGCGGCCCAGCAGATGGGCAGCCCGTTCCAGGACGGTGTCGATACTCAGCACGGCGGTTCCTTACGCAGGTGGTCGGTAGAACTACTCGGCGGCCGGCGCGGCGGCTTCCGGCTTCTTCGGCTTGGCGTCGATGCCGGCTTCCTTGCGCTGCTGGGCGGTGATCGGGGCCGGGGCCTCGGTCAGCGGGTCGACTCCGCCACCGGACTTCGGGAAGGCGATGACGTCGCGGATGGACTCGTAACCGCCGAGCAGGGACACGATGCGGTCCCAGCCGAAGGCGATGCCGCCGTGCGGCGGGGCGCCGAAGGCGAAGGCATCCAGGAGGAAGCCGAACTTCTCCCGGGCCTCCTCCTCGGAGATGCCCATGACGGCGAAGACGCGCTCCTGGACATCGCGCTGGTGGATACGGATGGAGCCGCCACCGATCTCGTTGCCGTTGCAGACGATGTCGTAGGCGTAGGCGGTGGCCTCGCCCGGGTTCTCGTCGAAGGAGTCGATCCACTCCGGCTTCGGAGAGGTGAAGGCGTGGTGCACGGCGGTCCACGTGGAGTGGCCGAGGGCGACGTCGCCGGAGGCGGTGGCGTCGGCGGCAGGCTCGAACAGCGGGGCGTCGACGACCCAGGTGAAGGCCCAGTCGCCTTCCTTGATGAGGCCGAGGCGCTCGGCGATCTCGCCGCGGGCGGCACCGAGCAGGGCGCGGGAAGGCTTGACCTCGCCGGCACCGAAGAAGATGCAGTCGCCCGGCTTGGCGCCGACATGGGCGGCGATGCCCTCACGCTCGGCGTCGGTGATGTTCTTGGCGACCGGGCCGGTCAGGGTACCGTCCTCGCCGACGAGGATGTAGGCGAGGCCCTTCGCACCGCGCTGCTTGGCCCATTCCTGCCAGGCGTCGAGGGTACGGCGCGGCTGGGAGGCGCCGCCCTCCATGACCACGGCACCGACGTAGGGGGCCTTGAAGACGCGGAACGAGGTGTCCTTGAAGAACTCGGTGCATTCGGTGATCTGGATGTCGAAGCGCAGGTCCGGCTTGTCGGAGCCGTACTTCTCCATGGCCTCGGCGTAGGTCATCCGCGGGATCGGGGTCTGGATGTCGTAACCGATCTCCTTCCACACGGCGGTGAGGATATTCTCGGCCAGGGCGATGACGTCATCCTGGTCGACGAAGCTCATCTCGACGTCGAGCTGGGTGAACTCCGGCTGACGGTCGGCGCGGAAATCCTCGTCACGGTAGCAGCGCGCGATCTGGTAGTAGCGCTCCATGCCGGCGACCATGAGCAGCTGCTTGAACAGCTGCGGGGACTGTGGCAGGGCGTAGAAGCTGCCCGGACGCAGACGCGCCGGCACCAGGAAGTCGCGGGCACCCTCGGGGGTGGAGCGGGTGAGGGTCGGGGTCTCGATCTCGGTGAAGTCCTCACCGGACAGGACGCCGCGGGCGGCCTGGCTCACCTTGGACCGCAGGCGCAGGGCGTGGGCCTGCCGCTCACGGCGCAGGTCCAGGTAGCGGTACTTGAGGCGGGTCTCCTCGCCGACCTCGCCGCCGGTGGTGTCCTCGATCTGGAACGGCAGTGCGGTGGACTCGTTGAGGATCTCCAGGTCGGAGACGTTGACCTCGATGGCACCGGAGGCGAGGTTGGGGTTCTCGGAACCCTCCGGGCGGGCCTCGACGATGCCGGTGACCTTGAGGCAGTACTCGCTGCGCAGATCGTGGGCACGCTCGGCGACCTCGTTCTCGCGGAAGACGACTTGGGCGAGCCCGGAACGGTCACGCAGGTCGATGAAGATCACTCCACCGTGGTCACGCCGACGGGCGACCCACCCGGTGAGAGTGACCTCCTTTCCGGTGTCGTCGGAGCGAAGGTCGCCACACAGATGCGTCCGCAGCACGTCGCGTTGTCCTTTCGGATGAGGTTGAAGGGCGGCGCGAAGTCGGCCTCCCCGGTGTTACCCGCACAGGTCCCGGGATCGCCGGGCGCCCTGCACGCATGTCGGACGCCCACCTTACTCCCCCTGCCCCGCGCGAGTCGGGGGTGGGTGTGCCCCTGCCCCGTCACCACAGTCACCGCCGCAGACCAACTACCGTAGGGGTATGTCCGAGAACAGTTCCGAGAACACGCCCCGCCGTCGCGATTCCGACGGTATCCCCGATCAGGTCACCGTCGAGGACACGATTGTCACTCCCCTGGACAAGCGCGACGTCTACCGCTACTTCTGGGTGATCAACCAGGTGGTCCTCGTGGTTTCCGCCGTCGTCGCGGTCTGTGCGATCGTCTACGGCCTGGCCACCGGCGAATCGGACTCCTGGATCACCGGTGTCGGTGCCGCGATCATCAGCATGCTCTCCGTCATCGGACTGCTGCTGGCCCGCCTGGGCAGTGACCTCAAGTACGCGGGACGGATCTGAGGGCCCGGTACATCCCCTCCGGATCGTCGGTGGTGATCTGGTCGGCCCCGAGGTCGATCAGCGCGCGGGCCTGCCCCAGCGTCTCCGGATCCGGACCCGTGAGGGTGAAGGCGTCCACCTGCCGCCCGGCGGCGTGGAAGGACGCCACGATGTCCCTCCCTGTCGCCGCGAGTGCGAGGATGATCCGGTGATCGAGGTAGATGATCCCGGCTGCCCGGTCCGCCTCCAGCGCCGCCGAGACGAAACCGTCGACGTCCCCGGTCCGGCGCAGCCGGCGCACCGCGGACCGGGTGCACGGGTCGTGACCGGTCGCTGTGCGGGGATCCTGTTTCGCGATCCGGGCGACGGCCACCGGGTCGTTGCCGGAGACGATGACTGCGTCGGCGAAGGAGTTGACGGCCGCAGAGATCTGTTGCGCGACATCGGTCGTGAGCACCCGTGCGGTGTCCTTGATGTCCAACTGGAGTCGGGCCTCGGCCGGCAGCTCCACGACACCCCGGCTGCCCAGCTCCTCCCCGATCACGGACAGTGGCATCAGGTTCACAGGCCGGACGCGTCGCCACCACCGCAGCGGATCATGCCGGATCAGCGGCACCCCGCCCGGACCGGTACGTACATCGATCTCCACACTGGCCCCGCATGCCAGCCCCTCTACGATGCGGCCGGGAGTGAACGGCGCGTCCGTGGCGGTACGACGGGCCCGGTGCCACTTCAACCGGATCACGCGACCGTCGATGTGGATGTCGGTGGGGGTCGGGGGCGGTGCAGGCGTCACAGCCCCCTGAGTACCAGGTAGAGCTGCCAGGTGGCGAGACCTGTGAAGACCAGCAGCAGCGCCTGGTCCCACACTCCGGAGGTCCGGATGGTGACGGCGCCGGGCAGCGTCCAGTTCCACCAGCGCTTCCCGCCCCGCGGGATCACCGGCGAGGTCAACGGGACACCGGATTTCGTCAGCATGTCCCCCGCCAGGTGGACGAGAACTCCTGCGGTCACCGCGGACGCCGGCATCAGGGGTGTGTGGAGGGCCGGGACGGTCTCGTAGGCGGCGACACCCAGCCCGACGGCGACAGCTACCACGACCAGCCCCGCCCTCTCCTTCGCCCACCGCGGGAACAGTCCACGTAGCGCCAGTCCGGAGAAGAACACCAGCATGCCGACCATCCCGTTGTCCCCGAAGGCACCTCCGATACTCCAGGCCAGGAATCCCACGAGCAGGGCGAACCACAGGGTGTGGGTGGCGGTGCGGTGACCGCCGCTGATCCTCGCGTCCTTCCTGGTGCCGGTGACATTCACGACGAGGACGCTGACCGACGCCACGGCACGGGCGAGCAGTCCGGTGACCGGGCCGAAGGTACGGGCGACGGTGGATCCGGGGGCGTCGAGGTCCGGCAACAGTGCCGCACCGGCGGTCAGAGCGGTGTAGGCGAGAATCTCGGCGGTGGTCGTGGCCCCGCCCCAGGAGACGGGCAGTGTCGTGGCGAGGGCAAGTCCGGCGGCGGCACCGGACATCGCGTGGGTCGGCCCCTGGACCACGGTCTTCTCCCCCTCTGCCGGATACGGAAAGCCCCCGACCAGGAATCCCTGGTCGGGGGTGGTGTGGTGCGTCATCAGGGACTCGAACCCCGAACCCGCTGATTAAGAGTCAGCTGCTCTGCCAATTGAGCTAATGACGCGCGTGTCCGCCGGTTATCGCCGGTAACGGATGGATACTATAGGCGCTGATTCACGCCGAGGCAATTTGGCTGGTCAACGACGGTTCGTAAATCCCACCAGTCACACCAGTATCACTGGTATCGCACAGCTGCCGTGCCACTGTTATGGTGACATGCATGGATATCAACTCGATCATCTCGCTCATCAACGACACCCTCGGCCGTACGGACATGGCCGCCTTCAACAACTGGGACGTCGTCAGCCGCATCCTCGACGCGATCGTCCCGGACGCCGCCGCCAACTACCAGCCCTGATCCGACCTACGGGCAGACCACGTCCAGCACATGGTGGACGCACCCGAATTCCAGTGACCGGTGCATCCCCACGTAGTCCCCGTCCATCTGCACGTCCGCCGGCTCGCTGCTGGTGAAGACGACCCGGTCGACGTCATCGTCCCGGAACAGGTGCGCCGCCCGGGGGTCGGCGGATCCGGCGAGCAACTGCGCTCCCAGCACGAGGTTGCGGGACGCCGACAGGGACGTCGCCGCAGCGATACCCAGTCCGTGGTCGAAATCGGTGCCCGGGTTCGTCCGGATCGCCCGGGGCCCCAGATAGGTCCACGGACTGGCGTTGCTGACGAACCCGAACCGCGCACCCTCGACTGCCGGATGACCCGGTACCTCGACCGTGAACGTCGGCGACGGGTACTTCTTCGACAGGAACGACGACACGGCCGTCGTCACGTACCTCAGGTTCGTCACCTTCTTCCCCGCCGCGCGCTGCTCCTCCATCCGCCGGATGACGATGGCGTCCATCCCCATCCCGGCGTTGAACAGAAACCACCGGTTGAGCGCGTGCCCCAGCCCGACCGTGCGGCGGGACCCCCTGTCCAGCCCCGTGAAGATCTGGTTCACAGCACGGTCGGAACGCCGGTCGACACCCAGCGCCCGGGCGAAGACATTGGCGTTACCGCCGGGCACCACGCCGATGGCGGGAAGGTCGTCCGCAGCGGGACGGTCGGTCCGGTCCGGAGCCCCGAGCAGGCCGTTGACCGTCTCATTGACGGAACCGTCACCGCCGTGGACGACGACGGCGTCGAAGCCCTCTTCGGCAGCCCGGGCCCCGAGTTCCGCGGCGTGTCCGCGGTGTGTCGTAGGCACCGCCTCAACGTCGTAGCGCTGCGTCAGCGCCCCGGTGAGGGCTTCCCGTCCTTCCTCGGTGGTGGAGGTGGCGTAGGGGTTGGTGATCAGCATGACTCGCACAGGCGACGATGTTACCGGGGGCACATCGGGAACGGGTGACGCACTCGGTAGGCTGGGGGCCATGAAATACATCTCCACGCGCGATGCGCAGGCCACGCCCGTCGATTTCACCGATATCCTGCTCGGCGGACTGGCCCCCGACGGCGGTCTGTATCTGCCGCAGGAGTACCCGTCGGTGGACGCCGCGACGCTGGACCGGTGGCGTTCCGTTCTCGACAACGAGGGCTACGCCACTCTCGCCGCCGAGGTCGTCTCGCTGTTCATCGACGACATCCCCGTCGAGGACCTCAAGGGCATCACCGCCCGGGCATACTCCACGCCGAAGTTCGCGTCCGCGCAGATCGTCCCGGTCACCGACCTGGAGCCGGGTGTGAAGATCGCCCACCTGTCCGAGGGGCCCACCGCGGCCTTCAAGGACATGGCCATGCAGCTGCTTGGTGAGCTGTTCGAATACGTGCTGCGCCAGCGCGGCGAGACCATCAACATCCTCGGCGCGACCAGCGGCGACACCGGGTCTTCGGCCGAGTACGCCATGCGCGGACGCGCCGGCATCCGGGTGTTCATGCTCACCCCGGCCGGCCGGATGACGCCTTTCCAGCAGGCACAGATGTTCGGCCTGGACGACCCCAACATCTTCAACATCGCCCTTGACGGTGTCTTCGATGACTGCCAGGACATCGTCAAGGGTGTCTCCGGGGATGCCGCATTCAAGGCCGAGTACCACATCGGTGCGGTCAACTCGATCAACTGGGCACGACTGATGGCCCAGGTCGTCTACTACGTCTCCAGCTGGATCCGTGCCACCGACTCGGTGGAGCAAAAGGTCTCGTTCTGCGTGCCGACCGGCAATTTCGGTGATGTCTGCGCCGGCCACATCGCCCGGCAGATGGGTGTGCCGATCGACCGGCTCATTGTCGCGACCAACGAGAACGACGTCCTCGACGAGTTCTTCCGTACCGGCGACTACCGCGTCCGTACCTCCGCTGAGACGTTGGCGACCTCCAGCCCGTCGATGGACATCTCCAAGGCCTCGAACTTCGAGCGGTTCATCTTCGATGTCCTCGGACGCGATGCCGCCCGCACCGCCGACCTCTTCGGCACCCAGGTGAAGCAGGGCGGGTTCTCCCTGGCCGCAGACCCTGCCTTCCCGGAGGTGGACAAGGTCTACGGCTTCGCCTCGGGCTCCTCCACACACACCGACCGCCTCGACACCATCCGGTACTGCTGGGAGTCCGCCGGAGTACTCGTCGACCCGCACACCGCTGACGGTGTGAAGGTCGCCCGCGACTACCTCACCACCCACCCGGACGCTGCCCCGGTCATCTGCCTGGAGACCGCGCTGCCGGTGAAGTTCGCCGGCACCATCCGAGAGTCCATCGGTTCCGAGCCGGAGGCGATGACCCCGGAGCGGTTCCGCGACATCCTTTCGGCTGACCGGCACGTCACCGACCTACCCAATGACGTCGACACGGTGAAGGACTTCATCCGGACCTCCATCGCCGACGTGCAGGTCTAGTACCTTCTCCCCCATGCCGACGCTGCACATCACCCGCGGCTTCCCCGCCGCCGGGAAGACGACGTGGGCGGAGGCCTTCTGCGCGGAGACCGGCGCGGTGAACATCAACCGCGACGACATCCGACGCACCCTGCGGATCGGCCAGCACGGCACACAACGGCAGGAGGACGCCGTCACCTCGGTGCAGTCCGCCCTGTTCGCGGCCGCGGTCGACAACCGGTCGGACATCGTCCTGTCGGACATGAACCTCCGGCCGAAACGACTCCGCCCGTTCCTCACCGGTGCCGACCGCGCCGGGTACACGGTGGAGTTCCACGACTTCCGGGCGGAGCTCGACGAGTTGCTGCGTCGCAATGCCGCGCGCGACGTCGAGAGACAGGTGCCGGAGTCCCTGATCCGCGACCTGTGGTCCCGGTTCCCCCAGCACCGCTGGCCGTCAGCAGAGCGGATCATCGCCACCGTCCGGGCGATGACAGACGGAACCTTCTCCCCTGTCGACAACCCCCGGGATCTGCCACACTGCGTCCTCGTCGACATCGACGGCACGCTGGCCCACCACAATGACCTGCGCTCCCCCTACGACTGGGCGCGGGTCAGCCAGGACACCGTGGACGAGTCCGTCCGTGACACGGTGCAGGACATCCACGCCGCCGGCGTCCGGCTGGTCATCATGTCCGGACGCGACGAGGTCTGCCGGCCGGAGACCACCGAGTGGCTGGCAAGGCACGGCATCCCCTGGGATGAGCTGCACATGCGTCCGACCGGAGATCAGCGTTCCGACTGGATGGTGAAGGACGCGCTGGTGCGCGCACACATCCAGGGACGTTTCCACATCCGGTACTGCCTCGACGACCGACAGCAGGTGGTGGACCACTACCGGGCGATCGGGCTGAAGGTGTTCCAGGTGCAGCCGGGGGATTTCTAGGCGGGGTATCAGCTCCAGGATCGTGATGGCCGACATCCACTCACGACCGGCAGAGGCAGAACGGGTGCCCCACCGGGTCCAGGAAGACGACGAATCCTTCGCCCCCGGCTTCGCCGCGCTGGTACCCCGCCCGGACCGCGCCGAGGGCGACCGCGACTTTCTCCGCGTCGGGGATCGACTCCACCCAGAAATCAAGGTGCTCCTGCTGTGGGACCGGGCCGTCCGGCCACGCGGGGGCACGGTAGTTGTCCACACGCTGGAATCCCCGGGAGAAACCGGCCTCGGCGACTTTCGGCGGTCGCACCGAGACCCACTCCGGATGCAGGGCATCAGGCTCGTCGGGTCCGGGAAGCACCACCTCCTATTCCAACAGTGCTCCGTAGAACTCTGCGAGGTCGACAGCATCCGGACAGTCGAGGACGATGGCGATGCGGTTCGGGGTGATGTCGTCCATGGCGCAAGGCTAGTGCGTCCGGATACCTGGCGTGGGGGTGGCGGAGACAGGAGAAACCGCCTGCCACGGGGTGGCAGGCGGTTCAGGTGCGCTCTTCCGTCAGTTGGCGGACGAGCGGGCCGGGAGGACGCCCAGGCCGGTACGGGCGGCGTCGGCCGCCCCCTGAACCGGGGAAAAGTACCAGTTGATGATCTCTGCGAGTCGGTTGTACATGGGACCCATTCCTTTCCGGGAGTCGGTGAGTTGCGTGTCCGGGTGGCTCATCAGAACGCCGGGCTATTCCCGTTGAGGGTATGCCCTATTGTGGGAGACGTCAAGCAATTCGCACAAAATACCAGTTCATCGTGCATGTCGGGAGTCGCCTACCCCTGCGCCGCCACGGCTTCAGCAGTCATCGTCGAAGAAGCCCCCTCCCCTTCTGAACCAGCAGTTACACTTCCACCATGACGTTTAACTCGAACCTGAACGGTATGGGAGGCCGGGCCTCCTCGGGCGGCAGCTCCGGTGGGTCCGGCGGTGGCTTCGGATTCGGTGGTGGCGGCGGGAACGGAGGTCGTGGCGGCGGGTTCGGCGGCATCATCGGAATGCTGTTGATGAGCAAGGTGGGACGTCGCTTCGGTATCCCCGGCATTCTCGTCGTCGCCGTGATCGCCTTCTTCGCCAGCGGTGGAACAAGCATGTTCAGCGGCGGTTCGACGACAAACAACATGACCGGTGGGAACAATGCCTCCGCCGGTGGTTCCCTGGAGCACTGCAACACCTGGGAAGACGCCAACAAATACGACGACTGCCGCATCGAGGGTACCGCCATCTCGCTCGATGCCGTGTGGTCGCAGATCCTCCCTGACGAGACCGGGATCAGCTACAGTGAACCCGGCGTCCAGATCGGCGACGGAACCGTGAACACCGGCTGCGGCCGCGCATCCACCGCGCAGACCGGCCCGTTCTACTGCCCCGGCGACAGCACCGTCTACATCGGCGACGACTTCTTCGCCCAGCTCAAGTCCATGGGCGGCTCCGACGGCCCCTTCGCGCAGATGTACGTCGTCGCCCACGAGTTCGGCCACCACATCCAGAACCTGCAGGACACCATCGGCCTGTCCAACTACGACGATCCCGGTGAAGACTCCAACGCCGTGAAGATGGAGCTGCAGGCCGACTGCTACGCAGGAGTATGGGCACACCATGCCGACAACGGCGAGAACGCCATGATCGACCCCCTCAGCGACGAACAGATCGCCCAGGCCATCCGGTCTGCCCAGGCGATCGGCGATGACGCGATCCAGCAGTCGTCCGGTGGCAGCGTCAATCCGGACGCCTGGACCCACGGCTCCTCGGAGCAGCGTCAGCAGTGGTTCACCACCGGCTACTCCGAGGGCACCGTCAACTCCTGTCACCAGGAGTTCGCTCAGTAGTCACTCACCACGGATCAGGTCTGCGGCCTTCTCCCCGATCAGCATACAGGTGATGTTCGGGTTCACTGCGGTGAGCTGCGGCATGACCGACGCATCGACCACGCGGAGGCCCTCCACCCCCTTGACCCGCAGCTGGGGGTCGAGCGGTGACATGACGTCATCCTCAGCACCCATACGTACCGAGCCGGCCGGATGGTAGACGGTATTGTGGGTCTTGGCCACGTAGTCCGCGATATCCTCGTCGGATTGCACGTCCTCCCCCGGGAAGAGCTCACGACCGGCGTAGTCCGCCATCGCCGACTGCGCGACGATGCGGCGGGCCAACTTGATGCCCTCGACCGCGATGCGCATGTCGTAGCCCTCTTCATCGGTGAAGTACCGCGGATCGACCTTCGGCTTGTCCCGGAAATCGCAGGAGCGCAGCCGCACCGTGCCACGGGCCTTCGCGTGGGTGATGTTGGGAGTGAGACAGAACGCCTCGTCCGCGGTCGGGTACCCCTGGCGCACCGTGTGCATGTCGAAGGGCATGGAGCCGTAGTGCATCATCAGGTCAGGGAGCCCGAGGCCGTCCGCCCCGTCTTCGTCGATCTTCTCGAAGATGCCGATCTCCCACCACTGTGAGGCGTCCCGCAGCATGGGGACCTTCGACTCCCAGGAGATGACCGCCTCCGGGTGGTCCTGCAGGTTCGAACCAACACCGGGGGCGTCCACCAGCACCTCGATGCCCATCTCCGTGAGGTGGTCGGCCGGGCCGATGCCGGAAAGCATGAGCAGCTTAGGGCTGTCGATCGCTCCGGCGGAGACGATCACCTCACGGTCCGCCCGCATCCTGGAGAGACGACCGAAGATATCCGCCAGATACTCGATGCCGACAGCCCGGCCGTCCTCGACGATGACGCGGGATACCTGACGGTCGGTGATGATGTCCAGGTTCTTCCGGTCCATCACCGGATGCAGGTAGGACACTGACGAGGACGCCCGGACGTTGTCGTCACTGGCGTTGATCTGGAACCAGTCGGCGCCGTGGCTGACAGTCTCACCCTCGTTGAAGGGGGTGGTGGGCAGCCCCTCCTGCTCGCACGCCTCCAGCACCGCGGCACCCACCGGATCCTTCGGGGGGACCGACCGCAGGTGCACCGGGCCACCGTGACCGTGGTTCTCCCCTGCCCGGTCATTGTTCTCGATCCGGTCCCTGATCAACGGCAGGACGGACGCCGAATCCCATCCGGTCGCCCCCAGGGTCACCCAGTGGTCGAGGTCCTGAGCCGGGGTGTGGAAGGCGATGCAGGAGTTGTGTGACGAGCAGCCGCCGAGAACCTTGGCCCGGGCGTGCCGCATGAAGGAGTTGCCGTTCTCCTGCTCCTCGATCGGATAATCCCAGTCGTACCCGGACTCCAGCAGCCCCGGCCATTCGTGGAGGTTGAGGATCTCCGGCTTGTCCACGTCGGTGGGACCGGCCTCGATGAGGGCCACGGTCACGGACGGGTCCTCGCTGAGCCGGGCGGCCACCACGGCACCGGAGGATCCTGCCCCGACGACGATGTAGTCGTAGCTTTCGCGCATATCTTCTCCTGTCTTCTTCGCTTACTTTTCCGGGAACCAGCCGGTCACGGCGGGCTCGGTGTTCTCGTAGATGTGCTTGGCCTCCCGGTACTCCTCGAGACCGGCGTGCCCAAGTTCCCGGCCGTTGCCGGACGCCTTGAATCCGCCCCACTCGGCCTGTGGCACATACGGGTGGTAGTCGTTGATCCAGATCGTGCCGTGACGCAGCGCCCGTGAGACCCTGTGAGCGACGCCCCGGTCGGAGGTCCACACCGCACCGGCCAGGCCGTACTCGGTGTGGTTCGCCGTGGCGACCGCCTCGGCCTCGGTGGAGAAGCTCTCCACGGTGATGACCGGGCCGAAGCCCTCCTCGATCACCGCGGGGTTGTCGAGAGTGCAGTTGTCCAGCACTGTCGGTCGGTAGAAGCATCCCTTCTCCAGTTCCGGGCCACCCCAGTCGCCGCCGCAGCGCAGTGTCGCCCCTGCTTCCACACCACGCCTCACGTAGTCGGTTACCTTCGCGCGGTGCTCCTCGGAGATCAGCGGACCGGACTCGGCCTTCTCATCGAAGGGACCACCCAGGACGATTCCCTCGGCACGGCGCACGAGCTCGTCGACGAAGCGGTCCCTGATCGTGTCCTGCACGATCAGTCGGGTACCTGCCGAGCAGACCAGACCGGAATCCAGGAAACCCGCGTTGAGGGCGTTGTCCAGGGCTGCGTCGAAGTCGGCGTCCGCGAAGACGATGTTCGGGTTCTTGCCACCGAGTTCGAGCGCGACCTTCTTGACCGTGTGGGACGCCACTTCGGCGATCTTCTTCCCTGTCACCAGGCCACCGGTGAAGGAGACCATGTCGACGTCCGGGTGCGAGGACAGCGGCGCACCGGCCTCGGCACCGGCGCCGAGGACGAGGTTGCCGACCCCGGCCGGCAGGCCGAGCTTGTCGAGGACGTCCATGATGAGGATGGCGGTGTGCGGGGTGAGCTCCGACGGCTTGAGGACGAAGGTGCAGCCTGCCGCGATGGCCGGGGCGATCTTCCAGCTGGCCTGCAGCAACGGGAAGTTCCACGGTGTGATCATCCCGCAGACACCCACCGGTTCGTAGACGACCTGTGAGATCACCGCAGGGTTGCCGGCGTCCACGAGACGACCCGGATGCTGGTCGGCGATCTTGCCGAAGAACCGGAAGCAGTTCATGATGTCGTCCATGTCGCCCTCGGCCTCGACCAGGCGCTTGCCGGTGTCGAGTGCCTCGGCGCGGGCGAACTCGTCCTTGCGCTCTGCCATGGCGTCGGCCACCTTCAGCAGCAGATCGCCACGTTCGGCGGCGGGGGTCGCAGACCAGGATCCCTCATCGAAGGCGCGACGGGCGGCGGCGATCGCCTTCTCCGTGTCCGCGGCCGTCGCCTCGGAGACCACGTCCACGACCTCCCCGTCGGCGGGACAGGTCACGGTACGTGTCCCTCCGTCGGAGGACGCCACCCACTTCCCGTCGATGTAGAGGCTCTGCGGTGCAGCGGTGTCACTCATTCTTCGTTCCTTTCCGTATCTTCGTCGTCGTCGATCCACAGGTCAGGGGCGGGCACCTGGGTGTCCCCGGTGGGTGTCCCCCTGTCCCCGGTGAGGGACATGTACTCGAGATGGGCGTCATAGGCGTCCAGCACGTCGGCGATGACCTGCTCCTTGGTGTAGCCGAGGATGTCGTGGCCCCGGGAGCCGGTGGCCGAGAAAATCTCCAGGGTGAAGTACGTGTCCTCGTCCACGTTGAGGTTCACCGCGAAGTTCGGCACCTGGCACGCCACCGGGTAGGCCTCGTACTTGAACTCGTCCTGTCCGGGGAAGGTGACCACCAGATCCACGAAACTGATCGGGTAGTCGGGGTGGGTCCCCCGGTGGCAGGACACGTCCAGGCCGAGTCCGGTGAGTTCCTCGGCCACCTCCTCGATCGCCGGGGCCGCGACGGTCTCGAGGTACCTCTCGGTGTCAGTGGCGGAGGGGAAGCTCATCCTCCGGCGCAGTCGCCGGCGCCACGCCTGACGTGCCGGGGCGGCACCACCGGTCCGGTCCATCAGCGCCCCGACCCGGGAGAGCTCGCGGGAGTCCAGCGAGTGCTTCTCCGCCTCGAGGACGCGCCACACACTCAGCATGAGCAGGTACATCACGAAAGCGAACGGCAGTCCGATGAGCACCGTCGCCGACTGCAGCGTGTACACACCTCCGATCAGCAGCATCACCAGCGTCAGTACACCGGTGATCACCGCCCACACGATGCGCAGCCACGGCGGGCCGTCCGAGTCCTCCACCGAGGGTTTGGAGGTCATGTTCGCCATCACCAGGGAACCGGAGTCCGCTGAGGTCACGTAGAACAGCAGACCGGTGACGACCGCCAACGCGACGGCGAAGGTGGCGCCGGGGTACTGCTGGAGCAACAGGAAGAAGCCGGACTCGGGGGTGTCCACGGCGGTATTGAGGAACTCCTCGTCACCGTCACGGAAGAACCCGAGCGCGGCGTTGCCGAAGATGGAGATCCACATCGCGATGAAGGCGAAGGGGATGACCAGGACGCCGAGCACGAACTGGCGGATGGTGCGTCCCCGGGAGATGCGGGCGAGGAACAGTCCGACGAACGGTGCCCAGGCAATCCACCATGCCCAGAAAAACAGCGTCCAGTCGGACATCCAGTCCTGGGACGCGTAGTCCGTCTCGCCGTCGGTGTAGGCGAAGGTGTTCATCATCATCGACGGGAACCGGGCGACGAAGTCGCCGATGTTCTGGACGAGGGCGTTGAGCAGCTCCCCGGTCCGGCCCATGACCACGATCCACACCATGAGGACGACCGCGAGCCACACATTGAGCTCGGAGAGCCGGCGGATTCCCTTGTCCACACCGGAGACGGTGGACAGGATGGTGATGAACACGGACAGGCAGATCAGGGCGACCTGGATGCCGGTGTTGGTCGGGACCCCGAAGAGTTCGGACAGGCCGTAGTTGATGAAGACCACGCCGATACCCAACGACACCGCGATACCGAAGGCGGTACCGATGGACGCCGCAATCTCCACGGCGTGACCCGGGGCGCCCTTGATGCGGCGTCCGAAGACCGGGGCGAGCGCGGAACGGATGCTCAGCGGCATGTGGTAACGGTAGGCGAACAGGCCGAAGGCCATGCCCATCAGCGCGTACATCGCCCATCCCGGAATGCCGTAGTGGAACATGGTCCACAGCGGGGCCATCCGGGCCGCTTCGTCGGAGACCGCCGCTCCCTCCGGCGGGGTGAGGTAGTTGGTGGCCGGGCCGGAGATGCCGAAGAACATGAGGTCCACCCCGATACCGGCGGCGAAGAGCATCGCTCCCCAGGTGAACAGACCGAACCTCGGCTGTGAATGGTCCGGGCCGATCTTCGTGTTACCGGTGCGCCGGAAGGCGACCACCAGGACGAAGACGACGACCACGCCGGCGGTGAGGACGTAGAACCAGCCGAGATTGGTGGAGATCCAGTCCTTGACGTTGTTGATGACCGTGTCGGCGGAGTCCGGGGCAAGCCAGGCCCAGAGAACGAACGCGACGATGATGCCGGCGGCGGTACCGAAGACCGGCCAGTTGACTTCCGAGTCGACGTGTTTCTTCTCAGGTGTGTCCGGTCTCCCGGTGTTCTGTTGTTCGCTCACAGGCATTCCCATTCTCAGACAGACGTCAGTTGATCGATACAGAAATCCACCGTAGCCCAACAGAAAACCGGCGACGGGGACGGGGTTTCTCTCCCCCTGTCCGGCACGCCGGTTCACAGCCGTCGGAGCGTGTCGTCGGTGCCGTCAGTGGGACCCGGTACCGACCGCCCTGCCCACCGCCTCAATGACGTCCTGCAACGCGACCTCGTGCTGGTCGCGGGAGGACAGGTCGCGCAGCACCACGGTGCCGTCGGCGAGCTCCTGCTCACCGAGGACCAGCGCGAAGCGGGCACCTGCACGGTCTGCGCCCTTCATGGCGCCCTTGAGACCACGGTCGCCGTAGGACATGTCGGCACTGACACCGGCGCGACGAAGCTTGTCGATGATCACCGCGAGCCTCTTCTTGGCGTCCACACCCATGGGGACGCCGTAGACGTCCACGCGGCGTCCCGAGGTCGGGGTGACGCCCTCGGCGGCGAGAGCGAGAACGGTGCGGTCCACGCCGAGGCCGAAGCCGATACCGGAGAGGTCCTGGCCACCGAGCTGGGCCATGAGGCCGTCGTAGCGTCCGCCGCCACCGATGCCGGACTGGGCGCCGAGACCGTCGTGGACGAACTCGAAGCAGGTCTTGGTGTAGTAGTCAAGGCCACGGACCAGACGCGGGTTGAGGACGTACTCGACACCCATGTCGTCGAGCAGACCGGTGACGGTCTCGAAGTGCTCACGGCAGTTGTCGCAGAGGTGGTCCGGCATCAGCGGGGCGTCCACCAGCATCTCCTGGACCTCCGGACGCTTGTCGTCGAGGACGCGCAGCGGGTTGATCTCCGCGCGCTTCCGCGTCTCCTCGTCGAGCGGGAGTGCGAAAAGGAAGTCCTGCAGGGTCTTCCGGTAGGCCGGACGGCAGTTGTCGTCGCCGAGGCTGGTCAGCTCCAGGCGGTACCCGGTGAGCCCCAGGGCGCGGAAGCACCGGTCGGCAAGGCCGACGACCTCGGCGTCCAGCGCGGGATCGTCGACTCCGACGGCCTCCACACCGACCTGCTGGAGCTGGCGGTACCGGCCGGCCTGCGGACGCTCGTAGCGGAAGAACGGACCCGAATAGGTCAGCTTCACCGGAAGCTGGCCGCGGTCGAGGTTGTGCTCGATGACCGCGCGCATCACGCCGGCGGTGCCTTCGGGACGCAGGGTCACGGAGCGGCCGCCGCGGTCCTCGAAGGTGTACATCTCCTTGGAGACGACGTCGGTGGACTCGCCGACACCACGGGCGAACAGGGCGGTCTCCTCGAAGACCGGCAGTTCGATGTGGCCGTAACCCGAGTTGTGGATCACTGTTTCGAAGGTGCTGCGCACCGCATGGAAGTCGACGGATGCCGGCGGCACGTAGTCGGGCACACCCTTCGGGGCGGCAAACGGCTGGATCTTCGCACTCTTCTCGGTGTCACTCACGGGGTCACACTATACCTTGGAGTTCTAGGCGTTCCTGCAGGTGGTGGTCTCTTCGCAGGTCAGGGCTAGGCCACTGGGGCCAGCAGGGCCACTAAAGCAGTGTCGGCCACACCTGGTGCGGGATATTTGCGGGATGGCGGGACCCGTCCACCCCTCCCCCAGACACGAAAAAAGCCCCCACCGACGACGGGCCGGTGGGGGCTGGGGAGCAGCGGGGTCAGGGGTGGGGGACACCCCGCGCTCAACCCGAGTGTCACGCTACCGGAGACGTTGCCGCCCCGGACTGCAACGGCGAAAGGCCTCCGCCGGTTCTCCATTCGACAAGGGCCCCAACAGGGAGCAGCAGCACCCCTCACGGAACTGCGCTCCCCGTAGCTCACTGTACGGATCCCTCCACAACCTCGAAGCAGAACAGCGAAGCCCCCACCGTCCGAAGACAATGTGGGCCCAGGGGTTGCTTCATGACCCGATTGCAGACAACCACCCCATCCCCGTCCCCAGCAGGGTTTCCCGCCCCCTACTGACTGGGGGCAGGTGATAGCCGAGAACTCCAGTAGAAAGCCCCCACCCCCTAACCGTGGACGGTGGGAGACCGCAGGTAGCGCTACACGGCAAGAAGATCTTTGCCATGACCGCCTCTACCCAGACGCGTTGTTCCCGCCGTCGTCGATCCATCGTTCCTCTGCCCTCACACCGAACAGCTTTGCCCAGCGAGGACGATTCGTCACCGGGTAGTACACGTCAAAGATCAGCTTCCTACCGTCAGCGAAGATAATTTCAATTTCGTGAGACTTGACGTCATCATGCTCGGCCACCGGGACCGGCTCGCCCATGACCATGAGCTCGCCTTCAGGGATTTCCCAATCGCCGACCGGGACACGTACTGACGACACGACATCGACATCGATAGCAATCCGCTCAAGCAGAGCCGGAAGCTCCTGCTCAATCAGATGTGTCCGAGGCCACCATACAAGCTGGAAATTCTGATCGTATCGCTCGGACAGATTGGTCATTGCTCCGTGCTTGCGACCAAAGCGAAGGGAAAGCTCGTTGAGCCACTGTGGTTTGCGAATCTCTGCAGCCATGCTGCACCTCTGAACTGGCTCCACTCACGGAGCCGATAGGAGCGGTTACGGAGGACCCGTAACTACCCAGTACGCCCAATCCTACGCCTTCTAGCACAGGGCAGTCATCCTCATCCGAATAAGGCACCGCTCAGTACAAGATTCCTGCACCCCATAAATGATCGCGGCTCAGGGTCTACGGTCGTGGCCGTCGTGCGGCGTCCACAGCTGGGCGGATCAGGCCCGGCACGGCGGGCAGCCACACCGGATAATCCGGACCAAAATGTTCGGCAGCCGAATCCTCCCGGTGCGCGATGTGCTCAATGACAACACCGTTCCTATGAACCATGTCGGTCAGCCGCCGGTCCTGCATGGTGATGCACTCAATCGAGCCAACATGCTGTGGCCTTGCGAAGACTGGCGCAGAATTGGAGCAAGCCCCCATCGCCACGACGACGATGGGGGCTCGGTGGGGAGCGGCACAACCAGGGCGACCCGGCGAAGGGGACCCCGCGGCGCTCAACCCACACACCGGATACTACAGGCCAGGATGCTCCGGCAGATCATCTGCCAGCTCCGGCGGCGTACGCGGCCACTTCGATGCATCCGGCACAGCACGACGCCACGCGTGAATATGCTGCACCGCAGCCACGAACTTCGACTTCACCGTCCCCAGCTCCGAGCGCAGGGTCTTCACCTCACCACGGACCTCCTTCATCTCCGCCTTCAACGTCTCGAGGTCCTTGCGCTGACCGTCGGCGTAGGCCTGCCAGTCGGGTCCGCGGGCAGCATCCCTGTCTCCGGTGAGCTTCACTCGGGCGACGAGCACCAGTGCCAGGGACCCTGCCAGGCCACCCATGAATGTCAGCACGACTGAGCCATCAATCATGCGGCGCCTCCCGAACTCTGATCTCGGTACGGGACCCACGCCATACCGCCCAGGACACGAGGGCGACGATCATGAAGTATCCGATGGATGACCCCCATGTCCGGCTGTGCTCCTCGATGGACTGCCACAGGAAGCTTAGGCCCCACAGGAGGTGCAGGCCCACGCCGGCGCCGACGGCCAGGGCGGCGGTGACGGTGCGGTGCAAGGGGCGATGGTGAGGCAGAGGACGCCGACGGCGACCCACACGATCGACCAGGTGCCCATCGTCATCCAGGATTCGGCGGGGTGCCCGGAGGGGCCGGGCCCGGCGATGTCACTGTAGGAGATGCCGCGGGCGATCATGCCTGCGCCGAGGATGACCAGTGCGGTCGCGTCGGTCAGCAGGCCGTCACGGATCCTCTCGGCGGGGCCGCAGAGTCGTCTGGGGAGATGATCGATGGGCACGGGTCACCGCCCGTATACGTAGTCGGTGATGGCCTCAGCGGTCGCGGCGGTACCAGCGGCGGTGTCGTGCTCGCCCTTCTCCTCCGCACGGATCGCCGCGAGGACAGCGGACGCGACATCCTGCGGGGTGACAGTCTTGACCTGCTGGACGACGATGTCAGCCACGTCGTGCGCGGAACCGAGCAGAGACGCAACTTCCGCGTCAGCGTCAGTCGCCGTGGAGTCACTTCCCTGGTGGGTCTTCGTCGCGGCGAGCGCGGGTGCGAGGACGCCCAGCAGGATCGGCAACCACTTGTCCACCTGTTCGGTGACCTGATCTGCCTGAATATCGGACAGGACCCCCACCCAGCCGAGGACGCCAATTACGTCGACTGGCACCGCGGTGGACCAAAAGCCGCATGGCGGCCACCTGACACAATCACCATCCAGTACGGGATGACCGAAGCCGACACTCTCTGTTCCCTCGCCCACGAGTTCGGCCACTTCTCCCACGGCGACCATTGCGGACACTCCCCCAGAGCGGAAGCCAGGGCCGACCGCTACGCCGCCCACATCCTGATCGACCCACATCACTACCGCCAGGCCGAGGAGATCTTCGGCCCGGACCCCCGACGCCTCGCCGCTGAGCTCGGCGTCACCGTCCACCTCATCAAGGTGTGGCGCACACTGACACGCAAGAGAGACCACCCACCATCATGATGCTGTACCACACCAACGACCTGCACGATCCAGTCTTCGATCAGGAAGTCGACCACGAATCTCGATACTTCGACAACATCCGTGAACTAGCTGAAGGCAACTTCTCCGACCCCGGCGAAGAGTTCACCGCAGACGCCACCCTCATTCCCGTCACCGACTACTACGGCGACGCACGCGCCATCGCCGTCCAGGTCGACTTCTCGACCGTGGGGACCCTCCCCGACGAAGACGTAGATGGATGGTGGCAGCTCGCCGTCGCCGCCCACGACGCAGGCGACGAACTAGAAGTCGAAGCGAGACTATGGACCTGCTCCGACTGGGAGAAGGATTTCTACGCCTCCGTCCGACTCGCCCTCCCGAACGTAGAAGACGGGCTGGGCCAGGTTGAAGACGACATCACCGCAACGAATCTCGCCGCCGTCGACGGATTCGCAAACCCCCTGGAAGAGTACTGGGATCCGAAGTGGCGCAAAGCACACGGAATGACCGACGCCGAGTACAAGGCCCGGGCCGACGAGGTTCACCGGAAGGCAGAGGCGTACCGGACCGAACAGGGCCAGGAGCATGCCACGACATCGTTCGTCCCCGCTAACCCCTACACGTCCCCCGTCAAGCGTCCCGAAGCCGCCCCGGCCCAGGTCGACTGGACGCACCTCCTCACTCCGGACCCTAGCCCCAGGGCTAGCCTCTTCCAGCGCGGCTACGCCCGCGGCGTCGCAGGAAAGGCCATGGGCAATGTCCGAGCACCGCGCATCGACTACGCCACAGTCCAGCAGTGCCGCAACATCGTATCCAGCTTCGGCGGAGACGTCACCGAGATCGACAAGCGCGGGAGTTCATTACTGAAAGCGCTGTGGTGGGTGCTTCTCATAGTCCTCAGCATCTGGGCATTGATCGGACTCGCGACAGCACCGGTCGGGCTGGTGCTGACCGCTCTGATCGTGTGGCCTTTCGCTCACCACTACTGGACCCGGCGGAAGCTCACCGCCCCGTTCGGCCCACAGGAATAGCCCCCATTCGCACGAAAGCCACCGCCATGGATTCACCACCGCCCCGCTGGCTCGTGATGCTGCTCACCATCATCCTGCGCCTGTAGACGCACAAGACCACGACCGCCTGGCGCCTCCCACGTCCAGACACAGAGTCAACACTCACCGACCCGACAATCCCCACATGAACGGTTAAATCAGCACATGCTCACCCCAGAAAACCGCACGCGCATCAGACAAGTACTCATCGGAAAGAAGCGCTCAGAGCTCACATCCACC
>NZ_BJNT01000010.1 GCF_006539825.1 Corynebacterium variabile
ACCCCCACTGCCTCACGCCAGTACATCGGCATTGGCGGCTTCATCATCGCCATTGGAGTACTGGCACTGCTCGTCGGAGAGCCACTCGCCGGATTCCTCTTCGCCGTCGTCGGGATCCTAATTGTGGGATTCGCCACGATAGTTCAAGCCATTAACAAGAGCTCCGGCCACCCGGACGACACCCACCTCTAGTAGTCCGGCCGCAGAGACAGGATCACACCATGACCACCCACACCGGCCTACTCGCCGTACTCACCGCCGGCGTGCTCACCCTCGGACTCACCGCCTGCGGAGGAGACGACGAACCAGCAAGGCCCACCACCACCGAAGCCGCCGAGAACCGAGGCTTCACCGAACTCCAACTCGGAGACACCTTCACCGGCGACGACGAATACCCGGCCGACGTGGAACTCCGCGTAGACGAGATCAGTGCATCGAAGACATGCCACAACGGCATCGCCTCCTACATGGACGGCACCGAAAGCCCCGACTCCACCTACATCCAGATCACCGGCGACATGGATGTGAAGTCCAACGCGTGGAACGACAGCTTCTACATCACCGACAGTGAATGGGTTGCCGTGGACGCCGACGGGTACAACCTCGAGATCGCTCCGGCCCTCCTGTGCAACCGCGACCAGACCAACACCTGGTCGAACCCGCTGGACGCTGGACAGAAGAGGCACGCCGTCGAGGAGTTCGAGGTGAAAGGAACCCCTGTCCAGATGGGTGTGAAGCCCATCCGGTCTGACGAGGGATGGGGCTGGACAGTGACCACCGCCACGGAATCCACGGAGCCAGCCAGCGGCGCACCGCAACCCACTGCCGCGGGCGAAACCCCCGCAGTAGCGGCGAACGATGGCGGATTCGAGTCCGGCGGTATCGTGAATGGCCCCGCCGTCCCGGACCCTGACATCCCCGGCGCAAACCAGTCTCTCCCTGGAGAGCCGGGATACACCGGGACACTCACCGCCGAGGAGTTCGACAACATGAGCAACGCCGAACGATCGAACCACGGATTCAGCGCCGCGACCCCCGCGAACTGCGACGGTATGCAAGGCGCTCACGAAGACTCCGAAGCGCTAAACTGCTAGACCCCCAGGCGCACGAAAGCGGCCCCCGTCACCGGGAAGGGTGACGGGGGCCAAAATGTCCGAGGCATCAGACAAGGAGCAGTGTAGCAATGAGCATCCAACGACGACCGAAGACAGGGAAGCCAGCGAAGGGCCAGCCGGTGAAGTGGATCGTCCGCTACCGCGACCCCGCCGGCAAGGAGCACAGCAAGACCTTCGACACCCAGGCTGCAGCAAAGGACTTCGACAAGGACCAGGGCGTGAAACTCGCCCAGGGGACGTGGCAGGACCCCACGCGACTCAAGATCACCGTCGGGCAGATCTACGACGACTGGTCAACCAGCACACCGGTGCGGGACGCCACCAGGTGGCTACGGGACTACACCCGCCGCCTCCACCTCGAGCCCATCGCCGAATATCCAGCGGTGAAGCTCACCACCCACGACATCCTCGACTGGTACGACCAGATGACCACCAGCCGGTCGTGGATCGACGCGGACGATACAGGCGTATCCCCCGCAACCGCACGGGATCACCTGCGCCGTCTGAGGGCCGCATACCGCCACGCCATGGCAGACGGCCTGCCGGTCCCCCGGAACCCCGTCGTCATCCCGAAAGCCGACGAGGGGGACGCGATCGACCCAGCGACGATCCCCACACTCGAGGAGATCAACCGCGTCATCCACCGCGTCCGTACCGGCGGTGCCCCGTACACGAGGCAGAAGAAGGACCGTGCCGGCCGGATGGCCACCCGCACCATGCACTACCGGGCGCAGCCCACCATCGCGGACATGATGATCGTTGGCATGCTCACCGGCATGCGCGTGTCCGAGGTGTGCGGCCTCACCGTGGGCGATGTGGACCTGGACGCCGGTGTCATCCACCTCACCCGGCAGCTCGACCCGAGGTCGCGTGAGCGGGTCGCGCTGAAGTCTCGGGCGGGGCGACGGGACATCCCGATTGCGGACGAGCTCGCGCCGATCCTCCGGGGGTATGCCGAGGGCCGAGGTGCCAGCGCGTGGATATTCACCAGTCGGTCTGGGGAGGCCATGAGGACGGCTCAGATGTCGCAGGTGATCTCCCGGGCCGCGGCGTTTGAGAACGCGCCGCTGGTGCACTTCCATGCGCTCCGGCACTTCTTCGCCTCATCCCTCATCACGGCTGGCCGTCCGGTGCAGGAAGTGTCCCAGGTTCTGGGACACGGGTCGCCGTCGCTGACCCTCGATGTGTACACCCATGTCCTCGACCGGACGGGCGCCGGAATGCGGGACGCGATCTCCGCGGCGATCGGGTGCGGGATTTCTGCGGGATCGCGGCACCTTCGGGTGGTACCGGATACCGGGTCTTAGCAGTTCATCGTGGGTGATGGTGGTCCGGTCAGACTATACCTTGGAGGAAACCGTTGCTCTGCAGCTCCCTGGCGATGGTGGTCGACGGGCCGTGGCCCGGGTAGACGGTGTCGGTGCCGGTGAAGATCTCCGGGATCCGCTGCAGGCTGGCCAGCATGGCGTGCGGATCGGACAGCGGCAGATCGGTCCGTCCGATACCCCCGTTGAACAGCACGTCGCCACCGAGAACGGTGCCGTCGGCACCACGGAACATCACACAGCCGGGCGAATGACCGGGCATGTGGAAAGCGGTGAACTCCACGCCGGCGAGAGTGAGTACATCACCCTCGGCCACAGGCTCCGGCGTGGCCGGGACGTCCATGTGGGCGGTGTCGTGCATCTCGCCGAGCGGCCCCATGGCGTCCAGCATCTCCCGGGTGATCCACGGCAGATCAGCGTGGTGCATGTAGGTGGGGACGCCGTACTCCTGCTGCAGCTCCGGGAGGTCCCGGACATGGTCGATGTGACCGTGGGTCAGCACGATCTGCTCGACGGTCAGACCCAGCTCCTGCACCGTCGCCCGGACGAGTGGCGCGGCCCCCATTCCGGGGTCGATGACGGTCGCCCGGGAGCCGTCATGGATGACCAAGCAGTTCGTGTCCAACGGGCCGGTGGGGAGTACGACGATCGTCAGTTCATTCATGACGCCCGACTGTACCGTCGCCTGCAGCGTCCCTGTCACAGGCAGGTGTGGAACAATGGGCCGTTGTCCCGATCCCCAGCGATCATCCCTGCGAAAGAGAGGCCCGGAGCGTTGTCCGACAACTCCGCCCGCCGCGATGCGGCACTGAAGAACCTCGACAAGGAGCTGAAGTCCCGGTCACGCCGGGAGAAGATGCGTCCCCTGGGGGTCGTCCTGGCCACGGTGGTCGTCCTCGTCGTCATCGTCGGCGGCATCTGGTTCGCCGTCACCCGCGACAACAGCGCCGACGAGAACGTCGCCGAGGACACGACGAGTGCCGAGGAAACTCCGATGGAGACCTCCGGCCCGTACACCGGCACCGGCGACGCCGCCAAGGAGGTCTCGCTGCCCGACGGTGAGAACATCCCGCAGGAGGGCACGACGAACGTCACCCTGCACACCTCCGCGGGTGACATCGGCATCACCCTGGATCACGCCAAGGCCCCGACGGCGGCGAACGCGATCCAGGACCTGGTCGAGTCCGGATTCTACGACGACACCATCTGCCACCGCGTGGTGGTCTCCGACGGCATGAAGATCCTGCAGTGCGGCGACCCCTCCGGTCAGGGTTCCGGTGGCCCGGGCTTCTCCTTCCCCGACGAGTTCCCCGTCGGTGACGAGGACGCCGGTGAGGGCCTCTACACCCGCGGTACGCTCGCCATGGCGAACAGCGGCCCGGACACGAACGGTTCCCAGTTCTTCCTCGTCGACGGCGACTCGCAGCTGGAAAACAAGTACACCATCTTCGGTTCCATCTCCGAGGACGGCCTGGCCACGCTCGACAAGGTCATCGAGGAGAACGCGGACACCGAGGGTGCCGACGGTAACGGCGGACAGCCTGATCCAGAGGTCCGTATCACCTCCGCCACGGTCGACGTCTGACCCACCCCACAGAGAAAATCCTCACCTCATTGAGGTGAGGATTCTTTCGTGCCTGGGCGTGGGCGCCCTTATCCCCCGGTCGTCACGCGGTAGACGTCGAAGACACCCTCGACGTTGCGCAGCTGGTTCATCAGGTAACCGAGTTGCTTGATGTCGGAGACCTCGAAGGTGAAGCGGCACACCGCCACCCGATCCTCGGAGACATGCGTGCTCGTCGCCGTGATCGGGACCTTCTGCTCGCTGACCACGCGGGTCACCTCGGACAGCAGACCGGTACGGTCCAGGCCCTCGATCTGCAGGGTCACCATGAACACGGCGTTGGCGACGTTGGACGCCCACTCGACCTCGATGAGTCGCTCCGGTTCGGCGTGCAGCTTCTCCGAGTTCGTGCAGTCGGTGCGGTGCACCGAGACTCCCCCACCCTTGGTGATGAAGCCGAAGATCTCGTCGCCGGGCACCGGGGTACAGCACTTGGCCAGCTTGGCCGAGAAGTCCGCGTTGCCCTGGACCAGGATGCCGGACCCGTCACCACGGCCCGACTTCACCGCCTGCTGCGGGGTCGTGTGCCGCTGACGGGTCACCGGCGGCTGCGGGATGTCGTCGACGTCCTCGGTCTCGTCGCCCTGGTAGATCTCCTTGAGCAGGTTCATCACATGGCCGGCGGTCTCCCCACCCGAGCCGATGGCGTTGTAGAGGTCGTCGACGTTCTCGCGGTGCAGGGATGTCGCCACGGTCTTCAGTGCCTCGGCGGTCACCAGGCGCTGCAACGGGATGCCGGTGCGCTGCGCCTCATGGGCCAGCGCGTCGCGACCCTTCTCCAGGGACTCCTCACGACGCTCCTTGTTGAACCACGCGCGGATCTTGTTCTTGGCGCGCGGGGAGACGACGATCTTCTCCCAGTCCTTCGACGGGCCTGCGTGGGCGTCCTTCGAGGTGAAGACCTCGACCTTGTCGCCGGTGTTCAGCGGGGTCTCCAGAGCGACCAGCTTGCCGTTGACCTTCGCGCCGATACAGCGGTGACCGACCTCGGTGTGCACCGCATAGGCGAAGTCGATGGCCGTGGAACCGGCCGGCAGGGTGATCGCGTCCCCCTTCGGGGTGAAGGCGAAGATCTGGTTGGTGGACAGGTCGTAGCGCAGCGAGTCGAGGAACTCGTTGGGGTCCGCCGCCTCCTTCTGCCAGTCGAGCAGCTGACGCATCCACGCCATCTGGTCGACCTCGGCATTGTCCCCCTTGTGGGAGCCTTTGGTCTCCTTGTAACGCCAGTGTGCGGCGATGCCGTACTCCGCCTGGTAGTGCATCTCGTGGGTACGGATCTGCACCTCCAGGGCCTTGGCGTCCGGCCCGAGCACCGTGGTGTGGAGGGAACGGTAGACGCCGAAGCGCGGCTGGGAGATGTAGTCCTTGAAGCGGCCCGGCATCGGCTGGTACAGCGAGTGCACGGCACCGACGGCGGCGTAGCAGTCCTTCACGTCGTCGACGAGGATGCGGATACCGACCAGGTCGAAGATGTCGTCGAAGTCGCGTCCCCGCACGATCATCTTCTGGTAGATCGACCAGTAATGCTTCGGGCGCCCCACGACGTCGGCGACGATGTGGGCCTCCCGCATCGTCGCACCGATCTCGTCGATGATGCGGGCGAGGTACTGGTCACGCTTGGGAGCACGGTCGGCGACGAGGCGGACGATCTCGTCGTACTTCTTCGGGTACAGGATCGCGAAGGAGAGGTCCTCCAGCTCCCACTTGATCGTCGCCATGCCGAGGCGGTGCGCCAGCGGGGCGATGACCTCGAGGGTCTGCCGGGCCTTCTTCGCCTGCTTCTCCGGCGGCAGGAAGCGCATGGTGCGCATGTTGTGCAGCCGGTCGGCGACCTTGATCACGAGGACGCGGGGATCGTGCGCCATCGCCACGATCATCTTGCGGATGGTCTCCGCCTCTGCGGCGGAGCCGAGGGCGACCTTGTCCAGCTTCGTCACGCCGTCGACGAGCAGGGCGACCTCCGGGCCGAAGTCGCGGGTGAGATCATCGAGGGAGTAGTCGGTGTCTTCGACCGTGTCATGGAGCAGGGCGGCGACCAGTGTGGTGGTGTCCATGCCGATCTCGGCGGCGATGTTCGCGACCGCGAGCGGGTGGGTGATGTACGGTTCCCCCGACTTCCGGAGCACCCCGTCGTGCAGTTTCTCGGCGGTGGTGTAGGCACGGTCGAGAAGCTCGATGTCCGCCTTGGGGTGATACCGGCGGTGTACCGCGATGAGCGGTCCCAGCACCGGATTGATGCGGCTCTTTCCTGTGAGGCTTCGCGCGATCCGCGCGGCCATCCACAGCGAGTTCTTCTCGTTACTCATGCCTCACCGTATCTCTCCCGGGGTGTTACCCCGCCGGTCGTGCGCCCGTGTGTGCTGTAAGCCTACCGTCCGGCGGCGACAACGTAGAGAGGCAGGTCACTGAAGCGCTCCCGACCGTTGAGCTCCTCGACCTCCAGTGCGACGGCCACGCCGCAGACCTCCCCACCCGCCCGCTCGATGAGGTGGCGGGACGCGGCGAGGGTTCCGCCGGTGGCGAGGACATCGTCGACCAGCAGGACGCGTTTACCCGCCAGATCCAACCCGTCGGCCGGGATCTCGAGGGCGGCGGTACCGTACTCCAGGGCGTACTCCTCATGGAGCACCGGCGGGGGCAGCTTGCCGGCCTTGCGCACCGCGAGGATACCGACACCGAGCTCCACGGCCACCGCGGAGCCGAGGAGGAATCCCCGGGCGTCGAGGCCACCGACCAGGTCCGCACGGAACGGTCCGCAGGCGTCGGCGAGGTCGTTGACGATGAGACGGAAACCGTGGGCGTCCGCCAGCACCGGGGTGAGGTCCTGGAAGACGATCCCGGGTGCCGGGTAGTCGTCGACGAACCGGGTGAGGCTCTTCAGCGCCCAGCGGGCGTCCGCCCCGGCAGGGATCTCAGGGGTTTCGGGGCCGGTCACTGGTTCTCCTCGGTGTTGTCAGGGGCGTCTGTTTCGTCAGGTTCTGCACTGCGCGGATGGTCGGTCGAGGCCCAACGGTCCATGTTCCAGCTCAGGCCGGGCTCCAGTCCGGAGTCGGAGACCCCGGAGACGCTCGATGCGGTGACCACGAGCCGGGGTTCGACCACCAGTGGAATGGTGGAAGCATCGTCGGCGAGCCGGCTCTCCGCCTGGGAGATCGTTCCGACCCGGGACACCGGTGATGCCGTGACCTCGGGGTTGCGGTTGTAGGGCGTCCGGGTGTCAAGCAGGGCGTCCACCTCGGTACCCAGCACCCCCGGGGTCTGCATCGCGGCGGCATCCAGCGGGACGGTCTCGACGGTCACGCCGGCCTCGGCGCAGGACCCGGCGAGCGACTCGGCGATCGCCTCATGACGGGTCTGCCCCTCGAGATAGCCGACCCGCACCGTGGTGCCGTCGAGGACGTCCTTCGAGGACTGCACATTGCGGGCGCCGAGACGTCCGGCGAGATCCTCGAGAGCCCCGGCGGCGGGGCTGCCGGCGGTAGCTATACGCAGAGCGTGGGGCTCGACGATCGCACCGGTGGCCCCGGAGACCGCGTCGACGACCGCCGCGCGGTCGATACAGGACGCGAAGGCCCGGCGGTTGTCGGCGGTCGCGAAGATCCCCTCGTGCGAAAGGGTCAGCCCGTCGGTGCGTACACCGTTGTCCCGGACCACGGCGAGCCCGGCGCCGGTGAGCTCGGGATCTGTCGCACCGCCGGCGATGACTGCCGCGTCAGTGACCTCCGCGGTGCCGTCGAGGGCCCTGGTGAGGTCTCCCCCGCCACGCACCGTGATGCGGTCGAGGCCGGGCCGGTCGCCGTGCCACTCGGGATTACGGGCCAGCACCAGGGACGGGCCCCGGTCACCTTCGTCCCCGTCAGCGTCGTCCCTGAGAGACTCGATGAGGAACGGTCCGGACGTCGGAACAGTCCCGGGATCAGTGGCGGAGAGGTCGAAGGTGCTGGTCCAGGCCTCTCCCAGGGCGGTGAGTGCAGCTTCGTCCCCGGTGTCCACCGCGTCGACGACACTGTCGACACCGGCATGCTCGGCGATGGTGTGGGAGGGAAGAACCTCGCCGGCACCGAAGATCTCGCGGTACCGCTGGCCGAACCCCCGGTCGAAGACGACCCGGAACTCCTTCGCGCCCGGGGCACAGTCGAGACTGCTGATCCTTGACGTCAGACCCAGATCCGAGGCGAAGAGATCGGTACGGTCCGCCGCGGCCGAGGTCAGGAGGAAGTCGTCACAGACCACGGGCGAACCGTCGGAGTAGTTCGCGTCCTCGGCGAGGGCGTAGTCGACGACGTCCGGGTTCTCCGGGTCGGGGGTGACGGTGACCAGGTCGGAGTTCGGCAGCAGGCTTCCACCCGGCCCCGGCAGGTAGGCCCCCGGGTAGATGCGGGCGGAGAGCTTTGCCGCGTCGGCGGCGACACCCAGGGTGCTCCCCGCGTTGGTCGTGAGCAGCTGCTCGTCGAGGACGTAGGTCAGTCCCTCGTCCGCGTGAATGTCGTCACCCGAGCCCGAGCAGGCGGCGAGGCTGACGGTCGTGGCGGTGGCGACGGTTGCGACGAGGACGCCACGGGCGGTGGATCGGCGGGAAGTTCGCACGGTGTCTCCCGTCCCCTACATTCCCGGACGCCAGGACCGGCCGCTCTCGCGGTCGGGGTTGGTGGGTCGGGAGATGGTGCGCTGCGGCGCGTCCTGATCCTGAGAACCGGTGTCGGCCGAAAAGGAATCCGTGGCCTCCGTGGATTCAGGCTGTCCGGCCTCGTCGTCAGCTGTGCCGTCCGTGGTCAGCGTGGTGGCCGGACCTGTGGTGACGGTGACCGGCACCGTCTCCTCGGTCGGTGCGGCGGGGCCACCGGAGACGCCGAGCTCGCGGGCCCGGGCGACCTTCTCGTCGTGCTGCCGGTAGCGCTTCTGGAAGGACTTCAGCGTCACCAGCAGCGGCGCGGAGAAGTAGATCGAGCTGATCGTACCGGCGATGACACCGACGAGCTGGACCAGTGCGAGGTCCTTGAGCGTGCCGACGCCCATCAGCCAGACGGCGACCACGAGCAGTGCGGCGATCGGGATCACCGAGAACAGTGAGGTGTTCAGCGAACGCATGATGGTCTGGTTCGTCGCGAGGTTCACCTGTTCGCCGTAGGTCGATCTCGTCGAACTCAACACGTCCTGTGTGTTCTCGTGGACCTTGTCGAAGACGATCACCGTGTCATACAGCGAGTAGGCCAGGATCGTCAGCAGACCGATGACGGTCGCCGGCGAGACCTCGAAACCGACCAGCGAGTAGACACCGGCGACGACGATGCCGTCGAGCAGGAGGCTGACGACGGCTGAGATCGCCATGTCCCGCTCCAGGCGGACCGAGATGTAGACGAACACCACGGCGAGGAAGATCACCATGCCGAGGAGCATCCGCTGGGTGATCGACGCACCCCAGGACTCGGAGACGGTCGAGTCGTTGATGGCGTCCGGGCTGGCGGTGCCGGAGTTGTCCTCCGGTGCGAACTCGTCGAACAGGGCGACGCGGGCGTCGCGGATCTGGTCGTCGGTCAGCCGCTCAGCGGTGATCTCGATGACGCGGGAGTCACCGGAACCGACCGTCTGCGTGGACTGGGGTGCGAGGCCCGTGGCGTCCTCGAAGGTCTCGGAGACCGAGGACTCGGTTGCGCCGTTGGACGGCGGCATCGTCATCTTGGTGCCGCCCTCGAAGTCGATGCCGAGGGTGAAGCCCTTGATGGCGATGATGAGGACGCAGGCCACGGTGACCAGTGCGTAGATCCAGTACCAGCGTCGTCTGGTGTCGACGATGCGGAACCCGCCCTCACCGTTGTACATGCGTTCCATGAACCCGGCGGGCTTGGGCGCTGAGGTGTCTCCCATGGTCACTTCTCCTCTCCGGTGGACGGGGCGTCGGCATCGGGATCGACAGGTTGCTCATCCGCCGATGCTCCGCTCCCGGCGGGCGCGGTGGCGCCGACAGGCTCGTCCTTCTCGGCGAGCTCGGCCCGGGCCGTCTCGTCCTCGGCCCGACGGCGGTCGGCGGCGCGGAACGCGGAGTGCAGACCGTTGAGCTTGGGGCTGGCGAAGGCCTCCCGACGGGACACCAGGATCACCAGCGGTGCGGTGACCAGGAAGGCGATGACGACGTCGAAGACGGTCGTCAGACCAAGGGTGAAGGCGAAGCCCTTGACGTTGCCGACGGCCACGAAGTACAGCACCAGGGACGCGACGAGGGAAACCACGTTACCGGTGATGATCGTGGCACGCGCCCGCTTCCAGGCACGCGGCACCGCGGAGCGGAATGTCGACCCCTTGTGGATCTCGTCCTTGATGCGTTCGAAGTAGACGACGAACGAGTCCGCCGTGGTGCCGATACCGATGATCAGACCGGCGATACCGGCGAGGTCGAGGCTGTAGTCGATCCACCGGCCCAGCAGGACCAGGCCACCGTAGATGAGGATGCCGGAGGTCACCAGTGACGCCAGGGCGATGACACCGAGGCCGCGGTAGTAGGCCAGGGCGTACAGGGCGACGATGATGAGCCCGATGATGCCGGCGGTCAGACCGGCCTTCAGCGAGGCCTCACCCATGGAGGCGGAGATCGTCTCCGCGGTGCCGCCCTTCTCACCGTTCTCACCGGTGAAGCTCAGCGGCAGTGCGCCGTACTTGAGGTTGTTGGCGAGGTCCTTGGCCTCCTTCTCGGAGAAGTCACCGGTGATCTGGGTGCCCTGTCCGACCGGGGTGGCGCTCTGGATCGTCGGGGCCGACAGCACCTGACTGTCGAGGGTGATGGCGATCTGCTGGTTGAGGTACTGGTTGGTCAGGTCGGCCCAGGTCTCACTGCCCGGGTTCGCCTCGCCCTGCTTGAAGCCGAAGGTGACGACCATCTGACCGGACTGGCTGTCCAGGCCACCGAAGATGTTGGAGTCCGGGTCGATCATGTCGCCGGTCATGCGCCGGGCGTCGGGGCCGTCGGTCTCGCCCTTGAGCAGCGGGGCGGCGTCGAGCAGGATCGGTGCGCCGGTGTCGGAGCAGGTGACCAGTGGCTTGGCCGGGTCATCGGCACCGGCCAGCGGATCATCCGAGGCGTCACAGGTCAGCAGCAGCGCCGCGGCATTCTGAGTGTTGGGGTCCTCGGACTGGCGGTCGGTCTTGAGGACGTCCACCGTCGTATTACGCTGCTCGGTCTCCTCGATGGAGTTGGCCGGGGCGGCCGGGGCCTTCGCGGTGACGGTCGGGGCCTTCTCCGGCGCGTTGAACTCGCTTCCCTTGAAGTTCTCGGTCGCCTCGCTGAGCTTGGTGTTCGCCTCGTCGACGGTGAGGATGCCGTTCTCGACCCAGCGGTCGGCCATCTCGGTGAGGCTGTCGAAGAGCTTTTCGTCCGGGGCCTGGCCGCCGGTCACCGGGCGGAACAGCAGCTGTGAGGTCTGTCCGAGGGACCGTGCCTGGGAGGAGTCATCGCCCGGCACGGTGATCACCAGGGTGTCGCCGTCGGTGACGACCTGGGCGCCTGAGACGCCCATGCCGTTGACGCGGTTCTCCAGGATCTTGCGTGCCTGGTCAAGCTGGGAACCTGAGGGCTTGTCACCCTGCGGGACAAGGGTGACCCGGGTACCGCCCTGCAGATCGATACCGAGTTTCGGTCCGGCCTTCTTGTCTCCGGTGAGGAAGACGAAGCTGTACATGACGACCACGAGGGCGAGGAAGATCAGCAGGGCCCGCACGGGCCACTTTCTCGCCCGGGCGGCTGCTGCACCCGTTGAGCTCACGCTTGTTACTCCTGGAAGTTGAGGGACTGCGGACACGAGGCGCTGTGTCGCGACCACGGCGGCGGACACAGGCAACCCCGCAGAGTCTAGACCCCCGGCCTGTGTGCCGACCACAACCGGTGGAAATTCGGCCGCGTCAGAAACAGATGAGGCCCCGTCGCCAGACGGGGCCGTGGCACTACTTCCGGTCGGCGCCGTCCGTACCGTCTGTGTCCTCGTTGTTGTCACGGTCGAAGTCGTTGTCACCGAGGGAGGAGAGATCGTCGGGGATCTCGTCGCGGCCGGTGAGGTGGTCGGCCTCGGTGGAGCCCACCTCGACACTGTCGACGAGCTTGAGTACGGCGGCACGCTCCCAGGTGGTGACGACACCCTCGGCGATCTCGATGTCAACGGTGGTCTCACCGATGCCGGTCAGACGACCGTGGAGCCCGGAGGTCAGCTGCACGACCATGCCCGGGGCCAGCTTCGACTGGAAGTCCTTGATCACTCCGACCTGCTTGGACTGCTTCCTCATCTGGAGGACGGGGAGACCGAGGAAGACGACGACGAGCAGTGCGAGAAGAAGGATATCCATGTGCGACAGTCTGCCACACCTGACTGTCACCGCTGGCCGGAGGGGTGCGCGGAGTTAACCCGCTTTACCCCGTCACACTTCCGGTGGTTCGAGTCCGAGATGACGCCAGGCAGACGGAGTGGCGACGCGCCCGCGGGAGGTCCGGGCGATCATGCCGGCACGCACCAGGTAGGGTTCGCACACCTCCTCGACGGTGGTGGATTCCTCCCCCACCGCGACAGCGAGGGTGTTCACCCCCACCGGCCCACCGCCGTGGGTCTTCACCAGGGAGCCGAGGACCGCGCGGTCCAGCCGGTCGAGACCGAGTTCATCCACGTCGAAGACCAGGAGGGCCGCCCGGGCCACGTCCACCGTGATCGCTCCGTCGGCGCGGACATCGGCATAGTCACGGACGCGGCGCAGCAGGCGGTTGGCGATGCGCGGCGTCCCCCGGGAGCGTGACGCGATCTCCGCAGCGGCGTCGCCGGTGATGTCGACCCCGAGAATGGACGCGGCGCGCGTGACCACGGCGGTGAGGTCGGCGGTGTCGTAGAACTCCATCTGGGCGGTGAAGCCGAAACGGTCGCGCAGCGGGCCTGTGAGCATGCCGGCCCGCGTCGTCGCACCGACGAGGGTGAACGGCGGCAGTTCGATGGGGATGGAGGTGGCGCCCGGACCCTTGCCGACGATGACGTCGATCCGGAAGTCCTCCATGGCCATGTAGAGCATCTCTTCGGCCGGTCGGGCCATCCGGTGGATCTCGTCGATGAAGAGCACATCGCCCTCCATGAGGTTCGAGAGCATCGCGGCGAGATCGCCGGCGCGCTCCAGGGCGGGCCCGGAGGTCATGCGCAGTGAGGTGCTGAGTTCCTGGGCGATGATCATCGCCATCGTCGTCTTGCCCAGCCCGGGCGGACCGGCGAGCAGGACATGGTCAGGGACCACACCGCGGGCCCTCGCACCGCCGAGAACGAGGTCGAGTTGCCCGCGGACCTTCGGCTGACCGATGAACTCGGTCAGTGACCGGGGTCGCAGCGAGAGTTCGGCGTCATCGTCACCGGGCAGCATCCGGTCCGAGAGCGCGTCATTGCCCCGGTCCGTACGGTCCGTACGGTCGGGCCGGTCTGGCCGTGCCGGACCTGGGCTCCCGGCACCGCTCAGATCGAATTCGGTACGTTCGACATCTCCCATGGGTAGCCTCCTCCCCCGCTACCGTCGTCCGCCGAGGCGGGAAAGGGCACTGCGCAGCAGTACGGAGGCGTCCGGGGACGAACCGTCGCCTCCACCGGCTTCCGCGACCAGGGACGTGACCGTGTCCGCGGCAGAAGCCTCCGGGAAGCCGAGGCCGACGAGTGCCTCGACGACCTGTGCGGTCACGGCGTCATCCACTGCTGCGTCACCGGAGGTCAGGTCCACGGCGTCACCCGGGGCACCGGAGGGCTGTGCGACCGCGTAGGCGTCCAGCTTGCCCTTGAGGTCCACGGCCATGCGGTCTGCCAGGCGCTTGCCGACGCCCGGGGCGCGCTGGAGGGTCTTCACGTCGCCCTCAGCGACGGCGGCGGCGATCTCGGCCGGGGTCAGTACCGACAACAGGGCCATGGCCATGCGCGCACCGACGCCGGAGACGCTCTGCACCAGGGCGAACAGTTCCCGGCTGGCGACGTCGGGGAAGGCGTAGAGCGTCTGCGAGTCCTCACGCACCACCATGGTCGTGAGGACGAAGACTTCCTCACCGCGGGGCAGGTCGGCAAGGGTCCGTGCGGTGGCCTGGCAGAGGTAGCCGACTCCGGCGCACTCGATGACGACATGGTCGAGCCCCTTGTCCACCACGGTGCCGCGCAGGGATGCGATCACTGTTGTCCACTCCTCAAGTCTCGTGTGTTCTGACGTCCCGACAGTTCCGCCAGGTGCTCGGTCCGCGCAATGAACGGGGCACGCCAGCAGTGGCACACCGCCAGCGCCAGGGCGTCGGCGGCGTCCGCAGGTCTGGGAGGTTCGGACAGTCCGAGTATCCGGGTGACCATACTGGTCATCTGTTTCTTGTCCGCCCGACCGTTACCGGTGAGGGCCTTCTTGGCTTCACTGGGAGTGTACTGGTGCACAGGAATGCCCCGACGTGCCGCACTGAGCATCAGGACGCCGACGGCGTGGGCAGTGTTCATCACAGTGGAGACGTTGCCACGCTCGAAGACGCGCTCGATGGCGACGACCTCCGGACTGTAGTCGTCCATCCACTCCTCCACCGCCACCGAGAGGCGCAGCAGCCGCTCCTGCAACGGGATCTCATGTGGGGTACGAACGACGCCGACGGCCACCGGAAGCACTGCGCGACCGTGGCCCGCCTGCACCACGGACAGACCGCACCGGGTGAGCCCGGGATCGATCCCCATCACCCGGAGCCCCTGCATATCCGTCACCGGACACCTCCGCCCTCTCTCGCCGACCTTAACCCCACAGACCATAGCACAGGTGTGCGATATCCGACTGAGGTGAACATCACTCACCGGCAGTGTCGGACGCCACCTCCACCTGGGGTAGGATCAGGCGTCGATGAAACCTCAGAAACTGTACCGTATTGTCGCCGATATCGAAGCTGTCACCTGGGCACTCCTGATTCTCGGAATGCTGTTCAAGTACGCCTTCGACGTCACCGAGGTGGGGGTGAAGATCGCCGGTCCGGTCCACGGTCTGGCCTTCATCACCTTCGTCGTGGTGACCGCCCTCGTCTGGACCAACAACCGGTGGTCCGTCGGACGGGGCCTGCTCGGACTGCTCAGCGCCGTGATCCCCTTCTGCACCATTCCCTTCGAACGGTCCGCCGCACGCAACGGTGACCTGGACGGCGGCTGGCGGCAGGACAATCCCCTGCTCGCCACTCTCACCGGACGCCCGAAGATGACCTTCGGTGTCCTCGTCGGAATCATCATCGTGATCTTCGTGGTCATGATGTTCATCGGCGGACCGTTCAGCTGACGTCCCCCGGTCCCCCACCCGGGGACCCCACCGGGGCCCACCCCGGTCCCGCGTGCTGAGCGGGACTACTCTGCGTCGAGCTCCGCGAGGACCTCGTCAGAGACATCCATGTTGGTGAAGACGTCCTGGACGTCGTCGGACTCCTCGAGTGCGTCGATAAGGCGCAGGATCTTCTTCGCACCGTCGGCGTCCAGCGGGACCTCGACGTCGGCGCGGTAGTCCGGGTCGGCGGAATCGTACTCGATCCCGGCGTCCGCCAGTGCCGCACGGACCTTGGTGAGGTCGGCGAGGTCGGAGACGACCTCGAACTTCTCGCCCAGGTCATTGACCTCTTCGGCACCGGCGTCGAGCACGGCCATCAGCAGCTCGTCCTCGGTGTTCTCACCCTTATCGAGGATCACGACGCCCTTACGGTTGAACAGATAGGACACGGAGCCGGCATCCGCCAGGCTGCCGCCGTTCTTGTTCATCGCGGTACGCACGTCGGTGGTGGCGCGGTTGCGGTTGTCGGTGAGGCACTCGACGAGCATGGCCACACCGTTGGGGCCGTAGCCCTCGTAGACGATGGTCTCCCAGTCGGCGCCGCCGGTCTCCTCACCGGAGCCGCGCTTACGGGCGCTCTCGATGTTGGTGTTCGGGACGGAGGCCTTCTTGGCCTTCTTGATCATGTCGTCGAGCGTCGGGTTCGCCGACGGATCTCCACCCCCGGTACGGGCCGCGACTTCGATGTTCTTGATCAGCTTGGCGAACTCTTTACCGCGCTTGGCGTCGTTCGCAGCCTTCTTGTGCTTGGTCGTCGCCCATTTGGAGTGGCCGCTCATGGGATACCTGTTCTTCCTCGGTCGGTTTCTGTCGGCACCATAGTAGTCCACCCGGGCCACCCGCTGCCCCGACAGGGCGGAGTCTTCCCGGAATGTCTTCCCCGAATCCGACGGTAGGGTCGGGTCATGGCCGATGAACCGCAGTCCCTGTCCGCCGCCGATCCACGGGGCCTGCTCGGCCTCCTGGATCGAACCGCAGCGAAGATCCCCGCCCGTACCGACCGGACCGGTGACTTCACCCGACTGTCCGCCGATGCGGCCCGTGGAGACGTCATCACCGTCCCCTCCCAGTTGCAGGGACGCCGGCGTCGGCTGCATATCCGCAACACCGTTCTGGAGGATCACCGGGCCCGGTTGCGTGTCGCACCGGACGCCGTCGTCGGCACGGTGGAGCACCTCGCCGAGGACGTCATCAGCTTCTTCCACGGCACCGCCCTGCTCTACTACCGCGATCTCGTCGGGGAGGACGCCTGGTTGCCCACCGTGCCCTCCGTCGGCGACGTCCACCCGGCGAACTTCGGCGTGCTGCCTGGCGCGGACGGACAACCGGTGTTCTCCGCCAAACACTTCGACGAGGCCTGGCCCGCGCCGTTCACCTGGGACGTCCACCGCGGTGCAGTAGGTTTCGCGCTCCTGGCAGGGTCCCGTGATCTGCCCGAGAAGAAATGGTGGAAGCTCGCCCGCACCTTCCTCGACGGCTATGCCACCGGCGTCGACGACTGTCTCCCGGACCCGACCTCGGTGACCACCTCACTGACCGCGCAGGACGCCCCGGCCTGCCTGGAGCCTTTCTTCCGCAGGGCACAGCGCTCCCGGGAGAAGTTCCTGAAGAAGTGGATCGACCTGGAGACCTGCACCTTTCTCGAGACCGACCAGGTGACACGTCAGCCGGGCGCCGCTGCCCTGCTGCGTCCGTTGATCGAGAAGTACGCCCGCCGTATCGATACCGCCGGCCTGCCGGAGAACTTCTTCGGGATCCGGGATGTGGCGACCCGCACCGGCAGCGGCGCCGCCGGCCCGGGTCTCCCCCGTTTCCGGGTCCTCGTCGAGGGCCACGGGCCTGATGCCGGGGAGAAGGTCATCCTCGAGCTCAGGCTGTCCCGACGGTCCGCACTGCAGGGACTCGTTCCGAAGGACCCGGACATCCCGCTCAGTCACGCCGAGCGCACGGCCCGGGCGTTCCGCGCGTTCGTCGCCGACGGTGACCCACTCTACGGTCACGTCAGCGCCGGAGGCCTGACTTTCCTGGCCCACGAGCACAGTCCGATGACGGTCCCCGTGGACACCGGCGGGTTCAGCTGGTCCCAGCTCAAGGAGTACGCCGAGCTGTGCGGGCGGCAGATCGCCCACCTGCACGGCAGGTCCGGTGCGGCCGAGGATCCCGCGGTGATACGGACGATTGCCGGGCAGGTCCGCCGCGAGGTCTTCCTCACCGACGGTGAGGAGTTCACCCGCGAGACGGTCGCACGGATCCTCGACGACCACCGGATGTTCCGTGAGGATGTCGCAGCCGGTGCCTTCCGCCCGCTGCGCCCGGTCACACGCTGACGGCGCCGACCCCGGCTATCTCGAGGAACAGGCGGTGCATCCGGTCATCACCGGTCAGTTCGGGGTGGAAGGAGATCCCCAGCACCTTGTCCTGACGCACGGCGACGACCGCTCCGTCAGAGCTTCCGGCGGACGCGTCGTCGACGGTCGCGAGGACCTCGACGCCTTCTCCGACGCGCTCGACACGGGGCGCCCGGATGAACACGGCATGTACCGGATCCGCGTCCGGCGCATCGGTCACTCCGACGATCTGCAGGTCGGTCTCGAAGGAGTCCACCTGGCGACCGAAGGCGTTACGCCGCACGGAGACGTCGAGTCCTCCGAGGCAGTGTGCGTCCGCCCGGGTGTCGAGGATCTCGGAGCCGAGCAGAATCAGCCCGGCGCAGGTACCAAAGGCGGGCATGCCCTCGGCGAGCAGTCCGCGCAGCGGACCGAGCATCCCGCCGAGATCCAGGAGCTTGGACATGGTGGTGGACTCACCACCGGGCAGGACCAGCCCGTCAAGGCCCTCGAGCTGGGAACGGCGTCGGACCTGACGTGCCGCCACCCCGAGTTTCTCCAGGGTCCTCTGGTGCTCCACCACCCCACCCTGCAGGGCGAGGACGCCGATCGTCGCTGAGGAACCTGTCACTGTCGTGTCTCCTTGATCGGGATGGCCTGCTTGCCGGAGGCCAGGGTGCGGGTGAGACCTTCCTGGACCACCGAGGCGACAAGATCGCCGTGCTGGTTGAAGATCCGACCGGTGGTCAGCGCACGACCGCCGTGCGCCGAGGGTGAGGTCTGGTCGTAGAGCAGCCACTCGTCGGCACGGAACGGGCGCATGAACCACATGGCGTGATCCAGGGACGCCTCCTGCACCGGCTCACCGTCGTGCGGGACCAGTGCGGACCCGAGCAGCGTCATGTCGGACATGTACGCCAGGGTGCAGATGTGGAAGGTCTCGTCGTCCGGCAGGGCGAGGTTCGACCGGAACCAGACGACCTGCTGGGATGCTGCGTGCGGGTCGTGGTCGAACTGGTCCGGTGGCACGATACGGATGTCCCAGTCCTCCCAGTCCTTCAGGAAGGCCTTGGTCGACGGCCGCGTCTTCGACAGGTCCGGGCTGATCTCTTCGGGACCGGGGACGCGACGGATCGTGTTCGAGTGCTCCGGCCCCTGATCGTCACGTATGTGGAAGCTGGCCTGCATGACGAAAAGGGTGCGTCCGTCCTGGACGGCATTCACCGAGCGGACGCGGAAGGACCGGCCGTCGCGGACGTTGTCGACGAGGAAGATGATCGGGCGGTCGGAGTCGCCGGGCCCGACGAAGTAGCCGTGCAGGGAGTGCACGCGGTACTCGGGGCCGACGGTCCTGGTCGCGGCGACCAGGGCCTGGGATGCCACCTGTCCACCGAAGGTGCGGCTCAGGGCAGACGGTATGACCTGGCCGCGGTAGATCCCCGTGTCAATGCGCTCCAGATCGAGCACGTCGGTGATCCTGGGGCGGCGCTCCGACGGTGCGTCGCGTCGTCCCGGTTCGGTGGACGTCATGGTTTACCAGCCTCTCTCCGCGAGCCGGTGCGGCTGCGGGATCTCGTCGACGTTGATCCCGACCATCGCCTCGCCGAGGCCACGGGAGACCTTGGCGACCTCTGCCGGGTCGTCGTAGTTGAGGGTGGCCTGGACAATAGCCTTGGCGCGCTTGGCCGGGTCACCCGACTTGAAGATTCCGGAGCCGACGAAAACACCCTCGGCTCCGAGCTGCATCATCATCGCGGCATCGGCCGGGGTGGCGATCCCGCCTGCGGTGAACAGCACCACAGGAAGCTTACCGTTCTCGGCGACCTCGCACACGAGGTCGTACGGGGCCTGCAGTTCCTTGGCCGCGACGTAGAGCTCGTCGGGGGCCATGGAGCGCAGCCGGTTGATCTCGGCGCGGATGGTGCGCATGTGGGTGACGGCGTTGGAGACGTCGCCGGTGCCGGCCTCGCCCTTGGAGCGGATCATCGCGGCGCCCTCGTTGATACGGCGCAGGGCCTCACCGAGGTTGGTGGCGCCACAGACGAAGGGCACGGTGAAACCGAACTTGTCGATGTGGTTGGAGTAGTCGGCCGGGGTGAGGACCTCGGACTCGTCGATGAAGTCGACACCGAGGCTCTGCAGGATCTGGGCCTCGACGAAGTGGCCGATGCGGGCCTTGGCCATCACCGGGATGGAGACGGCGTCGATGATGCCCTCGATCATGTCCGGGTCGGACATGCGGGAGACCCCGCCTTCGGCGCGGATGTCGGCGGGGACGCGCTCCAGGGCCATGACGGCGGTGGCGCCGGCGTCCTCGGCGATCCTGGCCTGTTCCGGGGTGACGACGTCCATGATGACGCCGCCCTTGAGCATGTCGGCCAGGCCGCGCTTGACGCGTCCGGTGCCGGTGGTCGGGGTGTTCTCACTCATCGGTGATCCTCACTGGTGGTCGTTGATCGGTAACTGTCCTAGGTCAGTGTAATGACCTAGGACAGTTACCGGAACCCCGGGGTCCGCTACTGCGTCCCGTCACCGCCCGACATCGCCTCGTAGTAGGCCGGCATCGGCGCCGACCCCGCAAGACGGAACATCCGGACCACCGGACGCGACCGCAGTCCGAGGGTGTCCCCCACCGCGTCGTTGTAGAACCGGGCCGCCAGATCGACCTTGGTGGACACCTCGATGAATGCCGGATTCGCCAGCTCCTCCGGGGTCAACGTGCGCAGCAACGTATTCTCCGCGTCCGACCGTGCCCCCATCTCCTCGGCACGCAGGGCCACACCGCCGGCCCGGGCGGCGTCCTGCTGAAGATCGGGACGTAGTACCCCGATCACCGCGGCGCGGCCCTGCAGGGCGCCCTCGAGATTCAGCCGCGCAGAGTCGGTGCGGATGTGCAGCCTGTTGAGGCGGGAGGCCATACCGGAGAGCCACATACCGACAATCACGGCCAGTGCGACGAGGAGGACGACGACCAGCAGCCAGCCCGGGATCATGAGGGAACCACCTTCCGACCGGGTGTGACCACGGTCTCGTAGACCTGCTCGACACGGGTCGTCACCGTGTCCCAGTCGAACTCACGGGACCGGGTAGAGCCCCGGGCGATCAGCTTGCGGCGTCCCTCGTCATCGGTGAGAAGCCCCACCACGACGCGGGCCAGATCACGCACGGACCCGTTGGCGAACAGGTACCCCGCCCGACCGTGGTCGGTGACCGCGGCGAACGCGGGGATGTCGCTGGCGATCACCGCGGCACCCGCCGCCATGGCCTCCACCAGGACGATGCCGAAGCTCTCGCCACCGGTGTTCGGCGCGACATAGACATCGGACGCCGCCAGCGCCGCAGCCTTGTCCTCTTCGCTGACGCGGCCGAGAATGCGGACCGAGGCCCGCTGACCGTCGTCAGGATCACCGAGGCCGTCGACCCAGCTGATCTTCGCCCTCCGCAGCATCTGGTGCAGCTCGGAGACGTCTCCGCCACCGGCGACGACGACCTCGAGGTCCGGAACCTTCGACAGGATCTCCGGAAGTGCCTTGAGCAGCAGCGGAAAACCCTTACGGGGCTCCTCGAACCTCCCGAGGAACATCAGCCGTGGCCGGTCGGCGGTCAGGCCCCGCATCGGGTCGGCGTTACGGTAGTTGCCGGTGTCCACCCCGTTGGGGATCAGCACCGGATCGCCCGAGAGCATCTCCACCTGCCAGCGACGGGCCTCCTCGGAGACCGCGATGCCGGCGTGGATCTTCTCCAGGAAGGGACGGAGCACCGGCAGGAACACCCGGAGGATCTTCGATTCGCTGGCCGAGGCGTGATACGTCGCCACCAGCGGACCGTTCGCCTGGGCGAGGGTGATCATCGAGTAGCTCGGCGAGTTCGGCTCGTGGATGTGCACCACGTCGAAGTCATGCTCGCCGATCCACCGACGCAGGTGACGCCAGGTCTTCGGCCCGAAGGCCAGCCGGGCGACCGAGCCGTTGTAGGGGATGGAGACGACACCGTTGCCGAGCTCGACGAAGTCGGGGACCTCGGCGGCGTCGCTGCCGGGGCCGATGAGACTGACCTCGTGGCCGCGGCGCTGGAGCTCCTCACAGAGTTCGATGGCGTGCACCTGCACACCACCGGGCTCGTCGAAGGAGTAAGGGCAGACCATTCCGATCTTCACGTCGCTCAGTCCTCCAGTCCCAGGCGGTGTCGCCTCTTCTCGGAGAGGTCACCGAACCACAGCGGCTGGAGCATGTGCCAGTCTGCCGGATGCGCGGCGATATTCCTGGCGAAGGCGTCCGCCTGCTGCTGCACCATGTCGCCGAGGGGCTGGGAGGAGTCGATCTCCTCCTGGATCGCCAGACCCCAACCGCCGTCGGTGAACCAGCAGTGCACCGGCATCAGTGCCGCACCGGTCTCCTGCGCCAGGCGGGACGGTCCGGCAGGCATACTCGTCCGCTCGCCGAAGAAATCGACCTCGACGCCGTTTCCGGACAGGTCACGCTCCCCCAGCAGGCAGACCGTGCCGCCGGCCTCGAGGACCTTCTTCATGTGGCCGAACGGCGGCTCCTCGCCACCGGACAGGGCCAGCACCTCGAAGCCGAGGGACTCACGGAAGTCGACGAAGGCGTCGAAGAGACTCTCCGGCTTCAACCGTTCGGCGACGGTGGTGAACTGCCCGAAGGTGTTCACCAGCCACATTCCGGCCATGTCCCAGTTGCCGGAGTGCGGCAGAACCAGAACCACGCCCTTCCCCCGCTCCCGGGCGGCGGCGTAACGCTCCATGTCTGCGTCCGACAGCCCCGTCTTGACGCGGGCGGCGAGTTCCGGGCCGGCGATGCTCGGCAGCCGGAAGGCCTCGGACCAGTAACGCATGTAGGAGCGCATCGAGTCCCGGACAAGTTCGCGGGTCACATTGGCGTCCCCGACGACGCGGCCGAGGTTGGCGCGGAGCTGCTCGGGCCCGGTGCCGTGACCGGAGGCGATGTCGGCGATCGTGTCGAAGACCCGTGCCGCGACGGGCTCCGGGATACGACGTACCACCGACCACCCGGCCCGGTAGGCCAGGGAGCTGAGCTGTTCGGACAGGGATGGGCGGGCGGAAGTCTCGGTCACGTCAGTTCTCCTCCTACTGCTCGGCGGGATCGGCGTCCGGGAAGTCCTTCGCCCCGGTGGGCGGGGCGATGGTCTCGCGGGCGAGATCCGACTTACCGACGATGACCAGCCGCTCGATGACGGTGTACACCGAGCCCAGGGCCAGGATGATCAAGCCGGCTCCGAGGATGTAGGGCACGCCGAGCCCGGAGAGCCCCAGTGCGACCAGACCGATGATGAGTCGCTCGGGCCGCTCGATGAGACCACCGTCGACCTTGATGCCCGAGGCCTCGGCCCGTGCCTTGACATAGGAGGTGACCTGGCTGGCGACCATGATGACCAGGGCGCAGGCGAACAGACCCTTGTACGGTTCGTGATCGTCCTGGAAGGCCATCCACCAGGCGATCGCCCCGAACAGGGCACCATCGGTGATGCGGTCACAGGTGGCGTCCAGTGTGGCGCCGAAGCGCGTGCCACCGTCCTTCATCCGGGCCATGGTGCCGTCGATCATGTCGCTGGCGACAGCGACACCGAGCAGCACCGCCGCGAGGAAATGCCAGCCGGTGGGGATGAGCGCGACCGACAGGACGACGGCCACCGCGGTGGAGGTGATCGTCACCGTGTTCGGTGAGATCCCCCACGAGACCAGTCGCCGGGCGATGGGTTCGACCACCACCGCAGCGGGACGCCGTCCTCGCACACTGAGCATTACTCTGACTCCTCTGTACCGTCGGTACTGTCGTTCACGTCAAGTTCCTGCCATGCAGACGCCAGCAGTTCCCGGGTCTGCGACAGTGCCTGGACCAGGACTTTCGTCCCGTCGATCACCGTCATGAAGTTCGCGTCGCCGGTCCACCGCGGCACGATGTGCTGGTGCAGATGGTTCGGCACCGACCCACCTGAGGCACGCCCCAGATTCATGCCGATGTTCACCGCGTCCGGATGCGACACCCGGCGCAGCACCCGGACCGCCTTCTTGGTGAAGGCCGAGAACTCCGCGGTCTCCGTCTCCGTCAGGTCCTCGTAGGAGGCGACCGGACGGTACGGGATGACCATCATGTGTCCCGGATTGTACGGGTAGAGGTTCAGGATGCAGAAGACCTCGTTCCCGCGCGCCACGATGAGACCGTCCTCGTCGGACCCGGCCGGGAGATCCACGAAGGGGTCCTCCGGCTTTGTCGTCGTCGTGACATACAGCGACCGGTACGGGGCCCAGAGCCTGGCCAGGCGGTCATCGACGCCGGCTCCCGTGACGGTCACCGTGTCCCTGGTGCCCCGGGCGTCCTCAGCGGAGTGCGTCAACGCTCTCCCCGGACGGCTGGTCGTTCCGGCGGGAGGACACCCACTCGGTGATGATCCGCACGGCGTCCTCCTTCGGGACGCCGTTGACCTGGGTTCCGTCGAGGAAGCGGAAACTGACCGCCCCGGCCTCGACGTCGCGGCCACCGACCAGCAGCATGAAGGGCACCTTGCCGGTGGTGTGGTTGCGGATCTTCTTCTGCATCCGGTCGTCGGAGGTGTCGACCGCTGCCCGGATACCGTGACCACGCAGCTCGGCGGTCACCTCCTCCAGGTAAGGGATGAACTCGTCGGCGACCGGGATGCCGGTGACCTGGTGCGGGGCCAACCAGGCCGGGAAGGCGCCGGCGTAGTGCTCCAGCAGGACGCCGAAGAAGCGCTCGATGGAACCGAACAGGGCGCGGTGGATCATCACCGGACGCTGCTTGGTGCCGTCACTGGCGGTGTACTCCAGGTCGAAACGCTCCGGCAGGTTGAAGTCGAGCTGCACGGTGGACATCTGCCAGGTACGGCCGATGGCGTCGCGCGCCTGGACGGAGATCTTCGGACCGTAGAAGGCGGCACCCTCCGGGTCCGGGACGAGCTCGAGGCCGGACTTCTCCGCCACGGCGCGCAGGGTGTTGGTGGCCTTCTCCCAGACCTCGTCGGAACCGACGAACTTCTTCGGGTCCTTGGTCGACAGCTCCAGGTAGAAGTCGTCGAGACCGTAGTCCTTGAGCAGGGAGATGATGAACTCCAGTACGGTGGTCAGCTCGACCTCGAGCTGGTCCTCGGTGCAGTAGATGTGGGCGTCGTCCTGCGTGAAGCCGCGGGCACGGGTCAGACCGTGGACCACGCCGGACTTCTCGTAGCGGTAGACGGTGCCGAACTCGAACAGCCGCAGCGGCAGTTCGCGGTAGGACCGGCCACGGGAGGCGAAGATCAGGTTGTGCATCGGGCAGTTCATCGGCTTGGCGTAGTAGTCGACGGCCTGCTTGGTGATGTTGCCGTCGGCGTCGCGTTCCTCGTCGAGCTTCATGGCCGGGAACATACCGTCGGCGTACCAGTCGAGGTGACCGGACTTCTTGAACAGGTCGCCCTTGGTGATGTGCGGCGTGTTGACGAAGGAGTAGCCCGAGGCGATGTGACGGCGGCGGGAGTGCTCCTCCATCTCCATGCGGACGGTCGCGCCGTCCGGGTGGAAGACCGGGAACCCGGAACCGATCTCGTCGGGGAAGCTGAACAGGTCCAGCTCGGAGCCGAGACGACGGTGGTCGCGCTTCTCGGCCTCCGCGAGCATGGTCTGGTACTCGTCGAGTGCCTCCTTTGACTCCCAGGCGGTGCCGTAGATGCGCTGCAGGCCGGCCTTGGACTGGTCACCACGCCAGTAGGCGGCGGAGGTGCGGGTCAGGGCGAAGGCGGGGATGTAGCGGGTGGTGGGCACGTGCGGGCCGCGGCACAGGTCGTACCACTCGACCTCGCCGGAGCGCGGGTTCACGTTGGAGTAGGCGGTGAGTTCTCCCTCGCCGACCTCGACGGAGGCGTCGCCCTCGGGGATGTCTCCGCGGGACTTGTCGTCGACGAGTTCCAGCTTGAACGGCTCCTGGAGGTACTCCAGGCGGGCGTCCTCCACCGAGTCATAGGCCTTGCGCTCGAACTTCTGGCCCGACTTGATGATCTTCTTCATCGACTTCTCAAGCTTCTTGAGGTCCTCCGGGGTGAAGGGCTCGGCGGGCTCGAAGTCGTAGTAGAAGCCGTTCTCGATCGCCGGACCGATGCCCAGCTTCGTTCCCGGGAACTCCTTCTGCACCGCCTGGGCGAGGACGTGGGCGCAGGAGTGACGGATGACGCCGCGTCCCTCGTCGGTGTTCGCGGCGACCGCGGTGACCTCGGTGTCGACATCCGGAGTGAAGGCCAGGTCGCGGAGGTTACCCTCGGCGTCCTTCACGCAGACGATGGCCTCCGGGCCCTTGTTCGGCAGTTCCAGCGGACGCATCGCGGCACCGGCGGACTCACCGGCAGGCACGGTGAAGGTCACCGTCGCGACGGTCACCTCCGGGTTTCCGATTCCGTTGCCGGCGTCCAGCGCTGATTCACTCACGGGTGGTGTGCTCCTTACACAACAGGCGAAGACGGTCACATACCTGGTGACAGTCATAATTCCCGGACCACTCTACCCGGCGGGTCAACCCAGTAGTGCCTCGCCCCAGTACTCCCCCTCCGCGGTCCCCGCGGGAATGAGGAAGACCGCCGATCCGACATGGGTGATCCACTCGTTGAGCCGGTCGCCGGCCGCGAGGCGTCGCTGGACGGGGATGAAGGAGGTCCGCGGGTCCGGCTGGAAACAGGTGAAGATCAGGCCGGTGTCCGACAGGGCGACGGGCTCGGCGTCCAGCAGCGCGTCAGCGGAGGACGGGGTGACCGGCAGATCGTAGTTGTACGCCCGACGCAGCATCCGCTGACGGGTGTCCCCGTCGTGGACGCCGGCGAGCGCGATATGCGCATTGCGGTCGATCACCGGCAACCCGTCGACGCCGACGGCGGACGTGTCCGGCTCGTCATGTTCCTTCTCACCGGACAGTGGATTGCCCTCGACGATGGTGCGGCCCATCGAGGTCTCACGGGTCGGCCGGTCGGCGGACTCCCACAGCGGCATGTCGAAGACGATCCGGCGGATGACCATGCAGGTACCACCGGTCTGGGACGGGTGGGAGGCGGCGTCCTCCCCGATCCAGACCTGGTCGTCGAACTCGACGTCGCTGCGCGGATTGACGGTCCCGTCCTTGAATCCGAAGAGGTTACGAGGGGTGCCCGGAGTGCCGTCGGCACCCCGCGGGATGTCGAGGAACCCGGTCTGCGACCAGGAGGGACGGGCATAGTCGGCGCCGCCACGGACGAGGACGCGGAGGGCGTGGGAGACGGTGGTGCGGTCTTCACCGCAGATCTGGAGCACGAGGTCGCGGTCGCCCCAACGGGCCTCGAGACGGTCACCGGTGAACTCCGGCAGCGGCGCCAGCCAGTCAGGGGCCTTGTCCGTCATACCGGCCTTCTCGAACAGCCCCCGACCGAAGCCGCAGGTGACGGTGAGACGTCCCGGGTCGGACGCCAGCTCCGGTTCGAGATCGGCGAGTACCGGTTCGCCCTGGGTGAGCCGACGGGCGTCCCCGGTCCAGATGCGCAGCAGCCGACGGATACCCGCGACGTCCACCCCGTCGCGCAGGGTGAAGGCGACGGTGGTGTTGTGCCGCTGCAGCGGCGTGGCGACACCGGCCTGGTGCGGGCCGTCGAAGGCGACCGTGGCGTCCGGGGTGGCCCCGGTGGAGTCGGTGTTCGGCACCGGGGCGGGATCGCTGTCGTCAGCGCAGGCGGAGGTGGCACCGACCGCAGCGGTGGCGGATGCCAGGCCGAGGCCGGCGAGGAAGCCCCGCCGAGTCACGCGGAAGTTCGTGTCCATGATGGGTCCGTACTGGTGAGGTCTGGTCACTGCATGTCGTGGTCGCCGTGGTCCATGCCGGCGTCCCCGTCGGTGCCGTAGTCCTCGTGGGAGGACTGCTGGACCCGCACCGGAATGCCGTTGAGCTCGTAGGTGGTGCCGCTGTCGTCGGTCAGCGTCAGGTTGAGCTCGTCACCGGCGGCGATCTCCTCGGAGCTGTCCATGATCATGATGTGGTGGCCACCGGGTTCCAGGGTGAATGAGTCGCCTGCCGGCACGGTGATCCCGTCCGCGGTCTCCCGCATCACACCGTCGACGACCTCGTGGTACTGGTACTCCCCTGCCAGGTCACCGGAGACCCCGGTCAGGTGGATGTCCTCGTCGGTCGTGTTGGTGAGCACACCGAACACCGCGGTCATCCCGGTGTCGGCGGTCTTGGCCCCGACATAGCCGTCGGTAAAGGACAGGCCCTCAGCACTGATGTCGGAGACGGCACTGGTGCCGGTGGTGTCCCTCGAGGTGTCGTCATCCTCGCCACAGGCTGCCAGGGAGAGTGCGAGGGCGGCAGCGACGCCCAGGGCGCCCGTCCGACGCAGCACGGTGGTGGCGACTTTGCGGGTCTTCACTGTTCAGTTCCTTCTGTTGTGTGTTTGACGGCTACTTGTCGGTGGAGCGCAGGCGGGCGATGAGCATCACGAGGACGCCGACGAGCACGAGGACACCGGCGATACCGAGTGCGGTCTTCCCCCAGCCGGGGATCCCGTCGTCGTCACTGTCCTCGGAGGACGATCCGTCCTCACTGTCGGTGGCGTCCCGGGCGGCGTCTCCGCCGGTGTCGAGGGTGAAGGTGTAGCTGCCTTCGGTGGGGTGCCCGTCCGACGAGGTGATCCGGAATCCGACGGTGTACTCGCCGTCGGTCATGTCGACATCGTCGGGGACATCGATGAAAAGGAGGTTGCCGTCGATCTCGGGGGTCTCGGTGACCAGCACCTCGCCGTCCCTGGAGAGGGCGACGGTATTGAAGGTGTCACGCGGGTTCGCGGAGAACTCCAGCTCGATCCGGTCAGGTGCGGCGTCCAGGACAGCACCGTCCTCCGGCGTGGACCCGACCACTGCGTCATGGGCGACGGCGGCCGGCAGGAAACCTGCGCCGGCGACGGCGGGGGCCAGGATCAGTGCCCCGGCAAGCGCGGGGGCGGCGGCCAGGCGGGAAAAACGGGTCATGATGTCCTTTCGTCGGAACAGGCCGGACTGCGGAGGCCGGGGACCGGCCCGCTCCAGTAGTCGGAGCGTACGGACGGGAAGTTCCCCGACCGTCATCAGCGTGGAATACAGGGGGTGACAACAGAACTGATACCCGGTGTCCGTCGATCAGCCTACCTGCGGGGAAACCGGGCGCAGAACCGACTGCACCTCGGCCACCCCACCCCCCGGATGCGAGCGGCGGCACCCCCGGACTCCGGGGCTTCAGATCTGCGTCAGGCACGGATCGTCGATCCTGTGCCACAGAACCTGCGATCCGTGCCTGACGCAGATGTGCTGCGATGCCCCGGGCAACCGAACCACGGTATGGCGAGAGCCCCGTACCTGAGGTACGGGGCTCTCTTGTCT
>NZ_BJNT01000011.1 GCF_006539825.1 Corynebacterium variabile
ATGCACCGTCTGTGCGGTGCGGGAATGAACTATAGCGGTTCCTCGCATTGGCCACAAACATGCAGGTCACCGGAACTACCGGGGCTCGGTGGCCACACCGGAATCATCCCCTGGATGACATCTCTGTCATTCTGTCTGCCATCCTGTGGCGCGATCACGGTCCCGTCCCGTGCCGGACGACGACTCGGCGACGATCTCCGCCTTGAACCCGGCCGAGTTCTCCAACCATCCTGCGTAGTGGTCCGGCCCACCCACCCAGGGATAGCGCTCCTGATAGAGGGGACGCCATCCGTGTCGGCGGGCCGCACCCACGATCTCATCGACCCTCGCCGGCGATCCCACCCCGAAGGCAAGGTGGTTCAGTCCCGGCGCCCGGCGGTCATGGTCCGGTCCGGAGATATTCGGGGACGTGGTCAGCGTGAGATACGGTCCACCGGCCGTCCACGACTCGACATGATGAAATCCACTCATGGGCCCCATTCTTCCTCTGTGACGTGGGAGTTTGCACAGATGGGTAGGTGAGGTGCTACATTTACTGCCGTTCCCGAGAGTCCCATAGCTCAGTGGAAGAGCGTTCCGTTCACACCGGAAAGGTCGCTGGTTCGAACCCAGTTGGGACTACAGTTCAGACGCCGTTGCCGGCCTACCGGCAACGGCGTTTTCTGTATGCACACACCCAGCACGTACCCCCGTTTCCCGGGTAATACCGACGAAGTCGACCGGGTTGCCCTCCCCAGGGTGATACCCCGATAACATTCACGGCGTGACTGCCTCGACGACGACACCTTCCACAGAGCCCGCGACCGCCCACCCCGCCCCCGTCAGTGGCGGCAAGGCATGCCGGATCCTGACCCGCGCCGCCTGGCCGCTGGCGATCATGACGCTCATCCACCGCGTCGTCATCTCGCCACGCAACGATCGCCCGACCGATGACTTCACCACCGTCTGGTCCGCACTGAACAGGTTCGTCAACGGCACGGCCGTCTACGTCGAGGATTACCACGCCAGCGACGACCCCCACTACCTCTACTCTCCCGGTGGCACTCTCCTGCTCAGCCCGATAGGCATGTTCTCCCAGAGCATGGGCCGCAATCTGCTCATCCTGGCGGACGCAGCCTGCATTCTCCTGGCACTGGCTCTGCTCACTCTCCTGGTGGGACGCCGCCTCACCGGCCCGGTGCTTCCTGTCGCTGTCTTCCTGGTCTTCGCCACCGAGTCCGTGACGAACACCCTGCTGTTCTCGAACATCAACGGTGTCCTCTTCCTGCTCGAGGTCATCTTCCTCTGGCTGCTGCTCGTCGACCGCGGCCAGGCGTCCTGGAACATCCTGCGGGGACGCGGCGACCGCGCGGGTACCTCACCGGGTGCCCCGGGAATCCCCTGGGCAGGCATCATCGCCGGTGTCGCGCTCGGGCTGGCGATCACCGTGAAGCCGCAGTTCATCGTCGTGCTGTTCCTGCCGCTGGTGCGTCGTCAGTGGAGCATCCTGGTCTCCGGCATCATCGTCCCGGTGGTCTTCACCGGTGTCGGCTGGCTTCTGGTGCCGGACACCGACACCTACGTCGACACCCTGCTGCCCTATCTCGGTGAGGTGCGCGATTACGCGAACTCGGCGATCGCCGGCGTCGGCGCCCACTACGGGTGGCCCGGTGCGCTGGTCCTGGTCTGCCAGGCCCTGGCCGCCCTGTGCGTCGCCGTGGCCGTCCTCGGACTGCTGTGGTGGCGCAACTCCGACCCGTTCATGTGGGCGGCGACCTCCACCGCGGTACTGCTGGCCGGGGTCTTCCTCGTCAGCTCACTGGGCCAGATGTACTACTCCATGCTGCTGGTGCCGATGATCTTCACGGTGCTCTGCCGTCGCTCGGTGATGCACAGCGCCCTGATCTGGTTCGGTGTCTACTGCTGCCTGACCTGGGATTCCTGGAAGTCCGACCGTTGGCCGAAGCTCGGCGAGATCCTCCATTACAGCTACGGGACTGTGGGGTGGAGCATCATCGTCGCAGCCTCCGCGGTCACCGTCACCGGCTGGCTGGTCGCCCGCCGGAAAGTGGGTGATCCGGTTGGTGCCGGCGCCCTGGTCCGCGATCTGCTGGGCTCCGGGGCCACGGACGGGGACGCCGGGAACAACTCGGCGTCCGACGGTGCTACACCTGGTAGTGACCAGACCACCGATCAGACTGCGAGGCACCGCCGATGAGTGATTTCAACCTGTCAGACGGAGAGTTCACGGACTTCTCCGCCCTGTCCGACGAGCAGTGGCGACAGCGACTGGAGCCGGACTCCTACCAGGTGCTGCGTCATGCGGCCACGGAGCGGCCCTTCAGTCACGAGTACACGGACGCCGAGACCGAGGGGGTCTACGTCTGCCGCGGCTGTGGCACGGAGCTGTTCCGCTCCACGGAGAAGTTCCACTCCCACTGCGGGTGGCCGTCCTTCTTCGACCCGGCGGACTCCGACGCCGTCATCGAGAAGGTCGACGATTCCCTGGGTGTGAGAAGGACCGAGGTGCTCTGCGCCACCTGTGGCGGGCACCTCGGCCATGTGTTCTCCGGTGAGGGCTACGAGACCCCCACCGACCTGCGCTACTGCATCAACGGGCTCGCACTCGAGCTCCGGGAGAAGTAGCCCGGGACGATTCCGGTCACCGGGCTCAGGGGAGCTCGGTGATGAAGGTGGTGAGGTCCTCCGGGTCACCGTTGACGCGGCGTCCGGTGAAGAAGGGGATCTCCTCACGGACGTGGCGGCGGGCCTCGGTGTAGCGCATCTGGTACATCAGGTCCACGATGCGGTCGAGGGTCGGCGACTCGAAGGCGAGGATCCACTCGTAGTCACCGAGGGCGAAGGCGGGGACGGTGTTCGCCCGGACCTCGTCGAAACCGCGGGCGGCCATGCCGTGCTCGGCGAGGATGGTGCGCCGCTCCTTGTCGGGCAACAGGTACCAGTCGTAGGACCGCACGAAGGGGTACACGGCGATCCAGTCACCGGGCTCCTCCCCCATGATGAACGACGGCAGGTGGGACTTGTTGAACTCCGCCGGTCGGTGCAGGGCGGAGTTCGACCAGTACCCGTCGCAGACCTGGCCGAGGCGGGTCTCCTTGAGGAACCGGCGGTAGGCGCGCTGCAGGTCGTCAAACTTCTCGGCGTGCCACCAGATCATCAGGTCGGCCTCGGCGCGCTGGGCGGTGAGGTCGTAGACACCACGGACGGTGAGTTCCTCGTCGTCGTAGGACGCCAGGAACTCGGCGAACTCCGCGGCGATCTCGGCACGGGCGGCGTCCTCGACGGGCAGTTCACCCTTGCGGACCGTGAACACGGACCACATGGTGTACTGCAGCTTCTCATTGAGTGCCTTGAAATTCAGCTTGGACATGTTTCTCCTGGTCAGGATTGTGAAAGGTCGTCGATGATCTTGAGTGCGGCGTCGCGCCCGGAGTCGGCGCAGGCGGGGACACCCACGCCCTGCAGTACCGATCCGGCCAGTGCCACCCGGGGACTGTCGGCGAGGACGTCGCGCACCGCGGTGATCCGGTCGAGGTGGCCCTCGCCGTAGCTGGGCAGGCCGCCCCACCAGCGCTGGACGAAGGTCTCCACCGGCCGGGCGGTGAATCCGGTGACGGTGGCGAGGTCCTCCACGGCGTAGCCGATGAGGGTCCGGTCGTCGGCGTCGACGAGGCTGGCGTCGGCCAGGGTGCCGAAGCTCGCCCGCACGAACGCCCCACCCCGTTCGGCCAGGTGCGGCCATTTGCGGGAGGAGAAAGTGAACGCCTTGGCGTGGACGCCCGGGGCATCCGTCCCGAGCAGGACACCACTGTTCTGCGGCAGTCCGTCGTCGGTGTCGAAACGCATGCCCACGACCACCGAACTCGCCAGGTCGATACCGCCGAGCAGGGTACCGGCTTCCGGGGCAACGTCACCCAGCAGGACGGCGGCCGTGGGGGCCGGGGTGGCGACGACGACGGCGTCGACTTCCCCGACGGGCTCCAGCCAGAACCGTCCGCGCCACCGGCTCACCGACTCGACCTGGGTGTTGAGACGGATATCGGCGTCGGCGTCCTCGGCCAGGGCGCGGATCAGTGCGCGGTAGCCGTGGACGAAACTGTTGAACACCGGTGCGGGCTTCTCACCGGTCGCGGCGAGGGAGCGCGCGGCGTCCTCCCGCTCAGCCAGCAGTCGGGATACCGCGGTGGACAGCCGTACCGGTTCCCCGGCGGACGCCAGGTCATCGAAGACCGCGGCGAGGGCGGGGACGGTGGCCCGCAGCCCGAGGGAGTCGGCGGACGCCGAGTAGACACCGCCCAGCATCGGTGAGACAAGCCGGGCGACGGCGTCCCCCCCGTAGCGTGACCGCACCAGTGTGCCGACGTTGACGTCGTCACCGACGGACCAGGCGAGCGGCTCGGCGGTGGCTTCGGCGTCGATGCGTGCGGCGGTCTCCGCGGAGACGATGCCGGCGACATCGGCGCCCCGCGCGGGGATGCCCATGATGGTACGGGCCGGGGCGTCCACCATCTGCCCGTCGACGTAGAAACAGCTGTGCAGTCCGGAGGGGACGCGCAGTTCCGCGGAGAGCCCGAGCTCGTCGACGAGTGCGGCGAGCCCGGTCCGGCGGGTGAGGAAGGCCTCGGCGCCCATGTCGACGGGACCGTCGGCGAAGTCCACGGTCTTGAGCTTGCCGCCGAGCCGGTCATAGGCCTCGAGGACGAGGATGTCGGCGTCCGCACCGAGCTGCCGCCGCAGGGTCCGGGCGGCGGTGAGACCGGAGACGCCGCCCCCGATCACGGCGATGGTCGGCGCAGTCGGGGAAGTCACAGCGCATGCACCTCCGCGAAGGCGCGGGTGATGGCGTCCGGGTCAGTTTCCGGCAGTACGCCGTGACCCAGATTGAAGATGTGGCCGGTGGCGTTGCCTGCCGCGATGGCGGCATCGCCCTCAGCGCAGATCCGACGCACATGCCCGGCGATGACCTCGGGGCCGGCGAGCAGGACTGCCGGGTCCAGGTTGCCCTGGATCGCACGCGGGACACGCAGGCCACGGTCACGCAGATCCGCGGTCACCCGGGCGGCGGCGACGTCCAGCGGGGTCTTCCAGTCGACTCCGATGATGTCCGGGCCGACGGCGGCCATCTCGCCGAGCAGTTCGGCGGTGTTGACCCCGAAGTGGATCATCGGCACACCGTAGGGTCGCACGGCGTCGAAGATGCGCTGCGAGTACGGGGCCACGAACTCCCGGTAGTCCTTCAGTGAGAGGAACCCGGCCCAGGAGTCGAAGAGCTGGAGGGCGTCGATGCCGGCCTCGAGCTGGGTGCGCAGGAAGGTGATGACCGTGGGGGTCAGCTTCTCCATCAGTGCGTGCCATGTCTGCGGCTCGGAGTACATCAGCGACTTGGTGATGCCGTGGTTCTTTGAGGGGCCTCCCTCGATGAGGTAGGACGCCAGGGTGAACGGGGCACCGGCGAAACCGATGAGCACCTGGTCGTCCCGCAGCTCGTCGAGCACTCCCCCGATGCCCTCGACCACCGACTCCAGCTGACCGGGCTCCACGGTGGGCAGCGCGGCGATATCAGCCGGGGTGCGCACCGGATGCTCCAGCACCGGGCCACGGCCGGGGACGATGTCGACGGCGACACCGGCGGCCTTGAGCGGGACGACAATGTCGGAGAAGAGGATCGCGGCGTCGGCGTCATGGCGGCGGACCGGCTGCAGGGTGATCTCGGAGAGGAGATCGGGGCGGAAGCAGGAGTCGAGCATCTCCACCCCGGCGCGCAGTTCGCGGTACTCGGGGAGTGAGCGTCCTGCCTGGCGCATCATCCACACGGGTCGCCGGGAGGGGGTTCCTCCGGCGGCTGCGACAAGGAAGGGAGCGTCCGGTGCGGCACGGCGTGCGGCGGTAGCGGCGGCGAGGCCGGCGTCGGTCGGGTTCGCGTCTGGGCTGGCTGAAGTCGGCAGAGTCACAGTCTCCGATTATGCCCCCGGACGGCGGTGTGGGTGTACCCGTCACCGACTCCGGGGGGTTCGGCGCGCCTACCCCTGTTTGGCGACCTGCACCGATAGTGTGCCGGTTGTGAGTCCAGACAGTTCAGCAGACACCGTCACCACTGACACCACTGACACCACTGACACCACTGACACCACTGACACCCCTTCCACCGATGCCCCCGTGAGCTTCCGGGAGGCCGTGGAGTCGATGGCCGCTGCGGATCTCCGGGCGGGGATATCGCTGACGGACATCAGGGCACCCCAGCGGCTTGCCCCGTACAGCCACGCCGTCGGCCTGGAGGTCGACCGGATCACCGCGGCACAGCAGGCCGACGGTTGGGTCGGTGACGGGGACGGGGACGCGTTCGGCCGCCTGATCCTGCTGCATGACCCGGCCGGCGACGAGGGCCCGGGACTGATGCGTCTGGTGGCCTACATCCAGGCGGACATGGATGCGGCGACGGTCGGGGACCCGTTGCTGCCGGACGTCGCGTGGGAGTGGCTGACCGACGGCCTCGACGGCCAGCTGTCCGGCCCGGGGGTGGGCTACAAGGACCTGGGGGGAACGGTGACGTCGACGACCTCGGTGCGCCACGGGGACATCGGGGGTCCACCACGGGCACACCAGCTGGAGATGCGGGCGTCCTGGAGTGCGACGGGAACGGACCTGTCCGGACATGTGGCGGCGTTCTCCGAGGTCCTGGCCTCGGTCGCGGGTCTCCCCCCTGCGGGAGTGGCGGCCCTGCCCTCCCGGGGTGGACACTGAATCCCGTGGAGAACACCGCAGACAACCTGACTGACACCCGCTACCTCGCCTCCCCCCGGGAAGGACTGCCCCCACTCGCCGACACCTCTGATGCCGTCGCCGACGTGGCCGAGGTGCTGGCCACCGGATCGGGCCCGGTCGCGGTGGACACCGAGCGCGCCTCCGGCTTCCGGTTCGACGACCGCGCCTGGCTGGTGCAGCTGCGGCGTGCGGGGGCGGGGACACACCTGGTGGACCCGGCGGTGGTGCCGGACGCCGGGGAGCTGCTGGCGCCGGTGTTGAACGACCTGCCGTGGGTACTGCATGCCGCGCACACGGACCTGCCGGCGTTGACGACGCTGGGGTGGCACACTCCCCTGCTGCATGACACGCAGATCGCCGGCCGGCTGCTCGGCTTCGGGCAGATCGGCCTGGCCGGGATGCTGGAGGAACTGCTGGGGGTGACGGTGGCCAAGGACAAGGGCCGTGAGGACTGGTCCGCCCGACCGTTGCCGACAGACATGCTGACCTACGCCGCGCTGGACGTGGAACTGCTCGTCGAACTGCTGGCCACGGCCATGTCCCGGCTGCGGCGTCGTAGTGAGGCCGAGGGGCTTGACCGTGTCGGCTGGTACCGGCAGGAATGTGACCACGTCAGTGCGGACTGGTCCCGGCCGGTGCAGGCCCAGGACTGGACACGACTGCGGGGCATCGGCGCCGTGCGTGACCCCCGCGGACTGGAGATGGCCCGTCGGCTCACCGATATCCGTACCGAGGTGGCGCGACGCCGCGACACTCCCCCGGAGAAGGTGCTGAGGTCCTCGGTGATCGTGGACATGGCCCGCGCACCGTACCAGGCCGAGGACATGCTCCGTTCGGGACGCGGTGACTCCCGCCGCGGCGTCCGCCACGGCGGACGGGGACGGTCCGGTGGACGCCAGGGCCCGCAGATGTCCCGAGAACTGCAGGCCCGCCTGGTGGCCGGGGTGCGCGATGCACTGTCGGTGGATGCTGCGGTGCTGCCGGACCGGCCTCGGAGCCCCAGAGGACGCCCGGACCACCGCACCTGGGCGAAGGACTACCCGGTGGCGGGTCGGCTGGCCTCCGGTTTCCGGACCGCGGTCGACGACCTCGCCGAACGGCTGGACCTGCACCCGTCGGAACTCGTCGTCTCAGCCTCGGTGCGTTCGGTGGCCTGGGACGCCGCCCAGCTGCTCGAGACGCTGGACGCCGGGCAGGCGTCCGGCTACGCCGAGGACCCCGTCGGATGGGCCGAGGACGCCATGGGCAGTCTTCTTACCGCGCAGGACGCCCGGGCATGGCAGTCAGACCTGCTGATCCCGGCGCTACTTCCCGTGATCGCCGAAGAGATGCCCTGCCCAGTCGAGGACGCGACGGACGACTGACGCCTCGTCAAGGCCGTAGTCGCCCAGCACCTCGTCACGGGTGCCGTGGGTGGGGAAGGTCTGGTCCTCGGCGAGGTAACGCACGGGAGTGTCTACCTCGGCGGTGGCCAGTGCCCGGTGCAGCTGCTGACCGGCACCACCGTGGACTCCGTTGTCCTCGACGGTGATGACCAGGTCGGCGTCGGCCGCGAGGTCCACGACCGGGTCGGCGACCGGCGTCACCCACACCGGGTCGATGAGGGTGACGACGTAGCCGGCGTCGGTGAGGGCCTCAGCCGCCGCGAAAGCCTGTTCAGTCAATGCACCGTAGTTGACCACGAGGATGCTGCGGGCGACTGTGTCCCCGGCGTCCCCGTCTGGTTCGGCGAGGACGTCGTAGTCCGCGGTCTCCCGCAGCGCCGGCACAGCCGGAGGCAGCGTCCCCTTGGGGAAGCGCAGCACCGTCGGCCCGGTGACGCTGGTACAGCGGTCCAGAGCCGCAGTGAGGCGCACACCGTCGCGGGGTGTGGCGATCCTGATTCCCGGCACCACCGCGGTGAGGGACAGATCCCACATGCCGTTGTGACTGGGCCCGTCCGGCCCCGTGATCCCTGCCCGGTCCAGGACGAAGGTCACGGGCAGATGCAGCAGGCCGACGTCCATGAGCAACTGGTCGAAGGCCCGGTTGAGGAAGGTGGAGTACAGCGCGACGACCGGGTGCAGCCCCCCGAGGGCCAGACCGGCCGCGGAGGTGACCGCGTGCTGTTCCGCGATGCCGACGTCGAAGAGTCGGTCGGGGAAGCGCTCAGCGAACTTGGTGAGCCCGGTCGGGTCGGTCATCGCCGCAGTGACCGCGACAATGTCCTTCCGTTCCTCCGCCAGACGCACGAGCTTCCCGGCGAAGACATCGGTCCAGTGGCGGGTCTGCTGCGCCCGGCTCTCCCCGGTGACCGGGTCTGTGACGCCGATGCAGTGCATCCGGTCGGTGTCATCGGCCAGCGCCGGGGCGTAGCCGTGCCCCTTCTCCGTCACAGCGTGGACGATGACGGGTCCACCGTGGTCCCGCGCCCGGCGCAGGGCGTCCTCCAGCGCGTGAAGGTCATGGCCGTCAACGGGGCCGAGATAGGTCAGTCCCAGGTCACTGAACAGGGTCCGTGGACTGACCTCGCCGGCGGGTTGGTGGCGTAGCCCGTGGATCAGGCGTCGGGGGTGCCCGGACGCCGTGCCACGTCCGACACCCCGGTCGCGCAGAGCGGCGAGGGTGTGGGCGAGCCCGCCGACGGTGGGCCGGTAGGACCGTCCGTTGTCGTTGACGACGATGACCACCGGCCGGTCGACACCCTCGGCGATGCTCTCCAGCGCCTCCCAGGCCATGCCACCGGTCAGTGCCCCGTCCCCGATGACCGCGACGACCCGTCGGTCGGTCTGTCCGGTGACGGCGAACGCCTTCGCCAGACCATCAGCGTAGGACAGGGACGCCGACCCGTGGGAGGACTCCGTCCAGTCGTGCGGACTCTCGTCACGGGCCGGATATCCCGACAGTCCGTCACGCTGTCGCAGGGTGTCGAAGAGGTCGCGGCGACCGGTGACGATCTTGTGGACGTAGGCCTGGTGGCCGGTGTCGAAGATGACCGGGTCCGACGGGGAAGTGAAGACGCGGTGGACGGCCAGGGTCAGTTCGACGACTCCGAGGTTGGGACCAAGGTGACCGCCGGTGGTCGAGACCTCTGCCACGAGGAAACTGCGGATCTCCGCCGCCAGCCGCACCATCGTCGGCTCGTCGAGGGAACGCAGATCCGCCGGCGAGGACACGGTCGACAGGATCGGCAGATCGGTCATGGCAGCATCACCTGGACCATCACTCGGTGGCACGGACGTAGTGGCTGAGGACCTCGACATGGTGGGTCAGACCGAAGGCGTCCACCGCGGTCAGGGACACCGGACGGTACCCGGCAGAGGCCAGGGTCGCGGCGTCACGGGCGGCGGTCGCCGGGTCACAGCCGATGTGCAGTACGTGGGCGGGGCGGTGGGCCGCGACCTCCTCGAGGACCCGGTCACCGGCTCCGGTACGCGGCGGATCGAGCACCACTGCCGCCAGTCCCCTGCCGCCGCGCAATTCGGCGATGTGGCTGGCGACATCCCCGGCGACGAAGCGCACGTCCCGGTCAGCGAGTGCCTGCTCCCCGGCGGCGGTGGCCTCGGAGGCGACGTCGACACAGTCGACCTGCGCGCCGGGCAGGGCGGCCGTGAGTGCGGCGGAGAAGACACCGGAACCGCCGTAGAGGTCCCAGGCGGCCGGAGATCCGTCGCCGGGCACTGCGTCTGCTACGCCAGCGTCACCTGCCAGCGTCGAGGTGATCCAGTCACTGTAGAGCTCCGGGGAGGCTACATGAGCCTGCCAGAAGGCTTCCACCGGGACGGTCCAGGTCACACCGTTGACCGCGTGGGTGACGGTGCCGTCACCGCTGAGCACGGTCCGGCGGGTCCGCCGCCGCACCGCCCCGTTACGGCGGCGGTGGTCGCGGCGTCCCCGGGTGGTCTTCCGCCCGGTGGATTCCTTGACCAGCTCCACGACAGACCGCGCCCCGTCCGTACCGACGGCCACGCAGACCTCCGCACCAGGGGTGAGGGTGAAGGACACCAGTTCCTCGGCGAGACCGTCCACAAGCGCCGGGGCCCACTGGGCACAGACCGCCTCGGCGACCGGGATGATCCCGTGACTGCCGGAGCTACGGAGACCGGCCCTGCCCTCGGCATCGACCCCCAGTCGGACCCGGGTGCGGTACCCGGTGAACGGGGCCGGGGACGTGGCGCTCACTGTCACATCCGTGAGGTCGAGGTGCCCGATCCTGGCGAACTGGTCGACGACGACCTGACGCTTCCACTCCAATGACCCCTCGGCGTCCACGAAGTCGAGGTCACAGCAGCCGGCTCCGGCCGCGGCCGCGGCACAGACCGGGGCGACGCGGTGAGCGGAGGGGCCGCCGATCTGTGCGACGTCAGCGAGACGGCCGGTGAGGAACCTCCGCTTGCCGGAGGTCTTCTCGTCCAGGACGACGGGGACGCCGGTCTCGCCGGGCAGTGCCCCACGGACGAAGACGACCTGTCCGGAGCGCTCCCCGGCGTCCTCGCCACACCGTGCAACGGCTGCTCCACCATGGGCGGGACCGGTGATGTCCAGGGTCAGTTGATCGGTCACAGTGATTCCTCGTCCGTTGAGTCTGATTCGGGTGCCACGTGGCGTCCGGTGGATACCGCGGTGGTGTCTTCGCCGCGTTCGGCACGTCCGGCGGTCCGGACCGCCCACACGGTGACCAGGACAACCACCGCGGTGAGGGGAAGTCCCATGAGAATACGGGTGACTCCGAGCGCGCCGACCGCGTCATCCTGGTTGTAAAGCCACTGCTGGACGATGAACCGGGCGAAGAAGACGATCGCCCAGGCGAGGGTGGCCACGGTATAGGCACGCACGGCGGTGCGGTTGGTCCGCCACCGCTGTGTCTCGCCGTTGATGCCGTGCCAGATCAGTCCGACCAGCGGCCAGCGGACCAGGGTGGAGACGGTGAAGACGATGCCGGCGACCAGGGAGTACCAGATGCCGTAGGCGAAATAGCCCTTGGCGTCACCGGTCAGCCAGGCGATGACCGCACACAGGCCCACCCCCATCAGACCGGAGACCGCGGGCATGAGCGTCTCGTGTCGGGCGAGCCGCCACAGGAAGACGGCGATCGACACGGCCACGGCGGCGATGAGGGCAGGGCCCAGACCCCACTTCGCGTTGACCGGGACGAGAACGAGTACCGGGATGACGGTGGAGACCATCCCGGACGTGCCGCCGAGCTGTTCGAGGATGCTCGGTCCGTCGCGGTCGCTGCGTTCCTCGAGTTCTCCGGTCACTCGGAGTCACCCATCTGCCGGGACGCGGTGCCCCCGGTGCGGCGGCGGGCCTGTTCCGGCTGCACCGGTGCATTCCGGGTGGCGTCCCCGGTGGCCTCCGGAGACGCAGCCGGGGCTGACTTCTGCGCCTTCTGTGCCTGGGCCTGCTGCTGCTGGGCGAGGGTGCGCTTGAGCTCGTCGGCCATCGCCTGCGGGATCGCCACCGGCAGGGAGCGACCCGCCGGTGCAGGCTCGGACCCACGGTTGACGAATGTCCGGGAGATGACCTCGTAGGACAGCTCGGCCAACTCCTCAGCCGACGTCGCCGGACCCGCCAGCGTCATCCGCAGCATCCAGCGCGGACCGTCGACACCGATGACGCGGACCACTCCGTCGCCGACGGTGCCGACCAGTTCGACACCCCAGTCATTGTCACGTCGGGTGACCTCCAGTCCGTCGCCCGCCATGCTCTCGGCGAAACCGTCGATGTCCGAGGCCCACTGACCGCCACTGCGGGGAGCCGCGAAGGCCGCCGGGGTGATCCGGCCGAAGGGGGTGAGGATGTGGATCTGGCGGGGGCCTTCCTTACCCATCTCCACCTGGACCTCACCCTTGTGAGGCACCGGGATGAGCATCGAGCCCAGGTCAAGGCCGCCCTTGGCGAAATCGGAGAAGTCGAAGTCCCTGTAGTTGACGGAGTCACCGTCGAAGGGGCCGAAGCTCCCGTTGACCGGGTCGTAGGAGGAGGACGCCGTGCCCTGTGCCGCGTCCTGTGCCCTGCCCTGTGCTCCCGCATCCGCGGCGGGCGCACCGGTCTCCGGAGTGGCGTCGGCGACCGCGCCGGAGTGCGGTGACTCCACCGTCTCGTTCTCGGGGCGGGCGGAGGAGTTCCTGCTCTTACCGAATGGCCACATGGTGGTCGGTCCTTTCCTCGGTACTGCTGTGCGTGCTTGGTGTGCGTCGGTGACTGTGCCGGGCGTGTCAGAGGCCGGTGGAACCGTGACCGCCGGTGCCACGGACCGTGTCTCCGAGCTCCACGGGGCCGGTGACCTCCACGACATCGCAGAGGCTGACCTGCTGGACGAGCAGCTGGGCTATCCGGTCTCCCCTGGTGATCTCCACGGGCTCACGCGGGTCCAGGTTGATCAGACACACCTTGATCTCTCCACGGTAGTCCGCGTCGACGGTCCCTGGGGCGTTGACGATCGACAGACCCTTCTTCCACGCCAGGCCACTGCGGGGGTGCACCAGCCCCACTGTTCCCACGGGAAGCGCGACGGCCAGGCCGGTCCCGACCAGGGCGCGCTCGCCGGGGTCCAGTGTCAGGGTCTCCGCACTGCAGAGGTCGATTCCGGCGTCGGTCGGATGTGCCCGCTGCGGCAGCGGAAGCTCCGGGTCGAGCCGGTGGACACGCAAGGGTTCATCGGGGGTCTCGGTCATGGGCCGTAGTCTACCGTCCAGCTATGTCACCCCTTACGGGCCGTCTATGGTCCGCGTCCCCCGGCGGGCTACACTGTGTGGTTGTGAACGTCCCCGACCAGACAGGACATGACGTGGCCCCGGAACCAGCACAGGAGCCGTCCGGCACCAGTTCCCCCGGATCCGGGCCCGCGGTCCTCTATTCCGAGCGCCAACCGGTCCCGCTGTCGTGGTGGCTCATAGGTATCGGCGTTGCCGCGCTCCTCGCCTGGCAGGGTCAGATGAAGCGGGAATGGTACTGGGGTGCCGTCGTCGGCATCATCGCCCTCGCCGCCGTGATCTGGAGCCTGGTGTACGCCTCCCGCAACCGCGTCATCGTCGAACGTGACGAGACCGGTGAGACCTGGCTACGGGTCGGGGACGCCGCCCTGCCACGCTCGGCGGTGTCCCGGACGGTCCCGGTGCCCCCGACCGCACGTCGTGCCGCAATGGGGCGCCAGCTCGATCCGGCAGCCTATGTCGCCCACCGGACATGGATCCCGGCGATGGCGATGTTCGTCCTCGACGACCCGGACGACCCCACCCCCTACTGGTTGGTGTCCACCGCGGAACCCGAGGAACTCCTCAAGGCGTTCGGCGCCCCGGTCTCCTGATCGGCCCTGATCCGCCGGCACCCCGGTACACAGAGGCCCCTCCACCGTGCGGTGGAGGGGCCTTTCCCGTCCCCCGGGAGATCCGGCACCAGTGTCCGGCGGTGTCGGCAGTGTCAGGCGCAGTCGACGCAGATGTACTCGCCGTTACCCTCGTCCTCCGCGATACGGTTGCGGTGCTGGACCAGGAAGCACACCGAGCAGGTGAACTCGTCGGTCTGGCGGGGGATCACCTCACCGCTGAGCTCCTCCCCGGACAGGTCGGACATCGGAATGTCCAGCGGCTCGACGACCTCCCCGTCGTCGGTGTCGTCGATCTCCGGTTCCGCTTTTTCCGCGGCCTTGAGCCCTTCCAGGGAGTCGGTCTCGATCTCATCTTCCGGACGGGTGCGTGGAGCGTCGTAGTCGGTCGCCATGGTGCTGCCTCCTGAATCCCCGAAAAGGGCATCGTGCATGTGCTGTTGTCGTGGAGTGACTCCCGGAGCAGCGCCGGTCAGAACGCGTTCACCGGGGGTTGTCCCGCGCATACTAAATCAGGCGCGGCCGGTTGTCACTTCACTCCTTGACCACCCCCGCTCCACTCCCCCTCACGCGTTGTCGACCATCCGCACAGAAACCGTGTGACCTGCCAGTTCGCCGGCCACCGACGCAGCAGCAGCAAGCACCCCCACACCGTCGTCGTAGCCGGCGGTGAGTACGGGCATGTGCACCTGGGCACCTGCCCGTGCCGCGATCAGTGCTCCGGCCGCGTGGTCCCACGGGCCGAGACCGTGTTCGTAGAAACCGTCCAGTGCTCCGGCGGCCACCGCGCACAGGTCGAGCGCGGCGGACCCGAGCCGACGGATGTCACGGATATGCGGCAGCAGCTCAACCAGCAGGGCAGCCTGCTGCGCGCGACGCGCGGACGAATAGGAGAACCCGGTGCCCACCAGGGCCTCCGACAGACCGGCGGGTCCGGTGACCGGACCGAGGATCCGGGACCGGGGGTGGACGTCACCACCCGCGGCGCTCTCGGAACCGACCTGCGCGGGTCCACCGACACACGCGGAGAACACCCGGTGGCGGGCGATGTCCGCCCCCGCCACCGGCACGCCGTTGACCGTCGCCGCGACGCTCACCGAACTGGCGGGGACGCCGTAGATGAAGTTCACGGTGCCGTCGATCGGGTCGACGACCCAGGTCACCGCGTCCTCCCGGAGCACCCCGCCGTCCTCCTCCCCCAGGATCGCGTCACCCGGGGCCCGGTCGGCGAGAAACCCCCGGATCAGTTCCTCGCTGGACCGGTCGACGGCGGTGACCGGGTCGACGTCCGAGCTCTTCGTCGCGGCGACGGGCACCCGACCATCGGGACCGACGATGTGGCGCCGTGCCTCACGGACATGGCCGGCAGCCGCCGCAGCGACCGTGACCGCCAGTTGACGCAGGTCTTCCGGGGTACGGTCCCCGATAACGGAGACGACGTCCCGACCGGGGACCTCCGTATCGTCGGCGGTGAGCAGGACATGGGCAGGGGAATTCTCTGGGGTAGACACGCTCCCCATGGTGCCAGCCCCCGCCCCCGGCGTCACCGGATGCGCCGGCTGAGACTCCGGTAGCATCGCAGACCATGACGACAGAGACGGCAGGCACAACCGGTTTCGGCATCGACATCGGCGGCAGCGGCATCAAGGGGGCCCGCGTCGACATGGACTCCGGTGAGTTCATCGGAGAGCGCATCAAGATCCTCACTCCCAGGCCCGCCACTCCGGAGGCCGTCGCCGACGTCGTCGCCGAGCTTCTCGAGCAGGCGGAGTGGGACGGACCGGTCGGCATCACCGTCCCCGCCGTGGTCCAGAACCAGACGGCACTGACCGCCGCGAATATCGACCACTCCTGGATCGGCACCGACTGCGCCGAGCTGTTCTCCCGACACCTCGCGGTCGACGGCAAACCCCGAGAGGTGGCCGTCCTCAACGACGCGGACGCCGCCGGACTCGCCGAGGCCCGCTACGGCGACCCGCGTGCCCGTGAAGGCGCCGTACTGCTGCTGACCTTCGGCACCGGCATCGGTTCGGCGCTGCTGGTCAACGGCACCCTTTACCCGAACACCGAGCTCGGTCACCTCATCTTCCCGGCCATGGACGCCGAGAAATGGGCGTCGTCCGCGGTCAAGGAGCGTGAGGAACTCAGCTACCGCGAATGGGCCCGCCGGGTCGACCGTGTCCTGGAGGAGTACCGGAGGATCCTCAACCCGCAGCGCATCATCGTCGGCGGCGGCGTCTCCCGGAAATTCGAGAAATGGGGGCCGCACCTGGCCGTCGACGCCGAGATCTTCCCTGCCGTACTGCGCAACCGGGCCGGCATCGTCGGTGCTGCCGGTGCGGTACGCGACGGTATCCGTCCCTGATCCACCCTGCATCACCGCCCCCGTAGCGGTCCCCCCCGTTGCGTTTTCCCGCTCTGGGTTATAATAGGGGGTCGATTGCGGTTACATCAGCACTCCGCATCGCGCGACGGTATCTGCCCGGCGCCGCTGAAGTGCAACCACGTCATTTTTCTGTCCCCGTCCCCGTAAGAAAGGTCTTCCGTGGCGGTCAACACCTCCCCCACCCCCGGCTCCGACAGCGGTTCCTCACCGGTACGCAAGGTAGCCAAGAAGACGGCAGCCCGGAAGACTGCCCGGACCAGTGCCCGGAAGGCCGCCACCCCGGCCGTCAACGAGGCACCGACGTCGACGGACGCCGGCACAGAAGCCTCCACCGCAGCCGAACCGGCGCGCAAGACCACCGCGAAGAAGACCACCGCGAAGAAGGCCACGGCCAAGAAGACGGCGGCAAAGAAGACCACCGCCCGGAAGGCCGCCACGAAGAAGTCCGCTTCAGGGGCCGTGGAGGCCGAGCAGACCCGTCGGGGTGCGAAGAAGAAGGACGCGGAAGGTTCCGGTGACGTCGATGACGACGACATCGACGATCCCGATCATCCCGGTGACTTTGACGACGTCGAGGAAGACTTCGACGACATCGACGACAACGAAGACCTCGCGGCCGACGATGACCTGGACCCCGACGATGACGACGATGACGACGCGGGTACTCCCGCCGTCGCTGTCGCCGCGGACGCGGACGACGAACACACCGACGACGCCGATGAAGATGCGCCCACCACCGGTGCAGCCGCAGTGAAGGCAGCCACCGACGGCAGCTTCGTCTGGGACGAGGACGAATCCGCCGCCCTCCGTCAGGCACGCAAGGACGCCGAGCTCACCGCGTCGGCGGACTCGGTCCGCGCCTACCTCAAGCAGATCGGCAAGGTGGCGCTGCTCAACGCCGAGCAGGAGGTGTCCCTGGCCAAGCGAATCGAGGCCGGCCTGTACGCCACCTACAAGATGGAACAGATCAAGGAGTCCGGTGAGAAGGTCTCACCGATCCAGAAGCGCGACCTCCGCGAGATCGACCGGGACGGGCGCAAGGCGAAGAATCACCTGCTCGAGGCGAACCTGCGTCTGGTGGTCTCCCTGGCCAAGCGGTACACGGGCCGTGGTATGGCCTTCCTGGACCTGATCCAGGAGGGAAACCTGGGCCTGATCCGCGCAGTCGAGAAGTTCGACTACACTAAGGGCTACAAGTTCTCCACCTACGCCACCTGGTGGATCCGCCAGGCCATCACCCGCGCGATGGCCGACCAGGCCCGCACCATCCGCATCCCGGTGCACATGGTCGAGGTCATCAACAAGCTCGGCCGTATACAGCGCGAGCTGCTCCAGGACCTGGGCCGCGAGCCCACCCCGGAAGAGCTCGCCAAGGAGATGGACATCACCGAGGACAAGGTCCTCGAGATCCAGCAGTACGCCCGTGAGCCGATCTCCCTGGACCAGACCATCGGTGACGAGGGTGACAGCCAGCTCGGTGACTTCATCGAGGACTCCGAGGCCGTCATCGCGGTCGACGCGGTGAGCTTCACCCTCCTCCAGGACCAGCTGCAGGATGTCCTGCACACCCTCTCCGAGCGTGAGGCGGGTGTGGTCAAGCTGCGGTTCGGTCTGACCGACGGTATGCCCCGTACCCTCGACGAGATCGGACAGGTCTACGGGGTGACGCGTGAGCGTATCCGCCAGATCGAGTCGAAGACCATGTCGAAGCTGCGCCACCCGTCGCGCTCCCAGGTGCTGCGCGACTACCTGGACTAGAGTTCCCCGGTCAGACAGACGACCCCCGGCCATGGTGGCCGGGGGTCGTCGTCTGTGCTGTGGGGGTCAGTTGCCGTCGCGCAGGCAGTCGTCGGCCTGGTCGACGGTGGTGGCGCCGCAGTCCTTGATCTTGTCGTCGGCGGCGCTGGTCACCAGGCTCGCGGCAGCGAGGGCGAGTACCGCGATGACCACGGCGATTCCTGGATAGGTCCAGCTGATCTCCGGCACCCGGACGGCGCGGACCAGGGCGACGAGCCCCACGATGAGCACCACCACGGCGATGATGATCCCGAGCACGGGCATGAGTGCCGCGGGAAGAGCCATCACACCGAGCAGCAACGCTGCCAGCCCCAGCCGACTCTGTCGCTGCGGGGGCCGGGACGGGTTCTTCGGACGCTGCTGTGCCATGGTGTCCAGCGTAGCCGACGACCCTGCCTCACCAGTCCCGGAGGTAGGCGATCCGGTCCTGCAGCTGCTGCGCCGAGCACAGGGCGGTGGGCGGGCCGCCGCAGTTGCGCCGGACGTCGTTGTGGATGGCTCCGTGGGGCCGTCCGGTCCGTGCCGATTTCGCGGCGACGAGGGTGTTGAGTTTCTTGCGCAGGGCGGGCAGTTCCTCACTGGCCACCCGCTCGCGGTGGTTGCCGGCACCGTCGGTGCCGGAGAGGCCCTCGCCCCGGCGTCGCGCCTCACGTTCCTGTTCCTTGCGGGCGACCTCCTCGCGGGCCCGGGCGTCGAGCTGCTCGGACTGACGCGCGCGTAGCAGGGTCTTCATCTGGTCTGCGTCGAGCAGTCCGGGAAGCCCCAGGTAGTCCTGTTCCTCCTCGGACCCGGCCATCGTCGCCGTGCCGTAGGTCGAGCCGTCGAAAATGAGACTGTCGAGCTCGGCTTCGGCACCGATGGACTCGTAGCTCTTCTGCTCGTCCGGTTCGGTCTCCTCCCGGTTCGCCTGGACCAGCAGCTCATCGTCCCATCCCTCGTTCGGGCGGTCCGGCTGGCCCAGCACGTGGTTGCGCTGCCGTTCCATGTTGGACGCCAGGTCCAGGAGCACCGGCACGCTGGGCAGGAAGACACTGGCGGACTCACCCCTGCGCCGGGACCGGACGAAACGTCCCACGGCCTGGGCGAAGAACAGTGGAGTCGAGGCGGAGGTCGCATAGACACCGACGGCCAGGCGGGGCACGTCCACCCCTTCGGACACCATGCGCACGGCGACCATCCAGAGATCGGTGCTGTCCGAGAAGTGCCGGATCCGGTCGCTCGACCCTGCCTCGTCGGAGAGCACGACGGTCACCGTGGTGCCGCTGATACGTTCCAGGATCTTCGCGTAGGCACGTGCGGTGGTCGTGTCGGTGGCGATGACCAGCCCGCCGGCGTCCGGAATGGACTGCCGCAGCTGGAGCAGACGGGTGTGCGCTCCGGCGAGGACCGCGGGGATCCACTCCCCCTTCGGGTCCAGGGCTGTCTTCCACGCCCGGGCGGTCTGTTCGGCATTGAGCGGCTCGCCGAGACGTGCCTCGTATTCCTCGCCCGCCGAATCCCGCCACCGGGTGTTGCCGGAGTAGGACATGAAGACCACGGGACGCACCACACCGTCAGACAGTGCCTCGGAGTATCCGTAGGTGTAGTCGGCCTGGGAGACCAGGGCCCCGTCAATCTCCTTGTAGAGGATGAACGGGATCGGTGAGTCATCGGACCGGAACGGGGTACCGGTCAGCGCCAGGCGTCGTTCCGCCTGGTCGTAGGCGAATCGGACACCCTCTCCCCAGCTCTTGGCATCGCCGGCATGGTGGATCTCGTCGAGGATGACCAGCGTCTTGCGTGCTGTGGCGACCTGGTAGTGCTTGGTCGGCTTCATGCCGACCTGGGCGTAGGTCACCACCACGCCGTTGTGGGAGGGGTTGACGGCCGAGGAGTTCGTGAATTCGGCGTCCAGTGAGATGCCGAGACGTGCCGCCGACGCCGCCCACTGGCTCTTGAGGTGCTCGGTGGGCACGACGATGACGATGCGTTCGACGACGCGCTGGTCCAGCAGGACACGCGCCACGGTGAGTGCAAAGGTCGTCTTACCTGCACCGGGGGTCGCCACCGCGAGGTAGTCGCGCGGCGAGGTCTCGAGGTATTTCTTCAGTGCCTCCTGCTGCCAGAGACGGAGCCCGGCGGGCAGGACAGCCGACATGCCGGAAGGGGCGGAGGTCACTTCTTCCGGAGCCCCTGGTAGATCTGCTCGCAGTCGGGGCAGACCGGGGAGCCCGGCTTGGCCTGCTTGGTCACCGGAAATGTCTCACCGCACAGGGCCACGACCATGCGGCCGTTGACTGCGGAGTCCACGATCTGGTTCTTCTTGACGTAGTGGAAGAACTTCGGGGTGTCGTCGGAGGTCTGGTCGTCCGTCCGGACGTCGGGGCGCTCAATCGTTGATGTTCCGGGAGTAGTCACGGGGTCAATCATGCCCCTGCCGCCCGCTCATTTCCACCCGTTCGCCCCACCTGCCCGTCGAACTGCGGAAGGCGGCACCGGTGAGTGACGGTCATCCTGCTGTCCCGTGTGAAGTCGACGGGGTGCAGGGACTACGGTGGGCCCCATGGCAGACGAGGAACAGGACGCGACGCGCCGGCAGAACCCGCGTGCAGGACGCAGACTGTTCGGGCGCCGCCGCGGTTCCGGCGAGACGGTCCTCATCACCTCGGCGAAGAAGTCGCGTCTGACCGACTGGCGTCACCGGCGCCACGTCTACGCCGCCCTCCAGCTCTCCCGGATCCCACTGTTCATCATCGCGGTGATGATCTACGGCTGGCTGCACAATCCCGCACTCGCGGCCTTCGTGGCGGTGATCTCGCTACCGCTGCCGTGGGTGGCGGTCCTGCTGGCCAATGACCCGGGCGAGGCACAGGAGAAGGGCGTGCCGAAGGTGTACAAGCCCGCCCTGGTCCGTGAACAACGCGCCCGGGAAATGCAGGCGCTGGCGGCCCGGTCGTCACGCGCCGCACTCGGCAGTGCCCCGGATTCACCGCAGACCGGTACCCACCGTGACACCCCCGAGATCATCAACGCCGACGAGGAGAACCCCCACCGATGACCACGCAGGACGCCACCGATGCCCCGCGCACCGCAGATCCCCGCCCTGATGCCCTCGGTGACCTCGTCACCGCACTGACCGCCCTGAACTACGGCCGCGACACCGTCACCGGCGTCCTCGGCACGGTGGGATGGCGCGAGGCACTGCAGGGCAACCCGGGTGCCGCCCTGCGCCGGCTCACCCCCGCCGACCGTGACAGCCGTGACAGCCGTGACAGCCGTGACAGTAGGGACAGTAGGGACAGTAGGGACACGGTGATGACCGGCTGCTTCTTCCTGCGGGACGCCACCTCCCGGACTGACCTGTGTGCGCTGTTGGGTGAGGATCTCGTCGACCGCCTCCGCGATGCGGGTGTACTCCTCCCCGGTTCCGGGGACAGCCTGGTCAGCACCGTCGACATCCGTCCGGTCGATGACCCGCACCACGGCACCGACGGGCTGCTCATCGTCTCCGACCCGGACGCGTCCCTCGACGTCCGTGTCCCGGGCCCTGACCATGTCCCCGGTGTCGGACAGGCCCCACTGACCCTGCTCAACCAGGTGCCCGCAGGACGCCCCGGCCGACTGCTCGACCTGGGCACCGGGTCCGGAGTCCTGGCTCTCTCGCTGGATGCCGACGAGGTCGTCGCCACCGACATCCACGGCCGTGCCCTGGACTTCGCCCGGGCCTCCGAACGGAGCGTCCTACGGACCTCCGGGGAGCGTCGTCCGGTCGACTGGCGTGAGGGCAACTGGTTCGGGCCGGTAGACGGCGAATACTTCGACCGGATCGTCTCGAACCCGCCGTTCGTCGTCGGTGTCGGGGAGGTCGGTCACGTCTACCGGGACTCCGGCCTCGAGCTCGACGGTGCGAGCCGGCTCGTCGCCGCCGGAGCTGCCGGGCACCTCTCCCCCGGTGGCACCGCCCACCTGCTCGGTGCCTGGGCGACCGGTTTCACCGAGTCTCCGGCGTCCCGCGTCGCGTCCTGGCTCCCGGAGACCGGGATCCGCGCCTGGGTGGTCCAGCGCGATGAGGTGGACCCCGAGACCTATGTCCGGACCTGGCTGACCGACGAGTCCGTGGATATCCGCACCACTGAGGGCCGCGACCGGACCCGCCGCTGGCTCGACATGTTCGCCGACCACGGCGTCACCCGGATCGGGATGGGTTACCTGCACATGCAACGGATCGACGGCCCGTCGGAAGTGACCTTCGAGGAGATCACCACTCCGGACCTCGGCTTCTTCGGCGACGAGGTCGCCGAGTGGTTCCTGCGTAACGGGTGGCTGTCCGACCGGGACGCCGGGGACATCCTGGACACCTCCTTCGCAGTACGACCGACGGTGGCGAGGGAATCTGTGGAGCTGCCGGACCCGACCGGGATCGGTTTCCGCGGCACCGTGCTGCGCCTGACCCGGACCGACGGACCCCGGTTCAGCCACGAGATCGACACCCCGCTGTCAGCGGTCGTCGCCGGACTAAACCCGAACGGGCTGAGCCTGCGGGACACCGCGGGGCTCTACTGCGCGGTCAACGACCTCGACGACGAGGCGTTCACCAGTGCCCTGGTGCCGCTGGTGGTCGATCTGGTGCGCCACGGCCTGCTGCTGCCTGCAGACCTCCTCGACGGCGACTCCGTGGCCGGCTACGGAGAGGGTCTGCGGTGAAGGCTGTCGTCAGTACCGTGTCTTCGGCACAGGTCACCGTGGCAGGTGACGTCGTCGGCGCCGTCGACGGGAACCGGGACGGTGCCGGCCGCGGGGCACTGCTCGCGCTCGTGGGCGTCGGACGTGAAGATGCACCGGACGCCTGGCGCACGGTGGCACGCAAGATCGCCGACCTCCGGATCCTGCCTGCCCCGGGTGAGCCGTGGGACGGGGTCCGTGGCTCCGGAGCCGCGGACAACGGCGCCGAGATCCTCGTCGTCAGTCAGTTCACGCTGATGGGGGCGACGGCGAAGGGACGGCGGCCGTCGTGGTCCGCCGCAGCTCCCGGGCAGGACGCGGAAAAGGTCATCGACCTGCTGGTGGACGATCTCCGCGGCCGGGGACTGACCGTCGCCACGGGCCGTTTCGGCGCGATGATGGAGGTCTCTTCCGTCAACCAGGGTCCGTTCACCGTCATCGTCGAGACCTGAGTTCGGTGACCGCACCGTCTGGACCCCCGACCGGGGGTAAGCTTCCCCTGTCGAAATAAATCAGTTCGCGATAGGCTTTCCCAAATCAATCATCGCTGGATATGGACGGACCACAGCAATCCGCGGGTCATCGCCGACAGCACCCGAACAACCGCAGAAGCGTCGCCGAAACCACCCCCGGGAACAATTCCCGGGATCCACCCGTTGGATCAGTGAGTGCTTCGGACAACAAACCCGGGAGGTCACCCGCATGAGCAACAGCAACACCAGCAGGACCGCTACCACGGTCGACTCGGACACCCTGGACGTCACATCAGTGGACGGCACCGACGCGGTCGAGACCCTCAACGAGGTCGATGAACTCGACGAGGGTGCCGCGGTCGATGCGCAGGAGACCACCGACGCCGGTGACACGGGTGACAATGCTGACGGCGACAACGCTGACGACTCCACAGATTCCGACGACTCCGACGGGGGCACCGCCGCCGAGGACCGCCCCAAGGACAAGGGACGCCGCCGAGGCAACAACGAGAACCCGTCGGCGGACCTGGTGCGTGTGTACCTCAACGGGATCGGCAAGACCGCGCTGCTCACCGCCGCCGACGAGGTGGAGCTTTCCCAGCGCATCGAGGCCGGCCTCTACGCGGAGCACCTGCTGGAGACCGGTGAGAAGCTGACCCGTGCCCGTAAGCGTGACCTGAAGATCCTCGCCCGTGAGGGCCGCGCCGCCCGTACCCACCTGCTCGAGGCGAACCTCCGCCTGGTGGTCTCACTGGCCAAGCGCTACACCGGTCGCGGAATGCCGCTGCTCGATCTCATCCAGGAGGGCAACCTCGGCCTGATCCGTGCGATGGAGAAATTCGACTACGCCAAGGGCTTCAAGTTCTCCACCTACGCCACCTGGTGGATCCGGCAGGCCATCACCCGGGGCATGGCGGACCAGTCACGCACCATCAGGCTGCCTGTCCATCTCGTCGAGCAGGTCAACAAGCTCTCCCGTATCAAGCGTGAGATGTACCAGCACCTCGGCCGTGAGGCCACGAACGAAGAGCTCGCCGAGGAATCCGGCATCGACGAGTCGAAGATCGAGACGCTGCTCAAGCAGTCCCGCGACCCGGTGAGCCTCGACATGCCGGTCGGCTCCGACGAGGAGGCGCCGCTGGGCGACTTCATCGAGGACTCGGACTCCACCGATGCTGAGGCCGCTGTCGTGGCATCACTGCGTCACTCCGATGTCCGTGCTGTCCTCGACACCCTGGAGGAGCGGGAGCAGGACGTCATCAAGCTGCGGTACGGCCTCGATGACGGCATGCCTCGCACCCTCGACCAGATCGGCCGGAGCTTCGGCCTGTCGCGCGAGCGGGTCCGTCAGATCGAGCGGGAGGTCATGGCGAAGCTGCGTGAGGGAGAACGTGCCGAGAAGCTGCGTGAATACGCCGTCTGACGGGTGCGCAGGACCGGTCCTCCCCGCGCGGCACCGAAACGTGTAGTTTATAAGTCATTGGCACGTTTAGTCAGAACGACTATCAGAGAAAGGCCGTTGTCGAGTGAAGGATCTCGTCGATACCACAGAGATGTACCTCCGGACGATCTTCGAACTGGAGGAGGAAGGCATCCCGCCGCTGCGCGCGCGCATCGCAGAGCGGCTCGAGCAGTCCGGTCCGACCGTCAGTCAGACCGTGGCCCGTATGGAGCGTGACGGTCTGCTCTGGATCGCCGATGACCGCTCCCTCAAGCTCACCGAGGAGGGTCGCTCGCACGCCACCGCGGTGATGCGTAAGCACCGCCTGGCCGAGCGCCTGTTGGTCGATGTCATCGGTCTCCCCTGGGAATCCGTCCATGACGAGGCCTGCCGCTGGGAGCACGTCATGGGTGATGAGGTGGAGAAGCGTCTGCTCGCGGTCCTCAGCGAGCATGACACCTCCCCGTTCGGCAACCCGGTGCCCGGGCTGGACAAGCTGGGGTCGGAGTCCGTCCCCAACCCGGCCGATTCCCACCGCGCTTCCGATCTCGACCTGAGCACCCCGACGAGGGTGCGCATCGTCAGCTTCAACGAGATCGTCCAGGTCGAGCACAAGGTCATCACCCGTCTCGGTCAGTACGACATCCGCCCCGGTTCGGTCGTCACCGCCCAGGACACCCCCGACGGTCTGTCGCTGACCACGGACGCCGGCACCGTCACCGTCCCCGACGAACTGGGACACGCCATCCGCGTCATCGTCGAGGAGGCCTGACCGTACATGTCGCTGAGCAAGGGAGCACATGTCCTCGTCACCGGCGGTGCAGGGTACGTCGGCAGTGTCTGTGCCACCGTCCTGGTGGAGCAGGGCTACCGGGTGACCGTCATCGACGACCTGTCCACCGGTAACCGGGAGGCCGTCCCCTCCGACGCGACCTTCGTCGAGGGAGATGTCCTGGACGCCGCTCCCGGTGTCCTCGCCGACGACTGCGCGGCGGTCTTCCACTTCGCGGCCAAGTCACTGGTGGGCGAGTCCGTGGTCTCCCCCGCCAAGTACTGGTCCGGCAATGTGGTCACCAGTCTGCGGCTCCTCGATCTCATGCGTGCCGCGGGCGTCGACAACCTCGTCTTCTCCTCGACGGCCGCCTGCTACGGCGAGCCGGAGACGGTGCCGATCACGGAGGATCTGCCGACCGCCCCGACGAACCCCTACGGGGCCTCGAAGCTGGCGATCGACAACATCATCACCTCCTATGCCGCGGCCTACGGTCTCGGCGCGACGAGCCTGCGTTACTTCAATGTGGCGGGTGCCTACGGCAGCGTCGGTGAGAACCGCGCCGTCGAGACCCATCTCATTCCCCTGGTGCTGCAGGTGGCGGCCGGTGCCCGTGACAAGATCATGATCTTCGGTGACGACTGGCCCACCGTCGACGGCACCTGCGTCCGCGACTACATCCACATCCGGGATCTCGCGGACGCACACCTGCTCGCCGCGTCCTCCAACGAGCCCGGTGTGCACCGGATCTTCAACCTGGGTTCCGGCGACGGGTTCAGTGTCCGTCAGGTCGTCGACACCTGTCGCGAGGTCACCGGTCACCCGATCCCCGCCGAGGTCGCGCCGCGACGTGGTGGAGACCCCGCGACCCTCATCGCCTCCTCGGACCGTGCGGTGGCCGATCTCGGCTGGACACCGACCCGCTCCGACCTGACCACGATCGTCAGCGACGCGTGGGCCTTCACCTCCGGGCTCGGCGACCGAGCTCATTTCGCACGACACTGACGCTGTCGCGGTCCACGACCCGACCCAGCAATTCCCCGACACCCTCGTCCCCCGCCCGGACGAGGGTGTCGTCTATGTCGCGGACTCCCCCGTCGATCATCCTGGCGATCACTCCCGCCGGACGGCCCTGCTCCGCGGTCGCCACCAGTTCGCGGGCCAGCTGGAGCGTCCCCCCGGTCACCTGTCCCGCCGGGACCCCCGGCGAGCCCGGCCTGTCCGACTCCACGAGGACGCGGTGGGCGGCCCGGTGGGCCAGGACTCCCCCGGAGCCACACCACGCGGCCATCGACAGCAGTACCAGGGCCCGGTAACGCAACGGCCCCCGGGCGATGCGGGCGGTCCCGGCAAGCAGATTCTGCACCGTCTTACCGAAAGGGCCGGTGGACAGGACCACGAGGACGCGGGCCAGAGGTTCCCGGCAGCAGACCCTGGTGATGAATCGCGCCGCGTCCTCATCCCCCAGCAGCGTCCGGAGGGTCGCGTCCTGGTCGTCCACGGTCGCCAGGTGGTCTATGAATCCGCAGAGTGCGACGATGTCCTGTGACGTCTCCCCCACATCCCCGTCTTCCCCTGCCACCCCGTAGTCCCCTGCCACCCCGTAGTCCCCTGCCACCCCATGGTCGCGACCCGTCCAACAGGCCGGGAGCAGTCCCCTGAGATGCTGCGGAACCGGTTCTTTGTCCAGCAGCCTGTCGAACGCCGCCTGGTCCGGGATCTCCCCCGGGTCCCGCCCGGCAGTGTGCCCCGCCGCCGGACTGGACGCGGGATCCGGAAGGGCTCCGATCGGCCAGTCCCGGTTCCCTGCCCCCTGCCCCGACCCGTCGAGTGGAATCTCCCACCAGGAAGCTCCTGCGCACAGGTCCGTCGCCAGGAACGCCGCAGCCGGCAGGTGGCCCGCCGACCGGAAGAGCCGCACGGCCGTGTCCACCAGAGGCCCTGCGTCGCCACCCACGACGAGGATGATCACCGACCTGTCCGTGCGGTGGCTGTTCGCCCGGATCAGGGCCTTCGCCGCTCCGGTCACCGCCCCCTCGACCAGGTCAGCCCGTACCACCGGCCCCACCTCCGACGACGTGGGGCGGATCCCCGAGGGAGTGGCCCGATCGTCGGCGGGCCGGCTGAGCCCCAGGAAGACCATGGAATTCTCCGGGCGGAAGCCCAGCATGGCGGGGACGGCGGCGATGAGTGCGGCGGTGTCTTCACCCAGATCGACGTTCGTGCGTCCCTGCGGAGCGCCGGAGGGAATAGGCGGGGAGGAGTTCCTGTTGTCAGATGTGTACGTCATGGGGTAATCATCCCCTACCGCGAAAGTTCCACCGTCCGCTCCGAGCGCATTTCCGCAGGAGCCTGTGGATAACTCGGGGGTTGTGGACAAAATTGGTACTCTTGGCGGACCGTCAGTCTGTCGGAGTGGAAGGAGCAGCGGACAATGTCCGAGAATGACCGCATGTACGAACTCGAGTACCCCGCTCCCGGTATCGGCGACGGGATCGGTGGAGTACCCCTGGTCATCGCGCTCCAGGGTTACGCTGACGCAGGTCAGGGCGTCCAACAGGCGTCGCAGCACCTGCTGCAGGCGCTGGAGCACAACCCTGTCGCCACCTTCGACGTCGACGCCCTCATCGACTACCGGTCACGCCGTCCCGGCGTGACCATCGACCGCAGCCGTCTGACCGGCAGTGAGGATCTGTCCCTGACCCTGCACCGGTTGGAGGACTCCGCCGGCCATCCTTTCCTGCTGTTGGAGGGCCCGGAGCCGGATCTGCGGTGGAATGCCTTCAGCCGTGCGGTCACGGAACTGTCGACGAGCCTCAGGGTGGACCGGTCGGTGGCGCTGTACGCGGCGCCGATGACCGTGCCGCACACCCGTCCGCTGGTGGTCTCCGCCCACGCCTCCGACCCAACCCTGGTCGCTGACCTGCAGCGGTGGGAGTCCAGGATGATCATCCCGGGGTCCGCGGCACTGCGGACCGAGCTCTCCCTGTCCAGCGCCGGGGTGGACACCGTCGGTCTGACCGCCCACGTCCCCCACTACATCGCCGCCTCGGATTACCCGGAGGCCGCCTACGGGCTGCTGCACGCCGTGGAGCAGGTCGGTGACCTGGAGCTTCCACTGCGCGCCCTGCAGACTGATATGGAGAAGGTCCGCAACCAGCTGGCCGAACAGGTCGAGGAGTCCGGGGAGATCGGCACAGTGGTCGCCGCCCTGGAACGGCAGTACGACGAGGAGATGGCGCGGATGCGCCGTCGCCGGGAGAACAGTCTGCTCGCCCCCGGTGAGAACGTGCCTTCCGGTGAGGAGCTCGGCGCGGAATTCGAGCGCTTCCTCGCCGGCATGTCCGGTGACAGTGACAGCGAGGGTTCCGACGGCGACGCCGGGACCGACCCCTCCACCGGTACCGGGGATCCCACGGACGGGGACAGGGACGCCTGACCGGGCCGGTGGGCCGCTGACGGTACGGTGGAGTGCGTGAATCCCGCGCACCCTGACTCCCCCGTCCAGCCCACGCTCGCTGATCAGCTCCCGGACCTGGCCGAGGTCCCGGAGTTCCTGCTGGATGACGCGGTCCTCGAGTCCTTCCTGGCCTGGGCCCGGGGCCGGGGTATCACCCCGTACCCGGCACAGGAGGAGGCCGCGACCGCACTGGCCGCCGGGGACAATGTCATCCTCGCCACCCCCACCGGTTCCGGGAAGTCGCTGGTCGCCACGGCCGCCCACTTCATCGCACTGGCACACGGTCAGCGGACCTTCTACACCGCACCGATCAAGGCACTCGTCAGCGAGAAGTTCTTCGCCCTCTGCGAGATCTTCGGCCCTGAGAAGGTCGGCATGATGACGGGCGACGCCACCGTCAACGGCCGGGCCCCGATCATCTGCGCGACCGCGGAGATCGTCGCCAATATCGCGCTCCGCGACGGCGCTGCCGCCGACATCGACCAGGTCGTCATGGACGAGTTCCACTACTACTCTGAGCCGGACCGTGGCTGGGCGTGGCAGGTACCCCTACTGGAGCTTCACCAGGCACAGTTCCTGCTCATGAGCGCGACGCTGGGCGACACCACCTGGCTGGAGAAGGACCTCGAGCAACGGACCGGGCGCACCAGTACCACGGTTTCGGGGACGACCCGCCCGGTGCCCCTGGACTTCCACTACGTCTACACCCCGGTCCACGAGACCGTCGAGGAGCTGCTCGACACCGGCAGGGCCCCGATCTACCTCGTACACTTCTCCCAGCGTGAGGCCGCCGAGCGCGCCCAGGCGCTGACCAGCGTCCATCTGCTGGGCGACAAGGCGCAGACCGCCGAACGCAAGGCCGCCATCGCTGAGGCGATCAGTTCCTTCCGTTTCTCCTCCGCTTTCGGCAGAACCCTCTCGGGCCTGCTGCGCAAGGGCATCGGCGTCCACCACGCCGGAATGCTGCCGAAGTACCGGCGACTGGTGGAGAAACTCGCCCAGCAGGGTCTGCTCACGGTGATCTGCGGGACCGACACCCTCGGGGTGGGTATCAACGTGCCTATCCGCACGGTGGTGCTCACCGGGCTGGCGAAATACGACGGGATCCGGCACCGCGTCCTGAAGTCCCGGGAGTTCCACCAGATCGCCGGCCGTGCCGGGCGCGCGGGCTACGACACCGAGGGCACGGTCATCGTCGAAGCCCCCGACCACGAGATCGAGAACTACCGGCTGCGGCAGAAGGCGGGCTCAGACCCGAAGAAGCTGAAGAAGATGCGCAAGAAGCACGCTCCGGAGGGCAGGGCCACCTGGTCGGAGTCCACCTTTGAGCGGCTGACCACGGCAGAGCCTGAGGAGCTGGTCAGTCAGTTCCGGATGAGCAATGCGATGCTCATCAACGTCGTGGCCCGCGACCAGTGGACCTACGCGGCGCTGAAGGGGCTGCTGCGCGGCAACCACGACACCCGGGCCAAGCAGAACCAGGAGATCCTCACCACCCTCGACCTCTACCGCGGCCTCCTCCGTGCCGGCATCGTCGAGGAAGTCGCGGCGGACACCCCCTCAGGGAAGGACGCCCGCCTGACCCGTGAGCTGCAGCGTGACTTCGCACTCAACCAGCCACTGTCTCCGTTCGCTCTCGCGGCGCTGGACCTGCTGGACCCGGAGTCCCCCACCTACACCCTGGACGTCATCAGCACCTTCGAGGCGATCCTGGATGAGCCGGGCCAGATCCTCACCGCCCAGCAGCGTGCCCGCCGGGGTGAGGAGATCGCCGCGCTCAAGGCCGAGGGTGTCGAGTACACCGAGCGTATGGCCCTGGTCGAGGAGATCACCTGGGACATGCCGCTGCACGACGAGCTCGAGCAGGCCTACGGGATCTTCTGTGAGACCAACCCATGGGCGAAAGACTTCCGGCTGTCGCCGAAGTCGGTGGTCCGGGAGATGATCGAGAAGGCGATGACCTTCTCCGACCTCGTATCGACCTACTCCCTGGCCCGTGCCGAGGGTGTCGTGCTGCGCTACCTGACCGACGCCTGGCGGACGCTGAGCCACAGTGTCCCGCCGGAGCACCGCACCGAGGAACTGGAGGACATCCTCGTCTGGCTCGGTGAGCTCATCCGGCAGGTGGACTCCTCCCTCGTCGACGAGTGGGCGGCGATGTCCGACCCTGACGTTCCGGTCACTGCCGAGCAGGTCGCCGAGCACGCCTTCGGCGTCGGGGACGCGTCCCTGCTCTCGTCGAATCCGCGGGCGTTGCGGCGGATGGTCCGCAACCATCTCTTCCGCCACGTGGAGCTCTTCGCCTTCGAACGGGAGAACCAGCTCGCGGAACTGGACTCCTCCCTGGACACCCCACCGGACTGGCCGGCGGAGATGGACGCCTACTTTGACGAGTACGACGACGTCGGCACCGACACCGCCGCACGGTCCGGGGATCTTGTCCTCATCACCGAGGACGCCGGGACCTGGACGGTCCGTCAGATCATCGACGACCCGGAGGGTGACCACGGTTGGGCGTTCGAGGGCGTGGTGGACCTGGCCGCCACCGATGACGCCGGTGAGGTCCGCCTCCGCAGCCTGCAGGTCATCCGCGGGTGAGAGCCTTCCCGAGGACCGCGCGCCCGGCGACGACGGCGTCCGCGAAGGACGTCGACAAGGTCGCTGAGATGGCCTCGAAGTCTTCGACGCGTCCGGAGCTCGACCGGTAGCACAGGTACACCGAACGGCCTGCTGTCCCGGCCCCGCCGGAGAAGGTCGCCAGGTCCAGGCCCGGGTGGTCGCATTCCGCGGCGACCGCACTGATCGGGACGAGGGTGCAGCCCAGTCCACCGATGACACACTGGACGATGGTGGTCAGGCTGGCCGCTCGTGTGACCGCCTGGGCCGCGTCCCGCCCGACGGATGCGGAGCGGCACAGGTCGAGGACCTGGTCACGCAGGCAGTGACCGTCATCGAGCAGGAGCAGGTCGAGGTCGTCGAGATTGGCGACGGTGAGGTCGCTGCGTCCTGCCAGCGGGTGCCCGGAGGGCATCACCAGAACGAATTCCTCGTCGTAGACGTGGAGGCTCTCGATCCCTGTCACGCCGGCCTGTCCGGCGATGACAGCGGCGTCGAGCCCACCGTGCTTCAGCGAGTCGATGAGGTCGTCGGTCTTCTCCTCGACGATCTGCGGCCGAAGGTCGGGGGCGACCGACGGCAGTCGGCGCAGCAGATCAGGGAGCAGGAACGGCGCGATGGTCGGGATCATGCCGAGGTTCATCGGGCCGGCGAGCCCGCCCTTGACGCCCCGGGCATGGGAGACGAAGGCGTCGAGACTGTCGAGGGTGGCCTGTGCGTAGGGCAGCAGGGCTGTCCCGACGGGGGTGACGACCACCCGTCTGGTGGATCGTTCGATGAGCTGGACGCCCAGTCCCTGTTCCAGGGCGGCGAGCGCCTGCGAGAGGGAGGGCTGGGAAATGCCGAGTCGGTGTGCAGCCGTGCCGAAGTGCCCGTTCTCTGCGATGGTCACGAAGGTGCGCAGCTGGGAGACCGTCGGACGATACTCTCTATTGGCCATACCTATAAAGGTACTCTTCAAGACCCTCAACACCCTATCTGAGGCGACATATAGGCGGACACCTATTGTAGGTTACCCTGCCTATCGCCTTTGCCTTTGCATATCCGCGGACATCGTGGCATAATCAGAAACGGTTCAAGATCAAGCGTCTTTCGCCTTAGGAGGCAAACACCGTGTCCATCCTCACCGTTGGTGACAAGTTCCCCGAGTTCGATCTCACCGCCCTCAAGGGCGGCGACCTGCACGAGGCCAACGCCCAGTCCCCGGAGGACTACTTCGAGAACGTGACCCTCGACAAGTACCAGGGCAAGTGGAAGGTCGTCTTCTTCTACCCGAAGGACTTCACCTTCGTCTGCCCGACCGAGATCGCCGCCTTCGGCAAGCTCGACGAGGACTTCCAGGATCGCGACACCCAGATCCTCGGTGGCTCCACCGACAACGAGTTCGCACACTTCAACTGGCGTGCAACCCACCCCGAGCTCAAGACCGTCCCGTTCCCGATGTTCGCTGACGTCCGCCACGACCTGATCCGCGCCCTCGGTGTCGAGAACGCTGCCGGTGTCGCCGACCGCGCCACCTACATCGTCGACCCGGACAACGTGATCCAGTTCGTCTCCGTCACCCCCGACGCCGTCGGCCGCAATGTCGACGAGGTCCTCCGTGTCCTCGACGCCCTGCAGTCCGAAGAGGTCTGCGCCTGCAACTGGAAGGCCAACGACCCGACCAAGAACATCAACAAGATGGACGTCGTGCAGGAGGCCCTGAAGTAATGTCGGTCGACAATCTGAAGGACGGTCTGCCCGGGTACGCCAAGGATCTCAAGCTGAACCTGGGCACCCTCGCCCGGTCCACCGAGCTCTCCGAGCAGCAGCTGTGGGGCACTTTCGTCGCCACCGCCGCGGCGACCCGTAACGACCAGGTCATCTCCGAGATCTCCGAGGAGGCCAAGACGCACCTGTCGGACGAGGCCTACAACGCCGCTCTCGCCGCCGCGTCCATCATGGCGATGAACAATGTGGCCTACCGCGCCCGCGGCTGGCTCGGTGACGACTACGCCCAGGTCCGCATGGGTCTGCGCATGAACGTCATCTCCAAGCCGGGTATCGAGAAGGTCGACTTCGAGCTCTACTCCCTCGCCGTATCCACCATCAACGGTTGTGAGCACTGCACCATCGCCCACGAGAAGACCGTGCGCGAGGAGGGTCTGACCAAGGAGCAGGTCTACGAGGCCGTCAAGATCGCCGCCACCGTCTCGGGCGTCGCCCAGGCGCTGCAGATCGCGGACGCCAGCTAGACCCACCGGTTCCACCGGTCCCCCGCACCTCGTGCGGGAGGTCCGCCGGGCACCGTTCCCCCCATCAAGGGGGCACGGTGCCCGGCGTTTTCCGTCTGCGGCCCGGTGGTAGAATCGCCGGGTGGATTCCGAGGACAGAAAGCCGACACACCAGGCACGACAAGGCTCCGGGCGGCGCCGGAAGCGGCGTCCTGCCGGGCAGGGGCGTTCACGGACGAAGGGACCGCTGCGTCAGAACCTCGACCGTAACCTCCACTTCCCCGAGGGGCTGCCCGTCTCCGCCCGCCGTGACGAGATCATGGAGGCGATCCGGGAAAACCAGGTCGTCATCGTCGCCGGCGAGACCGGCTCGGGCAAGACCACCCAGCTGCCCAAGATGTGCCTGGCGCTGGGCCGCGGCGCACGTGGCCGTATCGGGCACACCCAGCCCCGCCGCATCGCCGCCCGCTCCGTCGCCGACCGCATCGCCGATGAGCTCGGTGAGAAGGTCGGCGAGCCCACAGGACGAGTCGGCTACAAGATCCGTTTCGATGACACCGTCTCCGACTCCACCGCCGTCAAACTGATGACCGACGGCATCCTGCTCGCGGAGATCCAGCATGACCGGCTGCTGCGCGCCTACGACACGATCATCATCGACGAGGCCCACGAGCGCAGTCTGAACATCGACTTCCTGCTCGGCTACCTCCGCGAGATCCTTCCGAAGCGTCCCGACCTCAAGATCATCGTCACCTCGGCGACCATCGATCCGGAGTCCTTCGCGAAGCACTTCGCCGACGCGGACGGCAACCCTGCCCCCGTCATCGAGGTCTCCGGCCGCACCTATCCCGTCGAGATCCGCTACCGTCCGCTGGTGCAGGTCGTGGGCGCCGACGACAACGGCGAGGGCGGCAGGGAAGTTGAGACCGATCCGCTCGAGGGCCTGGTGGACGCCGTCCGCGAGCTGTCGGCCCAGGGCCCCGGCGACATCCTCTGCTTCTTCTCCGGTGAGCGGGAGATCCGGGACGCCGCGGACGCCCTCTCCGACGCGGAGCTACGCGGTGGTGTCGACATCCTCCCCCTGTTCGGGCGCCTGTCCTCGGCCGAACAGCACCGGGTGTTCTCCACCGGTCCGAAGCGTCGCATCATCCTGGCGACGAACATCGCCGAGACCTCCCTGACCGTGCCCGGCATCAAGTACGTCGTGGACACCGGCTACGCCCGCATCTCCCGGTACTCCCACCGGACCAAGGTCCAGCGGCTGCCGGTCGAGGAGATCAGTCAGGCCTCCGCCCGCCAACGGTCGGGCCGCTGCGGCCGTACCTCCGACGGTATCGCGATCCGCCTGTACTCCGAGCAGAACTTCGAGGCCCGGCCCGAGTTCACCGACCCCGAGATCCTGCGTACCCACCTGTCCAGCGTCATCCTCTCCATGGCGTCCCTGGGGCTCGGCGACATCTCCGAGTTCCCCTTCCTCCAGCCGCCGGACAAGAAGTCCGTCCGTGACGGCATCCAGCTGCTCCAGGAACTGGGAGCCTTCGCCCCGGGCAATGACGGCACCTCGGCGACCTCGACCGCCCGTCCACTGACGGAGACCGGGCGCGACATGGCGAGGATCCCCACCGATCCGCGCCTGGCCCGGATGCTGGTCGCCGCGCACGAGCGCAGCGTCCTCGAACAGATCGCGGTGATCGTCGCCGCGCTGAGCATCCAGGACGTCCGTGAACGTCCCACGGAGAAGCAGGCGCAGGCCGACCAGGCCCACGCCCGCTACAAGGCGGACTCCGACTTCACCTCCCTGCTCAAGCTGTGGAACCACCTGCAGGAGAACCGTCAGGCACTGTCCGGCAACCAGTTCCGGCAGCTGTGCAAGCGTGAGTTCATCCACTACGTGCGGGTCCGCGAGTGGATCGACCTGGTGCGTCAGTTCCTCACCGTGATCCAGGACCTGCACTGGAAGGTCCCGAACATCCGGCACGTCCGGAACCTCACCTTCGAACTCGACAAGGGCGGTGCCACGGCCCTTGCCGAGAATGACGTGCACAAGGCGCTGCTGTCCGGGCTCCTGACGAACACGGGCCTGCGCGAGGGCAACTCCCGCCAGTTCCTCGGTACCCGCGGCACCCATTTCGTCATCCACCCCTCCTCGCATCTGTCGAAGAAGCCGCCGCAGTGGGTGATGGCCGCCGAACTGGTGGAGACCTCACAGGTCTTCGCGCGGACCGTCGCCCCGCTGACCCCGGAGTGGGTCGAGGAGGTGGCCCCGCACATGGTGAAGTACACCTATGCGGAACCGCACTGGTCGTCGAAGCGCGGCGCCGCCATGATCCACGAAAAGGCCCTGCTGCTGGGACTGCCGATCGTCGCTGACCGTACGGTGGCCCTGTCGAAGGTCGATCCGACCGCGGCGCGTGAGACCTTCATCCGCTCCGCGCTGGTCGAGGGAGACTGGCACACCCGCCACAGGTTCTTCGCCCACAACCGAGAGCTTCTGGAGAACGCCACCCAGCTGGAGGAGAAGGCTCGGCGGCGCGACATCGTCGTGGACGACGACACCCTCTATGACTTCTACGATGCGAGGATCCCCTCGCAGGTTGTCTCGGCCCGGCACTTCGACTCCTGGTGGAAGAAGGCCCGCCACGATTCCCCGGACCTGCTGGACTTCACCGAGGACGCACTGATCAGCTCTGACAGTCAGGCCGCCCAGGCCAGGGAGTTCCCCGACACCTGGCGCCAGGGGTCGGTGGAGTACGACCTGGAGTACGTCTTCCGGCCCGGTGACCCCGCCGACGGCATCACCATGAGAGTGCCGCTGCCGTTGCTCGCCGGGTTGGACGACACCGACACCCGCTGGCTCGTCGCCGGTATGCGCGAAGAACTGTGCGTCGCCCTGATCCGGACGCTGCCGAAGCATCTGCGCACGTCCGTCGTCCCTGCCGGCGAGTTCGCCCGGGCCGCACTGGCGAAGATGACGCCCTACGACGGTGCCGTCGATGACGCACTGGCGGACGCCCTGCGCAGTCTCGGCGGCACCGGCATCAGCGGTTCCGACTTCGACTGGTCGAGGATCCCCGACCATCTGCGGATGGCCTTCGCTGCTGTGGACCGGCGGGGCAAGGTCGTCGCCCGGTCCCGCGACCTCGCGGGTCTGCAGCAGGAGCTCGCCGGCGAGATCACCCGGTCCATCGCCACGGTCGCCGCCCGTCAGTCCTCCGGTAAGGACGGCTCCCCTGCCCCGTCGGACGCCGCGAATCACCGCGGCCAGCACGGTCAGCACGGTCAGCGCAGGCGACAAGGGCAGAAGGGGAAGGAGGGACAGCCAGCGAAGGGCAACGGTTCCTCCGGTGGCGACACCGGCATCCTCGCCCGCGACACCGAGTGGAGTGTCGAGGGAATCGGCGTGATCCCGGAAACCGTCGAATCGGTGGTCGACGGCCAGCCGGTGACCGCCTACCCCGCCCTGGTCATCGACGATTCGGGGGTGGTACTACGCGCCTTTCCGTCCCTGGCGGCCGCGGCCGGAGCACAGTTCACCGCGGTCCTCAACCTCATGCTCGATGTCTGTCGCGTGCAGCCGAAGCAGATGATCAAGGGCCTTCCGCTACGTCAGCGTGTGGCGGTGGAGAACTACCCCTACGGTGGTCCGGAAGCACTGGTCGAAGACTGCAGGGTACTGGCCTGCCGCGATCTGCTTGCTGAGTTCGGCCCGGTGATCAGGGATCCCGACCGGTGTGCCGAGGCTATCGCCGCGGCACGTGACCGTGGGCCGGGCATGGTCCGCCAGACGGTCGTGACTGTCGCACCCGCCGCTCTGGCGGTGGCTGACATGTCTGCTGAGCTGGAGAACTGGGACGGTGAATCGATCACCGAGATGCGTGAGCAGCTCAAGTTCTACCTGGGTCCCCACCAGATCACCCGTCACGGTGCGACGCATCTGCGCCATGTTCCCCGGTATGTCGCGGCAATGCAGGCCCGGTTGACGATGATGGAGCAGGATCCGGACCGTGAGGAGGATCTGGCCGACCAGATCCGGGAGTGTCTCGATGCGGTGCAGGCGACCCGGGACCGGCTACCGAAGAGCCGTGCCGCGTCACCGCAGATCAAGGATGTGGAGTGGCTCATCGAGGAACTGCGCGTCGCCCTGTTCGCGCAGAACCTGGGTACCACCCGGACGGCCAGTGTGCAGCGGGTGCACAAGGCCCTCCGGAAGATCAGCTGACCGTGTCCGGCTGGACAGTCTGCCCCGCATCGCGGAGCAGCCGGATCTCACTCTCGAAGTCCTCGGCGCTGCGGAAGGACTTGTAGACGGAGGCGAACCGGAGATAGGCGACCTCGTGGAGATTGCGCAGTGGTTCGAGAATCGCCAGACCGATGTCGTTGGCGTCCACCTGGGACCCGTGGGTCGCGCGGATGGACTGCTCGACCTCGTGGGCGAGGACCTTGAGGGCGTCGTCCGGGACCTCCAGTCCCTGACAGGCCCGGCTGACACCACGGATGACCTTGTCCCGGCTGAACTCCTCGGTGACCCCGTTGCGCTTGGTCACCAGGAGAATGGACCGCTCCAGTGTGGTGAAGCGGGTGCCGCAGTTGCTGCACTCCCTCCGGCGCCGGATCGCCGAACCGGATTCCACGGTGCGTGAGTCAAGGACCCTGGACTGTTCGGACCGACACGAGGGGCAGAGCATGGTGGATCCTCCTGGGGCTTACCGGGGCTCGGATGCCGTCCATCGTAGTCCTTCGCTACTACTGCCCCGGCTGGGCAGTACCCGGGACTGCCGCTCCCGCACCACCGGTATCCATCGCGTCTCCCGCGGTCGCGGGGCCGGAGATCACCGGCACCGGGGGCTGTTCCACCTGCCCGGGATCAGTGAGCAGCGGGCTCAGCCCGATCATCAGCAGACAGCTCAGTCCTCCCAGCATCACGACGCCCGGGGAGCGGAGCACCATGGCCGTACGGCGGCGGGTCCGCCACCACCAGCCACGGGCCTCGAACGCCCGTTCCGGACCGCGCGCGATCCTCTCCCTGGACTCCAGGGTCCGTGCGGGAGGCAGGAACGCCACTCCGGCACCTGCGGTGTTCGAACCCTTCCCGGCAGGAAGGGCGGACCAGTCAGGTCGGCGGACCTGCTCCCGGCAGCTGCGGTCCCGGTCGGGGCGGGTGGTGATCACTGGTGTGGACATGGCGTGCGCTCCTCTCGACGTTGATGCCCGGGAATCCTGTCTCCCGGACATGGACGACAGTTCAGCATCCGGACCGGACAGTGGCCCGTGATTCCTTATCGAACATCGCCCGTACGTTCGAAATCTCTCGTTCACCCGTGAAGATATCACGGATGTTCGAGACCGTCCAGATCTCTCCCGAAGTTTTCGAACATGTTGGTAGGGAAACCGCCCGCTTTCATGTATGGTCGAGGGAAAGTACGCCGGACAAGCCAGGGAGCGGAAGAACGATGGCACAGACCACACAGCCGGAGGACGCCACGGGCGGAGGGGTCCGTCGCGGACGTCCCAAGGGATCAGTGACGGCCAAGGGCACGGATGCGGCGGACGGCAAGGGGCGCGAAAAACTCTCCGAGCGGCAGCGCCGGATCCTCGACGTCATCAAGGACGGCATCCAGTTCCGTGGCTACCCGCCGAGCATCCGCGAGATCTGCGACGCGGTGGGCCTCAATTCCACCTCCTCGGTCTCGTACCACCTCAAGGAGCTGGAACGAAAGGGCTATCTGCGTCGCGAGGGAAACAAGCCCCGCGCCGTGGACATCCGCGGCCTCGATCCGGCGGACTCGACCTCCAAGCCCGGTCCGAAGCCGGCGTCCGTACTCCCCAAGGGCATGCCGGAGCCCTCCTTCGTCCCGGTCCTCGGCCAGATCGCGGCGGGGAGCCCCATCCTCGCCGAGCAGCACGTCGACGGTCACTTCCCGCTACCCCAGGAGCTCGTCGGTGGCGGAGAACTCTTCCTTCTCCAGGTGGTCGGCGAGTCCATGCAGGATGCCGGTATCCTCAACGGAGACTGGGTGGTCGTCCGTTCCCAGCAGACCGCCGAGCTCGGCGAGTTCGTCGCGGCAATGATCGACGGTGAGGCCACCGTCAAGGAGTTCCATCCCAGCGACGGCACCGTGTGGCTCCTCCCCCACAATCCCCTGTTCGAGCCGATCCGTGGCGACGAAGCCCAGATCCTCGGCCGCGTGGTCGCGGTCCTGCGTAAGATCTGACGCCACCCCGTACAGATCCGGTAAGGCCCCGGTGACTTTCCTTGTAGAAGGTGGTCACCGGGGTCTTCGCGATCCGGGTCAGCGACCGATGACCGCCGCCGCGGCGGCCCGCGCTTCCTCCGCACCTTCGGCATTGAGCGCGGCAGCGGCCATTTCCCGGCAGGTCACGAAATCGACGTCACCGAGCTGTGCGCCCACAGCCGCCAGTGCCGGGGTCGCCGCCGACAGGGAGTTCACCCCGAGACCGGTGAGCACACAGGCCAGCAGCGGGTCCGCCGCCGCCTCACCGCAGACACCGACCGCAGTCCGCGTCACCGACCCTGCGCGGCACGTCGTATGCACCAGATGCAGTACCGCAGGCTGCCACGGATCGGTGAGGTACGCCAGCGAGGACGACAGCCTGTCCGCCGCCATCGTGTACTGGGTCAGGTCATTGGTGCCGATCGACACGAAGTCCAGATAGGACATCATCTTCTCCGCCATCAGTGCGGCAGCGGGCACCTCGATCATCGCACCGGCGGTGAGGCCCCGTTCATGGCACAGTCCGGCGAACCACTTCGCCTCGTAGACCGTCGCCACCATCGGAGCCATCACCCAGGTGTGCGCCGAAGGCTCCGTACGGCCCGCCAGCTTCAGCGCCGCGGCGATACCGTCGAGCTGACGCACCAGCAGTTCGGAGTTACCGCGGGCGATACGCAGGCCACGCACACCCAGCGCCGGGTTCTCCTCGTCCTCGGCGTTGACGAAGGGCACCGGTTTGTCGGAACCTGCGTCCAGTGTCCGTACCACGACCTTGCCCTCCGGGAACGCCCGGAACACGGCCGCATACTTCTCCGCCTGCTGCTCCACCGTCGGTTCCTCGGTCTCACTGAGGAAGCACAGCTCGGTACGGAACAGCCCGATCCCCTCCGCCACTGACGCCGCAGCCTGCTCGGCGGTGGCACCGTCCTGCACATTCGCCAGCAGCTGGACGCGCTGTCCGTCACTGGTCTGCGCCGGTCCCCTCCAGCTGCGGACCTTGTCCGCGTACTCTGCGGCCTCGGCGACCCGACGGGCCGCGTCCTGCGGGTCCACGCCGGGCTCCACCGTGCCCTCGCCACCGTCGACAAGCAGCTGCTCACCGTCGGACAGGTTCCGCAGCGATCGTCCGGTGGCCACCACACAGGGGATGTCGAGCTGTCGGGCGATGATGGCGGTGTGGCTCGTCGCTCCACCCTTCTCGGTCACCACCGCCACGATCAGTGACGGGTCCAGGGTCGCGGTGTCCGCCGGGGCAAGGTCATCGGCGAGAAGCACGTGCGGCGACGTGACCTGGGGAATACCGGGCTCGGGCTCACCACGGAGCTCCGCGATGACACGGTCCCGCACATCGGCGAGATCGGTGACGCGCTCTGCCATCACACCGCCGGCCTTGAGAAACATGTCGATGAAGAAGTCCGTGGCCTGACGTACGGCATAGAGATTCGTCTGCCCCGCGGCGACGGACTTCTTCACCTTCTTCGCCCAGGCGCGGTCGCGGGCGATGACCACGGTCGCCTCCAGGACCTGCCGGGCATGGCCCTCGACCTGCTCCGCACGCTCGGTCAGACGACCGGCGACCGTGTCCACCGCCTCAGTGAAGGCCTCGTACTCGGCGTCCCGCTGATCTTCTGCCACCGTCGCCGTCGGTTCGGGGAGTTCCGGCCGGGCGGTCACCCAGGTGGCCGGTGCGAAAACCACACCGGGAACCACGGGCTTCCCCCTCACCACCCCCGCGTCCTCCACGGGACCGGATTCACCGACGGCGGACGTGCTGTCTGACTTGCTCACGGAAGGCTCCCACTGTTGTCTCGGCGACTCGTTGTCAGCACCACGATACGCGCGACAGGGGACCCCGGGGCGCCCCGACAATCACCCTGTCCGCTGCCCCCGGTTCCACCCGACCACTCCACCCGGGGACTCCACCCGTATCCCCCATCCGTGTACCCCGTGTTCCCACCCACCTATGATCGTGGCATACCTCCCCACCCACCCCCCGGCCTGTGAAACGAGCACCGTGAATTCCGAAGAACGTCGCCGACAGATCGCGTCCCTCACCGCCGTCCACGGCCGGGTGACCGTGGTCGAACTCGCCGACCGCTTCGATGTCACCCCCGAGACCATCCGCCGGGACCTCACCGTCCTCGATGACGAGGGGGCCCTGCACCGCGTCCACGGCGGTGCGGTGCCGACCAACACCTTCCAGACGCGGGAGACCGCGATCGAGGAACGTCGCGGGGCAGCCCCGGAGGCCAAGGTGCGCATCGGCCGGGCGGCGGCCACCCTGCTGCCGGAGACCGGGACCGTGTTCCTCGACGCGGGAACCACCACCGCGATGCTCGCCCACTCCATCGCCGAGGACCCCACCAAGGGACGCAACCTCACCTTCATCACCAACTGCCTGCCCATCGCCGTCCGGCTGGGGGCGGCCGGAATCAGCGACGTCCAACTGCTCGGTGGTCACATCCGGGCGATCACCCAGGCCGTCGTCGGTGACATCACACTGCGCGCCATCGGCATCAACCACGCCGACATCGCCTTCATCGGCACCAACGCGCTCTCCCTCGACCACGGACTGTCCACCGCGGACGCCCGGGAGGCCGCGGTGAAGCGGGCGATGATCGCCAACGCCGACCGCGTGGTCACCATGTGCGACTCCACGAAGTTCGGCCGGGACTACCTGGTGAGCTTCGCCCCGGTCTCCGAGGTGGATGCCGTGGTCACCGACACCGGTATCCCCTCCCAGTACCTCGAGGCTCTCGAGCGCGAGGAGATCGACGTTCTCCGGGCATGACCGGCCCTCTCAGGCCGCCCCACCCCTGTCAGCCGGAACGATATACGCTGGGGCACGGACGCGACCGTCCACCCTCATATCCCTCCGGAACCACAGTTAGGACCGTGAACATCATCATGGCTTCGACCACCGTCACCGTCGGCTCGACCGTCGGCCTTCACGCCCGCCCGGCCACCGTCATCGCAGAGGCTGCCGCCAACTACGACGACGAGATCCTCATCGCTCTCGTCGACGCCGACGAGGACGATGAGCCGGCGGATGCCACGTCCTCACTGATGATCATGGCGCTCGGCGCCGAGCACGGTGATCAGGTCACCGTCTCCTCGGACAACGCCGACGCTGTCACCGAGATCGCCGGCCTGGTCGAGAAGAACCTCGACGAGGAGTAGTCCCCCACCCCCCGGGTGTCGCCCCCTCCGGCGTCACCCCTCCAGGGTGTAACCCCGGACCCGGGTGTCCCGGCCCTCGCCCACATGCTCGAAGAGCCAGCGCAGCAGCGGGTATCCGACGATCATGCCGACAGAACCCCAGGCGATGCCCTCGAGGGTCAGGTCACCGAAGGTGAGCGTCAGGTTTCCGATACCGGCGATCATCGCCACCGAGGCAGTGGTGAGGTTCAGCGGATGGGCGAGATTGACCTTGTTCTCCTGCCAGATCCGCACGCCGAGCAGTCCGATCATGCCGTAGAGCACCATGGCCGCACCGCCCAGGACACCGGTCGGGATGGTCTGGATGACCGCACCGAACTTGGGGACGAAGGCGAGGGCGGCGGCGGTGAACGCAGCGACCCAGTAGGCCGCCGTCGAGTACACACGGGTCGCCGCCATGACACCGATGTTCTCTGCGTAGGTCGTTGTACCGGAACCACCGAAGCCGCCGGCGAGGGCGGTCACCACGCCGTCGGCCATGAGGGCCGCGCCCTGCCTGTCGTCCAGGTTCCGCCCGGTCATCCCGGCCACCGCCTTGACATGACCCACGTTCTCCGCGATGAGCACCACGATGACCGGGAGAGTCAGCAGGATCGCGTTGAGCTGGAACTCCGGCGTCTCGAAGTGCGGCAGGCCGACCCAGTCAGCTTCCCGGATCATGTCGGACGCGCCGTCCGCGAGGTTGCCGGAGACGGCCGCGAATGCCCAGCCGATGACGACGCCGAACAGGATGCCCAGGCGGCCGATCATGCCACGTCCGGCGACCGTGAACAGCAGTACCGCGGCCAGCGTGACCGCGGCGACCAGCGGCTGCTCACCGAAGTTTCCGGCGGCGTTCGGGGCCAGGTTCAGACCGATCATCGCGACGATCGCGCCGGTGACGGCCGGTGGCATCACCGCGTCGATGATGCGACGGCCCGCTGCCTGCACGGCCAGACCGACGAGGAAAAGGATCACACCGACGACGACGATGCCGCCGAGCTGTGCGGCGAAGCCGTCGGCCTGGGACGCCGCCAGCGGGGCGATGAAGGCGAAGGAGCTTCCCAGGTAGGAGGGAACCTTGTTGCGGGTGAGCAGCAGGAAGACCATCGTGCCCACACCGGAGAACAGCAGGGTGGTGTTCACCGGGAATCCGGTGATGGTCGGCACCAGCAGTGTCGAGCCGAACATGGCGATGACATGCTGCATGCCGATGCCGACGGTGCGCGGCCAGCTCAGCCGTTCATCGGGGGCGACGACGGCTCCCGGGCGGACATGGCGTCCGTCCCCGTGGAGTTTCCAGACCTGCGTCCGGACAGGGGCGTCCCCCGTGGAATTCTCTCTTGATTCAGTCACGCACGACAGTCTAGGGCTGCACCACGAAAGCGGCGAGTTCAGCCGCCAGCACCTTCGGCAGCCGGACGTCGAGCACCGTGCCGTCGGAGGTGTACTCCTCACTGAGCACCGTGCCCAGCTCGTGGACGCGGGAGACCACCTCCCCGCGGGAGAACGGCACCGACAGGGTGACCCGGGCGTCCATCGAGTTGAGGAACAGCTCGAGCCGGCTCTCCAGTTCGGCGATGCCCTCACCGGTGGAGGCGGAGACGAAGATCACATCATCGAGCCGGTTGCGCAGGTCGGCGAGAACCAGCGGGTCAGCGGCGTCGACCTTGTTGACCACCAGGATCTCCGGCGGGGCGTCCTCCCCGGTCTCCTCGGCGATCTCACCGATCACCTTGTTGACCGCGGCGATCTGCTCCATCGGGAAGGGATCGGACCCGTCGACGACGTGGAGCACCACGTCTGCCGCCATGACCTCTTCCAGCGTGGAGCGGAACGCCTCGACCAGCTGGGTCGGCAGGAAGCGGATGAAACCGACGGTGTCGGAGAAGACGACGGTGCGCCCGTCGGCGAGTTCCGCCCGACGCGTCGTCGGATCCAGGGTCGCGAACAGGGCGTCCTCCACGAGGACGCCGGCCCCGGTCAAGGCGTTGAGCAGCGAGGATTTGCCGGCGTTGGTGTAGCCGGCGATGGCGACCTGGGCGACGGCCGAGGAATCACGCTGGCGGCGCTTGATGTCACGGGCCTTCTTCATCCCCGTGATCTCCCGGCGCAGCTTCGCCATGTCGTTGCGGATGCGCTGACGGTCCGCCTCGATCTTCGTCTCACCGGGACCACGCAGTCCCACGCCACCGTTGGACCCTGCCCGACCGCCGGCCTGACGGGACAGTGCGCCACCCCAGCCACGCACCCGGGTGATGAGGTACTCGAGCTGGGCGAGCTGGACCTGTGCCTTACCCTCCCGGGACTTGGCGTGCTGGGCGAAGATGTCGAGGATGAGCATGGTCCGGTCGATGACCTTGACGTCGAGGAGTTTCTCCAGGGCGATCATCTGACCGGGACTGAGCTCACCGTCGGCGACGACGGTGTCCGCTCCGGTCTCGACGACCACCTGGCGCAGTTCCTCGACCTTGCCGGAACCGATGTAGGTGCCGGAATCGGGCTTGTCACGACGCTGGTAGAGCATGTCGACAACCTCGGAGCCGGCGGTCTCGGCCAGGGCGGAGAGCTCCGCGAGCCGGGCCTCGACCTGCTCGACGGTTCCCTCGGTCCACACACCGACGAGAACGACCCGTTCCAGGCGTAGCCGCCGGTACTCGACGTCGTAGCCGTCGGACTGCTCGGTGGAGTGGTCGGCCGACCCTCGGGTGAGGCGGCGCAGACTTGAGCGCTGTTCCAGGTCAAGGTCACCGACTGTCGGGGTTCCGGTCGGCGCGGGTGTGGGTTCGGTACCGTCTGTGCGGTTGATGTCGTTCATTACCCTCTATCTTGGCACGGAACGTCCGGGCGTGGCGCCGGGTGTGACCCGGCCCGGTCGTCGATCACCCGCGCGCGGGGATAGAATGTGACCCATGATTCCGGAACTGAGAAGTGTGGGGCTGGACTTCGCCCGTTGGCAGGACGCGCTGGAGGCCGCCTACGGCTCGGGAGCCCTGAGGGTGACCGGCGAAATCCGCGACGGTCAGGTGCTCCAGTACGACGATCCGAGCGGTGCCCGCCTGGTGATTCTCGCGGTGCCGCCGTACGGCTCCTTCGCCAGCTTCAGCGGCGGCAGCCAGACCAGCGCCCACCTGACGATGGTCAACGACATCATCGGGCTCGTCGACGTCGTCGCCGACTCCCCCCTCCTGCAGATCGGCGCCCAGGAGGCTCCGGTGCTGTCCACCCTCACCGCGACCGTCGCCCAGGGTGCGATGCTCGCCGATGAGGATGAACTGCGCTACCAGCCGGTCGAGCTCACCGCCCTCGCCGCCCAGGTCGGCGTCTACCGCACCCGTGACGAGGCCGCCCGCGCCGGCATTCTCTCGGTCGGACAGGTCGAGTCCACCGGTGCGCAGTCCCTGAACTCCGGTTCCGTGACTCCGCACGCCGGCGCCCGCATCACCGTCGAGGTCACCGCCGCGGAACGTCGGACCACCGCCCTGACCGGTCAGCCCTTCTGGGCCTGCACGGTCAGCGCCCCCTTCGACTTCACCGTCGTGGTCCCCGCCGACCCGGACTCCACCGAGGCCGACACCCCCGCCCCCGGGACCATCCTCTCCGGGGACGTCCAGTTCACCCTGACTGCCGTGGACCCTGCGTCCTGCGGTGGCGGCTGCGGTGACGACGGCTGCGGTTGTGGAGGTTCATGTGGCTAGAGGTGGCCTCACAGCCACCGTTCTCGTCTCCGTCGGGTCGGTGGTCACGGCACTGCTGCTCGCCTACGGATTCGGATATCCCGGCGCCCTCACCGGCGTCGCCCTCGTCTCGGTGACCGCGATCGCCGTCTTCCGTCGCGACTCGGACCGGGAACTCCACGCCCTGCGCCGCTCCATCGAGCACTCGGCCTCCGACATCTCCGGGGTGCTGCACCAGTGGCATGAGTTCCACCATTCCGGTGCCCCCGAACATGTCCGCGACCGGACACGGCACCGCCCCCGACTGCTCAACCCCGACTGCGGGGTGGACAGTGTCCGCCGGTTCCACGACGCCGCCCGGTCCTCGGAGACGTTCCTCCACGGTCTGCAGCCGAAGATCCACGCCACGACCACCGTGGCCGCATTGACGTCACTGCTCCACGACACGGACCGTCATGCCGCCCGTCTGGATTCCCTCTGGCAGCGGGCCCGCCGGGAGTCCTGCACCCCCGATATCAGCTGAGGACCGGCAGATCCGCGGTCTCGACCGTGCCGCGGAACAGCAGCTGGGACGGTCCCCGCAGTTCAGAGCTCTCAGAGCTGACCGTCACCTGCACTTCTCCACCGGGAATGCGCACGCGCACCTGCCCGGTCTCCTCCCCGGTCGAGCGCAGCGCCGCCACCGCGGCGGCGACGGTCCCGGTCCCGCAGGACAGCGTCTCCCCCACACCCCGCTCATGGACCCGCATGTGCACCACCCCGTCGACCGGAGCGGTGACGAGCTCCAGGTTCACCCCGGCGGGGAAGAAGGCGGGGTCCCACTCCGGGAGCAGCCCGACCGGCAGCGTCGCCAGTTTCTCCGGGCTCAGCCCCGGAACCACGCAGGCCAGGTGCGGGTTCCCCATGTCCACGCCGGTGCCGTGGTAGGTCTCACCAGCCAGTGTGGCGGAGGATTCCCCCAGCACCACCGGAGCGCCCATGTCCACACTCACGTCGGCGGTGGATCCGGCGACGGCGTGGACGGTGAGTTCGCGGCGTCCGGCCCGGGTCCCGATGACGGCATGGTTCCCCTCCAGGAGACCGAGGTCATGGAGCACGTGGCCGAAGACCCGCACCCCGTTGCCGCACATCTCGGCCAGGGACCCGTCGGCATTGCGGTAGTCCATGAACCAGTCATCGTCCGCCACCCCCTCCGGGGCCTCGTCGATGACGCCGGCGTCCACGAGGGCCCCGGTGGTGGCGATCCGGATCACGCCGTCGCCCCCGATCCCCCGGTGACGGTCGGCGAGACCGCGGACGAGCTCCGGGGTGAGGTCCACATCCACACCCGTGTCCGGGAGGATGACGAAGTCGTTGCCGGTGCCGTGTCCCTTGAGGAATTCGAGTGTGCTCATGGCGTCCGAGTCTACTGTGCAGTCCCCCGGGAGGCCCGCACAGTCTCCATGACCGTCCGCAGTGCCTCACCGGCCGGATCAGTGCCGGACGCGGCGACCCACCGGATCCGCGGATCACGGCGGAACCATGCCCGCTGGCGTCTCGCGTAACGCCGGGTGCCGGTGACCGTGGCCTCCACCGCCTCGTCGAAGCTCAGGTGACCGGACAGATGGTCGAGCATCTGGGCGTAGCCGATGGCCTGGCCGGCGGTCGAGTCACGACGCAGCCCCGTCTCCACCAGTCCACGGACCTCGTCGAGCAGGCCGGCGTCCACCATCGTCGCCACCCGCTGTTCGAGCCGGGGGTTGAGCCAGTCCGCGTCCGCCTGCAGGCCGAGCAGCAGGGCATCCCACCGGGTGGGCCTGTCCTTCGGTGGCTGTGAGGCGGCGAAGGGTTTCCCGGTCAGTTCGATGACCTCCAGGGCCCGGACGGTGCGGCGGGGGTCACGACGTTCGATGATCTGCGCCGCCACCGGATCCTGCCGGGCGAGTTCGTCATGCAGGGCCTCCACCCCGATGCGCTCCAGTTCGGCCTCCCACCGCGCCCGGACCTGCGGGTCGGTCGGTGGCAGGTCCCAGGCATCGAACAGCGCCTGGACGTACATCATCGACCCGCCGACGACGACGGGGGTGCGTCCCCGGTCACGGATGTCGTCGACCACGGCGACGGCAGCGTCCCGGTAGGCGGCGACAGAGGCGGTGTCCGTGACGTCCAGGACGTCGAAGAGATGGTGCGGGATACCGCGGCGCCGGGCCACCGGCAGCTTCGCGGTACCGATGTCCATGCCGCGGTAGAGCTGCATCGAATCGATGTTGACGACCTCACCGTCGAGCGCCCCGGCCAGGGCGAGGGAGATCTCGGACTTACCGGACCCGGTGGGGCCGACGACCGCGACCGGGCGGGGCAGATGTGCTGGGACGGGTGAGGTCATGGCACCGACTGTACAAAGCGGAGGGCCAAACCCTGTCCGCAGGGTGGTTTCGGTGCTCTGACATAATCGGTGGAGGTATTCCTGCCGTCCCAGACAACTCTCCCCGTGGAGGTTCTTCACCATGACCACTCCGAAACCCGGACCCCGACCGACCCCCGGCGCCATGCCCGGTGCCCAGGCCGGATCCGTCAGTCGGACACCCGCCGTGACCCCGGCGGCCACTGCCCCGGTCGAGCCGACCGATCCCACGCGCTTCGGCCGGATCGACGCCGACAATGTGGTGTGGGTGACGACCGCCGACGGTGAGCGTCGTGTCGGTGAGTGGCAGGCCGGTTCCCCCGAGGAAGGTCTCGCCCACTTCGGACGCCGCTTCGACGACCTCGCCGGCGAAGTCGCGCTGCTGACGGCCCGGCTCGAGAGCCATCCCGCTGAGGCGGTGCGCATCGGGCAGGACGCCACCGCCCTGCGTGAGTCCCTGCCGACCGCCGCCGTCGTCGGTGATCTCGACGACCTCGACCGGCGGCTGGGCGACCTCGTCGGCCGCGCCGGTGTCGTCGCTGCCGAGGAGGCGGAGAAAGCCCAGGCCCGCAAGGCCGCGGCCGGGGACCGCAAGGAGGAACTGATCGCCGAGGTCGAACTCCTGGGCTCAGCGGCGGACACCGACTGGCGCACCGCCGGTGACCGGCTGCACGCCGTCCTCGACGAGTGGAAGGCACTGCCGCGGACCTCCCGGTCGGTCGACGACGCCCTGTGGGAGCGGTTCCGTACCGCCCGCAACGCCTTCCACGACCGCCGCACCGCCCACTTCGACGACCTCGACCGTGTCCGTGACCGGGTCCGTCGCGTCAAGGAGGACATCGTCGCCCGTGCCGAGGCCATCCAGCACTCCACGGACTGGGGTACCACGGCCCGCGCCTACCGCGACCTCATGACCGAGTGGAAGGCTGCCGGACGTGCCCACCGTGCCGAGGACGATCGGCTGTGGGCGCAATTCCGCGCCGCACAGGACGTCTTCTTCAACGCCCGCAACGCGGACAATGAACGCAAGGACGCGGAATTCGAGGAGAACGCCACCGCCAAGCAGGCCCTGCTCGACGAGTACGATGCCCGCATCGATCCGGCAGCCGACCTGGACCGCGCCCGCAGCCTGCTGCGCGAGCTCGAGGACAGGTGGGATGCGATCGGTTTCGTGCCGCGTGGCCGCGTCGCCGAGTTCGACGCGAAGATCGGTGCCCTGGAGTCCCGGGTGACCGACTACGCCGACGCGCAGTGGAAGGCCACCGATCCTGAGGTGCAGGCCCGCATCGACCAGTTCCGGGCCAAGGTCACCGACCTCACCGAGGCCGCCGAGGCGGCCGAGAAGGCGGGGAAGGCCGCAAAGGCCGCCGAGCTCAAGGCTCAGGCGGCGCAGTGGTCGGAGTGGGCCGACGCCGCAGCCGGCGCCGTGGAGGGCTGACCTCTTCCGAAGGCCCGGCCCCCCGGGGGTCACTCCGTGTCGGACCCCTGGTCCGGCTCCCCCGGCTGGTCCTCGCGCTCCTCACGGGCACGTCGGCGTGCGGCAACCCGGGCACGACGGTCATCGACGTCAGTGGTGTGCGGCACGGCCGGCATGCCGACCCGGAGCCGCTGCTGGGCGGCCAGTGATTCCTCGTCCTTGTCCGCGGCCTCACGTCGCCGGGTGTTGATGGCCGACTGGACCGCGGTCCGCCGGAAGACCCGGGTGGACAGGGCGATGACGATGATCAGCAGGCCGAGACCGGTGAGCCAGAGACCGATGCCCGGGCCGGAGCCCGGCTCCTCCGGACCGCGGGTGTTGCGCATGCCCACCGCGAGGAAGCAGTAGAACACGCCGATCCCGCAGACCACCCAGTTCACCCAACCGACGATCGTCGCCTTGGAGATCAGGGTGGCGGCGGTCAGCAGAATGCCGCCGACGAACGCCAGCCAGACGAAGATCCGCTCCGGCATGGTGGTGAGGAACTGGTCGGAACGGTCGCTGAACAGCAGAACATCGTAGCCGCGGACCTCGCCGGAGTGCGGCAGGAAAAAGGCGGTGACCACGAGCAGGATGCCGATGATCAGGGGGACTGTGGCGCTGCCGAGGATGATCGTCCCGGCGGCGCGGCGTTCAGCACGGGCGAGATCACCGCCGGCTTCCTCGGCCAGAGAATCCACCCGGGCGTTGATCGCCTCGGTACGGCGACGCTGCCGCTCCTCCAGGGACGGGGTCCCTTCCTTGGTCACGTCACTCACAGCCGCAGGCTCCTTCGTTGGTTGAACAGCAGGCGTCCCCGACGGTACCCGTGACCGTGACGGAGGACGCTCCGATTGTCGGCAGGCCGAGTCCCACGCCTACCGGGGCGGTGGTCGGGGTGTTCCCGACCTCCGACATGTCACCGGCACGGGTGCGCCGGTGGGACAGGACACCGTCGTCGGCGGTGAGGAAGTGCGGGGCGGCACCGGTGACGGCGACCTCCACGACGTCACCGGGACGGATCTGGTCCGCCAGGGTGCCGGGGGCGAAGTGCACCAGGCGTCCGTCGCGGGCACGGCCGGTCATCCGCCGGGTGCGGTCGTTCTTGCGTCCGCCACCGGCCTGGACGAGCAGCTCGACGGTGCGCCCGATCTGTTTCGCGTTCTCCTCGCCGCTGATCCGCTCCTGGAGTTCCTCGAGTCGCTCGTAGCGGTCCTGGACGACAGCCTTGGGCACCTGGTTGTCCAGCTCGGCGGCCGGGGTCCCGGGACGCGGCGAGTACTGGAACGTGTAGGCGCTCGTGAAACGGGACTCCTCGACGACCCGCAGGGTCTCCTGGAAATCCTCCTCGGTCTCTCCAGGGAAGCCGACGATGATGTCGGTGGTGATCGCGGCGTCCGGCAGCCGGTCCCGGACCTTGTCGAGGATGCCGAGGAACTTCGTCGAGCGGTAGGACCGGCGCATGTCCTTGAGCACCTTGTCGGATCCGGACTGCAGCGGCATGTGCAGCTGGGGGCAGACCACCGGGGTCTCTGCCATGGCGTCGATGACGTCGTCGGTGAACTCGGCGGGGTGCGGGCTGGTGAACCGGAGACGTTCGAGGCCCTCGATCTCACCGCAGGCGCGCAGCAGCTTCGAGAAGGCGCTGCGGTCGCGCTCCAGCGACGGGTCGGAGAAGTGCACACCGTAGGCGTTGACGTTCTGGCCGAGCAGGGTCACTTCGGTGACGCCCTGGTCGACGAGGGCCTTGACCTCGGCGAGGATGTCGCCGGGGCGACGGTCCTGCTCCTTCCCCCGCAGCGAGGGAACGATACAGAAGGTGCAGGTGTTGTTGCAGCCCACGGACACGCTCACCCACCCGGCGTAGGCGGACTCGCGCTTGGCGGGCAGGACCGAAGGGAACTGCTCGAGGGCGTCGACGATCTCGACCTCGGCCCGGGAGTTGTGCGCGCTGCGCGACAGCAGGGTCGGCAGGGAGCCCATGTTGTGGGTGCCGAAGACGACGTCGACCCACGGGGCGCGGGAGACGACAGTGTCCTTGTCCTTCTGGGCCATGCAGCCGCCCACGGCGATCTGCATGCCGGGGTGCGAGTCCTTGACCTTCTTGAGCTGACCGAGGGTGCCGTAGAGACGGTTGTCGGCGTTCTCGCGGACGGCACAGGTGTTGAAGACGATCACGTCCGGGGTGTCGCCCTCCCCCACGGGCACGTAGTCACTGTCCTCCAGCAGGCCGGAGAGCCGCTCGGAGTCGTGGACGTTCATCTGGCAGCCGAAGGTGCGGACCTCGTAGGTCCGGGCCGGGGTCTCCAGGGTCGGGACCGCCGGAGTCGCCGGCGCAGGAGTGTTCTGGGAGTCAACCACGTCAGCACATTCTAGTGCAGTGGGACGCAGGTACCGAACGGCGAGCCGGTGGCGGCGCGGGGGTGACGCACCGGTGAACGGTACTGCCTGTCGCCGCCGGTTACGGTGTTTCACCACCGTTAAATCTGGTGCCCTGAATCACATTCCATCCCGATAGCAGTACGCTGCAACTATGACAGCAACAGAGAATGCCAACAGCATGATCCGCCTCACCGGGGTGAACAAGTATTTCGGCGACTATCACGCGTTGACGGACATCAACCTGGATATCCCCGCCGGTCAGGTCGTCGTCCTCCTCGGCCCCTCAGGTTCCGGTAAATCCACCCTGTGCCGCACGATCAACCGCCTGGAGACCATCGACTCGGGCGAGATCTACATCGACGGTGTACTCCTGCCGGAGGAGGGCAAGGATCTCGCCGCTCTGCGTTCCGAGGTCGGAATGTGTTTCCAGCAGTTCAACCTCTTCAGCCACATGACGATCCTCGACAACGTCACCCTGGCACCGATGAAGGTCCGCGGCATGTCCAGGAAGGACGCTGAAGAAGAGGCCCACGCGCTGCTCCGACGGGTCGGCATCGACGCCCAGGCCGACAAGTACCCCGCGCAGCTGTCCGGTGGTCAGCAGCAGCGTGTCGCCATCGCCCGGTCCCTGGCGATGCGTCCGAAGGTCATGCTGTTCGACGAGCCGACCTCCGCGCTCGACCCGGAGATGATCAACGAGGTCCTCGACGTCATGGCCTCCCTGGCCGCCGAGGGCATGACCATGGTGTGTGTCACCCACGAGATGGGCTTCGCGAAGAAGGTCGCCAACCGCGTGCTCTTCCTCGCCGACGGCAAGATCGTCGAGGACTCCACCCCGGACAAGTTCTTCTCGGACCCCGAAAGCGACCGGGCGAAGGACTTCCTCGCCAAGATCCTCGGCCACTAGGAGAGGCGCAGATGAGTACACGCAGATTCCTCCGCAGAGTGACCGCCGCGGTCGTTGCGACGGCCGGTGCCCTGGCACTGGCGTCCTGCGGCTCCACGGAACCCCGGTCGCTGCTCGACGACATCGAGAACGGCCACGTCACCCTCGGCACCAAATTCGACCAGCCGGGTCTCGGTGAGCGCACCCCTGACAAGGACTTCGTCGGACTCGACACCGATGTCTCCCGTTACGTCGTCAACTACATCGCCGACAAGAACGGCTGGAACGAGCCTGACATCACCTGGCGTGAGACCCCGTCCGCCCAGCGTGAGACGCTGATCAACAATGGCGAGGTCAACATGATCGCGGCGACCTACTCGATCAACGCCGGACGCTACAAGGCCGTCGACTTCGGCGGCCCCTACCTGGTCACCCACCAGGCCCTGCTGGTCCGCGGCGACGCCGGTATCAGCAGCCTGCAGGACATCGCCGACGGCACCCGGCTCTGTTCGGTCTCCGGTTCCACACCGGCACAGAAAGTCAAGGAGGCACTGCCGAAGGTGCAGCTCCAGGAGTTCGACACCTACGCCGCCTGCGCCGAAGGCGTGAAGCAGGGCGTGGTGGACGCGCTCACCACGGACGCCACCATCCTCGCCGGCTTCGCCGAGCGCTACAAGGAGCGCTACGGCGACGACTTCAAGGTCGTGGAGCTGAAGAACGAGGACGGCTCCTACTGGACCGACGAGAACTACGGCATCGGCCTCCCCAAGGGCGACGGAGCCGACCGGGACGCGGTCAACGAGGCTCTCACCGAGATGTGGGAGTCCGGCGAATTCCGCAAGATCATCGACGAGTACCTCGGCGAGGACTTCGATCCCGGTGACATGCCGGACATCGGCGACCTCTCGTTCCTGGACGAAAGCTAGAAAGGGAGGTGGCGTTACCAATGAGTTCCGAACTCTGGGCCGATATGGGCCCCCAGCTGTGGTCGGTGTTCTGGATGACGATCAAACTGACCGTCGTCTCCGGTATCGGTGCCCTGATCCTGGGCACCATCCTCACCGCCATGCGCGTCTGCCCGGTGGGCATCCTGCGCACCGTGGCCACGGTCTACATCAACACGATCCGTAATACCCCGCTGACACTGCTCATCCTGATCGTGTCACTGGGTCTCTACTACAACCTGAACCTGCTCCTCGCGAACGACTCGAGCACCTCGTTCATCGTCGACCAGAACTTCCGTCTGGCAGTCGTGGCTTTCGTCGCGTACACCTCGACCTTCGTGGCAGAGTCGCTGCGCTCGGGTATCAACACGATCCCCTTCGGCCAGGCCGAGGCAGCCCGGTCACTGGGACTGACCTTCATGCAGAACTTCCGGTACGTGATCTTCCCGCAGGCACTGCGCGGTTCGATCGTGCCGCTGGGCAACACCCTCATCGCACTGACGAAGAACACCACCATCGCCTCGGTGATCGGTGTGTCCGAGGCTTCCCTGCTGATGAAGACCATGACCGAGAACTACGCCAGTGACATCCTGTGGATCTTCGGGATCATCGCTGTCGGGTTCATGATTCTCACCCTGCCCACCGGACTCTTCTTCGGCTGGGCGGGCAAGCGTTGGGCGGTGAAGCGCTGATGTCTACACGCGCGACAGTTCTCTATGATGCTCCCGGCCCGAGGGCCGTCCGGATCAACCGGATCCTCACGGTCATCGTCTCCCTGGCGCTGATTGCCCTGCTGGTCTCCGTGCTCTGGGCACTGGGTAACAAGGGACAGCTCGACGGTGACAAGTGGAACATCTTCACCAAGGGGTCGTCCTGGACGACCTACATCATCCCCGGACTCTGGGCGACGGTGAAGGCCGCTGTCCTGTCCATCATCCTCGCCCTCATCGTCGGCGCCGTTCTCGGCATCGGCCGTCTGTCCACCCACCGGTCGATCCGGTGGATCTGCTCCATCATCGTCGAGGTCTTCCGCTCCATCCCGGTGCTGGTCCTCATGCTCTTCGCGTACACCATCTTCGGCGAATGGGGCCTATTCCCTTCCACCCAGCTGGGCTTCGCCGCCGTGGTCTTCGGTCTGACGATGTACAACGGCTCGGTCATCGCCGAGACGCTGCGCTCCGGCATCGAGTCCCTGCCGAAGGGACAGTCCGAGGCCGCCTACGCCCTGGGCCTGTCCTGGGGCCAGACGATGCGTAAGATCCTGCTGCCGCAGGCGGTGGCCGCGATGATGCCGGCCATCGTCTCGCAGATGGTCATCGCCCTGAAGGACTCCGCACTCGGTTACATGATCGGTTTCGTCGAGGTCGTCCGTTCCGGCCGTCAGCTCGGTGAGTACTACGGTTCCATGCTGCCCTCGCTGCTGGTGGTCGCCGCCATCATGATCATCATCAACTTCGGTCTGACGAGGCTGGCGGAGCGTATCGAACGCCAGCTCCGGGCTGGCCGGGCCCGTCGTAACCCGGTCGCCAAGGTCCCCCACCAGCCGGCCCACCAGGGACTGGAGACCAAGGACGAGGCGATGGTCGACTGGCATGATCCGGCGCACAAGGATCTGCGCGGCACCTTCGAGTAAAGGGTCGCCGGTCAGCCTTCCAGTTCGGAGATCCTGGCGTCCAGGGCGGCACGGGCGGCGTCCATGCCGGCACCGGCGGGAAAACCCCGCCGGGCGGCGACGCCGACAATGCGTCGCAGTGCCTTGTCATACTCCGCACGGTCAGCGGGAACGGTCTTCACCGTTCCCGCTTTCTTCGTCACCAGGGCCTGCAGGATGTCCTGCTGGTCCTCCTCGGTGACCTGACCGAGAGCATCCTCGATGACCGAGGACGCCACCCCCTTGTCCCGCAGTTCACGACGCAGCACGGAGACCGACTTCTTCTGGTTGTGCAGACGCTGCCGGACCCATTCGTGGGCGAAGCGTTCGTCATCCAGCATCCCGTTGTCCAGGCAGCGGCTGACGACCGTGTCCACCAGACGGGGTTCCTCCCCCTCCTCCAGCGCCTCGGTGAGCCGATGACGCAGTTCCGCCTCGGAGCGGTCCCGGTGGTTGATCAACCGGGTGGCCTTGGCCACCAGCGGGGCGAGTTTCTTCTCGAGCTCGCGGTCCACGATCGGCTCAGCCTGCCCCTGGCCGACCTCGGAGACCGCCCGCCGCAGCCGGTCGATCAACTCCGGGTCCGGCTGCCCCGACGTCTCCCCGGACATGGTCTAGTCGTCGTCCTCGTCATCGTCGAAGGTCGGCACGACGTCGATCGGCGCATCGGCCGGGTCCATGCCGGGCACGTCCATCGGGGCGTCCTCCTCCGCGGTGGCGTCAGCCTTGGCGTAGGGGCCGACCTTGAGGGCACGCATGATGCCGTCTTCGATCTCCGCGGAAAGCTCCGGGCTCTCCTTGAGGAACTCGCGGGCCTTCTCCTTGCCCTGACCGAGCTGGTCACCCTTGTACGTGTACCAGGAGCCGGACTTCTTGATCAGCCCGTTCTCCACGCCGAGGTCGATGATCGAGCCCTCGCGGGAGATGCCTTCGCCGTAGACGATGTCGAACTCGGCGATCTTGAACGGCGGCGATACCTTGTTCTTGACGATCTTCATCTTGGTGCGGTTGCCCACCGCGTCCTGGCCGTCCTTGAGGGTCTGGATGCGACGCACGTCGCAACGCACCGAAGCGTAGAACTTCAGGGCCTTACCACCGGTCGTCGTCTCCGGGGATCCGAACATGACGCCGATCTTCTCGCGGAGCTGGTTGATGAAGATCGCGGTGGTGCCGGTCTGGCTCAGCGCGCCGGTCATCTTGCGCAGTGCCTGGCTCATCAGACGGGCCTGCAGACCGACGTGACTGTCTCCCATGTCGCCCTCGATCTCGGCCTTCGGTGTCAGCGCGGCGACCGAGTCGACGACGATGACGGAGATCGCGCCGGAGCGGACCAGCATGTCGGCGATCTCGAGGGCCTGTTCACCGGTGTCCGGCTGGGAAACCAGCAGGTTGTCGGTGTCCACACCCAGCTTCTTGGCGTACTCGGGGTCCAGGGCATGCTCCGCGTCGATGAACGCGGCGATACCGCCGGCTTTCTGGGCCTCGGCGATGGCGTGGAGCGCCACGGTGGTCTTTCCTGAGGACTCCGGTCCGTAGATCTCCACGATGCGGCCACGGGGGAAGCCACCGATGCCGAGAGCGACATTGATGGCGATGTTGCCGCTGGGGATGACCTGGATCGGCGGGCGCTCGTCGTCACCCAGACGCATCACGGCACCCTTGCCGTAGTCCTTCTCGATCTGGGCCATCGCCAGGTCAAGCGCCTTCTGCCGGTCGGCGCCTGCCCCGCCCGGACCCTTCTTCTTAGCAGCCATGGTTCTCTCCTTCACGTGTGTACGGGCTCAGACCCTGCGGACTGTCCCGGGACAGGTCCGGTTGACCTGCCCCACTGTTCTAAGACTCCGCGGAGCCCTCCGTGGTTCACTACAGTTTTACCGTCACCACCGGACTACCAGAGACAGTACACGAACATCTTTTCGAATGTCACTCATCCTCGCCGAGCCGTCGCTCCTCCGGGACATCGAAGTCGTCACACAGTGCCCACCACAGCTCACGGAGGTCATGACCCCGTTCTATGAGCTGGGCGGATGTCGCCCCGAGACCGGAGAGGACATGGGATCCCGCGATCCAGGATCCGAAGGAGTCACCGAACTCTCCTGCGACCAACCGGTCGAATTCTGTGCGACGCATGTCCACCACGCTAACAGAGCACCTGACCACCTCCTTCCGCGTCCCCGGGTTACTTCGGACACGGTCGCTTGAACACCGTACAGTCAGATGACTAGAATCCTTCGCATGTCGAACAGAACTTCCACCGCGCGTGCGTCACGACCCGTCAGCGCCGCCGATATCGCGGTGATCGCGGCCTTCGCCGCCCTGATCATCGTCCTCGGTGCCGTCTCGATCCCCGTCGGCAGCGCCGGCGTGCCGATCGTCCTGCAGAACATGGGCGTCCTCCTGGCAGGCATGATTCTCGGCTGGCGCCGCGGTGGCCTGGCGGTCCTGCTCTTCCTCGGGGTCGGTTTCCTCGGCGTCCCGAACATGGCGGGCTGGACGCCCGCCCTGACCTCGGTCTCCGGCCCGACCGTGGGCTACCTCGTCGGCTACGCCGTCACCGGCATCCTCGTCGGCGCTCTCTGCGAGTTCGCCCCGCGCCGCCCGCAGTGGCTGCAGGTCACCTGGTTCATCGTCGCCGGAGCACTGTGCGTCGGTGTCCAGTACCTGTCCGGTTCCGTCGGCCTGATGCTCCGCACCGACATGGACTTCGGCGCCGCACTGGTCTCCAACGGCCCCTTCATCCCCGGAGACGCCGCCAAGGTCGTCGTCGCTGCCCTGGTGTCCGCCGCGGTCCTGCGTGCTGTCCCCGATCTGCGCCGCGACCGCCGGTCGCGCGTCACCGACAGCGCCGAGGCCGCCGGACGTCCCGTCACCCCGGTCGCCTGATGCCCGCCCTCTCCTCCCCCGTGACCTTCACCGACGCCGGTGTCACCGTCGACGACCAGGTCCTGCTCCACCCCGTGTCCTGCACACTGGGCGACCAGCGCATCAGCATCATCGGGGCCAACGGCTCCGGGAAGTCCACCTTCATCCGGATGATCAACGGACTGACCACCGCCACCAGCGGGCAGGTCACCGTCGACGGTCTCGATGTCGCGAAGAAGGGCCGGAAGGTCCGCCAGCGCGTCGGGTTCCTCTTCTCCGACCCGGACAACCAGATCATCATGCCCACCGTCGGCGAGGACGTCGCGTTCTCCCTGCGGGGCACCGGGCTGTCCCGCAGCGAGACCGCGGACGCGGTCGCTGAGGCTCTTACCTCAGTCGGACTGTCCGGTAAGGAAGACCAGTCCCCGCACCTGCTGTCCGGAGGCGAGAAGCAGATGCTCGCCCTGGCGTCGGTCACTGCACTGGAGCCGGCGGTCATCGTCGCCGACGAACCGACCGGACTTCTCGACCTGGTCAACCGCAACCGGCTCCGTCGCCGGTTCGACGCCCTGACCCAGCAGCTCATCGTCGTCACCCACGACCTGGAGCTTGCTGCGGACGCCGACCGCACCCTGTGCATCGACGACGGCCGGATCATCGATGACGGAGCCCCCGCCGAGGTCATCAGCGGCTACATCGACCGGATGGAGAGGCGGGCACTGCTGTGATCAGTCCCTCCCGTGTCCCCCTGGGGCTCTACGTCCCGGGCACCAGCATCGTCCACCGTGCACGTCCGGGTATCAAGATGCTCGTCCTGGCAATCTTCCTCATCACCACGGCGATCGTCGTGAAGTCCTGGCCGATGGCGGTCGGCTGCCTCGTCGCAGTCGTCCTCGTCGCCACTGTCATCGCCCGTGTACCGCTGCGGGCACTGCTGCGACAGCTGACCCTGGTCCTGCCGATCCTGCTGGCGGTGGGCCTGCTGCTGTGGTGGCGCACGACCGGGGAGAAGGCGCTGACCACCGTGCTCGTACTCCTCGCCTCCATCTCCGCGGCACTGCTCATCACGTTGACGACGCGCGTCGCGGCGATGATGGACTCCTTCGAGAGAGGGCTGCGGCACCTCGCCCGGTTCGGCCTGCCGGTCGACCAGATCAGCCTCGCACTGACCCTCACCCTCCGACTCATCCCACTGCAGGTCCAGATGGTCGGGGAGGTCCTGGACGCGAGAAAGGCCCGCGGATCACGGTCCGCGGGCCTCTCCCCTGTGGCGTTCGGCGTCCCGGTCATCGTCCGGACGATCCTGCGTGCCCAGGGCGTCGCTGACGCACTGCGGGCCCGGGGCGCCGCCGACTGACGGTTACTCGCCGCGCAGCTGCCGCATCTTCTCGGCGACGGCGTCGGCGCTGACGTTCTGCGCGGTCGGCTGGGCCGGGTCAGCCTTGGCCTGACCGATGGCCTGCTGGTCGTTACCCTCCACAGCGGCAGGCTGGTTCATCTCGGCACGCAGCTGCTCAAGACGTGAGTGGCCTGCCATCTGCACGCCGGCCTGCTGGACCTCGGCCATGCGCCCCTGGACCGAGTTCTGGGCGAGTTCGGCCTGGCCGAGGGCGTTGGAGTAGCGGCGCTCGATCTTGTCCCGCACCTGGTCGAGGTTCGGGGTGCTGCCACCGGCGACCTGGTCCATGGTCTGGAGGGACTCGGCGACCTTCTCCTGCATCTTCGCCTGCTCCAGCTGACTGAGCAGCTTGGTGCGCTCGGCGGCCTTCTGCTGCAGCTGCATGGAATTGCGCTCGACAGCCTTCTTGGCCTGGTCGGCCTGCTGCAGAGCCTGGTCGTGGAGGGTCTTGAGGTCCTCCACAGACTGCTCGGCGGTGACCAGCTGCGCGGCGAAGGCCTCAGCCGCGTTCTCGTACTCGGTCGCCTTCTGGTTGTCGCCACCGGCCCGTGCCTGGTCGGAGAGGGTCAGGGCCTGCCGGGTGTTGGCCTGCAGCTTCTCGACCTCGGCGAGCTGACGGTTCAGCTTCATCTCGATCTGGCGCTGGTTGCCGATCACCGCAGCGGCCTGCTTGGACAGTTCCCGGTGCTGGTTCTGAGCCTCCTGGATGGCCTGCTCGATCTGCACCTTCGGGTCGGCGTTCTCCTCGATCTTCGAGTCGAACAGGGCCATGAGGTACTTCCAGCCCTTGGTGAACGGGTTAGCCATGGGTTACAACGTCTCCTTACAGGGGGATCTCACCGGCGATAACGGGCCGAGTATATCAGTGGGTCTGACCGGACTGCGCGGCCTGGGCCTGGTCCATTCCGGCAGCGAGTTCTGCGGCTGCGACATCGAAGGCCATCATTTCGGCGGCCTCCAGGATCACCCGGGACACATTCACACCGAGTGCGTGACAGATGCTCGCGAGCAGTTCCGAGGAGACTTCCTTGCGCCCACGTTCCAGCTCGGACAGGTACCCCGGGCTGACGCTCGCGGCGACAGCGAGATCACGGAGCGTCCGTCGGGCATCCTCCCGGAACGCCCGGAGGGTGGTCCCCAGGGCCTCACGCAGCAGCGGTTCCGCGACGGTCGGGGCGACCGGAACGGTCACCGGGTCATGGACATCGTTGACAGTGGCACCGGCCCGCAGATTCGGGTGCCTGGGCTCGAGAAGTGTCGTGTGATTTGCCATCACTACCTCCAACGGACGATGGAGTGGTTATGTTCCCGCGAGTTTACCCGTCGTGACGGAAACCGCAGTACCAGAGGCTCACAGCGGATCCGCGGCAAGATCCGGGATCACCGCACACACCTGGTCCAGGGCGCGGTGCACGGTATGGCGACGGATCGCGTCCCGCACCCCGGATCCTGCGTCCACCCGGGCTCGCCAGCCGTCGTCCAGTGCGGTGACCCTCGGTTCCCCACCGTCGAGGTCCCGGCACCAGACACCGAGCCACACCTCGCCGACAGGATGACCGTCCTGGCTGTCAGGACCGGCCACGCCGGTCACCCCGACACCGATATCGGCCCCGCAGCGCTGCGCGGCTCCCCTGGCGAGCTGACCGGCGACCGTAGGGTCCACCGGGCCCTGTCGGTCCAGCAGGGCGTCGTCCACCCCCGCCAGCGAGTGTTTGAGGTCGGTGGCGTAGACCACCAGGCCCCCGCGCAGCACATTCGATGCTCCGGGAACGTCGGCGACGGTCCCAGCGAGAAGACCTGCGGTCAGTGATTCGGCGGTGGCGAGGGTGAGCCCAGCTTCCCGGCACAACGTCACCACCCGCGTAGCGGCACCGGCCGTCTCCTCCCCCGCCCCGGACGCCGGCACCGTCATCGTCGGTCAGTTCTCCGGACGGTTCCGGGAGTCCAGCAGGTACTGGACACCGGTGATCACGGTGACCGCCACAGCCAGGAGGATCAGCGGGACGGTGATCCAGTCGGTCCAGTCCGGCAGCGGGGCGATGACCATCGCGACGGCGAAGGTCTGGAGGACGGTCTTGAGCTTGCCGCCCTTGGATGCCGGAACGACCTTGCCACGGCGTGCCAGTGCCATGCGCCAGAACGTGATGCCCAGCTCACGGATGACGATGACGATCGTCACCCACCACCACAGGTCACCGAGGATGTTGAGGGAGACCATGGCCGAGATCATCAGCGCCTTGTCGGCGATCGGATCAGCAAGCTTGCCGTAGTCGGTGATCACCTCGTAGCGGCGGGCCAGGAACCCGTCGAGCTGGTCGGTGCCCATGAGCACGCAGAACGCGACCAGGGCCCACCACCGCAGTGGTGTGTCCAGCTCGCGGGAGCCGTCGAGCGGACCGGCTGCGATGAGCAGCCACACGAACACCGGGATAAGGAGGATCCTGACCGTGGTCAGGACGTTCGGCACGTTGTACCTGTGCACGGCCTTCCCCACGGTCGACCGCTTCTCTTTCCGGGAGGGTCGCCCGCCATGCTGCGTCTGTCGCTCTGTCTCCTGCACGCCCCTCACACTACCCGCCCACCCGTGAGGTGGGCGTGGCGAGGGCACCCGTGCAGGTCGTCAGTCCTCGTGTGCGGGCTTCTCCGCCCCGGCATCCTCGAGGACGTGCCGTTCCGGACGTTCCACCACGGCGTTGCGGGACTTGATGAGACTGGCCACGACGGTGATCACCAGCACACTGACGATCACAAGGAGAGAGGCGCTGGTGGAGATATCCGGCGCCCCGTGGATACCTTCGCCACCGTTGATGAACGGAAGGTTGTTCTCGTGGAGGGCATGGAGGACCATCTTCACACCGATGAAGGCCAGGATGACGCCCAGACCGTAGGGCAGGTAGACCAGTCGCTCCAGCAGACCGCCGAGCAGGAAGTACATCTGGCGCAGGCCGAGCAGCGACAGGGCGTTGGTCGTGAAGACGATGTACGGCTCCTGGGTGATGCCGTAGATCGCGGGAATCGAGTCCAGGGCGAACATCACGTCGGTGAGCCCGATGGCCACCAGGCAGACAGCCAACGGGGTCAGCATGATTCTTCCGGCCCGACGCAGCGTCAGCTTGTCGGACTCATAGCCCTCGGAGACCGGGATGACCTTCCGGATGAATTTGATGATCTTCATGTCGTTCGGGTCGGTCTCCGGGACGTCCCTGGCCTCGTCCAGCACGGTCTTCGCCGCGATGATCAGCAGGAAGAGTCCGAAGAGGTAGAACACATCCGACCAGGCCTCGATGATCGCGGCGCCCATGGCGATGAACAGACCACGGAACACCAGGGACAGTGCGATACCGATGAGCAGCACCTTCTGCTGGTACTTGGGCGGCACCTTGAACGAGCCCATGATCAGGGCGAAGACGAAGAGATTGTCGACACTCAGCGCCTTCTCCGTGACATAGCCGGAGAAGAACTCCATGCCGTGCGCGTGCGGGTCACCCGGCTCACCCCAGGTCACCCAGAGGAAGACGCCGAAGGCGACGGACAGAAGGACGTAGAACAGGGTCCAGAATCCGGATTCCTTCATCGACGGGGCATGCGGTGTGCGGACATGCGAGTAGAAATCGAAGATGAAGAACCCGGCGATCACCGCGATAGTGATGATCCAGGTGAGGGCATTGACTTCCATGACGGACTTTCCTCCGGTCGCGACAGTTCGTTGACCGGAGGTCTCCCCCACCACGTGTCGTCCCGGTTCCGGGACTCTCCGTGGCCGACACGACCGGGTGGTACGCCACACCCGCTACGGAGCGGACGGGCGGTGACCACCGTGTTGACGATCGATGTCGCGGGCGGGGTACTCCCCTCCATGACAGGAGCCGAGTCTAGCAGAGTCGCCCACGGAGCCCACCGGGGGGTGAAACCGCTCAGAACACCCCGCCGGTGCCGGAGGCGTCCGCCCGGACGACGCGGACCGCGGGATCGTCCGCACCGGTGTCGGAGGTGGCCGAACCCGCACCGTCACCGGCAGCCGGGTCACCCATGTCATCCTGCCCGTCGAGCAGTTCCTTCGGCGCATCGGCCGGGTCGGCACCCTTGATCATCCAGATCACGGTCTCCAGCTCCTCCGGCTTCACCAGGACCTCGCGGGCCTTGGATCCCTCGGACGGACCGACGACACCGCGGGTCTCCATGAGGTCCATGAGCCGGCCGGCCTTGGCGAATCCGATGCGTAGCTTGCGCTGCAGCATCGAGGTCGAGCCGAACTGACTGCTGACCACGAGCTCCACGGCCTGGATCAGATCCTCGAGGTCGTCGCCGATGTCGGCGTCGATCTCCTTCTTCGCCTCGACGGACTTGTCCTCGGTGACACCGTCGGTGTAGTCCGGATCGGCCTGTTCCTTCGCCGCGTCAACCACGGCCTGGACCTCCTCGTCGGTGACGAAGGCACCCTGCAGACGCTTCGGCTTGTTCGCCCCCTGCGGGATGAACAGTCCGTCGCCCATACCGATGAGCTTCTCGGCACCACCCTGGTCCAGGATGACGCGGGAGTCGGTGAGCGAGGAGGTCGCGAAGGCGAGGCGCGAGGGCACGTTCGTCTTGATCAGACCGGTGACCACGTCCACGGAGGGACGCTGCGTCGCGAGCACCAGGTGGATGCCGGCGGCACGGGCCTTCTGGGTGATCCGGACGATCGAATCCTCGATCTCCTTCGGGGCGGTCATCATCAGGTCGGCGAGCTCGTCGACGACACAGACGATGTAGGGGTAGGGACGGTACTCACGCTCAGACCCCAACGGAGCCTCGAACTCACCGGAGACGACCTTGCGGTTGAAGTCCTTGATGTGGCGCACGCGCGCGGACTTCATGTCCAGGTACCGCTGCTCCATCTCCTCGACCAGCCAGGTCAGTGCGGACGCGGCCTTCTTCGGCTGGGTGATGATCGGGGTGATCAGGTGCGGGATGCCCTCGTAAGGGGTCAGCTCCACCATCTTCGGGTCGACGAGGATGAGACGGACCTCCTCCGGGGTGGCCCGGGTGAGGATGGAGACCAGCAGCGAGTTCACGAACGCCGACTTACCGGAACCGGTGGAACCGGCGACGAGCAGGTGCGGCATCTTCTGGATCGAGTGGGCGACCATGTCGCCCTCGATGTCCTTGCCCAGACCGATGAGCATCGGATCGTGATCCTGGGCCACGGCGGGCGCGTTGAGCACGTCACCGAGCCGGACCATCTCACGGTCGGTGTTCGGCACCTCGATACCGACCGCCGACTTCCCCGGGATCGGGGTGAGCAGGCGGACATTGTCGGTCGCGGCGGCGTAGGCGATGTTGGACTGCAGGTTGGTGATCTTGGAGACCTTCACGCCCGGGCCGAGTTCCACCTCGTACCGGGTGACTGTCGGGCCACGGGAGAAACCGGTGACCTGCGCGTCCACCTTGAACTCGCTGAAGACCTCGGTGATCGCGGCGATCATGCGGTCATTGGCGGCACTGTGGGTCTTCGGCGCCTCACCGGGGATGAGCAGGTCGATCGAGGACGGCAGGAAGTAGTCGCCCTCGGACGCCGGACGTGCCGGTGCCGCGGCAGCCTCCGGACGCCGGGTAGCGACCTCCGCGGCGTCGACACCCGAACGGGCTGCGATGCGGCGGCGGGCCTCCTCCATCGCCGCCGAGGGGCGGGAGGCGGGTGCAGCCACCGGCGCAGGTGCCGCCGGGGCGACCTCGACCTCATCCGTGCCGTAGTCGTCGTAACTGACGTCATAGCTGTCGTCACGGCTGTCATCGAGTTCAGGGACAGCGCCCTCGACCGGTGCGGCCTGCGGGATCGGGGCGTCGTACTCGGGATCGGCCAGCGGAGCGTCGCCGAGGTACTCGGTCTCCGCCGACGCGAGGGTCTCATCGACCGGGTAGTTGTCCATGGGGCTGCCCGGCGAGACGACCTCCGGCTCGACAGGAGCGGCCGGCGCAGGACGCTCCGGGTGCGCGAAGTTCCGGGCGGCAGGACGCGTCCGACGCACCGGGCTCCGGTCAGCGTCGGCCGCGCGTGACGGCTGTGCCGGCTGTGCCGCACTGCGGTAGTCGTCGTGATCGGGCATCGGCTCATCGTCGAAGGGGTCGGCGACCCCGTCGTACCCGTCGTACCCGCCCTCGTCACCACGGCGCGCGGAACGCGTGCCCCGGGAGACACCCAGCCAGGACGCCACGGAGCGGTAGAGCTGCGCGACGGTCATACCGGTGAGCTGCAGTGCACCGTAGACGATGATCAGCAGCAGCAGCGGCACCGCCAGGAAGGAACTGAATCCGACGGCCATCGGGCTGCCGATGATATTGCCGACCATGCCACCGGCGGTGGCACGTCCCTCGACATCGGACGGTTGCCCGGCGAGGACGTGGAAGACCGCGAGAACGCCGACGACGATGAGCGCCAGTCCGATAGCCAGCCGGATCCGGGAGCGCTGGGTGACCTCGACGCCGACCATGAACACCCAACCTGCACCGAGCAGCAGCACAGGGACGGCGTAGGCGCCGGCACCGATGAGCCAGGTCAGGGCAAAGGCCACACCGGATCCGACCGCGCCGCCGACACCGAACCACAGGGCTGCAGCGAGAATCACCGCCAGGGCCAGGCTGATGAAGGCGGGGCCGTCGTAGTTCCGGCCGATCAGGACCTTGTCGGGAGCGTCGCCGTCCACACCGTCAACGCCGTCACTGCCGTCCACACCGGCAGCATCCGCCGACCGGTTCTGACGACGCGCCGCGGCGCGGTCCATCACCGTGGTCGGAACGGCGTCCTCCGGCTGGTCGTGGCCCTCGTCGGCCGCACGACGTCGCGAGGTGGACTTCCGACCGGCAGGGCGGGCGTCCTCAGTATCGCGGGCATCACGCGACGACCGGTCCCCCGGACGGGCGGAACCCGTGGAGCGACGTGAGGACTTCTTCCGGGCACGGGTTTCCCGGGTAGACGAGTCGTCGACGACATCCATGACGAGGTCATCATCGGGATCGCCTTGGAGGGAGACCTTGCGGGCCAGGCCGCCGAGTCCCCGCGCCGCGCCACCGAACATCGAGCCGAGTGAGGATCCGACCACGCCGAAGGCGCCGGAGGTGCGCTCGTAGTCGCTCGTGTCGTAGCTGGGCGTGCGCCGGGCAGGACGTGAGGACGGGGAGGTACGGCCAGACCGGCCGGAGTTACCGGGGCGTCCGGAAGACCCGGAGTTACCGGAACTCCGGGAGGTCCTGGTGGACCGCGACGTTGAGGTACTGCTGCGGCTGGTCGTAGGCATGCCAGCCAGTCTAACCCGATAACAACTTCTTCAACAGTTGCAACACGCGTCACATCCGTAACTCGCGCTCAGAGGTCCCGTCGGGCGACCTTCTCCACCGGCCCCTCGAGCGTCAGGTCGCAGGCCTTGTCCCGACCGAAAACCCAGAGCGTGAGCTCCGGGGCGGCACCCGTGACCGTGACCTCGGGCGCCCCACTGCCGACCGTCACCGTTTCCTGCTCGCCCCCGGTGCCGTCGGTACGCACCAGCCGGACCGTCGGGCCCGAGGGGATGATGAGACCGCGCGCAGCGAAACCCGTGGCCCGCCACAGCGCATCGCGCGTCCCCCGCGGCAGTACACGGGAGGACCACTCCCCTCCCCCACGGCGGACATCCTCATGGTGGACGAAATTCTCCGTGAGGTTGGCGAACCGGTCGATCAGCCGCATCGGGTTCCACCGCGGCGGTCCGTGCCGGTAGGACGCCACCAGGTCCTCGTACGGGCGGGTCGACTCCTTCCCGGTCACCTTTTCCAGGTGCCCGCGCGCCAGACCGAGGAACATGCCGGCCGCGGCGTCCGGCCGGTACTCGCGCACCACGAGGTGGACGACGAGGTCTCTGGTAGTCCACCCTTCGCAGAGCGTGGAGGCGTCCGGCCCCACAGACAGGAAAAGGTCCGCCAGGGCAGTGCGTTCATCATGGGAGACTGACATGTCTCCGGATGCTACGCGCTGTCCGGGCGGACCGCTGTGGCTACGGTGGCCCCAGTGTTTCCGGCGCCGACTCCCGCTACAGAGAGGGAGCGTGATCCTCGGGATCGAGCTCCTCGACGACCTCACTGGTCATCGGGACGATCGTCGGGATGATCATCGGCTCGCGCTTCCACTTGTCCTTGACGAACTTGGCGACCTTGCGGCGCAGCGTCTGCGCCATGCGGTACGGGTCGTTCTCACCCTGGCCGGACAGGTCCAGCATCGCGTTGTCGACGACCTCGGCGACCTGCTTCATCATCTCCTTCGACCCCTCGGAGAAGCCCTTGGCCACGACCTGCGGGTCCTCGAGCGGGCGACCGCTGCGGTTGTCGATGACGACGGTGACCGAGATCAGACCACCCTCGGACATCTGGGTGCGGTCCTCGATCTCCTCGGCGCCGACGTCACCCATGGTGACACCGTCGACGTAGAGGTTGCCGACCGGGATCTGGCCGACGACCTTGGCGTGGCCGTTGACGAGGTCGACGACGACACCGTTCTGCGCCAGCACCGTGTTGTCCGGGTTGACGCCGGTCGAGATCGCCAGCTCGCGGTTCGCGCGCAGGTGACGCCACTCGCCGTGGACCGGCATGGCGTTCTTCGGGCGGGCGGCGTTGTAGAGGAACAGCAGCTCCCCGGAGTAGCCGTGGCCCGAGGTGTGGACCATCGCGTCCTTACCGGTGATGACGGTCGCGCCGATCTGGGACAGCATGTTGATCACGCCGAAGACCGCCTCCTCGTTGCCGGGGACCAGCGACGAGGACAGGATGATGAGGTCACCCGGGCGGATGGTGATCTGGCGGTGCTCACGGCGGGCCATGCGGGACAGGGCCGCCATCGGCTCACCCTGGGTACCGGTGGTGATCAGCACGACCTTGTGCGGGGCGAGGCGGGAAGCCTCGTCCATCGAGACGATGGTGCCACGCGGTGCGGTGAGCAGGCCGAGACGCTCGGCGATCTCCATGTTGCGGATCATCGAGCGGCCGTTGAAGGCGACCTTGCGGCCGGCCTTGACGGCGGCGTCGACGGCCATCTGCACACGCGAGACGTTCGAGGCGAAGGACGCCACGAGGACGCGCTGCTTCGCGTTCGAGATCAACCGCTCCAGGGTCGGCGCGATGCCGGCCTCAGACGGGGACACGCCCGGGGTGGTCGCGTTGGTGGAGTCGCAGAGCATGAGGTCCACGCCCTCGTCACCGAAGCGGGACAGAGCCGGCAGGTCGGTCGGGCGACCGTCGGCCGGGGTCTGGTCCATCTTCACGTCACCGGTGTGGATCAGCAGGCCAGCCGGGGTCTTCAGGGCGATACCGAGGCATTCCGGGATGGAGTGGCCCACGTTGAAGAAGCGGATGTCGAAGGGACCGCGCTTCTCGTGGGAGGTGTCGTCGACCTGGATCAGCTTCGGACGCTGGCGGTGCTCCTGGCACTTCGCGGCGATGAGCGCACAGGTGAAGCGCGACGCGATGATCGGGATGTCCGAGCGCTGCTTGAGCAGCCACGGGATCGCACCGATGTGGTCCTCGTGACCGTGGGTGACGACCAGTGCCTCGACCTTGTCCCACTTGCCCTCCAGGTAGGAGAAGTCCGGCAGGATCAGGTCGACGCCCGGCTCACCGGAGGACGGGAAGAGCACACCGCAGTCGATGATCAGCAGACGGTCGTGGTACTCGAAGACGGTCATGTTGCGGCCGATCTCGGAGATACCGCCGAGAGCGACGAGACGCAGGCCGTCCTTCGGGGCCTTCGGCGGCTTCGGCAGACGCTGGGTCAGGTCCGCACCCTGCATGGTCTGCACGGCGTTGCGGCGACGGTCGCCGCCGCCACGGTTGCCACCCCTGTTGTCGTTGCGGTTCTGACCGCCACGGTTGCGGTTGCCGCCCTTGTTGTCGTTGCGGCTGTTGTCGTTGCGCTCGGAACGGTTGCCGCGCGAACGACGGGAACGGTTACGGTTGCCGCCCTGGGAGTTCCGGCCCTCGTTGCCGGACTCGTTCTTCCGGGAGTCAGTGGACTCGCCGGACTCCGTGGCCGACGCGGACGCCTGCCCGGACTGGGCTGCGTCGGCGACTCCACCGTCGTCGAAGGCGGGGGTACTTGCCGCCGAGGCGGCGGTCTCCGCGCTCGGCGGAGCTGCCTTGCGGGTCACCTTGCGGGCCCGGGAGCGGTTGTCAGTCATGCGTGTCCTTACACGCCTGCGGAACGCAGGTCTTCTTCAAGCCGGGAGTATTCCTCCGGCGTCGGTTCGATGATCGGCAGGCGCGGTGCGCCCACCTCGATCCCCTGGAGCTTCAGTGCCGCTTTCGCGAAGGTCGCACCACCGAGCCGGCCCTGCGCCGCCATGAGCGGACGCAGCCGGTTGGAGATGGCGCGGGCGCCGAGGATGTCCCCGGCGTCAACAGCGTCACGGAGGGCACGAAGCTGGGCGGGAGCGGCGTGGCCGATCACGGAGATCAGGCCGGTGGCGCCGACTGCCAGCCACGGGACGTTGAGAGGGTCATCCCCGGAGTACCACGCGAGACCGGTCTCCTCCATCAGCTCCATACCTGCGGCCAGGTCGCCCTTGGCGTCCTTGACGGCCCGGATGTTGGGGTGGGCCGAGAGCCGTCGCAACGTGTCCGTCGCGATCGGAACGACCGACCGGGAAGGGATGTCGTAGAGGCAGATGGGGGTGTCGACCGCGTCAGCCACTGTCGTGAAGTGCCGGTACAGGCCTTCCTGGCTGGGGCGGGAGTAGTACGGGGTGACCACGAGCAGACCGTCCGCACCGGCCGCTTCAGCGGCCTTCGACTGCGCCACGGATTCCGCGGTGCTGTAGGTGCCGGATCCGGCGACGAGCTTGACGCCGGTACCCAGTTCGGAACGGATGGCCTTGAGCAGGTTGAGCTTCTCATCAGGGGTGATGGTCGGGGATTCCCCGGTCGTGCCGCCGATGATCAGAGCGTCGAGTCCCTTGTCGACCAGATGCCCTGCGAGGGCGACTCCGGCGTCGGTGTCAAGGTCGCCGTCCTTCGTGAAGGGGGTGACCATCGCCACCGAAACCGTACCGAAGAACTCAGCGCCCGACGTCGCTGCAATACCTGTGCTCATGACCCCACAGGTTACCGTCCCCGGCAGCGTTCGTGTGTACCGGGGTTACGGTGGGTCGCCGGTCCGTGTCCCCCGTCGACCCCCGCCCGACTCCCCGCCCGACTCCCCGGCCGTCTCCCCGGCTGTCTCACATGTCCGCGACGTAAGGGCTCGTCGCGGTCTCTGAACCGTCACGCAGCCTGGTCACGGTGAAGTCGGAGAAGACCTCCGGGCTCAGCTCCTGCAGCAGTCGCAGGCAGGCGACGGCGACACGCCGGATCTCCGGATCGGCGTGCTCGGCGGCGCGCATGGCGATGAAGTGACGCCAGGACCGCAGGTTGCCGGTGACCACGAACCGGGTCTCGGTGGCGTTCGGAAGCACCGAGCGTGCCGCCTGGCGGGCCTGCTTGGCACGCAGCACCGTGTTCGACTCGCCGGCGAACCGTTCCTCCAGCCCGTCGAGCAGCTCTTCGTAGGCCTCGCGGGCCATGTCCGTGGAGCGCAGGAACAGCTTCTCCAGGTCCTCGTCCCCCGCGATGCTGTCGGGGATGACGACCTGGGAGTTCCCGGAGGGGACGTACCGCTGCGAGAGCTGGCTGAAGGAGAAGTGCCGGTGACGCATGATCTCCTGGGCACATGACCTCGACACACCGCGCAGGTACATGGACGCCGAGGCGTGCTCCAGTAGGCTGAGGTGTCCGACATCCATGATGTGCCGGACGTAGGCGTCCGTGGCCGCGGTGTGCGGATTCGGGCGGTCCCAGGTCTCGTAGCAGGCGCGTCCCGCGAATTCGATGAGGGACGCCGCGTCCCCGGCCTCACCGTCCGGGGCCCAGTCCACGTCCTCCGGCGGGGTGAACGTGGTGTAGGCGATGAGCCGGACCGAGAACTCCGCCGGTGTCGAACTCGTGGATCTCACAGTCGCCGTGCTCCCCTACTCGGCGGCCGGGACGCCGAGACCGTCGAGACCGAGGAACTTCTCGAGGCCGACGGTGAGACCCGGGGTGGCGGGGACCTTGTCGACGCCGAGCAGGACGCCCGGGACGAAGGACTCGCGGTCGTAGGAGTCCTGACGGATGGTCAGGGTCTGACCGGCGGCACCGAGGATGACCTCCTCGTGGGCGACCATGCCGGTCATGCGCACGGCATGCACCGGGACGCCGTCGACGTCGGAGCCACGGGCACCGTCGAGGGTCTGGTCGGTGGCGTCCGGCTGGGCACCCAGACCGGCCGCAGCACGGGCCCGGGCGATGCCCTCGGCGGTGTGCACGGCGGTACCCGAGGGGGCGTCCTTCTTGTTCGGGTGGTGGAACTCGACGACCTCGGCAGAGTCGAAGTACGGCGCGGCGATCTCGGCGAGCTTCATGGTGAGCACGGCGGAGATGGCGAAGTTCGGGGCGACGAGGACGCCGACGGACGGGTTGGCATTGAGCCAACCGCGCAGGGTCTCGTAGCGCTCCGTGGTCCAGCCGGTGGTGCCGACCACGGCGTGGATGCCGTTGTTGACACAGAACTCCAGGTTGCCCATCACCGCGTCCGGAACGGTGAAGTCGACGATGACCTCCGTGCCGGAGTCGACCAGGGCCTGCAGGTCGTCGTCGTGGTCCAGTGCGGCGGAGAGCTCAAGGCCCTCCGTGTTCTGGACCGCGGCGACCACCGCGGTGCCGACCCTGCCGTGTGCTCCGAGTACGCCGACCTTCGTCATTGTCATCTGCTCCTTAGGTGTTGGTGATGGGGTTGGGGTGGTGGACTGCGACTAGTCCTCGACGAGGATGAGGGAGATCTTGCCGCGGTTGTCGATGTCCGCGATCTCGACCTCGAGGGAGTCTCCGACGGAGACCTCGTCCTCGACCTTCTCCACCCGGCGGTCGCCGCCGAGGTTGGAGATGTGCAGCAGTCCGTCGCGGCCCGGCAGCAGAGAGATGAAGGCACCGAAGGCGGTGGTCTTCACGACGGTGCCGAGGAAACGGTCACCGACCTTCGGCAGCTGCGGGTTGGCGATGGAGTTCACCTTGTCGAGGGCTGCCTCGGCGGCCTTGCCGTCGGCGGCGGAGACGAAGACGGTGCCGTCGTCCTCGATGGAGATGTTGGCGCCGGTCTCCTCGGTGATCTGGTTGATCGTCTTGCCCTTCGGCCCGATGAGCTCACCGATCTTGTTCTGCGGGATCTTCACGGTGGTGATGCGCGGCGCGAAGTCGCTCATCTCCTCCGGGCCCTCGATGGCCTCGGCCATGGTGGACAGGATCTCCAGGCGTGCGCCGCGGGCCTGGGACAGGGCCTCGGCGAGGACCTTGGCGGGGATGCCGTCGACCTTGGTATCGAGCTGCAGGGCGGTGATGAAGTCGGCGGTACCGGCGACCTTGAAGTCCATGTCACCGAAGGCGTCCTCCGCACCGAGGATGTCGGTGAGGGTGACGTAGGTGTCCTTTCCGTCGACCTCGCCGGTGACCAGACCCATGGCGATACCCGCGACCGGGGCCTTCAGCGGCACGCCTGCGTTGTACATCGACAGGGTGGACGCGCAGACCGAGCCCATGGAGGTGGAGCCGTTGGAACCGAGGGCCTCGGAGACCTGACGAATCGTGTACGGGAAGACTTCGCGGGACGGCACGACCGGGAGCAGGGCGCGCTCGGCGAGGGCGCCGTGGCCGATCTCGCGACGCTTCGGGGAGCCGACGCGGCCGGTCTCACCGGTGGAGTACGGCGGGAAGTTGTAGTGGTGGATATAGCGCTTGGAGGTCACCGGGCCGAGGCTGTCGATCTGCTGCTCCATCTTGAGCATGTCGAGGGTGGTGACGCCCAGGATCTGGGTCTCGCCACGCTCGAACAGGGCGGAGCCGTGGGCGCGGGGCACCAGGTCGATCATGACGCCGAGGTCACGGATCGCGGTGGTGTCGCGGCCGTCGATGCGGAAGCCGTCGGTGAGGATGCGCTCGCGGACGATCTGACGGGAGACCTCGTTGTGGGCGTTGCGGATCTCGGACTCGCGGCCCTCGAACTGCTCGCCGAGTGCGTCGACGGCGGCGTCCATGTTCGCGGACAGGGCGTCATCGCGCTCCTGCTTGTCGGCGATCGCCATGATGCCGCGCAGGGTCTCGGCCGACTCGGACTCGACGGAGGCGTAGACGTCTTCGCCGAAAGCCGGGAAGAGCTCGAACTCGCGTGCGTGGGATGCCTCGACGGCGTCGACGAGGGCGGCCTGGGCGCCACAGAGCTCGGCGATGAACGGGCGGGCGGCCTCGATACCCTCGGCGACGATCTTCTCGGTCGGGGCCGGGGCACCCTCGGCGATGCGCTCGACGACGTTCTCGGTCGCACCGGCCTCGACCATCATGACGACGACGTCGTCGCCCGGGACGGCCTTGCGGCGACCGCGCGGCTTCTTGACCTCGGAGACACGGCCGGCGACGACCAGCTCGAAAACGGCCTGCTCGTGCTGCTCGCGGGTCGGGAAGGCGACCCACTGGCCGTCGGCGTGTGCCTCGTCGACGACGAGGGCCATGCGGACGCCACCGACCGGGCCGGAGACCGGCAGGCCAGAGAGCTGGGTGGAGGCGGACGCGGCGTTGATGGCCACGACGTCGTACATGTCCTCCGGGTCCATGGACAGGACAGTCACGACGACCTGGACCTCGTTGCGCAGGCCCTTGGCGAAGGTCGGACGCAGCGGACGGTCGATGAGGCGGCAGGCGAGGATGGCCTCGGTGCCCGGACGTCCCTCACGGCGGAAGAAGCTGCCGGGGATGCGGCCGGCGGCGTACATGCGCTCCTCGACGTCCACGGTGAGGGGGAAGAAGTCGAGGTTCTCGCGCGGGTGCTTGGAGGCGGTGGTGGTCGACAGCAGCATCGTGTCATCGTCGAGGTAGGCGGTGACGGAACCGTCGGCCTGGCGGGCGAGCAGCCCGGTCTCGAAGGTGAGGGTGCGGGTGCCGAAGTCGCCGTTGTCGATGGTGGCGTTGGATTCCCAGACTCCGGAGTCCGGGTCGATCAGTTCGGCGGTGTGGGTGGGCGCCGGGGTGTTTTTCTTGGTGTTCTTCGTCGTCATGACGGTGCTGCAGTCCCTTTCGGGTCATCTCTCCGTTGCCCCGCGGTCGCGGGCGCCGATCATCGGTGTCGGCGTCGGAAAATTCTCGGACAATTACCGGTAAAAGCGTACACCACGTCGGCCGTCACGTCGGGGACGCTGGCCGCGCGTACACGATCATGACGGATCGGCTCCTTCCGCTGTACGGAGGACGCGGATCCGTGACGATCGTGTACGCAGGAGGACACCGGAGGACGCCACAGACGCAGTTACCCCCGGATACGCGAAAACCCCGCTCCGTGGAGCGGGGTTTCAGGCGGAGAACTAGCGGCGCAGGCCGAGGCGTTCGATGAGCGAACGGTAACGCTCGACGTTGTTCTCCTGCAGGTACTTCAGCAGGCCCTTACGGCGACCGACGAGAAGCAGCAGGCCACGACGGGAGTGGTGGTCGTGCTTGTGGAACTTGAGGTGCTCGGTCAGCTGACGGATACGGACGGTCAGCAGGGCGACCTGAGCCTCGGGGGAACCGGTGTCGGTCTCGTGGAGGCCGAACTCCTTGAGGGTCTCGGCCTTCTGGTCCTTGGTGAGAGCCATGGTGAATCTCCTGTTAGTTGTTTCAGTCCGCGCAAAGTGAAGGTGAAACCGTCAGTGACTACCGCGAACCACAGTCACGCAACCGGAGCAGAATAGCATCAGCGGTCGCGTGGGACCAAACGCCTCGTCTCGGAGACGTCCCGATTGATCGCGGTGATGAGCTGGTCGAGGTCACCGTAGGCCTCCATACCGCGGATCCGCTCGATGAAGCTCACCGTGACCTTACGTCCGTAGAGGTCCGCCTCATGGTCGAGGACGAAAGCCTCCACACTGCGGGTCTCGTCGCCGAAGGTGGGGTTGGTGCCCACCGAAATCGCGGCCGGCATGTGCACCTCCACCGGCATATCACCGACGAGTTCCCCGGCCGGATCCTTGTGGGTCGGCAGGATGCGCAGGTCGCCGGCGTACACGCCGTCAGAGGGAAGGGCCTGGGCATCCGGGAAGTAGAGGTTCGCCGTGGGGAATCCGAGGGCCGCACCGCCGCGTCCTGCACCGCGGGTGACCACGCCACGGACCGTGAAGTTGCGGCCCAGGGCGCGCCCGGCGGCGGCGACGTCGCCTTCGGCGAGTCGGTCGCGGATCCAGGTGGAGCACACGACATGGTCCACGGCGGATGCCCCGCCGAGTGCCGGATCGCCGGCGTCGGTCAGCAGGTCGTGGGTGATGACCTCCACTCCCCTGGCGTCGCCGAGCGTCCTCATGGTGTCGCTGGTGCCGGCGGCGAGGTGCCCGAAGGTGAAGTTGTCGCCGATGACCACGCTGCGGGCGTGGAGGGTGTCGACGATGACGCGCTCGAAGTACTCCTCCGGGGTCCAGCCGGCCAGCTCACGGTCGAAGTTGATGGCGAGCATCGCGTCGATGCCGTAGCGCGCGGCGGAGACCGACCGCTGCTCCAACGACGCCAGGGCCGGCGGGATGGCCTCGGGCCGGAAGAAGACGGTGGGGTGCGGGTCGAAGGTGACCATCACCGCGGGCACACCGAGATCGTGCGCCCGCTGCACCGCAGAGGCGATGAGCCGCTGGTGACCCCGGTGAACGCCGTCGAAGACGCCGATGGTGACGACCGAGCCCGCCAGATCGGCAGGCACCTGTTCCAGTCCGTTCCAGATATCCACGGGCACCAGAATACGACATGGCCGGCCACCTCCTAGACTGTGCTCCATGCCCAGAACGGACCCCCGCCCTATACTCGACCGCTCCGGCCTCGTCGTCGTCGACAAGCCGGCTGGAATGACCAGCCACGATGTGGTCTCGCGCCTGCGCCGGATCTTCGGCACCCGTCGGGTCGGCCATTCCGGAACCCTCGATCCGATGGCCACCGGAGTGCTCGTCGTCGGCATCGAGCGCGGCACCCGCTTCCTCGCCCACGTCGTCACCCACGACAAGCGGTATGCGGCGACGGTCCGGCTCGGCGCGTCCACCCTCACCGACGACGCCGAGGGCGAGGTCCTCACCACCGCGGACGCCGCGACGCTGGCGTCCCTCACCGAGCAGCAGGTACGGGACGCGTTCGCCCGCCAGACCGGGGAGATCATGCAGCGGCCGAGTTCGGTGAGTTCGGTGAAGATCAACGGTCGCCGCGCCCATGAGCTGGTGCGCGAGGGGGTGGACGTGGTCCTGCCGGAGCGGCCGGTCACGGTGTTCTCCCTCGACGTGGACGCCGTGCGCATCAGCGAGGGGTCGGTCGAGGCGGACATCCGGGTGCACTGTTCCTCCGGCACCTACATCCGCTCGATCGCCCGTGATGTCGGGGCGGAGCTGGAGGTCGGAGGACATCTGACCGCGCTGCGTCGGACCTCGGCCGGCCCGTTCGACATCGCGGAAGCACGCACGCTCGACGAGCTCAACAGGCAGAAGGACGCGGTACTGGCGTCCTCCCCGGAAGGGACGGACCCGCGGGGCGTCTCCCCGGAGCTCTCACTGTCGCTCGACGGGGCGATGGTGCGGTGCTTCCCGGTCCGGAACGTGACCGAGGACCAGGGCAGTGCCCTGGCCCTCGGAAAATGGCTGGAACCGGTGGGCGACCGTGAGGTGGTCGCAGCGGTCACCCCCTCAGGTCACGCCGTGGCGCTGCTGGAGGAGAAGGGGAAACGGGCGGCGAGTGTGTTCGTCGCCCGCCCCGCCGGGATGGAGTGAGGACCGGCGGTCACACCCGATTCCCCGCGCGTCTGCCGGATAGGCTACGATGCCAATCAGTGAGACGCTGTCTCCCGACCTGTGAGACAGCGCCAGCCCCTGAAGACCACGAAGGATGAGTGAGGAACCCATGGCCAACAACCAGATCACCTGGAACGGCGGACTCCAGGAGGAGGCCGTCGAGCTCCTCCGCACCCCCGGACACATCGTCGTCACCCCGACGAAGGTCGGCTACATCATCGCCACCAGCGACCGCGAGGGCCTCGAGCGCAAGTTCGCCGTCAAGCACCGCAAGCGCAACAAGCCGGGCGTCGTCCTCTGCGGCTCCATCGAGCAGCTCAAGGAGCTCGCCCAGCTGACCCCGGAGATCGAGAAGTTCTACCAGACCTGTGTCGACCGCGACATCCTCATGGGCTGCATCCTCCCCTGGAAGGAGGGCGCCCAGGAGAAGTACCTGCCCGAGGGTGCCTCCGAGCTCGCCACCGACGTCCGTGGCACCAGCTGCTTCGTCCTGAAGTTCGGCGTCCCCGGCGAGAACATCGCCCGTGAGCTGTGGGAGAAGGACCGCCGTCTGGTCTTCGCCTCCTCCGCCAACCCGTCCGGCAAGGGCAACCGCGGCCTGGTCGAGGGCATCGGTGACGAGATCGCCAACGAGGCCGACCTGGTCATCGAGGGCGATTCCTACGTGGCGTCCATCCAGCCCGACAAGTCCATCGAGACCCGCTACGAGCAGGGTGTCATGGTCTCCATGGTCGACGCCGACGGCACCATCGTCCCGGAGCAGCACGGTGAGCGCGGCATCACCCCGTGCCCGACCCTGATCCGCAAGGGGGTCTACAACGACGAGATCGTCCTGATCCTGTCCGAGCAGTTCAACTCCTGGGACTTCCGCCAGGGCGCCTACTACTGATCCGGTAGCCTGCCCCGGGGCCGTCACCCCTGTGTCGTCACCGTCACCTGCGGATTCCGCAGACGGTGGCGACATAGCTGTCTCTGATGACCCACGAGCCGGTGATCTCCTCGACCGGTGTGGGGCTGGTGAGCAGCCGGGCCCGCCAGGTTCCGCCGACATCCCCGGAGCCGACAGCCCCCCGGCCGAAGCCGTGGTCGATCTCCAGGTGGAGTTCCGCCTCGTCGAAGTCGAGGAAGCGTCCTGCCAGGGGGAACCAGGACTTGTAGACACATTCCTTGGCGGAGAAGAGCACGGTGCCGAGCAGGTTCTCGCTCCGTTCACTGCCGGTCAGCCGGGACAGTGACCACCGTTCCAACGGCGAGGTCACCGCATTGAAGACACCGCCGGTCAACGGCTGCGCCTTCTCCACATCCAGGCCCACACTGCGCCAGACGCCGGCGTCCCCCACGAGTGCGCCGCGGAGGCCGTCGGTGTGGGACAGGGTGCCCACGATGCCCTCAGGGAACAGCGGCATCCCCTTCTCCCCGCGCAGGATCGGTTCATCCCTCCCCCAGCGTCGCAGCGCCTCGTGGGCGCACCAGCGGGCGTCACCGAAGTCCGACTTTCGGGACGGCACGGCGCGGGCGACAAGTCGCCGCTCGAGCTCGTGCAGCCGCAGGAACCGGTCGAGGTCAGGGGTGCCGTCGGTGTGCAGTTCGACCACGGAGGTGCCGGCCGGCAGCTCGAGAGCGGCGAGCAGGGACTCCCGCGGGGAACCGTCGCGGTTCATCGCGGTGATGCGGGGTGCGGAAAGGATCATGGGAGGACCTCCGTAAGGACGGGGAAGGGCCAGAGACGGCGGTCACGTCGCGGCGGCAGGGACCGCTCGTGCTCGCGCGGGTAGCCGAGGGAGACTTCGGCGTGGGTGACGCCGTCGAATTCCCTCACCAGGGGGATGTGCAGGTGGCCGTAGACCACGGTGGACGCCCGGAACCGTACCGGCCAGTCCTGGGTGTCCCGGGTGCCCGACCACAGGGCGATCTCGGGCAGCACGAGCTTGTCGGTGACCTCACGGATCAACGGCCAGTGGTTGACCAGGACCGTGGGCCCGGTGACCCGGGACAGCCGACGGACGGTGTAGCTCAGCCGCTCACGGCACCAGGCCGGCACGTCGACGAACGGCGCGATCGCCACCTGGTCGGTGAACATCACGCCGTTGCCTTCTGCCGCGGTGAGCGCCTCGGAGACACTGAGCGCGGGGTCGCGCCAGCTGTGGTCGTAGAGGGTGAACATGGGGACGACGGTGTGCCCGCCGAAGACCGGGTAGCTGTCTTCGGGGGTGGTCACGCCGATCTCCCGGCAGCCGTCGACGAGCTCCCGGTAGCGGTCACGACCGCGGTGGGGGTCGCTGGAGCGGCAGAACAGTTCATGGTTGCCGGGCACCCAGATCACCCGGGCGAAGCGCTCGGTGAGCCTGCCCAGGGTCTTGAGGACGGTACTGACGCGCTCGGCGACGTCACCGGCGACGATGAGCCAGTCCTCGGGGTGTTCCGGGCGGACGAGGTCGTCGACGAGATCCCGGTTTCCCGGGGCTGCGACGTGCAGGTCGGAGACTGCCCAGAGCGTGCGGTGCTCTGTCATGGTCTGGGTCTGCCTCCTGTTCTCGACGTCATCTGTCCTGGCTCCCGGGTCACTTTAGTCACACAAGTAACATCTGTCACTCAGTTCACACCCGTGCGTTGCCACCGGTCCGACCGGTAGCGCAGTGCCACCGCCGCCAACCGCAGCAGCAGGAAGGCCAGCAGACCGCACCACACGCCGGTCAGTCCCAGGTCTGCGGCACCTGCCACCAGCACGCCGGGAATGAAACCACACGCCAGTGAGACAATCGTCGCGGTCCGCAGGAACGCAACATCACCGGCTCCGAGCAGCACCCCGTCAAGGGCGAAGACCACTCCCCCGACCACGGCCATCACCACGAGGACCCACCACGCGGAGTGCAACGCACCCCGCACATCGTCGTCCGTGGTGAACAGGCCCGGCAGGACGGTAGCCCCGAGTGCCAGTACCACGGCCAGTACGCTACCTGCCCCGACAGAGAAGCGCAGCACATTCCGTGCAACCTGCCTCGAGGCGTCCCGCGCCGCGGCACCCAGCGCCGCGCCGACGAGCGCCTGGGCGGCGACCGCCACCGAGTCCAGCAGCAGCGTCAGCAGATTCCACAGCTGCAGCAGCACCTGGTGGGCGGCCAGCGCCCCGGAACCGGAGCGTGCCGAGACCGCCGCCGCGGAGACGAAGGCGACCTGGAAGCCCAACGAGCGCAGTATGAGGTCACGACCGGCGACGAGCTGGGGCCGGATCACCGACCAGGTGGGACGCACCGGGCGTCCGTCCCCGACCTGACGCCAGGTACGGACCAGGCAGGCCACGAAGCAGCAGGCGGTGACGGTCTCCCCCGCCACCGTCGCCCACGCTGAGCCGATGATCCCGTAACGGGAGACCGACCAGGGCACCGCGACAGCCACCGGGACCAGGCCGGCCAGGGTGAACCAGAGCGGGAGTCGGGTGTCGGCAATCCCGCGTAACCAGCCGTTGCCGGCCATCACGGTCAACGCGGGGATGATCGCCAGGCACGCGACATGGAGCCACCGGGTGGCCTCACGGGCGATGCGGGTGGCGTCCTCACCGTCGCCGGCGAGCCACCCGGTCACCGGAGCTGCCACCAGGGCCACGGTGACGGCGAGGGTGGCACCGACCGCCAGGGCGACCCAGGTGGCCTGGACACCCTCGGCCACGGCCCCGGTGCGGTCACCGGCGCCGAAGCGTCGGGCGGCCCGGGCGGTCGTCCCGTAGGACAGGAAGGTCAGCTGGGTGGTGACCTGGGTCAGCACGGTCGTGCCGGCGGCGAGTGAGGCCAGTTCCACGGCACCGAGACGCCCCACCCAGGCGGTGTCCCACAGCAGGTACAGCGGGGTGGCGGCAAGAACCGCCAGTGCGGGCAGGGCGAGACCGAGAATGGTCCGCACATCTGCCCGCACCGGCGGTCGTGACGTGTCCGTCAGGGTGTCAGCCACGGTCGGCGTCGGCACCGTCCTCAGCGTCCGCCGCGTCCTCTTCGCCAGGAACCCGGTAAGGGTCGGACTCACCGGCGGGGGCGGCCCCGGCAGCCTGGGCGCGGACCCGCTCGTCGATCTCGCGGGCCCTGGCCAGAAGCTCCTCCATGTGCGCGGAGGCCTCCGGGACGGTGTCGAGGGAGAAGCTCAGAGTCGGGGTGAACCGGACCGAGAGCTGGTCGCCGACGATCTTGCGGAGCTGACCGCGGGCACGGTGCAGTGCCTCGGCCGCCGCTTCGGTGTCCGGCTCCTCGTCGATGCCCGCGCCACGGACGGTGTAGAACACCGTGGCGTCATGCAGGTCACCGGTGACACGGCAGTCGGTGACCGTCACGTACTCGAGGCGACGGTCCTTGACCTCACGCTCGATAGCGGAGGCGACGATGGTCATGATGCGCTTCGCCATTCGGGCTGCGCGGGCGTGGTCTGCCATGGGAGGCACCTTCACTTCACTGGATTCTGGACAATGAACAATACTGCGGGCGACGGACGACCCCGCGGGAACGCACAGGGCGTGAACCCTGACCCGCGGGGCCGTCGTGGTCAGAAGGGACTACTTGTCCTTCTTGTCGTCCTTCTTGACCTGGTCGCGGGGAACCTCGACCAGCTCGTAGGCCTGGATGGTGTCGCCGACCTGGATGTCAGGGTACGAGAGCACCATACCGCACTCGTAACCGTGGCTGACCTCGGTGGCGTCGTCCTTCTCGCGGCGCAGCGAGTTGATCGTGGCCTTCTCTGCGACGACCTTGCCGTCGCGGACCAGGCGGATCTGGGCGTTGCGGCGCATCTTGCCGGTCTGGACCATGCAACCGGCGATGAGGCCGACGGCGGAGGCCTTGAACAGCTGGCGGATCTCGGCGGTACCGATTTCCCGCTCCTCGTAGACCGGCTTGAGCATGCCCTTGAGGGCGGACTCGACCTCGTCGATCGCGTCGTAGATCACGGAGTAGTACCGGATCTCGACACCCTCGGCGTTGGCCACCTCGGTGGCCTTGCCCTCGGCGCGGACGTTGAAGCCGATGATGATCGCGTCGGAGGCCGCAGCCAGGTCGACGTTGGTCTTCGTCACGGCACCGACACCACGGTCGACAATGTTGAGCTGCACCTCGTCGTCGATCTCGATCTGGAGGAGGGAATCCTCCAGAGCCTCGACCGTACCGGCGTTGTCACCCTTGAGGATGAGGTTGAGGGTGCTGGTCTCCTTGAGCACGTCATCCAGGTCCGCGAGGCTGATGCGCTTGCGGGACCGGGCCTGCATGGCGTTACGACGACGGGCATTGCGCTGGTCCGCGATCTGGCGGGCAGTGCGGTCGTCGTCGACGACGAGCAGGTTGTCGCCGGCGCCGGAGACGCTGGTGAGACCCAGCACCTGGACCGGACGGGACGGCTCGGCGTCGTGGACGTCGGCACCGTTCTCGTCGACCATGCGGCGCACACGACCGTGGGCGTCACCGACGACGATGGAGTCGCCGACATGGAGGGTACCGCGCTGGACGATGACGCTGGCGATCGGACCACGACCACGGTCGAGGTGGGACTCGATGGCGACACCCTGGGCCTGCATGTCCGGGTTGACCATGAGCTCGTCACCGAGCTCGATGTCGGCGGTGAGCAGCACCTGCTCCAGCAGCGTCTCGACATTGGTGCCCTGCTTGGCGGAGATGTCGACGAACTCGGTCTCGCCACCCCACTCGGTCGGGGTCAGACCGTACTCGGTGAGCTGGCCGCGGATCTTCTCCGGGTCGGCGCCCTCCTTGTCGATCTTGTTCACGGCGACGACGATCGGCACGTCGGCGGCCTTCGCGTGGTTGATGGCCTCCACGGTCTGCGGCATGACGCCGTCGTCCGCGGCGACCACGAGGATCGCGATGTCGGTGGCCTTCGCACCGCGGGCACGCATGGCGGTGAACGCCTCGTGACCCGGGGTATCCAGCAGGGTGAGCTTGCGCTCGGTGCCCTCGACATCGAGGGAGACCTGGTAGGCACCGATGTGCTGGGTGATGCCGCCGGCCTCGCCGGAACCGACGTTGGTCTTACGGATCGTGTCCAGCAGTCGGGTCTTACCGTGGTCGACGTGACCCATGACGGTGACGACCGCGGGACGACGGACGAGATCTTCCTTGCCGCCCTCGTCCTCACCGAAGGTCAGGTCGAAGGACTCGAGCAGCTCGCGGTCCTCGTCCTCCGGGGAGACGACCTCGACCTTGTAGTCCATCTCGTCGCCGAGCAGCTTCAGCGTGTCGTCCGGCACGGACGCGGTCGCGGTGACCATCTCGCCGAGGTTGAACAGCGCCTGGACCAGAGCGGCCGGATCGGCGTTGATCTTCTCGGCGAAGTCGGCGAGCGACGCGCCACGACGCAGGCGGATCTTCGCGCCCTTGCCGTTGGGCAGACGGACGCCGCCCACCACGGACGGTGCCTGCATCGCCTCGTACTCGTTACGCTTCTGCCGCTTCGACTTGCGCCCACGACGCGGAGCGCCGCCCGGACGTCCGAAGGCACCTGCGGTACCGCCGCGACGTCCGCCGCGACCACCGCGGGGACCGCCACCGGTGGGACCGGAGCCACCGGGGCCGCCCTGACCGCCGCGACCGCGACCGCCGCCGCCGTTGTTCGACGACTTGGCCGGCATCTGGCCCGGCGACGGGTGGCTCGGCATCGAGGCCGGCGACGGACGACGTCCGCCCGGCTTGGCTGCACCGGTACCGCCGGGGCGCGGAGCCGCACCCGGACGCGGGGCGCCCGACCGGTTGCCACCGGGACGGGGCATGTCGGACTTGGCGCCCTGTCCCGGACGGGGACGCGGCGCCGGACGCTCGGTACCGGAGGAGAACGGGTTGTTGGCGACGCGCGGGGCACGTCCACCGGGCTTCGGGCCCGGCTTGTGACCGGCGGGGCCACCCGGACGCGGGCCGGGCTTCTGGCCGGCGGCGCCCGGCTTGGCACCGGGGGCCGGCTTGGCGGCGGGCTTGTGGCCGGCGGCAGCACCCGGGGTCGGACGACCCGCAGGCTTCGCGGCGGCACCCGGGGTGGGACGCGGCGAGGACTTCGGCGCGGGCTGGGCCGGGGTGGCCTTCTTCTCGGCGGGGGCCGAGGGGGCGGGCTTGGCTGCGGAACCCGTGGCGGGCTTCGGACCGGGCTTCTGACCGGCGGCGCCCGGCTTGGCACCGGGGGTCGGCTTGGCACTGGGCTTCGCGGCGGAACCGGGCACGGGGCCCGGGGTGGCGGACGCGGCACCGGGGGTGGCGTCCTTCGACGCGGATCCCGCGCCGTAGTGGTTCCTCATCTTCTTGGCGACCGGCGGTTCAACGGTCGATGAGGCGGACTTGACGAACTCGCCCTGCTCCTTGAGCGTGGCGAGAAGTTCCTTGCTGGTTACGCCGAGCTGCTTTGCAAGCTCGTGAACGCGTAGCTTTCCGGGCACTGCTCTCCTTCATGATGGTCGGAGTCGCAGGCCCTGGCACACCGGGAACACTCCCTGCGTGCCTGACTACGTACGACTCCTGGTCGTGTGGACACTCATCGCTGATGCTGCTTCATCGTGCGCTCATCAGTAATCGGTTTCCTTTTCGTTCGCGGCCACGATGTATTCGCGGACCGGCTGTGTATCCGCCTCAGCGGGCACGTTCAACGCACGGGCGAATGCCCTACGCTGTACCGCGGTCTCGTACGCCTCCACGGTCGCGGTGATCCATGCACCACGGCCGGGACGCCGACGGCCCGGATCAGGCAGGACGCTCACGGCGCCCGCACTGTCCCAGACCGCGACACACCGCAGCAGCCGGTCAGCCGACTGCGTACGGCGGGAGGCGATGCAGGTCCGCTGGGGACCTGCCACCGGGGTGGAGGTACGCCTGTCATCGGACACTGCCGTACCTCCTCTTGTCTCCCGGTTCTCAGACCGTTGACCAGTGTAACGCCTGAGAGGCCTTCACAGCCAACCGGCACACCCGGGGTGGGAGGAGTTCCCGCGCCCGGTCCCGGATCCGGTGCCCGGTCAGTCCTCGCGGGTGTCGCGGTACTCCCCCGCCTCGCCGGTCTCAGCGGGGTCGGACTCCGGTCGGATATCGATCTTCCAGCCGGTGAGGCGGGCCGCCAGGCGGGCGTTCTGGCCCTCGCGGCCGATCGCCAGCGACAGCTGGTGGTCCGGGACAACCGCCCGGGCGACCTGCATGTCGTGGTCGGTGACGTCGACGCGGACGACCTTGGCCGGAGCCAGGGCATTGCCGACGTAGACCGCCGGGTCCTCGGAGTAGTCGACGATGTCGATCTTCTCACCGCCGAGAGCGTCCATGATCGAGGTGACGCGCTGGCCACGCGGGCCGATGCACGCACCCTTGGCGTTCAGTCCGTTGACCGTCGACCGCACGGCGACCTTGGAGCGGTGGCCGGCCTCGCGGGCGATACCGGCGATCTCCACGGCCTCGTCGGCGACCTCGGGGACCTCGAGGGCGAAGAGTCCACGGACGAGCTCGGGGTGGGTGCGCGACAGCAGGATCTGGATGCCGCGCTGACCACGGTGGACGGCGGTGACGTAGCACTTCACGCGGTCGCCGTGCTCGAGCTTCTCACCGGGAATGTGCTCGGCGGTGAGGATCATGCCGTCATGTCCGTCGGCCTCGGTGCCGAGGTGGACGACGGTGAGGCCACGCTCGTTGGCGCGGGCGTCCCGGCTGACGACGCCGGAGACGACGGTACCCTCCAGGGCGGAGTACTTGCCGTAGCTCGTCTCGGCCCGGGCGGCGTTGACCTGGCCACGGATGGCGTCGCGCACCGCGCGGGCGGCGTCGCGTCCAAAGTCGGTGGGGGTGTCGTCGAACTCACCGGTGACATTGCCGTCGTCGTCGATCTCGGAGCGCAGGACGCGCACCGTGCCGTCGACCCGGTCGATCTCCACCCGGGCGCGGTCCTCCACCTTGGTCAAATCCCGGTAGGAATCGAGCAGGGCGAAGGAAATGGCCCTGATCAGGGACTCCTCCTGGACATGTTCCATGTCCTCCAGGGCTTTCAGGGCACTCAGGTCAATTTTCACTTGTCGTCCTCCTGCGCGGTCAGCGCACGGTACTTCTCGGGGTCCAGACCCACCAGCGCGGATTCGGCGGCGGGAGCATCGGAAAACTCTACTTCTACCAGGGCACCGGCCGCTTCCGCCAACTCCGTGGCCAGGACGGTCGGGGCGTCCTTCTTCTTCGCGGCCGGGCGGATCAGCCAGACGGTACCGTCGCCGTCCTCGTCGACACCGGCGATGCGCAGCTTCTTACCGCGCAGCAGGACGAGGCGTCCGACATTGCGGCGGAAGTGGCGCCCGGCGGTGAGCGGAGTGTCCAGACCGGGGGTGGTCAGCTCCAGGGTGTAGCCGGGGCCGAAGTTCAGGGTGCCGGCGGTCTCGCGGGCGTCGAACTCGGCGGAGACGGCCTGGCTGAGCTCCTCCAGCTGGTCCAGGTCCGGGCGGGTGTCGCCGTCCACGGCGAGACGGACCGCGGACTTCGCCCCGGCCCGCGTGATGTTCACCGCCTCGACATCGAATCCGAGGGACGCCGCCAACGGCTCCGCGATCTCGCGGAGTTCCTGTTCAGAGGGAAAAGCCATGCCCAGAAGAGTAGCACCGGCCCAGGATGGCACACTGGGAGAGTGCACGAGACTCCCCTGCCCCGACTGTCACGTCGTCGATTCCTCACCCGGACCCTGTTGGTCGGACTGGGTGTGACCGCACTCCCCGCCGCCGGAGCGCTCACCGCCTGCTCCCCTGACCAGCCGGAACCCGATGAGCGGATGCTGGAGATCCTCGGGGCACTGCGGGCCCTGGACGGGTCACCGGCGGCCCCGGGATCCTTCTTCAGTACCCAGGCAGACCGGGTCTCCGCGGAAGTGGTCCGGCAGTGCGGCACCGACCCCTCCGATTCCTGTACCGCGTCCGTCGGGAACGTCCCCACGCCCGCCGAGAAGCCCTCGGTGGCGTCTGTGCGGGGCATGATGACCGCGCTGCTGCCTGAGGCCGCCGACAAGGATCAGGCGGCCCTCCTCGCCGGTCTCTTCGCCGCACAGGCCACCGTCGCCGACAAGGATGCCGGGGCCCCCGCGGTCGACTGGGCCGTGGTGGACGGGCCGCTGTCCGGTTCGACGCCGACCGAACTGGAGGACGCCACCTCCCGGATCCACGAGGCGATCTGGTTGACCGGGCGCATCCTGCCGACCGCCGGCTCCTCGACATCGGCGGTCGCCACGGTCGGGACGCGACTGCGCCGGGTCCGCGATGCGCTCGTCACCGCCACCGGGATCCCGGCCTCCGCCGGCTACACCTTCCCCTCCGGTGCACCGTCCGGTGCCGACGCCGTATCTGTGCTGCATGATGCGGTGCACGGGGTGACCGTGGACCTGCGGCGTTCGGTGCGGACCGTGTCCTCCGAGGATCGGGTCACCGTGGCCATGTGGTGTGCGGTCTCTGCGCGGTGCGAGGTCGCACTGGAGGACGCCCTGGGCGAGGATCCCTTCGCCGTCGCCGTGCGTGGTGAGTAAGTTCCCCGGATACCCCGAAGGGCCTGCCGGGAGTTCCGGCAGGCCCTTCGGTCGTTCTGCTTCTTCTTGTCGGGGACGGTGCGTGCCCGGGACTTCAGCAGCAGGTGCTGCTGCAACTGTTCCGGGCTCATCTTCCACGTCCCGGGCCGGGTTGCCCCGGCCGTCGACTGAGTCCGCTTCTTCGGCGCCAAGTGATCAGCTCCTACGATCGTGTGGTCCCGCATCAGCACGGGACGACCGCAGGACAGCCTAGCGCAGGAGCCGGACTACTTCCCGGCGAGCTCGCGGATCGTGGCGACGGCGTCCCCGTAGGCGATGTTCGTGGTCTCGCCGGTGAGACGGTTGCGCAGCTCCACGGTGCCCTCGGCGAAGCCGCGGCCGACGATGACGACCAGCGGCATACCGAGCAGTTCGGCGTCCTTGAACTTCACACCGGGGCCCACCTTGGGGCGCTCGTCGAAGATGACCTCGAGGCCCGCGGCGTCCAGTTCGCCGGCCAGGGACTCGGCCGCCTCGCCGGCGGCGGCGTCCTTGTTCGCGATGACGACGTGGACGTCGAAGGGCGCGACGGTGGTCGGCCAGCGCAGACCCTTGTCGTCGTGCATCTGCTCGGCGAGCACCGCAATGAGGCGGGAGACGCCGAGGCCGTAGGAGCCCATGGTCGGCACGGAGCGCTTGCCGTTCTCGTCGAGGATCTTCACGTCGAAGGCTTCGGTGTACTTCCGGCCGAGCTGGAAGATGTGGCCGATCTCGATGCCGCGCTCCAGAGTCAGCGTGCCCATGCTCTCCGGCGCCGCGTCGCCCTCACGGATCTCGGCGGCCTCGATGAAGCCGTCGACGGTGAAATCGCGGCCGGCGACCATGTTGGCGACGTGGCGGTTCTTCGCGTCCGCACCGGTGATCCAGGCGGTGCCGTTGACCACTCGCGGGTCGGCGAGGACCTTGACGTCGTTGTCCGCCAGACCCTTCGGTCCGACATAGCCCTTGACGAGGAAGGGGTTCTTCGCGAAGTCCTCGTCGGAGGCGAGCTCGACCACGGCGGGCTCCAGCGACGCCTCGAGGCGCTTCATGTCGGCCTCACGGTCACCCGGCAGCAGGATGCCGGTGAGCTCCGGCTCTCCGCCGGGCTCGGTGATCTTCACGACGAGGCACTTGAGCGTGTCGGTGAGCTCGGCGGGACGTCCGTCGATCTCCAGCCCCTCGGACCGTGCCCAGTCCAGGAGGGTGTCCATGGTGGTGGCGTCCGGGGTGTCGTAGACCTTCGCCTCGGGCTGACCGTCGATGGGGCGCTCGGCCGGGGCCGGGGTGATGACGGCCTCGACATTGGCGGCGTAGTCACCGTCGGTGGCGCGCACGAAGGTGTCCTCACCGGACGCGGAAACCGCGAGGAACTCCTCGGAAGCCGAGCCGCCCATCGCACCGGAGGTGGCGGCACAGATGGCGTACTCGACACCGAGGGAGTCGAAGATGCGCTGGTAGGCGACACGGTGCGCCTTGTAGGCCTCGTCGAGTCCGGCGTCATCCATGGTGAAGGAGTACGAGTCCTTCATGATGAACTCGCGGCCACGCAGGATGCCGGCGCGCGGACGCTCCTCATCGCGGTACTTCGTCTGGATCTGGTACAGGGTGACCGGGAAGTCCTTGTAGGACGAGTACTCACCCTTGACCAGGTCGGTGAACATCTCCTCGTGGGTCGGGCCCAGGAGGTAGTCGGCACCCTTGCGGTCCTTGAGGCGCAGCAGGGAGTCGCCGTACTCGGTCCACCGGTTGGAGCGCTCGTAGGGCTCACGCGGCAGCAGGGCGGGCAGCCGGATCTCCTGGGCCCCGATGGCGTTCATCTCGCGGCGGACGATCGCCTCGATATTGTGCAGGACACGCAGACCCAGCGGCAGCCAGGAATACACACCGGGTGCGACACGCCGGATGTAGCCGGCACGGACGAGAAGCTTGTGGCTGGGGACTTCCGCATCAGCGGGATCTTCGCGCAGGGTGCGCAGGAAGAAAGAGGACATCCGGGTGATCATGACCGGTACTCTAGTTCATCGCTTCCACGCGTATCGATAGGGTGTCCCTCATGCTGATTCTCCTTCCCCCGTCCGAGTCCAAGGCCGACGGGGGCACCGGGGCCGCACTGGACCTCGACACTCTGTCCTTCCCCACTCTCACCCCGGTCCGCTCGGAGATCCTCGACGATCTCTCATCCCTCGATGAGGACGCCGCGTTGCAGGTCCTGGGCATTTCTGAGGCGCTGCGTGGGGAGGCTGTGGCCAACCGTGAACTGCGCACCGCCGCGACGATGCCGGCGCTGGAGCGCTACACCGGGGTCCTCTACGACGCCCTGGACGCGGCGTCCCTCACGGACAAGGACGCGGACGCCAGGTCCCGGCTGGCCGTCGGATCTGCCCTGTTCGGGGTGGTCCGCGCCGACGACCTCATCCCCCACTACCGGTTGTCCTCGGGCACGAAGCTGCCGGTACAGGACGCCGGGCGGGGCACAGGGTCCGCGGTGCTCACCGCGGTACCGACGCTGAAGAAGCGGTGGGGACGCCTGATCACCGAGGCCCTGCAGTGTACCCCGGACGGCTCCGGGGACGGTGTGATCGTCGATCTGCGCTCCGGCGGCTACCAGGGACTCGGCAAGGTGCCGGCGGCGGTGACGGTGCGGGTCGAATCGGTGCGCCCGGACGGCAGCCGCAAAGTCGTCAGCCACTTCAACAAGCACTACAAAGGCGTCCTGGCCCGGGTGCTGTCCACCGCCGGTGCAGATGCCGATGCCGCCCGCACAGCCGCTGACGTCGCCGCGATCGCCGAGTCTGCGGGGATGACCGTCGAGATCAACGAGGCGGTCGGCGGCAAAGCCCCCAAGGACACCCTGACGCTGGTGGTGTGATGCCGAGGCGGCCGAAGGTCACCGAATCTCGGACTATCGGAGTCTCTGACTGCGTCGACCACACCCGTTCTATCGTTTTATCGGATTCTCGGAACTCACGAAGACTATCGGTTTATCGTTTTATCTGGCAGTCTGACAGTGTGAGCGCATCAGTCCCCAATCCCTTCAGTCCGACTTTCGGAGCGTCGCCCCGCCACTGGGCCGGACGACGCATCATCCTCGATGACTTCACCCGGGCATTGGAGAGCGGCCCGGGTTCCCCCACCCGCAGCATGGTCATCAGTGGTGCCCGAGGGATCGGAAAGACCGCCCTCCTCACAGAACTCGAGGACATCGCCGCCACCCGCGGGTGGATAGTGCTGCGAGCCTCCGGCAGAGACAACCCGGTCGCCGACCTCACGGACACCGTGATCCCCGGCAAGATCCTGGAGCTCGATCCGCCGTCACGCCGTAAGGTCTCCGGCGTGAGCATTGCCGGACTGGGATCGGTGAGCACATCGACATCCGACCCCCTCCAGCCGGTTCCGACCATCAACACACGGCTACGCGAGCTTCTCGCACTACTGGAGGGCACAGGCGTCCTCATCACGGTGGACGAGATCCAGGACGCTGATGCGGAGGACATCACCCGGCTGGCCGTCGCCTACCAGGATCTCGTCCGTGACCGCATGGAGGTCTCCCTGGTCGTCGCCGGACTGCCGTTCGGCACCGACCGACTCCTCAATCTGCCCGGGACGACGTTCCTCCGTCGGGCCGAACGGTATGACCTGGGGCCACTGACCGATGAGGACGCAGGAGACGTCATCCGGCACACCACAGACGGGTCCGGTATCGAGTTCACTCCCGAGGCGGTCGAGACAGCCGTCGACATCGCCGAGGGTTATCCGTACCTCGTCCAGCTCATCGGTTACCTCTGCTGGGAAACCGCACAGCGGAAGGAGCGGACTGTCATCGAAGCCGCGGACGTTGACAGGGAGCGGAGCGAAGCCGTCCAGTCCATGGGTGCCCAGGTCCACTTCATCTCCCTCAAGGAGGTTCCGGCGGGCCAACGCCGCTATCTCTCGGCGATGGCAGAACTCGGCGACGGGCCACAGTCCACCGCAGATGTCGCCGAAGCGCTCGGGAAAACCACGGGTTCCACCTCGGACGTCCGCGCCCGGCTCATCGAACGCGACCTCATCCAGCCCGCAGGGCGCGGCAAGGTCGAATTCACGCTCCCCCACCTCGGTGAATGGCTCCGCGGACCGGGTACTGTCCGCCGGGTGCAGTAGATCCCCGCTGCGGTGACCTACCCCAGCTCGGCGATGTGCCCCGCGGCGTCCCCGATGACGATGACAGCGGGATGACCGAGACCCTCCCGCTCAATGGTCTCGCCGAGGGTCGCCAGCGTCGCGGCGGTGACCCGCTGGCCGGGCATGGAGGCGTTCTCCACGACGACCGCCGGGGTGGCGGCGTCCCGCCCCTGGGCGATGAGCTCCGCGGCGATCGCGCCGGCGTTCTTCACCGCCATGATGAGCACGAGGGTGCCGGTCATACCGGCCAGTGCGGTCCAGTCCACCAGCGACTTCGACGAGTCCGGCGGCACATGTCCGGAGACCAGCGTCAGGTCATGGTTGAGCCCGCGGTGGGTCAGCGAGATCCCCGCCACCGCAGGTCCTGCGGTCATCGAGGTCACCCCGGGAATCACCTGGACCGGAATGCCGGCAGCCGTGCAGGCCTCGATCTCCTCGTAACCGCGGCCGAAGATGAACGGATCACCACCCTTGAGCCGCACGACCTTCTTCCCCTCGCTCGCCCGCTCGACCATGAGTTCATTGATCCGCTCCTGGGCGACCTGGCGGGAGTACGGGATCTTCGCGACGTCGATGAGTTCGGCACCGCGGGCTGCGGCGTCCTCGGCGAGATCCACCGGGCCGAGATGGTCGGTGAGGATGACGTCAGCCTCGGCCAGTGCCTTCGCCCCGGCCACCGTGATCAGCTCCGGATCGCCCGGTCCACCACCGACGAGGACGACCTCGCCGACAGTGGATGATGAAGTGGCGTCGGGGGTGGCGTCCTTCCTCTCCTCCCGGGGGCGCCGGTCGTCGACGGGGATACCGTTGCGGTGCGCCCACGCCAGCGCCTCGTCGGCAGCCGTGGTCTCCGTACCCGCGGGAATGCGGACCAGGCCGATCCGCGTGGCGACATCCCCCCACCCCACAGGCACGGCCCCCTGCTCGCACAGCAGCTCGGCGGCGACATCCGCCTCCGGCCCGTCGACCACCAGCACCGGTACCCCGGTCAGTACAAGACTCATAGCCACCGAGTCTAGTGCCCGCACATGAACGACCCGGCAGGGTGGTCTGAGAATTCAGGACCACCCTGCCGGGTCGTTGTCAGTGCACGGCCGGACGCCTAGGCCAGCTTCAGGGCCTTCTGGCTACGCTCCCACTGCTCGTTGTACAGAGCGTTGTCGTCGGAGAGCTTGCTGCCGTAGGACGGGACCATGTCCTTGAGCTTCGGGGTCCACTCGTCCATCTTGTCGGAGAAGCAGGCCTGCAGGACCTCGAACATCGCCGACGGGGCGATGGAGGCTCCCGGGGACGCGCCCATCAGGCCGGCGATGGAACCGTCGGCGGAGTTGATCAGCGCGGTACCGAACTCGAGGGAACCGAACTTCGGGGCCTTGGCCGGCTTGATGACCTGGACGCGCTGACCGGCGGTCACGAGCTCCCAGTCCTCGTCGCGGGCCTCGGGCATGTACTCACGCAGCGATTCGACACGGGCAGCCTGGTTCTTGAGCACCTCGGTGACGAGGTACTTGGTCAGACCGAACTCCTGGGCGGCGACACCCAGGTAGGACGGGATGTTGCCCGGGCGCAGGGACTTGAACAGGTCCAGGTAGGAACCCTGCTTGAGGAACTTCGGGGTCCAGCCGGCGTACGGGCCGAACAGCAGGCCCTTCTTGCCGTCGATGACGCGGGTGTCCAGGTGCGGGACGGACATCGGCGGGGCGCCGACGGCGGCCTTGCCGTAGACCTTCGCGGCGTGCTGGTCGACGAGCTCCTGGTTGGTGCAGCGCAGCCACTGGCCGGAGACCGGGAAGCCGGCGTAGCCCTTGATCTCGGAGATGCCGGACTTCTGCAGCAGCGGCAGGGCCATTCCGCCGGCACCGACGAAGACGAACTTCGCGTGCACGGTGGTGGTGTCGCCGTTGTGCAGGTTCTTGACGGTCAGCTTCCAGCCGTTGCCCTCGCGGGTGATGTCGGTGGTCTGCGAGCCGTAGCGGACCTCGACACCCTGGGCGGTGACCGCGTCCAGGTACTGGCGGGTCAGGGCACCGTAGTTGATGTCGGTACCGGCGTCGATCCAGGACAGGCCGACACCCTCGGAGTAGTCGCGACCCTTGTCCATCAGCGGGACCTTGGAGGCGAAGACCTCAGGATCGTCGGTGTAGTGCATGTCCGGGAAGAGCGGGTTGTCCTTCAGGGCCTCGTAGCGGGCCTTGATGTACGCGACATCCTTGGCACCGTGACCGAAGGACATGTGCGGGGTGGGGTTGATCCACTCGCTCGGGTCACCCAGGGTGCCGTTCTCGACGAGGTAGGACCAGAACTGGCGGGAGACCTGGAACTTCTCGTTGATGTTGACGGCCTTGGTGATGTCCACCTTGCCGTTGACCTCGGGGGTGTAGTTCAGCTCGCACAGCGCGGAGTGGCCCGTACCGGCGTTGTTCCACGGGTCCGAGGACTCGGAGGCCGGGATGTCCTGGCGCTCGATGATGAGCTGGCTCCAGTCGGGCTGGAGCTCACGGAGCATCACGGAGAGAGTCGTCGAGATGACGCCGGCGCCGACAAGGGCGACGTCGACGCGGTCATTCTGGGAGGGTGACACGTTTAGCACAATCCTTTTCATCGCTGCTGTTCCGCCGTCGCGACCGGCCGGGCGGCACCGTTGTACGGTGTGCGACCGGAGAGGCCGGGGCGTCCACAATCAGGTAATGGTACGCGGTGACGTGCCATGTTCACCATCGGGGCCCGTTCTGCCGGGTAGCATGGCCGCCTGTGACTGATCTCAATCTTGCCTCCGTACTGTCCCAACCAATGGGAACAAGTATCCATGACCTGGGCTTTGTGCCCGACCTTCTGGGTGAGGGATACGAGCAGACGACCGTCGAACTCGGCGACGACCCGGACGGCGAGGCACCGGGTACACCCGTGGTGACCACGCTGGTGCGCTACCGGCCTTCCGGGGAGGACGCCGGGTCAGACGCCGCCTATGCTGGGCGCCCCGCCATGCTCCTCGTCCACGGCATGACCGACTTCTTCTTCCATACCCACGTCGCCGAGCACTTCGACGCCCTGGGGTACGCCGTCTACGGCATCGACCTCCGCAAGTGCGGACGCTCCCACCGCCCCGGCCAGACCTGGCACCATGTCACCTCGCAGGCGATCTACGACGAGGACCTCTCCGTCGCCCTGTCCCTGCTCGGTGCGGGACACCCCTCGGTCGTCCCGGTAGGCCACTCCACCGGCGGTCTGGACGTCACCATGTTCGTCGCCCGCCTCCACGCCGCCGCCCGGCGCGGTGATGCGGCCCGCGGCGTCCTCCACGGTGTGATTGACGCGGTCGTGCTGAACAGTCCGTGGCTGGACCTCCAGTTCGACGGGTTCACCAACTTCGTCATCCGGCAGGTGTTCCCGAAGGTCGCGAAGGTGGCGCCGGCATGGCACGTGCCCGGGGGCATCAACCCGACCTACGGGCGGACGCTGCACGTCGAGGAGTTCGGCGAGTGGGACTACGACCGCGAGTACAAGCCGCTGCTCCCCCGCCCGAAACAGGTCAGTTGGCTGGTGGGTGTATCCCGTGAGATCGCCAAACTGCACACCGGCCGGTTCTCCACCGGTGTTCCGACTCTTCTGCTGTGCTCGGACACCGACAGCCCGGGCCGCAGCACCAAGGCCACCGACGGGGTGGAGGTTCCGGAGGAGATCGCCTTCCTCACCGACACGATCCTCAAGCCCTCACAGATGCGGGACGCCGCCCACCTGGTCGACCCGGACTGTGTGGTCGTCACGGTGCCCGGCGCGATGCACGATGTCTTCCTCTCCCGACCGGAGGTCCGCGAGACCGCCTTCCAGGCAGTGGACGCCTTCCTGGGCTGAGGTTTTTACCTGGTGTCAGCATCTTGGGACCGCAGGATGGTTTTCCGCCGGATTTCCATCCTGGGATCCCAAGATGCCGACGCGGTGGGTCCGGCGAGCTCCTGACTACTCAGCCGCACTCCTTGCGATCACTGCCGAGGCAATGGCCAGGGCAATCTGACGCAGCATCTTCCGTGGGTTCGCCATGAGCTTCCGGTTGATCCGCACGACGATCCACTGACCATCGCGCAGATCCTGGAGCTGCTCGAAGTCTTTCTCGGTCTGGTCAGCATCCTCGTGGTGTTTTCCGTCATAGTAGAGACCGATCCGCAGACTCCGGCAGGCGAGGTCGAAGAACGTCGCACGGGTTCGCGTCGCTCCCCAGGAGGTCTCCTCCCGGTACTGCACCCCGACCTGCGTCTCCCACACGTGACTGTCTGGCAGCATCTCGCGGACGAACAGCCGCAGCTCCGTCTCCCGGGGTGATTCCGCTCCCGGCATACTCAGTGCCAGCAGCCGCGTGAGTTGTCGACTGCCGACGATCCCGCGGCAGGCCTCCCGTATCTGCGTATGCGTGATCGTCGTGCACTGGGTGAAGGCGTCGAGCAGTTGGACCGCGCAGATGTCGGTGTGACTGAGCCCGGCGATCTCCACGGTCCGCCAGTCGTGCTTCCCCGACAGCACCGACCGCAGACACTGTGCCAGAGCAATCGGCGCACTGACCACGCGGAGTGTCGGGAAGGCGGGGTCGGGCGTGACAGTGTCCCGCTCCAGATCGAAGCCCGGTGGCAGGGCCCTCACCGCGGCACGCAAGGGGTGCTCTGCAGCATCCGCTGTCACATCACTGCCCCTGGGTGGAACGGTATCGCTGAGCAGGAGGATCGGCGCGGCATCCGCCCAGTACTTCAGCCCGTGGTAGCCGGCCGCTCCCCACCCACCGAGCACGCACTCCGGGTGCAGCAGCAGCTGTGCCCGCGCGCGCATGATGACGCAGTGCCGGTACGCCCCACAGTCCTCGTCGGTGCGCTCCGTGTCCGTCGCCAGCAGGACGCCATGGGCGACCGCATCGTAGCGGGTGTCCACACGCCAACGGCTCACCCCGGAGTCGAGCAACTGCTGTCTGATCAGCGGCACATTGTCCGGCAGGATACGACTGCAGTACCAGGGGCCGTTCCCTGGCCGGTACCTCCCCTCACGCATTGCCTCGGCCACATGTCCAGGCAACCGGTACGCCGGATTCGTCAATCCCATCTGTGTCTCCCCTTGTGTCCCCTGAATTCCCCAGAATTCCCCTGTGTCCCCGCCGGTCCCCGTCGTCCCCGTTGTCCGGCTGAGCCCATGAGACCATGCCGCGGCGTCCTCCCACCACCCCTGTCAGCATCTTGGGTCCGCAGGATGGTTTCCGCGCGATTTTCCATCCTCCGGTCCCAAGATGCCGGCACACCCAGCGACGCGCGAAGATCACTACAATCGTGCCCATGGCAGATATCGCGGCAGACAGCGCAGAGCACGCAGAGCACGCAGAACACGCAGAACACGCAGAACACTACGACCTGATCATCGTCGGCACCGGCTCGGGCAATTCCATCCCCGAGGAACTCAACGACCGGAAGATCGCTATCGTCGAGAAGGGCATCTTCGGCGGCACCTGCATCAACGTCGGGTGTATCCCGACGAAGATGTACGTCTACACCGCCGATGTCGCCCGGGAGCTCACGGAGGCCTCCCGCTACGGGCTGTCCCCGGTCAACCCCGGCACCGGTGAGCCGGTCGACCAGCCGCAGTGGCGTATCGACTGGGACGGTCTCAAGGAGCGCGTCTTCGGCCGGCGCATCGACCCGATCTCCCGCGGCGGTGAGGAGTACCGGCGGGGCGACGAGACCCCGAACATCACCCTCTACTCCGACGTCGCCCGCTTCACCGGCGACCGCACGATGCAGATCGGCACCGGGGAGAACGGGAACGCCACCACCATCACCGCCGACCAGGTCATCCTCGCCACCGGCACACGTACCTGGGTGCCGGACGTCATCGCGGAGTCCGGCGTGCGCTACCGCACCAATGTGGACGTCATGCGGATGGAGCAGCTGCCGCGCACCATGGTCATCCTCGGCGGCAGCATCATCGCCACCGAGTTCGCCCACGTCTTCTCCTCCCTGGGCGTGGAGGTCTTCGTCATCAACCGCTCGGACATCCTGCTGCGGAAGTTCGATGAGACGGTGAGCAGCCGCTTCACCGAGGTCTCGGGCACCCAGTGGACGAACCTGCTGGGTCGCACGGTCACCGGTGCCCGCGAGCACGGCGGCCTGGTCACCGTCACCCTCGACGACGGCCGCGAGATCGACTGTGACGAACTGCTGCTGGCCCAGGGTCGCGTCCCGAACTCCGATCTGCTGGACTGCGCGGCCGGCGGGGTGGAGCTCGACGACGACGGCAAGATCATCGTCGACGACTTCGGCCGCACCTCCGCCGACGGTGTCTGGGCGCTGGGCGACGCCATCGCCGGCCCGGAGCTCAAGCATGTGGCGAACCAGGAGGCGCGGGCGGTCTTCCACAATGTCGCCACCTCCGACGAGTTCGATCTCGAGCCGCTCAAGCACGACAACGTCCCCGGCGGCATCTTCAGCCACCCGCAGATCGGCTACGTCGGCATGACCGAGGCGGAGGCCCGCACGTGGGCCGAGAAGAACGACCGCACCCTCACCGTGAAGGTGCAGGAGTACTCCGATGTGGCCTACGGCTGGGCGATGGAGGACACCACCGGGTTCTGCAAGCTCATCGCGGACGCCGGGTCTCGTCGTCTGCTCGGCGCGCACATCATGGGCCCGCAGGCGGCGACGCTGATCCAGCTGCTCGTCACCGCGATCGAGTTCGACCTGGATCTGGTCGACTTCGCCACGAAGCAGTACTGGCCGCACCCGTCCCTGTCCGAGCTGGTGGAAAACGCCCTGCTCGGCCTCGAGTTCGAGTAGGTGGACCATGGACCTCGACTACAGCGTGGTGACGGGGGCGGCGTCCGGCATCGGCCGGGAGGTCGCCCGCACCCTGGCCCGTGAGGGACGCCGACTCGCGCTCACCGACCGGGACGAAGAGGGGTTGGCCTCGCTCCGCACAGAACTGGAGGACGCCGCCCCCGGGTCCGTCGTGGACGTGACCTCCCTGGATGTCGCCGACCATGAGGCCGTGTCGTCCTGGGGTACTGCGCTGGTCGACGGCCACGGCGCACCCGAGGAGGTCTTCCACGTCGCCGGCATCGCCATCTGGGGTGACCCGACCACATTGCCGCACGAGAAGTGGGCGAAGGTCATCGACGTCAACCTCATGGGCACGGTGAACGTGGTCGAGGCACTGGTGCCTGCCATGGCGTCCGCGCCGGGGCTGAAAGGTCGGGAAGGACGCCGCGTCTTCGGGCTACTGCCCGGGAGGAAGCGCTCCCGGCACCTGTGCTGTGTGTCTTCGGCGGCCGGGTTCCTGGGTCTGCCGTGGCACGGGGCGTATGCGGCGTCGAAGGGTGGCGTGCTGGGACTGTGTGAGGTGCTGCGCTTCGACCTGGCGTCCTCCGGGATCGCCGTGCACTGTGCCGTGCCGGGTGCGGTGGACACTCCCCTGGTCCGCACCATCGACATCGACGGTGTCGACCAGTCGAAGCCCCGGGTCGCGAAGGCGAAAGGCCTGTTCCAGGGCATCGCGGTGACGCCTGAGGAGGCGGCGTCCTCGATCGTCGGTGGTGTGCGCAAAGGCCGCTACCTGCTGTACACCAGCCCGGACATCCGGGTGGGACGCTGGGCACAGGTGAACATGCCGTGGGCGTACCGCGGGGTCATGCGGCTGTTGAACCGCGGGCTGCGGTGGGCGGCGAAGGACACACCGGGGACCGGGGCGCCCGGTAGTCCCGGTTGAGAGGAGCTGTGTTGACCACCTGGTTGGCCGGGATGAGCGACACGGGCGGACACAGTTGCGGGGTGCCGTCTGCTGGCTTGTCCCTGTCCTCGGCCCCATCCTGTGGTGGACGTCGGGTCAGCGCCGGAGATTTTCGAGGACCTGGTCTGAGTGGGAATTCGTCCTGCCGTCCGGCGCCCCCATGTACTGCTGGAGGGACAGTCGCTCAACTGCGCCGACGTCACCCGTCACCATGGTGTCGACCGCCTGCTCCGCCCTTTCGTCTGACATCCCGCTGCTCTCCGGGAACTTCGGAAGTCCTTTCATCTCCATTCCCGGGGCCAGCGAACCCGGCGGCAGGATGCTGATCGTCGGAACCCCTGCTGGTCCGTCGGCTGTGTTCCCCCTCCATGGTGCTTTCCCCGACTCCGACTCTCCTCCGGAGCACCCGGTGAGTATCAGGACCGCGAAGGTGGCGACCACCAGTGTGGTCATTGCGCGTGTATGCGTGAACCCCATGTCCCCGCCCTCAACTTTCATGTCGGCTTTCGTCTCGACGTATGCGACGGCCCCTCGCCGGCATCCCCGGAACCCGGTGAGTTCTCTTCCTGAAAACAGTAGCAGCATTCGCGCGAGCCAGGCGGGGAAACCATGAGCGCACTGTGCCCTGCATCTCCACACTGGTCGGACGTGTCCGGAATCATGAGGTGAAGAGCGTACACCCCACATAGACTGGCCGACCCCGGGACACACCGCCGACTCTCCTCGCACCGGCGGTGTCGCCCCGGGACCGATCTGGCCGTCCGGCCAGACGGGACAGACCAGACAGACCCTTACCCGGAAAGGCGCCCGATCGTGCCCTCACATCTCACGACCACGCATACCCAGACCACAGCTACCCCGGTCAACCGACCGGACGAGCACAGTCCGCCGAGCACCCCGCACCCCGCCCTCGGCCCCTATCACGACGGTCGTGAAATGGCCCTCGGCATCGTGCTTGCCGGCTTGGCCGGCGCGATGGGCGCAGCTGCCTGGCTGCACACCGACGGCTGGTACGTCACCTTCATGACCGGCAACACCGAGCGGATGATCCTCGAGCATGCCAAGGGGGAGCATGTCCTGGGTATCAGCGCCCTGACCACCGTCCTCGTCTTCGTCCTCGGTGTAATGGTCGCGACCTGGGCCAGGATCCGCTGGTGGCGCAAGTCCCGGCACGGCGCCACGGTCCTCACCACCGGAGCAGCCTATCTCGCCTGGTTCGCGGACGTGGCCACCGAGGGAGCATCGGACCTGTTCGGCGTCATCCCCGTCCTGTGCCTGGCCTTCGGACTCGGCGCACTCAACACGTCCGTCAGCCGCAACAACCAGGTCGCGATGCCGCTGTCCTATGTCACCGGGACGCTGGTGAAGATGGGCCAGGGGTTCGCCCTCCACATGGCCCGCGTGAGCCGCTGGGTGTGGGTCTCCCAGGCCGTGACCTACGCAGGCTTCCTCGGGGGCATCCTCACCGGCGCCGTACTCTTCGTCTCCGCCGGCACCGATGACACACTCGCCGTCCTGGCGATCCTGTCCACCCTGATCACCCTGGCCACCTGGCGCCTGGACCACCCGCTCTACGCGGTGAAGGACGCGGGCAAGGCCTGATCTCTTCTCGCCCGTGCCACTCCCGTCCCTTCAGAGTGGCACGGGCTCTGATGAGTCCGAGGTGAACCACGGACGCCAGGACCGGTCTTACCACTCCCTAATCTTCCCCCGACCTGCGACGATGTAGTTCACCCCAGATTCACGGAGGCTACCTGCGTAAACGCCGGTCACTTCGCCTCTCAGCTTCAGTAGAGAGAGGCGATCAGGTTGCTCATATCGATAAGGCAACTATACAGTAGAACGAGTATTTCATTACCGGACGCCATTCCCCGGCGTCCTCACGGTCCCGTGCACTCCGTGCCACGGGACCCGTCTGTCAAGACCCGACGAAAGGACCGCGGCCCAGGACAACCCCACCCACTGCACACCCCGGAACCCCGGAAGGACGGCTGACCCCAGCCATGTTCGGATCACACCCGAAGACCCCCACCCCCACCAAGGGAAAGAGGTGGAAGGCAGACGACGTGACCGTCACCGAGCCCGCCACCGTCAGAACCGCCATCAACGCCGCCGCCATCGGAAACGTCACCGAATGGTACGACTTCGGCGTCTACGGCTACCTCATGCTGACCATCGAGGGGGTGTTCCTTCCGGAGGACTCCGGCGCAGCAGGCAAGATCATCACCGCCGGCCTCTTCGCGGTCTCCTTCCTCGTCCGCCCGATCGGCGGCCTGATCTTCGGACCGCTCTCCGACCGCATCGGACGTAACCGTGTCCTCGCCATCACGATGATCATGATGGCGACCGCCACCTTCCTCATCGGCATCATCCCCGACTACGCCACCATCGGCATGGCCGCACCGTTCCTGCTGCTGCTCTGCCGCCTCCTGCAGGGCTTCTCGACCGGCGGCGAATACTCCAACGCCATGACCTTCATCGCGGAGTACGCCCCGGACCGTAAACGTGGCTTCTTCGGCAGCCTGCTGGAGGTCGGTACCTTCGGCGGCTACGTGCTCGGCGCTTCTGTCGCGGTGATCCTCGAGTCCGTCCTCGGCGACGACGCCATGCAGTCCTGGGGCTGGCGCCTGCCCTTCTTCGTCGCCCTTCCACTGGGCTTCATCGGCATCTACCTCCGCGCCAAGCTCAGCGACACCCCCGCCTTCGAGGCACAGGAGGCCGCCAAGAGCGCACCGGAGAGCGAGACCCACGCGGCCCGCGACTTCGAGGGCCACGAGTTCAAGAAGATCGCGTCCCTCTGGCCCTCCATCCTGGTCTGCTGTGGCCTGGTGATCGCCTGGAACGTCACGAACTACATGCTGACCTCCTTCATGCCCTCCTACTTCGACGAGGTCGGCAACCGGCAGGACGGCTTCGAGATCACCAGCCTCACGGCCAATATCCTCGAGATCATCGTCATGCTGATCTGCCTGCTGCTGATCCCCGTCTTCGGCAGGCTGTCGGACCGTGTCGGACGCAAGCCGATCGTCCTCGCCGGCTGCGTCTCGCTGATCGTGCTGGCGGTCCCCTCGATCCTCCTGGTCCGGGTCGACAACGTGGTGACGGTCTTCCTGGGAATGCTCATCATGGGACTGTCGCTGATCTGCTTCAGCTCGATCATGCCGTCGACCCTGCCCTCCCTGTTCCCGACGGTGGTGCGCGCCGGTGCCCTGGCGATCGCCTTCAACGTGTCGATCTCCCTGTTCGGCGGCACGACCTCCACGGTCATGGAGGCCCTGATCTCCGCCACGGACAACCTGATGTGGCCCGCCTACTACCTCATGATCGCCGGTGCGATCGGGTTGATCGCCCTGCGCTACCTTCCGGAGACCAACGGCCGACCGATGTGGGGTTCCAATCCCGCAGCCGCATCCCGGGAAGAGGCCGTCGAGCACGCCGCCGAGCTCAACCGAGAGATCGAGGAGCTGGAGCGCGAGGCCAACAGCGTCCGCTCCGCTGCGCGGTAGGGCGCCCCCTGTAGGACTTCTCTCCCTCTGCCCCGCCCTGAAGTGTCTGACTCAGCCTGCGACGGCGTCTGCCTGGTGGTCGGCACCGGTTCTCAGGTCCTTCAGCAGCCCCGGCATGATCTCCTTGTTCCACATGTAGCCGCAGTAGTGCGCCACGCCGAACTCGGGCAGGAACTTCCGGGCGGATGCGGCCCTGCGCTCCATCTCCTCCGCACCATCGTTGACTTCGATGCCGAGATAGATGGTCGCGTCCCCGGTGGTCAGGTCCGCCAGCGGAGCGAAGTATTCGTCGCCGGAATCCTGCATCGCCGGCATATGGAAGTAGTTCACCTTGTTTCCGGACGCAGCCTGGATCGCATTGGCCAGACGAACCGGCAGGTCGATCGTGTCGAGCGGCTGGACCGGGTAGTACGGGGCAGTGCCGCAGCAGATGTGGAATCCGATCCGGACCTCCTCGGGAAGCCCCGCGAGGTGCGGGCCAATGTACTCCAGTGAGGTGTACCGCTCGAACAGCTCCTCGGCGGGCAGGTCAGGCACCCACGGGAGGAGTTTGGCCCATGCCCCACCGATGTGGTCCAGCTCGGTGCAGTAGTCGATCTGGATGCACAGTTCGTCTGCAGGGATAACCTCGAGGATGCGGCGGTATTCGTCCTGCAGCGCCTCCTGCCATGCTGCGATGGCGACGGGCCATTCCTCGTAGTAGGCGAAGCTGATGGAGACCACGTCGTGGGCTCCTGGCACAGAGACCTGGAAGAGGGTGTCAGCAGGGATCTTGCCCTCCTTCTTCATCCGGGTGAAGACCGCGTAAGAGTCGATCGCATCCTGCGCGTACGGAAGACGACCGCGCAGATCCACCGTGGCCCCGGGGCGGATGCGCAGGCGGTGGCGTCCTTCTTCATCATGTACCGCCGGCTTAGGGACGTCCCTGTCGTCCACGATCTCGAAGCACTCGGCCGGCGTCAGGACGCGCTTGTTGACACCTCCGATCCATTTGAGGCGGGCCGGGGTGTTCTCTCCGTCAGGCCAGGAGATCGCCCGGTCACCGACTGCCTCGGCGAGAAGGCTGTAGACCTCTTCGGTGCTGTCGGCGGGGATGCCCCCAGCGAACATGATGTTGCGGCTCATACAGGTCATGACTTTCTCTCGGATGTGCGTGGAACCTTGCCGAATCTACCCGCCTGCGCGAGGGGACTACCTATGTAGTTTTATGACCCGTAACATCCGGGCATGACGTTCACACACCGGCTCTTCACCGCCGGGCTCTCCACGCTTTCCGTCCTCGCGCTCAGCACCGCCTTCGCCACGGCCACGGCGGTAGCCTCCCCGACCACCACAGACACCGCCCCCGGTGTCCCGCCGAGTCTCGCTGCAACAGACCCGACGATCGGAGCCCCGGCGGACGACCCGTTCTACACTCCCCCGGCCTCCATTCCCGCCGCCCCAGGCAGCCTGATCCGCGACCAGTTCGCCCCGCATCTGCTCGCCGGGTTCGATCAGGAGGATGCCCCCGCCCGCGCCGACAGGATCCTCTACACCACCACCGCCCAGGACGGCTCACCCGTGGCCACCAGCGGCTTCGTCATGGAACCCGCCCGCCCCTGGACCGGTGAAGGCCCCACACCCACCATCGTCTTCGCACCTGGCACCCGCGGCGCCGGGGACTACTGCGCCCCCTCACGCGCCGGCAACCTGTTCGCCAGCACCGACATGGCCGCAGGCAGCATTAACGTCAACTACGAGTATCCGTTCTATGCGATGGCCTCGGCCGCCGGATACCGGGTCGTCGTCACCGACTACATCGGCCTCGGCACGCCCGGCCAACACACCTACGTCAACCACACCGAGGAAGCCCACGCTGTGTTGGACGCGGCCCGGGCCGGACTCGCTTTCGCAGGCGCTGTAGCGGACTCCCCCGTCGCCCTCTTCGGCTACTCCCAGGGAGGTGGGGCCACCGCCGGTGCGGCGGAACTCGCGGCGTCCTACGCCCCGGAACTCAACTTCAAGGGAGTCTTCGCCGGAGCTCCGCCGGCGAACCTACAGGACGTCACCGATACCGTGGACGGGTCGATGGGCGGCAACGTCCTCGGCTTCGCGCTCAACGGCGCGATCGCCCGGAATCCGGAGCTCGCCGGGCTGGCCGACATGTACTTCAACGACGAGGGCAAGGCCTTCCTCGCCGAAACGGCCGACCAGTGCACCTTCACCATCGACACCTCCACACCGGATCTCAGCGAGATCGACCCGACCGATCCGATGGCCTCGATGATGTTCGACTCGCGCGAACTGACCACCGACGGCCGCTCGTTCGGTGAGATCATCCGGGAGGACGCCGACCTGCGCGGCGTCCTGATGGGACCGGACTACCGGCTCGGCGACCGGCCGGTGGACGTGCCGATGTTCATCCTCGGCGGCACCAATGACGACACGATCCCCTACGGCCAGACCCGTCAGCTCGCCGCGGACTACTGCGCCTCCGGGGCATCGGTGACGTTCCTCACGGACGGCTCTCCGGCCGTGCTGCCTGGCACCGGACTGGGCCATGCCGTCCCCCAGGCCAACCACACCTTGCAGGCCCTGGACTGGCTCGGCGACCGGTTCACCGGGGTGGAGGCCGCTTCGACCTGTGGCGGGTGATGTCGGGCACGCGTGTTGCAGCGCCGTTGTCAACCACCCTCCCGTTGTTCAGCGTGACGAGAACAGAACCTCTTGTTGAAGTCAGAACCTGTTGGCAGAATCCCGCGCCATGACCAACACAGACCTGAGCAACAGCCCACCGAAAATCTCCGTCCGGGAAGTGTCCAAGATCTTCCCGGCCGGCGCCTCCGGCACCACAGTCACCGCGCTCGACCGCACCAGCCTCGACGTCCGCGACGGTGAGTTCCTCTCCCTGCTCGGCCCCTCCGGCTGCGGGAAATCCACGCTCCTCGACCTGCTCACCGGCCTGACCACGCCGACCGACGGCGAGATCCTCATCGACGGCCACCCCGTCGTCGGCCCCGGCACCGACCGCGGCATCGTCTTCCAGCAGTACGCCCTGCTCCCCTGGCGCACCGCCCTGGGCAATCTCGAGTTCGGGCTGGAGAACAGCGTCCGCTCCCGGCGCGAACGGCGCGAGACCGCCCGCCACTACCTCGACCTCGTCGGCCTGTCCGACTTCGCCGACCGCCACCCCGGGGAACTCTCCGGTGGCATGAAACAGCGCGTAGCCATCGCCCGCAGCCTGTCCTACGACCCGGATGTGCTGCTCATGGACGAGCCCTTCGCCGCCCTTGACGCCTTCACCCGCGAATCCCTGCAGGACATGCTGCTGACGATCCGCGAGGAGACGCAGAAGACCATCGTCTTCGTCACCCACAGCATCGACGAGGCCGTGTACCTCTCCGACCGCGTCGCGGTGATGAGCGCCCGCCCGGGCCGGATCCGGGCGCTGGAAGACGTCCATATCGACCGCTCGGTGCCGGATGCCCGCTCCACCGAGGACTTCCGCACCCTGCGTCACCACCTCTGGGCACTGCTCCAGCAGGAGACCACCCCACGACCCCTCACAGGAGCCCACCGATGAGCACGACACTCACCTCCACATCCACCGCACCGGACGCCTACGCCACCACCGGGACCTCCCCCGGGTCCACCACCTCACCCGCCGGCGCTGACCCGGCGTCCTCCCCTGAGCACCCCACGACCCCGGACTCCGATGCCACGCCCACCGCGTCCTCCCGCGCCCGAGGCATCCTGCACGCCCTGCCGCGTCTCGCAGGACGCACCGCGACCCGCTCGCTGCTCATCCTCGTCCTGCTCGCCGTGTGGGAGATCGCGCCGCGCAATGACTGGGTCAACCCGATCTTCCTGCCGCCGCTGAGCGAGGTACTCGATGCGGCGTGGCGGCTGACCACCGACGGCACGCTCGGCCACCATGTCGGTGCGAGCCTGACGCGCTCGGTCGTCGGTTTCGGTATCGCCGTCGTCGCCGGTGTGACGCTCGGCCTGCTCATCGGCTGGTACCGCTTCCTCGCCGACCTGCTCAACCCGGTTCTCGAGATCCTGCGCAACACCGCCGCCCTCGCCCTGCTGCCCGTGGTGACTCTGCTGCTCGGCATCGGCGAGACCGCGAAGATCTCCCTGGTGGTCTACGCCGCACTGTTCCCGATCCTGCTCAACACGCTCACCGGGGTACGTACCGTGGACCCGCTGCTCGTGCGCTCCGCCCGGTCGCTGAACCTGCGCCCGCACCAGATCTTCATCAGGGTCGTGCTGCCCTCGGCGGTGCCCTCGATCTTCACCGGCCTGCGGATGGGTGCGGCGGCGTCCATCCTCGTCCTCGTCGCCGCCGAGATGATCGGTGCGAAGTCCGGCCTCGGCTACCTCATCCAGGCATCCCAACTGAACTTCCAGATCGCCAACATGTATGTCGGCATCATCGCCATCGTCGCGCTCGGCCTGCTGGCGAACTACGGCCTGCTCGCCGTGCAGCGTCGGCTGTCGAGGTGGCGCTGATGCGACGCCTGCTCACAGCCCTGCTCGGCATACTCGGCCTCCTGGCCTCCCTGGCACTGGCCGGATGTGCCGGCACCGGCGGCGCCACCGAACTCGCCGACGGACGCTATGAACTGAAGTACCAGGGGACGCCGGGCTCGGTGAACCTCCCCGAACTCGCCGAGGACCTGGGCTACTTCGACAACATCGCCCTGAACCGCGTCAGCGACACCTCCTCGGGGCCGATCTCGATCCAGAATGTCGCGACCGGCGAGACCGACTTCGGCTCCGCCTTCAACGGTGCGATCGCGAAGCTCCGGGCGTCCGGGGCGAAGATCACCGGCGTCGTCGATTCCTACGGGGCGGACGCCGAGACCTACAACGGCTTCCTCGTCAAGAAGGATTCGGACATCCACACCGGCAAGGACCTCATCGGCAGGACCATAGGTATGAACACCCTGGGTGCCCACGCCGAGTTCATCACGCGCGAGTGGCTGCGCCAGCAGGGCCTGACGCCTGAGGAGATCGGGAAGGTCAACCTGGTCGTCGTCGAACCGGTGAACAACGAGGAGGCGTTGCGCTCCGGGCAGATCGACGTCGGCGCGGTCAGCGGACCCTTCCTCCAGCGCGCCGCGGCGTCCGGGGACTTCCGGGAGATCTACACCGACAAGGACCTCTTCGACGAGTTCTCCTACGGCTCCTGGATCTTCCGCGACAACTTCATCGAGAAGTCACCCGACGCGGTCGCCGACTTCACCCAGGGTGTCGCCCGGGCGATCCGCTGGCTGCAGACCACCGACCGGCAGACCGTCGTCGACCGCTACAAGACCATCATGGCGGGCCGCGACCGCGACGAGGACCCTGCGCTGGCCGAGTACTACCGCAGCTCATCGATACTGAAACCCGGCGGTGTGATCCAGCCCGAGGAGTTCAGCATCTGGACCGACTGGCTGGTCCGTAACGGCGAGTTCCACGACGACGAGGTCAACCCCGACGACCTGTTCACCAACGAGTTCAACCCCTACGCCACAGGAGAACTGACATGACCGACCACACCCACCGCACCAGCTACACCGACCGTACCGACCAGCTCGTCCTCAACGCCTTCGTCTACCCCGAGGGCCACCACGAGGCCGCCTGGCGACACCCCGCCACCACCCCGGAGCGACTGCTCGACCCGGAGTACTTCGTGGACATCGCCGGGACCGCCGAGCGTGGCCGGCTCGACGCGATCTTCTTCGCCGACTCCCCGGCCGTCACCGGCAATGTCGAGCTGCGCCCCGGCGCGGGCTTCGAGCCGCTGACACTGCTCTCGGCCATCGCCGCGCGGACCGAGCACATCGGTCTGGTCGCCACGGCGTCCACCACCTACAACGACCCGTACACCCTCGCCCGGGCGTTCGCGTCCCTGGACCTCATCTCCGGCGGACGGGCAGGCTGGAACATCGTGACCACCGCCGCCGACGTCGCCTCGGCGAATTTCGGCCTGACCGGGCACCCGTCGGTGGAGGAACGCTACGCCCGCGCCACCGAGTTCGTCGAGGCAGTAGTCGCGTTATGGGACTCCTTCGAGGAGGACGCCCTGCTCGTCGATCCGGTCGCAGGACGCTGGGCCGACCCCTCCCGGGTGCATCCGGCGGACTACCGGGGCCGGTACGTGTCCACGAAGGGGCCGCTGAATGTGCCGCGCTCGCCGCAGGGGCATCCGGTACTTGTCCAGGCCGGATCCTCGAACGCGGGGCGTGCCCTGGGCGGACGCTTCGCCGAGGCGATCTTCACCGCCCACCAACAACTGGAGGACGCCGTGGACTTCGCCACGGACATCCGTTCCCGGACTGTCGCGTCCGGCCGTTCCGGGTCGGACGTGAAGATCCTGCCGGGGCTCTCCCCCTTCATCGGTGAGACGGAGAAGGAGGCCGCAGAACTGGAGGCGGAGTTCACCGACCTCATCAATCCGGCGTTCAACCTGCCCACGCTCAACGGCCTGTTCGACCTGGACTTCACGGAGGATCACCTGGACACGGTGATCCCGCTGTCCGCGATTCGGGCGACCGGGCAGACGTTGGACAACAACCACAGCAGGTCGCAGGTGGTCGCCGGCATCATCGAACGGGAACTCCCGACGGTGCGTCAGCTGCTCGGCCGGCTGGCCGGAGCGCGTGGTCACCGGGTGTTCACGGGCACTCCGGTGCAGGTCGCGGACACGATCGAAGAGTGGTTCCGGGCGGGGGCGGCCGACGGGTTCAACATCATGCCGCCGTTCTATCCCGGTGGCCTGGAGATTTTCGTCGACGAGGTGGTGCCGATCCTGCAGGAGTGTGGCCTGTTCCGCACCGGGTACCCGGGGTCGACGCTGCGGTCGTCCTACGGGCTGGACGTGCCGGAGAACCGGTGGACGGTGCAGCGGGCCGGGCGGGTGTCCGCGACTGATGGACTGAACGCAGTAGCCGACCGCTCGGCCTGACCACGGGGCGGGGTGCTCCCGGCCCCGGATAAGGCGTGTCTCTGGTCACGGGGACTGTCCGACCGGGCACTGTGCTTCTAACCTAGACGTGAACGCATCAGTGACTACACCGGCGTCACCCCTACCGGGAAGGAATTCAGGCGATGTCCAGACACTCAGAATCCTCAGGTCGGTCCGCCACCCCGACGGAGCCGCAGTCGGAAACCCCGGCGGAAGCGAAGAGACCGGAGGCGACCGGGTGCGCTGAGTCCACCGGGTCCGCCGGATCTACGGACTCCGGTGCACCTCAGCAACCGCATCCGCGGGTCGATGCCCCGCCCTCGGACCACTGGCGCAGCGTCCTCACCGGATTCGGTGTCGCTGTCGCCATCACCGTCATCTTCTGGTTCGTTCCCCATCCCTCCGAGCTCTCCGACCAGGCCTGGCGCATGTTCGGCCTGTTCGTCGCCACCATCGTCTGCATCATCATGGCGCCGATGCCGATGGGTGCCGTGACCATCATCGGTATGGTCGCCGCCGTGCTGCTCAACCTGGTGCCCCTGTCAGCGGACAGTGACGACGCCAGCGCCCCCTACGCACTGATGGGATTCAGCAACGCCACCATCTGGCTGATCGTCATGGCGTTCCTGCTCTCGCGGGGCTTCATCAAGACCGGGTTCGGACGCCGCATCGCCCTGTACTTCGTCTCCAAGGTCGGTGGACGCATGCTCGGCGTCGGCTACGGACTCAGCCTCGCCGACCTGGTGATGTCCCCGGCCATTCCGTCGGCGACCGCCCGCGGCGGCGGCATCATGGCCCCGATCATGCAGTCGGTCGCCCTGACCTATGACTCCGAACCCGGCCCCACCGCGCGTCGGGCCGGCGCCTACCTCGCGCTCGTGTCCTCCAACTCCAACTCCATCACCTGCGCGATGTTCCTCACCGCGATGGCAGGCAACCCGCTGATCGCCTCGCTCGCGTCCCAGCAGGGTGTCGAGATCTCCTGGGCGACGTGGGCGCTCGGCGCGATCGTCCCCGGACTGGTCGCGCTCATCGTCGTCCCGGCACTGATCTACACCGTCTACCCGCCCGAACTGAAGAAGACGCCGAAGGTCAGGCAGATGGCCGCCGACGAGCTCAAAGCCATCGGCCCCATGAGCTACGGGGAGAAGGTGCTGGCGGCCACGTTCGTCGTCCTCCTGCTGCTGTGGACCGTCGGCGATCTGGCCTTCGACATCTCCGCGACCACGACCGCGTTCATCGGCGTTATCATCCTCATGGTGTTCCACGTGCTGACGTGGGAGGACATCATCCGGGAGAAGTCCGCGTGGGACACGATGACCTGGTTCGCGGTGCTCTACATGATGGCCACTGCACTGTCCGAGTACGGCTTCATCGACTGGATCTCGACGCTCATCGCCGATTCCCTGGGGTCGATGGGATGGATGCCGGCACTGATCCTGCTGGTTGTCATCTACTTCTTCGCCCACTACTTCTTCGCGTCCGCGACGGCGCACATCTCCGCGATGTACATCGCCTTCCTCGGCGCGGCGCTCGCCCTGGGGGCACCGCCGCTGCTGGCCGCGTTGGTCCTGGGCTACTGCTCGAATATCTTCCAGTCCCTCACCCACTACGCCGGCGGGGCGTCCCCGACGTTGTTCGGGACCAAGTACAACACCGCCGCGCAATGGTGGACTGTCGGGCTCATTGCCGGGGTGGCGTCCCTGCTGATCTGGATCTTCGTCGGTGGCGCGTGGATGAAGGTCGTCGGGATCTGGTGACGGACGATGCTCCTCCCCGTCATCTTCCGTGGCAAGGACGGCGCCGAGGCGGCCGCGATGCTGGACCGGTGGAATCCGTGGTTCACCCGACGGGTTCCGGCGATCGTCCGTGAGACCGCACTGGATCTCGCCGAGGGACTGGTTGATGTGGCTTTTCACCGGCTGACCGGGGCATCGCACTTCGATGAACTCCACCACTTTTTCGGCGCATCGGTCTGGTATCCCTGGGGATCGTCGGTCTCCAAGGACCGGGAGATCGACGAGGTCCTCCTCAATGGCATGATCGTCACGCTCGACGAGGAATTCCAGGCGTTGTGGGTGCAGTGTCTGGTCATGGCGCTGACGGAGAACGGGACGGTGCCGTTGACACAGAGGACGTGGAAGCTTCTGTTGAAGTCCATGGGCCCGATCATCAAATACGCCGTGTCTGACAGCGGCCTGCAGGAGGTGGATGTCGACATCCGGATCGACCCGAAGTCCCTGATCGCCCCGACTGGCCCGACGACCGCAGTTTCCTGGGTCGGAGATGTGCGTGGGCACCGTACGGCCGCTCTCGCCTCGTGGTGGGACCGTGTGGACAGTCTCTTTATCGACGCGGCGTCCCGCGAGGCACTGATCGGCGCGGCGAAAGCGACTGTCGCTGCGCTGGCGCGGTTGACCACCCGGGATGGCGGACTCCTCCGCGTCGGGCTGCCCGAGGTGGCCCGACGCGGTCCGGCGAATGTCCTGCCGATCGCGCGGGACTCCGCGGTCATCGAGTGCCCGCTACGCGTTTTCGACACCGAGGCACCGCGTGAGCTCGTCCTGTTCCCTGTGCCGGACCACCGCACCGCCCGGGAGCTGAGGTTCGCACTCGCCGGCCCGGTGGACACCATCCATGCCCTGTGGGCGCCGGCACTGGCCGCGGCCGCCCAAGTCCATGACGGCTCACACGGTGAGCCGCCGTGGATGGAGAAGGTGGTCAACGCATCACTGCGGGACTACGCCGAGGCCGAGGGCTGACTTCCTGCGTTGAGCCGCAGCAGGTCACCGACGATCCGGAAGGACGCCTCGTACGCCCCGGGCCACTCGCTCTCCCGCGGTCCGGTGATGTTCACGGTGAGGCCGGTGCCGAGGCGACGCAACCACTCGCCGGGTTCGGCGACATCCCCCTGCCCCACTGTCCGGACGGGACGGGAGAAGGAGGACGCCAGTTCCCGTCTCAGCGCAGTTCCCGGTGACGCATCGGAGCTTTTCATGTCTGCGACGGGGCCGATGATCAGCGTGACGTCACTGTCCCGCACATTCCACTCCGTGCGCTGTGCCGGCTCCCGTGAAGGCGTCTCCCGCAGTTCCGGGTAGTCCGTGCGCAGACCTGGGGCCTCCGGCAGATCCTCCGCCCACCCTCCGGCCGGGCACCACCCCTCGATCGGCACGCCGGCGGCACAGGCAGCATCCAGTGCTCCCCGATCCACGCCGGTCTGCCCGCCGGAGCGGATCGTGGTGATGAGTGTGGTCATGGGTGGGAGCGTAGCAGCAGGTGAAGACTGGTTTTGTCTAGTCGTCTTGCCTGGACTGCTACAGGACAGCCCCGCTAGGCTCAGATTCACCGGCAGCACCCGCTGCCCCAGGACAGTTGGGAATGGATCCATGACCACGCAACTCACTGCAACCGCCACCAGGTCCGAGGGTTGGTGGGCGGTGTCCGTCCCCGAGGTCGACGGGCTGTTCACTCAGGCCCGTAGCCTCGATGAGATCCCGGCCATGGTGCGCGACGCGCTCACCCTGTTCCCGGAGTATGGCATCGACCCTGCAGACACCGAGATTTCTGTCGAAATGGTCGCCAGCACCGAGTGAGACAGCAGCCGGAGCGGCCACCACTCGAACATCGAGTTCGACCACCACCGTTCCCCGTCCTCACCGCCTCTAGCGTGCTCTCCTGTCGCCCACCTAACACAGGAGAAACCGTGACCACCGCTCTCGCCCCGACCCGTCGCCCGTCCACACCCAGTCCCGCGGGCATGCCCCGGCGCAGAGCGAGGCCGCAGACCGCCAGCCCCTGTACGACGGCCTACCTCCCAGTGGACATCACGGTGCGCAAGCTCACCGAGTTCTTCAGGCCCGGCCACTCGACTTTCGCCGGGTGCGTGAGCATCCGCGGCACGTACTCACCGGTGGTCGCCGGAAACCGGGACCAGGTGGTTCAGAGCCTCGCGCAGTGGATCACCCGGCGCCCGGAGCTCGGCCGCTCTCCCCTGCCGCTGCGGGTCAGCCTGCACCGGTGCCTCTCACGGAACCAGCCCTTCCCCATCGACTCCACCTACGTTGCCTCCGGTCTCGTGTCGGCGGGGCTCGGCATCACCGGTGTTGAGCGGTGCGACAGTGCTGATCTGACGACGATGACTGCCCTGTCCCGGGAGGTTCCGGACATGATCACGCGGGCAGGTTCGTCCGGGCGTGTCCCCAACCCGCCGACGACTCAGCGCGTGCGTACCGGACTGATCCAGCGCTCGATGGCAGAAAAGTACCGCACCCGGTTCGAGAGACGTGCTTTCTACACCCACCGGTGGTGGGGTGCGTGGGACCGCCCATTGCTGGTGTCCGAGTTCCCGGATCTGGAGGAGATCCCGGAGCAGATCGACGTATACACGGACGCCTCATGTGTGCCGGGCTCGTCGTGGTCTGCGATCGGAATATCCTGCCCGGCGCTGGGAGTTGTGGCCTCGGCGGTGCTGGACCGGGAGTTCATCAAGGACCACGCCCAGATCCGTGTCGCAGAGACCGCGGCGATCGCCGCGGGTGTGATGCTGTTCTGCGAGTCTGCCCGGAAGATCGTCATCCATTCGGACTCCCAGCTGGCGCTGCGTTGGTGGGAGGACACGGAGGCCATTCCGGGTCGTTGGTCCACGCTGCGGAACTACGCCGGCCATGAGAAGCAGAGCCACCGCAATGCGGAAGTGAAGTGGGTGAAGGGCCACGCCGACTGCGGCGGCAATCTGTGGGCTGACCGTGCTGCGCGCCTATCGCTGCACGCGGCCCGGTGGGAAGAGGAGGACGCCGTACGCCGCGAGAAGTTCGACAATCTCGCGGCGGAGTTTCGGGGCGGTGCGATGTAGTCATCGGCCGTTTTGCGTCTCTACAACCCTCATTGGCGCCATCCAACGTCCGGAAGGTCATGCAGTAGAATTTCACGCGATACTTCAAGGTCAAGTCCTGGGAAGTGGTGTATCTCCCTTCCGCTGAAACAGTGCGTCTGACTCCAGGTCAGGGACCGTCACGAGCCTGATAGCGAGTCCAGCTCATGCTGCCTCCTGCACGGTGACGTCGGCGTCGATGACGTTGGCGTTCATCATCGTCCTGGTCTGCTCCAGACTCGTCAACGACATGTAGCGCTTCTGCTGAATCCAGTCATCGTGCTGCTCAGCGAGCACCGCCCCGACCAACCGGACCACCGCGTCACGATTCGGGAAGATCCCCACGACGTCGGTACGCCGGCGAATCTCACGGTTGAGCCGTTCGGTGGGGTTGTTAGACCACACCTTCGTCCACACCGCCTTCGGCACGCTGGTGAATGCCAAGAGCTCATCAAGGGCCTCCTCCAGGTAGTTGGCGACATTCGGGAACCTGTGCTCGCAGAAACTGACGACCTCCCGGGCCTGGGCCCACACCGCGGCGGCATCGGGTTGCTGGAAGATCGTCTGGAACATCGCCGACAGTGTCGGCCACTGCGTCTTGGGGACCATCGACGAGAGGTTCTTGGCGAAGTGCGTCCGGCAGCGCTGCCACGACGTATTCGGCAGTACCTCGCCGATGGCGTGCTGGATGCCCAGGTGGGCGTCGCTGGTGACCAGGTACACCTGGTCCAGCCCGCGGGCCTTGAGATCCCGGAAGAACCCGGTCCAGGAGGCCACGGACTCTGCGGTGGCGACCTGCATGCCCAGTAATTCCCTGTAGCCTTCCACGTTGACCCCGCAGGCCAGCAGCACGGAGGTTTTCACGACCCGTCCGCCTTCACGGACTTTCATCGTCAGCGCGTCGCAGGACACGTACAGGTAGGGTCCACCGTCGAGTGGGCGGTGGCGGAAGTCCTCGACCAAGATGTCGAGGTCCTTGGCCATGTCGGATACCTGCGATTTCGACAGGTTGGTGATCCCCAGGCTGGCGACCAGGTCATTCATCCTGCGGGTGGACACACCCTTGAGATAGCAGGTCG
>NZ_BJNT01000012.1 GCF_006539825.1 Corynebacterium variabile
GCTGCTCACCAGGACAGTGTCCCGGCCGCTCGCGGCGACCCGGACTAATCTACACACCCCGCCGCGACGCCACAAACTGCCAGGTCAGAGTACCTGTGGCACCATGGTGACCATGACCGTCAGCACAGACATCCAGGCTCTCCTCGCCCGGCGTTACGGGCACACGGCATCCTTCACTCCCCCGTCCTGGAACAGCACCCTCGATCTCATGGTCAGCCACCGCTCTGTGCGACAGTGGTTACCCCGCGACCTCGACGACGCCACGCTGCGCACCGTTCTCGCCGCAGCACAGTCGGCACCGACTTCCTCCAACAAGCAGATCGTCTCAGTCCTCGCCGTCCGGGATACGGCGGCGAAGCAGCGCCTCGCGGCCGTCGGCCGGCAGATGTCCCAACACATCATCGATGCACCTGTCACCCTCGTCTGGCTCATCGATTTCTCCCTCGCCCGCTTCCTCGCAGCCGAGGAAGAGACAGACACCGCCGCGGGGAGCACTCCCGCACCCGCCGAGGCCGGTCACGGTGTGACCGGTCGCCCTGCCACCGACCTCGGCGCGCTGAACTACATGGACGAACCGATGATGGCGGCAGCCGACATCGGCATCGCCTCGCAGAACGCTGCCCTCGCCGCGGCGTCGCTCGGCCTCGGCACCGTCTTCCTCGGCTCACTGCGCAATGACATCGACGAGGTCCGCGACGCCCTCGGTATCCCGGATAACGTCGTCCCCTTCCTCGCACTGGAACTCGGGTACGCCGATCCTGCCGAGAACGCCGGCATCAAACCCCGGTTGCCGATGGAGCTTTTCCTCCATGAGGACCGCTACCGGAACCCTGATGACGATCCCGCCGCCACCACTGAGCTGCTCGAGAACTACAACGACGCCCTGGCGACCTACTACTCCCGCTACGGTGCGCACCAGCGCTGGTCAGACCAGCTCCTCAACCGCCTGAGCGCGAAGGCGACCGAGAAGTCGAAGCGTCGCTTCCTCCGGGATGTCCTGGTCAGGGCCGGGTTCAACCTCCGATGATCAATTAAGGTGACATGTCAACTATATCGGCGTAGAGTCACTCCCATGAACACCGCAGACTGGCCGGATACCACCCACATCACCTCCCTGACCCCGGACAGTGACCCGAACCTGCCGCTGAAGAAGCTCGGCTTCCTCACCATCGGCACCTTCGATCCCGCCGACCCGGTCACCGGCATCAACGCCACCCTCGACATCATCAGCCTCGGTGAGGACCTCGGTTTCGACAGTGCCTGGCTGCGCAACCGCCACATGCAGTACGGCATCACCTCCCCGATGACCGTCATCGCCGCCGCCTCCCAGCGCACCAGCCGTATCAACCTCGGCACCGCGGTCACACCGCTCGGCCCGGAGAACCCCCTGCGCCTGGCCGAGGACATGGGCACCGTCGACCTTCTCACCGGTGGACGTCTCAACCCCGGCGTCTCCGTCGGCACCCCGATGCGCTTCGACGGGTGGAAGGACGCCCTCTACCCGGACACCGCTGAGACCGAGGACTTCTCCAAACGTCGAGTCTCCCGGCTCGTCGAGAACCTCCGCGGCGACCATGTCGGCAACTTCCCCGCACTGAAGAATGCGGAAGACTTCTCTGATGTCGTCCAGCCGCACTCCCCCGGCCTGGTCAACCGGCTCTGGTACGGCTCCGGCTCGCGCGCCTCGACACAGTGGACCGCGGAGAACGGGCTCAACTTCCTCACCTCCAGCGTCATTTCCGCCGAGGTCAGCGACAATTTCGACGTCAACCAGCGCTCCCAGATCGACCTCTACCGTGAGCACTACTCCGACGTTCTCGGCGGGACGCCCCGGATCTCCCAGGGACTTGTCGTCATCCCCACCGACCACGCCACCTCCGAGCAGAAGGCCCGCTACCAGGCCTATGTCGACCACCGGGCGTCCGTCGGCGTCGGCCGGATCCAGCAGTTCGGGCCGAAGAAGATGATCACCGCCCCCGACCTCATCGGCAGCTCCGACGAGATCGCCGAGCAACTCATCGAGCTGGCCGCCTTCCGCGCGGTCGAGGAAGTCGCCTTCGCGCTCCCCTTCGACTTCGAGGCGGACGACTACACCCAGATCCTCACCGACATGGCCGGCGAGCTCGGCCCGAAGCTCGGGTGGACACCTGCCGCGTAGGCTCGGCGTCCATGACAGGACAGCCTCTCGACCGTCTCCTGACCGGCCTCGACGAGTCCGGGTACGGCAGCTACCGGAAGCTCACCGGGCGCCGTTTCCCCGTCGGCGATCCCCGGGACGACCTGGAACTCACCCTCGAGCACGTCCAGGCCGACCCCTACGCCCCGCCGTCCGCGCTGCGTGTCGACCTTCCGTTGCGCTACACGGGTATTCCGGGGGATCTGCTCGCGGACCCCGTCCCGGTGCGCGACCATCTCCTCCGGCGTCTGGCGGGCGCCATCGACCGGCGCAATCCGCGCGGTGGGAAATCGGCGGGGCACCTGCGCATCGACGTGCCTGGCCAGGAGATCCTCGACCGCAGCGCCGTCACCGTGCACAACGGGGACATTCTCCGTATCCGACTGCAGGCCGCGCTTCCCGCCCACGGCCGCCGGATCAACGGTCACGCCGCCGCCGACCTGCTCTGCGGCGTCCTCCCGGATATCCTCGGGGATGCCCTGCTCGACCTCACCGAGGAACTCCTGGAACCGCTGCGGAAGCAGGTGGACTCCTGGCGTGACCAGCAGTTTCTCCGAAATGCGCTCCCGGGACACAACCTCGTCGGATTCCTCGCCGACGGCGCGTTTCTGCCCCGGACATCCGGGGACTCCCAGCGCCCGATGAAGGACGCCGTGCCCTTCACCTCCCCGGAGAGCCTGCGCTCGACGGTCGAGCTGCCGTCTGGCCGGAGTATCACCGGGCTCGGCGTCCCGACCGGTGTCACCCTCATCGTCGGCGGCGGCTACCACGGCAAATCCACTGTGCTCAAGGCCCTGGAACGGGGCGTGTACGACCACATTCCCGGTGACGGACGCGAGCTCTGCGTCACCGTCGACGACGCCGTCACCCTGCGTGCCGAGGACGGCCGGGCGGTACGCGGTGTCGACATCTCCGCCTTCCTCCACGACCTGCCCGATCAGTCGGGCGCCACGAACACCACGGACACCACCGACTTCTCCACCACCAACGCCTCCGGCTCGACCTCCCAGGCGGCGGGTCTGGTCGAGGCGTGCGAGGCCGGGGCGTCCTGCCTGCTCATCGACGAGGACACCTCGGCAACGAACTTCCTGGTCAGGGACGCCCGGATGCGCGTCCTCGTGCCCGCCGGCAAAGAGCCGATCACCCCGCTGGTCGACCGGGCGCGTGCCCTGTACCGCGATCACGGGGTCTCGACCGTCCTTGTCGCCGGCGGCTCCGGGGCTTTCCTCGATGTCGCGGACACGGTCATCATGCTGGACGCCTATCACCCGGTCGATGTCACCGCACAGGCCCGTGAGCTGGCGGAACCGGTGGCGGAGAGTGCATCCTTCCCGATGCCCGGCGGCCGGACGCCACGGGTGGGACAGACCAGGAAGCCGCCGCAGGCGAAGGAGCGGGACACCATCAGACACGGCGACGGGGAGCTCGACCTGTCGGCCTGCGTCCAACTCGTCGACACCTCACAGACCCGCGCGATCGCCGCGCTGCTCCCCTTGCTCGACAAGACCCCCGGCACGCTGGTGGAGAAGGCGCGCACCCTGCACGACCGGATCCGCGACGACGGTTGGGAGGTCCTGCCCCGGGCCACCGGCAGTCTCGCACTGCCGAGGGTCCAGGAGATCACCGCCGCCGTGAACCGGCTGCGGTGATCCCGACGACGACCACGCCGGCGACCAGGGCCCAGAACGCCGCGCCGATCCCGAAGAACGTCGTACCGGATGCCGCGACGAGGAAGGTCACGATGGCCGGCAGCCGCAGCGGCTCCTCCGACCAGGCCCCCTGCACCGCACCGCCGAAGGCCCCCAGCAGCGCCACACCGGCGACCGCGGCGAGCAGTCCGACCGGTGCGGACGCCGCCAGCGCCACGACCGCCGCGGCAGACACGGCGAGCACCAGGTAGGTCGACCCGCTCCACACCGCATTGCGCCAGCGCAGATCCTTGGCCACCCCGGTCGCCGGGTCGGCGGACCGGGCCGCGGAGATCGCCGCCAGATTGATCGCGCTACCACCGGCCGGCGCGACAAGCAGGCTTCCGACACCGGTGGTGACCAGAGCGTCCTTCCACGGGGTGTCATAGCCGAAGGTCTTCAGGACAGCGACGCCGGGCAGGTTCTGTGACGCCATGGTCACCACGTACAGCGGCAGTGCGATTCCGACGACCGCCCCGACGCCGAACGTCGGGGTGGTGAACTCCATATGCGGAGCCATCGCGGCGGTGTCGAGTGAGGCTGCGTCATCGATGAGCAGATGCACCGCAATGACCACACCGGCGGTGAGGAAGGTCAGCGGCACCGCCCAGCGGGGAACAAGGACCGTGCCGGCCAGCCACACGACCAGCACGGGGATCACCGCACCCGGCGACGTCTCCAGCCCCGTCACCGCCTTCATGCACAGCGGCAGGAGGACCCCGGCGAGCATCGCCTGCGCAACCGGGGTGGGGATGGAGGACGCCAGCCTGCCGAGCGCAGGCCACAGCCCGGACAGGACAAGCAGCAGGGCGCAGACGATGAATGCGCCGACGGCGTCCCCGAACCCCTCGGCGGAGGCCCCGGCGGTACCGAGAACCGCGCCGCCGGGCGTGGACCAGGCCGTCGTCACCGGGACGCGGTGGCGCAGCGCGAGCCACAGGGTGGACGCACCGACGACCAGGCACAGGCCCAGCAGCCCGCTGGCGGCCTGTCCGTCGGAGGCGCCGCGGCGTGCAGGCCGGTGAGGATGACGACGAAGGAACCGGTGAAACCGACCAGTGCGGTGATGATGCCTGCGGACGCGGAAGCGGGACCTGTAGATGTCACAGGTCCCGCATGATTCTCCGCGTGGTGGGTGCTTACTCCAGCCCCTCACCGGACGGGGAGACGAGGATCTTCACGGCGGTCTCGTTGCGGTTGATGAGGGTGTCGAAGCCCTCGTCGACCAGGCCGTCGAGGCCGATCTTGCCGGTGATGAACGGCTTGAGGTCGATCTTCCCGGATTCGACCAGCTTGATGGTGTCCGGGTGGGAGTTGACGTAGCCGATGGTGCCGCGCAGGTCGATCTCCTTCATGACGAGCTTGTGCATGTTGAAGTCGGACTTGTGGCCCCAGATGGAGACCACGACGATGACGCCGGTGGGGCGCACCGCGTCCATCAGCGTGTCGAGGACGACCTGGACGGAGGTGCACTCGAAGGCGACGTCGGCGCCCTTGCCGTCGGTGAGCTTGTTGACCTCGTCGACGATATCGGTCTCGGCGGGGCTGAAGGCGTGGGCGGCGACGCCGGAGTCCAGGGCCTTCTGGCGGCGCAGCGGGGACAGCTCGGACATGACGACGGTGACGCCCATGGCGTTGAGGACGGCGGCGGTGAGCAGGCCGATCGGACCGGCGCCACCGATCAGCGCGACCTTGCCGGCGCCGTTCTCCTCGGTGATGCCGGAGCGCTTCACGGCGTGGTAGCCGACGGACAGCGGCTCGATGAGTGCGGCCTCGTCGAGCGGGAGGGAGTTGTCGATCCTGTGCACCCAGCGACGGCGCACGACGATGTTCTCCGAGAGTCCGCCGCCGCGTCCTGCCAGTCCGATGAAGTTCATGTCCTCGGAGAGATGGTAGGTGTCGTTGTCGGTGGAGGTGTCCACGTCATCGCGGATGATGTAGGGCTCGACGACGACGTGGTCGCCGACACTGAGGTCGGTGACGCCCTCGCCGACCTCGGAGATGACGCCGGAGAACTCGTGGCCGAGAGTGACCGGGGCGGTCTCCCCGGAGATCGGGTGCGGGGTCTCGCAGGTCGGGCAGAAGATCGGGCCGTCGAGGTACTCGTGCAGGTCGGTACCGCAGATGCCGCACCAGGCGACGTCGATGCGGACGGTGCCGGGCTCCAGGGTCTGCTGGTCGATGTCCTCGATGCGGATGTCGTGGTTGCCGTAGTAGCGTGCTGCCTTCATGGGGTTCTCCCTGTTCTCGGTGTTTTTCGCGCGGGGCGGACTGTGGACCAACCTCCCGCTGACACTTACCGATCGTAGGCCTCCCCGGTCACAGAGGCACTGTGAGAAAGTAGACCCTCCCAAAACCTCCCCCCGGGGGTTGCGTCAGAGACTCTCCAGCAGTTCGGTGAGCAGATCCACGTAGCCCGGCGCGGTCTCCAGCACGACGCGCACCGTCGCCCCGGGCACATCCCCCGGCGCCTTGCGCTGACTGCGCAGATCACAGACGGTGCTGCCACGCGAGGGACCGTCGGTACAGTCGACTTCAACATGGACCCGCGGGGCATCCAGCAGCGCCACCTCGCCGAGCATGATCGCCGCGGCGAGCGGGTCGTGCAGGGCGGCGGCGCGGCGTCCGAGAACCACGGTCTCGTAGAAATTGAGGTACACGTCGAGCATTTCCCCGCAGGCCCGGGCATACGGGGAGGTGGCCTCGGCGAGGCGTCGCCGGTACGTCTCGTCGAGGGTGTGCTCCATCGTCGTATCCAGCGGCACCAGGGTCACGGGCCAGGACGCCGCGACCGTGGCCTGCGCGGCCTCCGGATCGTGCCAGATATTCGCCTCTGCGGCGGGCCGGGCATTGCCCGGCACCAGGGCCGCTCCACCCATGACGGTCACCCCGGCGATGCGGTCGACCAGCGTCGGATCCCGGACAAGCGCGTGGGCCAGGTTGGTCAGCGGGCCGATGGCGAGGATCTGCAGTTCGCCGGCGTACTCATGGGACAGCCGGACCAGGAGGTCCACGGAGTCCTCTGTGTCCTCAGTGTCCGGGGCGGCGTCCGCTTCCGGCAGGGATGCGCGGACGCCACCGATGCCGTCGTCGCCGTGCACCGCGACCGCCCCGCCGGAGAACTCCCCCACCAGCGGTTTCCCCGCTCCGACCGCGACGGGGACGGCGTTGTCGCCGGAACGTCCGGCCAGGTTCAGCAGGCGCAGCGTGTTCTCGGCGGCACCGGCGGCGTCGATGTTGCCGTGGACGGTGCCGACGCCGACGAGCTCCGCATTCGGGGACGCCAGCAGGTGCCCGAGGGCGAGGGCGTCGTCGATACCGGTGTCGCAGTCGAGGTAGACGGGGTGGAGAGTCTCGGTCATTCCCGGGAGTCTACTGACCTCACCTCCTGACCACCCGCTTCTCCCCGGCCAGGACGGCGACATCGAGAACGTTCACCGCCGACGGCAACGGGCACAGGTACGCGTCGGAGAAGGCGGAAGCCGGCAGCCAGGCGGCATTGAAGTCGATGGTGGTGTGGCCGTCCGGGTCTGCGGCGGGCACGTTGAGGAATCGGAAGGGATGGGTGCCGGCCTGCGCCCCGGCGTCCCCGAAGGAGACGAAGTAGTCACCGTTCTGCTCCGTGACCTGCAGGCGGTGTGACTCCCCCGGCGCGTCACCGGGAACGGAGAAGCTCAACCAGCCGACGACCTCTCCGGGCCCCTCCACGCCGTCAGCGCTGATGACGGTGACTGTCTGCGGGTCCGCGGTGAACTCCGCTTCGACGACCCAGGCGTCATCCTGCCCGAAGACCTCGACCCCGGTCACGGAACAGGCGCCGCCCGAGTCGCGGTCGAAGGTGCGCAACGCAGCGACCCCGGCGCGGGCATGTCCCGCGAGGACGCGCCCACCGTCGACGATGCGGTCGCCGGGGGCAAGCCGGACCTGTCCCTGCGGGTTGTCCGGGAGCCCGGTCCCGATGACAGCACCGTCAGCGGTGTACCAGGTTCCGGGGGCTCCGGGGACGGTGACGGCGTCTGACGGGGAGGACGCCCGGATCCAGTGGGTGCCGGTGAGCGCCGCGAATTCCTGCTGGTCGGCGGTGAGAGGCCTGATGTCGGTGAGCGTGGTTGTGTCTGCTGCGGTATCTGGGTGTGTCATGGCCCTACCCTGCCCCTGGTCGTGCACGGGACGCCAGTGATGCGTTCACCGTGAGCCCGTCGGAACTGCGGTACACAGGAGACCATGACTCTCATTACCGCCACTGCCCTGCGCGACCTGCTCACCACCGAGGCTCCGGTCCGCGTCCTCGATGTCCGGTGGACGCTCGCCCACCCCGACGGACAGGACGCCTTCGCCGCCGGTCACATCCCCGGCGCGCAGTACGTTGACCTGGACTCCCAGCTCAGCGACCATTCCCGCACCGGGCTGGGACGCCACCCCCTGCCGACCGGTTCTGCACTGCAGGAGTCGCTGCGCAGCCTCGGCGTCAGTGACGGCGACACGGTCGTGGTCTACGACGACGCCCAGGCCGCCGGGTCCTCGCGTGCCTGGTGGACACTCACCGCCGCAGAAGTGAGTGATGTACGGGTCCTCGACGGCGGGTGGGCCGCCTGGCAGGCCGACGGCGGCGAGAGCGAGACAGGTACGGGGAGGACGCCGACCCCGGGTGATGTCACCGTCACCCGTGATGACCTGTACGACGGCGCCCGTCGCGTACTGACCGAGGAACAGGTCGCACACACCGGAGGACTCGGCGTCCTGCTCGACGCCCGGGCACCGGAGCGATACCGCGGGGAGACCGAGCCGATCGACCCGGTGGCCGGGCACATCCCCGGTGCTGCGAACCTCCCCTCGACCGCGGTACTCGACGAGGAGGGCCGGTTCCTGCCGGCGGACCAGTTACGCGAGGTCTTCGCCGGTGTGGGTGTTGCGGAAGGTGACGGTGACCCGGTCTCCGGGGCCTACTGCGGCTCCGGGGTCTCGGCCGCGGTCCTCGTCGCCGCAGCGGACTCTGTCGGCATCAACCTGGCACTGTTCCCCGGTTCCTGGTCCCAGTGGTCGCAGGACCTCGTGGACAGGTCCGCTAGCCACACCGGACTGGACTGAACGCGGGTTTGCGCCGACTTTTCGCTCCATCTGTGGCACAGAATGACCGGTATGTCGGCGCAAACTCCCGAGGAAACGGGTGGACACCTACCCCACGAACCGCGCGACCAGCGACCGGTAGGCCTCAACCGTCAACCGCAGGTCCTCGAGGTAGAGGTGCTCGTCATGGCTGTGCAGTTCGGCGTTGATGTCCGCCAGCGACCGCTCGCGGGCGTTCAGGGCGAAGCCGTAGCCCACGCCGCCGAGCCGACGGGCGAAGCGGAGGTCCGTCCCGCCGGCGGAGAGCACCGGAACGACCGCCGCGTCCGGGAAGAACTCCCCGACCGTCTCCGTGATCGCCGCGTACAGCGGGGAATCCACCGGACTGACCTCGGCAGGCTCGCAGATGAGCCGCTCGAACTCGACCTCGTCAGCCAGATCACCCAGCGCGCGACGCAGCTCGGCGTCCACGTCCTCGTCGGTCTGCCCCGGCAGCGTACGGATGTCCAGCTCCAGATACGCCGAGCTGGGCAGCACATTGATCGCCTTGCCGGCAGACAGCACCGTGGGTGAGACCGTCAGGTGGGAGACCGCGTGAGCGTACCGGGCCAGGTCGGTGAAGGCGAGGTAGTCGTCCTCCTCCGGGGCGGTGACCAGGGCGTCCTGAATCTCCGGGGAGAAGCGGAACGCGGTCACGAAGCCGGACCACAGCGGGTCCTGCGAGACCGCCGGGGCGATGGCGGCGATACGCCGGGCGGCCTCGGCGATCCGGGCGATCGTGAGGTCGCGTCCCCACGGCTGGGACCCGTGGCCGGGTTCGCCGGTGACGTGCAGCCGACGCTGTGCCGCACCCTTCTCCCCCACGGTGACGACCACGGCGTCCGACCCGTCGGCGACGGGCAGATGCGAGCCGCCGGTCTCGGAGATGCAGTTACGCCAGTCGAGCACCTCCGGGTGTTCGGCGGACAGCCACTTCGCGCCGAGACCGCCACGGGCTTCCTCGTCCGCGACACCGACGAAGGTAAGTGTCCCACGGGGAGGACGCCCGGCAAGTGCTTCCCGTGCGACCTCACGGGTCACCACGGCCATCGGCGCAGTGAGTCCGAGCATGTCGATCGTGCCGCGACCGTAGATCCGGGCGTCCGCACCGGAGCCCTCGATCTGTGCGCCGAAAGGGTCTCGTGTCCAGTGGGCAGCGTCCACCGGAACGACGTCGGTGTGACCGAGGAAGGTCAGCGGTTCGGCGTCCGGGTCGGAGCCGGGCACGGTGACGATGATGCTGGTGCGCCCCGGGCGCGGCTCCAGTCGCTGGACGGTCACCGCGCCGGAGTCGCGACCTGCGGCGATCTCGGCGGAGAAAAACTCCTCGAGACTGTCGGCGTTGCGCACCTCCTGGCCGGAGTCCGGGGTGAGGTCGTTGACGCAGGCGTTGCGGACCAGGGTCTGCAGCAGTGTCAGGGAATCGTCGAAGAGGGTCACTTCGCGGCCTCCGAGGTGGAGGCGTCCTCACTCTCCGGCACGAACCAGTAGCCGTCCTTATTCTCCTCGGCGAGGAAGTCCGCGAACTCCTCGGAGTGGTAGGCGTCGACCACGGCCTTCGCCCGGTCCGAGTCCTTCTGGTCGGACTGGGTGACGGCGACGAGCACCAGATCCGGCAGCAGCTCCTCCTGCAGCACCTGCAGCTTCGGGTCGGTGCCGGCGGCATAGGAGCGGGAACCCGGGATGACGGCCCAGTCGACGTCATCGAGGGCACGCGGGATGATCGAGGAATCCACCGTGTCGATCTTCAGGTTGTGCGGGTTCTCGGCGATGTCCTGACCGGTGATCTGCGTGTCATCGGTGCCGGGCTTCAGGGTCAGCCAGCCGGCCTGCACGAGGATGCGGTAGGCGCGGGACGTATTGGAGGAGTCGTCCGGGATGGAGACGGTCTGACCGTCCTTCACGTCATCCAGACTGGTGTGCTTCGAGGAGAACAGGCCGGCCGGGACGGTCGGGATCTGGGTGAGGGACGCCAGGTCGGCGTTCGAGTCCCGGTTGAAGGCCTCCATGTAGGCGGTGTGCTGGTCGACGTTGAGGTCCGCGCTACCCTCCTGCAGGGCGATATTCGCCTGCTGCAGTTCGGTGTAGTCCTTGAACTCCACGGTGTAGCCCTCGTCCTCGAGAATCGGGGCGACCCCGTCACGGAAGAGGTCGGTGTAGGGCCCGGGGGACGCGGCGACGCGGATGGTCTGGTCGTCGCTGTCGGAGCCGTCGTCGGCGCAGGCGGACAGACCGAAGGCGAGGCCGGCGGCGAGGGTGGTCGCGCCGAGGGTGCGGAAGATGCGGGACGTGTGCATGGAATTCTCCTGTCATGGGAAGTCAGCGTCAATCATGCCAGACTAGACCAAGCCGTCTGTTTTGGTGAGGGTGGGGGTGTCGGGAGATGACCACGCCTACCCTGGTGACCATGAACGGGTTCGCCGCCGTGGACTTCGGGGTGGCCCGTGAGGTCCTCCAGCGGGGCATCGCGGCGCTCTACCTCATCGGTTTCCTCTCCACGCTCCTCCAGTTCCGACCGCTGGCAGGCGAGCACGGCCTGCTGCCTGCCCCGGCCTTCCTCGACCGGATGCGCCGGCTCCGGGAACGCAGCGGGAAGAAAGTGCTGCGTCCCACCGTGTTCAGCCTGGTCAGATACACCGACCGTCGCCCGGTCGCACTGTGCACGGCAGGCTGCGTCCTCGCGGTGATCCTCATCGCCGGACTCCCCCAGGCCGGCCCGCCGTGGGTGCCGATGCTGTGCTTCCTGGCGATGTGGGGCGGGTACATGTCCGTCACCGCGATCGGCCAGCGCTTCTACGGCTTCGGCTGGGAGATGCTGCTGTGCGAGGCCGGGTTCCTCGCCGCCTTCCTCGGCTCAACCGCGCAGCCGCCGCCGACGGTCATCCTCGTGCTGTTCTGGTGGCTGCTGTTCCGGCTGGAGTTCGGCGCCGGGATGATCAAGATCCGCGGCGGACGCGAATGGCGCGACCTCACCGCACTGACCTTCCACCACGAGACCCAGCCGATGCCCGGACCGTTCAGCCGGACCGCGCACCTGCTCCCCCGTTGGTTCCACAAAGGCGAGGTCATCGGCAACCACGTCACCCAGCTGGGCGTGACCTGGCTGCTGTTCGTCCCGGTGTTCTCGCTGGTCACGGATCAGTCCTGGCCGATGGTCGTCGGGGCGGTCGCGGCGGGTGTCATGGTGGTGACGCAGCTGTGGCTGGTCCTCACCGGCAACTTCGCCTGGCTGAACTGGGCGACAATCGTCCTCGCCTTCGCCGCGGTGGGGATCCCCGGTTCCGGCTCCGACTTCAGCTCCGGGGAGGACGCCGCCCTGCCCCTGTGGTGGACGGTCCTCACCACCACCGTCGCCGTAGTGTATCTGGGTCTGAACTGGCCGGCGGCACGCAATCTCTTCTCCCGGAACCAGGTGATGAACGGCGCCTTCAACCGGTGGGGGCTCGGCAACGCCTACGGTGCCTTCGGGACGGTGACGAGGACCCGCACGGAGTACGTCATCGAGGGAACGCTGGCCGAGAATCCGTCCGAGGAGGACTGGGCCGAGTACCAGTTCCGTGGCAAACCGGGCGACGTGATGCGGCGTCCCGGTCAGTTCGCGCCCTACCACCTGCGGCTGGACTGGATGATGTGGTTCCTTCCCCTGGGAGACCGGCTCGACGGCTGGTTCGCCGTCCTGCTGCGCCGCCTGCTCGAGGCGGACGCACCGACGCTGCGGCTGCTGGCGTCCGACCCCTTCGACGGGCAGGCACCCACAGCCGTGCGGGTGATCTCGTACCGCTACCGCTTCACCGACCGGGCCGAGCACCGGAGGACCGGCGCGTTCTGGGTACGGGACCGTCGCTACGAACTGGTCCCGTCGGTGGATCTGGAACAGATGCTCCGGAGCAGTTGATCGGCCGACGCGCTCTACTGCGCATACCTGTCGAGTTCGCCGAGCGCGCGGTCGATGACTTCGAGGCCGCGGACCAGGTCCTCCTCGGAGATGACCAGCGGTGGGCCGACGTGGACGCCGTTGAAGTGGGTCCACGGCCACACGCCCCCGGCCTGACAGAGCTTCGTGAACTCCGCCATCGGGGCGTTGTCGGCTCCGGCGGCGTTGAACGGGACCAGGGGTTCGCGCGTCTCCCCGTCCTTCACCAGCTCGATGGCCCAGAACAGCCCCAGGCCGCGCACGTCACCGACAACCGCGTGCTTCTCCTTCATGGCCTCCAGGCGGGGCTTGACGACGCGCTCGCCGAGATCGCGGGTGCGCTCGAGGATGCCCTCGTCGACGAAGGTCTTCATCGACTCGACCGCCACGGCACAGGCCAGGGGGTGGCCCGAGTAGGTCAGACCGCCGCCGAAGGACCGGTGGGCGTAGAACTCGCGGATCTCGTCGGAGATGACGACGCCGCCGAGCGGCACATAGCCGGAGTTCACGCCCTTGGCGAAGGTGATGAGGTCGGGTTCGATATCCCAGTTGTTCACGGCGAACCACTGGCCGGTGCGTCCGAACCCCGCCATGACCTCGTCGGCGATGTAGAGGATGCCGTATTTCGTGCACAGTTCGCGCACGCCGGCGAGGAAGCCGGGCGGCGGGACGAGGATGCCGTTGGTGCCGACGACGGACTCCAGGATGATCGCGGCGATGGTGCCCGCACCCTCCAGGATGATCTGCTGCTCCAGGGAGCGCAGTGCGGCGGCGGTCTCCTCTTCCGCGGTCTCGGCCTGCCACATCGAGCGGTACAGGTAGGGGCCGAAGAAGTGGACGACGGAGCCGTCGCCCGGCTCATTCGACCAGCGACGCGGGTCGCCGGTGAGACTGATCGCGGTGGAGGTCGCACCGTGGTAAGAGCGGTAGGCGCTCATCACCTTCGGCCGACCCGTGAACGCGCGGGCCATGCGCACGGCGTTCTCGTTGGCGTCCGCCCCACCGTTGGTGAAGAAAACGTGGTTGAGGTTGCCGGGGGCGACCTGGGCGATCATCGCGGCGAGCTGGGCGCGGGCGTCGTTTGCGAAGCCGGGGGCGATGGTCGGCAGGGTGTCCGCCTGGTCCTTGATCGCCTGGATGAGCCGCGGGTGACTGTGGCCGAGGTTGACGTAGACGAGCTGGGAGCCGAAGTCGAGGAACTCGCGTCCCTCATAGTCGGTGAAGGACGCCCCGGAGCCGGACGCGACGGGTAGCGGGTTGATCTCGTCCTGGGCGGACCAGGAGTGGAAGACGTGGGCGTGGTCGAGATCGCGGACAGCCTCATCGGTGGACGGGCGGGCCGGGAAGTACGTGTCGGATGCCTGTGCAGTGGTAGTCATCAGTGATTCCTAGTTGGTCGGGAAGCCCATGGTGATCTGGGACTCGGACGGCAGCGGCCAGCGCTCGGTGACGACCTTGCGCCGGGTGTAGAAATTGAACGACTCCGGCCCGTACATGTGCGTGTCACCGAACAGGGAGTCCTTCCAACCACCGAAGGAGAACGACCCGATCGGCACCGGGATCGGCACGTTGATGCCGACCATGCCGACCTCGATATCGAACTTGAAGGACCGGGCGGTACGTCCGTCGCGGGTGAACACGGCGGTGCCGTTGGCGTACCGGCAGTTGTTGATCAGCTCGACCGCCTGGTCGTAGGTGTCGACACGCACGACCGACAGGACCGGCCCGAAGATCTCCTCGTCGTAGACCGCCATGCCGGGCTTCACGTTGTCGACCAGGGTCGGGCCGGTGAAGAAACCGGTGGTGGGCATGTCGTGGTCACGACCGTCGACGACGACGGTCGCACCCTCGGCAGCAGCACCGGCGACGAAACCCTCGATGCGCTGCTTGGACGCGGCGGTGATCACCGGGCCCATGTCCGCACCCGGGGTGGTGCCGTCGCAGACCTTGACGTCCTTGATGCGCTGTCCGATACGGGCGACGAGATCGTCGGCGATGTCACCGACGGCGACGACGACCGAGACGGCCATGCAGCGTTCACCGGCGGCACCGTATCCGGCGGAGATCGCCGCATCCGCGGCGGCGTCGAGATCGGCGTCGGGCATGACGACCATGTGGTTCTTCGCCCCGCCGAGGGCCTGGACGCGCTTGCCGTTGGCCGCGGCCCGGGTGTAGATCGACGTGGCGATCGGGGTGGAGCCGACGAAGGACACGGCCTTGATGCGCGGCTCGTCGAGGATCGCGTCGACGGTCTCCTTGTCACCGTGGACGACGTTGAGCACCCCGTCGGGCAGGCCTGCCTCGCGGAAGGCTTCGGCGAGCCAGAGCACGGCGGAGGGGACCTTCTCGGAAGGCTTGAGGATCACGGTGTTGCCGGCGGCGATAGCGGTGGTGACCATCCACAGCGGGACCATGACCGGGAAGTTGAACGGGGTCACGCAGGCGACGACACCGACGGGCTGACGGATCTGGGACACGTCCACACCGGTGGACGCCTGTTCGAGGGTTTCGCCTTTCATGTGGTGGACCAGGCCGGCGCAGAATTCGACGTTCTCCAGGCCGCGGGTGATTTCGCCGTCGGCGTCGTCGAGGACTTTTCCGTGTTCGGCGGTGACGATGGCGGCGAGTTCGGCGCGGCGGGCGACGATGATCTGGCGGAGGTTGAACATGATGTTCGCGCGCTTGGCCATGCCGGTGGCACGCCAGCCGGGCAGGGCTGCGGCGGCGATGTCGACGGCGTGTCCGAGGGTGGTGGCGTCGGCGAAGGGCAGGGTGCCGGTCTGCTCTCCGGTGGCCGGGTTGTACACCGCTCCGGTGCGGTTCGCGGTACTGATCGCCTCGCCACCGATGAGGTGGTGGAGGGTCTCGATGTCGTTGAGGGTGCTGGTCATCCCGGCTCCTTGAAGTCGTGGGTGTGTCGTGCTGTCCCCACGGACATTACGGCGACGCCCCCTGCGGCACAGCGGCGATCTGTGGCACTCTGTGCCTGTGACTGAACAGACTGTCAACCACACGCTGACCGTCCAGGATACGCTCGCGTTGCCCGCGTTCCGGAACACCGCGGTGCGCGTCCTTGTCGGTGAGAGCCAGCTCGACCGACCGGTGCGCTGGGTCCATGTCGCCGAATCCGCCCGCGCCGGCCAGCTGCTCCGCGGCGGAGAGCTGCTGCTGGCCACCGGGTCCGGCTGGGGTGCGGACGCCGCGTCCCGGCGCGCCCTGGTCCGGTCCTTCCATGACGCCGGGGCCGCGGCCCTGGTGCTGGAGATCGGCCAGTACTGGTCCGACGTGCCCCAGGAGGTCGTGGCGGAGTGCCGGCGGACCGGGCTGCCGCTGATCACCACCGGGTCGGAGATCCGCTTCCTCGATGTGTCCGAGCAGGTGCACGCCACACTGCTGGGTCGCGAGATCGCCCGGGTGGAGGCGATGCGCGAGGTCGCCGAGACCTTCACCGCGATGATCGTCGACGGTGCTCCCCCGCAACAGCTCATCCTCCAGGCCGCCCGGCTGCTCGGTGCGGCGGTGGTGCTGGAGGATCCGGCGCACCGGGTCGTCTACTACGCCGTGGGCCTGGAGCTGCCGTCGTCACTGCTGGATAACTGGGCGTCCCGCTCGGCGCGCTGGTCGGCGGCGGTCGGCCGGGTGGGGATGGTGGCCGAGCCGGTGGCATTGCCGGACGCCGCGGGCTGGTGTGTGGATGTCATGGCCCGCGGGACGCACTGGGGCCGTCTCCTCGTGCTCGGTGATCCGTCGCCGGTGGCGGGGACATCGCATGTGCTGCGGCAGGCGGCCATGGCGTTGGCGGTGGAGCGGCTCGGCGCGTCTCGCCCGTTCACCTGGGAGGACCTGCTGCACCGCGCGGCGATGGACCGGCTGACCGGCAACCTGTACACCACCACCGACGGGCTGGCGGAGGTGCTGGCTGCGTCCGGGTTCCGGACGCGGAACCGCTCGCTCATCGCGGTGGAGGTGCGGGGTGGTGCCGCCGGCGCCGTGGACGCCACGGCGGTGCGCCGGATCGCGGACCGGACCGGTTGGGATGTGCTGGCGGCGCCGGGCGATGTCACAGAGGGAGCCGCGACCGACCTGACCGACCGGATCTGGGCGGTGGTCTCGGCGCCTGTCGGCGGCGACCCGCTGTCGATGCTGAAGTCGTTGACGGGTTGGCCGGGGGCTGCGGTGCTGCTCTCCCCCGTACGTCGGGACGCCAGCGACCTGGCCCGGGCGCTGCGGTCGCTGTCGCGGGTGACCGAGGCGGAGCCCGGCGTGACCGTCATCGGAGGGACGCCGGTCTCGACGCTCGTGGATTCGTTGAGCGCCGACGTACATGTCCGGGATTTCTCCCGGTGGCTCCTGGGGCCGCTGGTCGACCATGATGCTCGGCACGGCGGTGATCTGGTGGAGACGCTGCGGGTGGTGCTGGAACATCCGGCGTCCCGGTCGGCGGCGGCGACGGCACTGCACCTGTCGCGGACCTCACTCTATGCACGGATCGCCACAATCGAGCGGCTGCTGGACATGGACCTGGCCGACGGCGAGGTGCAGTTCGCGCTGGGTCTGGCGGTGCGGGTGAGGTGAGGTAGCCGGGGTTCGCGCTCCCCTCGACTAACTGAACAGGCGTCCGAAGAAGCCCTTATTCCGCCGCTCCTCCTCGAGGCGCTTGTTCTCCTCGTACTCTGGGAGCGCTTCCTCGTAGGCCTTCAACGTCTTCTGGGCCTTGATCAGGGCAGTGTCTCCCGGACGGACATCCACCTTCCGTGGTGTACATCGGGTCAGGCATGGCGCGAACCTCTCGTAGTCCCAGCACTCACATGGATACAAAGCGCCCCCAAGCTCATCGAACGCAGGGCAAGTCTTCTCGGCGCCCTTCTCATCGGCATAGTCCGCTGTAGGCGAGCTGACCCCAATGGAGGGGCTTCAGAACTGCGTCAGGCACGGATCCGGACCTCTGTGTCACAGAATGCCGGATTCGTGCCTGACGCAGATGTGCTGCACGATGGCGGACCATGGCTACCCTCCCCGATGACCCCGGACGCCCGACCTCCACCTATCCCCGTGTCGGCAGTGGCGGATGACCGGAGCCGATGGAGATCCGGTTGTAGGCGTTGATGAGCACCACCGCCCATTCCAGCGCCGCCACCTGCTCGGCGGTGAACTCAGTCAGAGCGGCCTCCACGGCGTCCTCCGCAGTAGTGCGTCCGGAACCGGGCTGCGGTTCTGTGAGTGCTTCAGCCAGGTACAGGGCGGCACGCTGCTGGGCGGAGAAGAACCCGGAGCTGTCCTGCCGTCAACTGGGCAGCAGATCCAGCATCCGCTGCTCCACCCCGGCCTTGCGCGCACCAGGAACATGGATGGACAGGCAGGTCGGACAGCCGTTGATCTGGGAGACCCACACATCCACCAGTTCAATGAGCGCCGGCGACAGTCCGGCGGCCTCGTAGGCCTCCTTGGCGACCCGGGTCGTGTTGTTCAGCGCCCGGTAGACGGCGGGCTGGGTCTTGTCGATATAGGGACGGTCGGTCACCGTGCATCCTTCGGTCGGTACGGGTCGTCACCGGGGCGGGCGACGGGGGCGGGGTTGGTCCGGGCGCGGACCGGCGTCTCCGGCATGACCGGGGCGGGCAGTCGGCGCTGCCCCTCCTGGTCGTGACCGACGTAGCCCTCGGTCACGCCGAAGCGTTCCGCCGCATGGTCGAGGTCGTTCCACTGCTCACGGTAGCTGCGGGTCTCCTCGTCCGAGCGGCCGACGAAGTTCCACCACATCACGACCTCCTCGGCGAACGGCTCGCCGCCGAGGAGGATCAGGCGTGCCTGCAGGTCGCCGGTGTTGACGAGGTGGAGGGTGGACGCCCCGGTGCCGGTGTAGCCGATCTCCGTGCGGGCGACCGGTGTCCCCTCCAGGGTGATCCTGCCGGTGTCCACGAGGACGCCGTGCTCGAAGCCGGGATCCACCACCAGGTCCACCGAGGCGCCGGGGTCAAGGCGGATCTCGGCGCCGACGAGCGGGGTGAAGGTGTGCACCGGGGAGGTCTCCCCGAGGAGGGAGCCGAGGAAGACCAGGGCCTCCCCACCGTCGAAGGACACCGTGTCCGGGACGTGGTGGTCGAAGCGGCGCGGGCCGTGCCGGGCGTCCTCCGGCAGGACGGTCCACAGCTGCACGCCGTGGAGGATGTCAGTCTCCTCGGTGGAGACCTCGGAGTGGCAGGTGCCGGCACCGGCGGTCATGAGGTTGACCTCGCCGGGGCGGACGACAGCGTGGACGTCCTGGGCGTCATCGTGCCGGATCTCGCCGGTGAACAGCCAGGTGACGGTCTGGAGCCCGGTGTGCGGGTGCGGCGCGACGTCCATCCCGCCGGTAGCGGCGACGTGGTCGGGACCGTAGTGGTCGCAGAAGCACCAGGCCCCGATGAGACTGCGGCGGCGTTGCGGCAGGGTGCGGTACACGGTCATCGCGCGGGGCCCGCCGAGCGGGACATCGCGGGCAGTGATGATCTCGACCGGCACAGCCTCACTTGTAGTTGACATGTCAACCACTATGCCTGGCGTTCCGACGCTCCGCCACCCCCGGGAGCCACCGTGTGCACCCGCAGCGCGAGCTGCAGGTCCAGCTTACGGGGCATCCGGTTCCAGTCCTCCCCCATCAACTCACCGATCCGGTCGAGCCGCTGCCGCACGGTGTTGCGGTGCACACCCAGCACCGTCGCCGTCCGGGCGACATTGCCGTCCGCCGAGAAGTACACGTCCGCGGTGCGCAGCAGGTCACTGTGGTGCGAGGAATCATAGGAGGTCAGCGGCGTGAGGTCCGCGATCAGACTGGTCGGCAGACCGCCGGACGCCCCCAGGTGCAGCACCGCAGCGACCACTCCCAGCCCCGTACCGTCGGACAACCCGGTCCGCCCCAGCGACACCTGTGCGGACAGCGCCAGCTCGGCGGTCCGGTGGGCGTCCGGCAGATCCGTCGGCGCGTCCACCCAGGTCATCCCGCCACGCAGCGTCCAGCCGCGCGGGGCGAACAGCGACGGCAGGGCGTCCACCCAGCGTTCGTCACCGGAGATGACGCAGATATGCCCCTCGTGCGGGGCGACGATCACCGGGGAGGGTGAGGACGCCGACAGCGCCCGCACCACCCGGTCGACCACCGGATCCGGGGTCTCCAGCACAAGGACACACCACCGTTCCACCTGGTGGAGCCACCATTCCTCCAGCACACTGCGGGCACCCGCGGCGTCCAGAGTTCCGTCGATCAGGGCACTCACCGCCTCGGTGCCGTCGCGCAGTTCCACGGCCTCGCGCGCCCGGGTGAGCATCATCCACAACGCGACGTGCAGGCTGACGCGCTCCAGCACCGCCTGCTCCGCCTCATTGAGGGACCGGTCGGTGAGCAGATGACCGAACTGCTGGCCGGCGGCGGTGACGGTGACAAAGGTCCCGTCGGTCCGGTCAGGCAGAGTCCGGTCCGTGGAGGACGCCAACCTGCGCGTCCCCGTGAGATCAGTCAACCACAGGTCGCAGCCGAGCGCCTGGGCACCGATGGCGAGCAGCGAGGACGACGGCAGCTCCGAGGTGACGGCCTCGACGAGGCGTCGGTCCAGGTCGAGACTGCGGGAGAGTTCGGCGATGTCGGTGTCGCTGCGCTCGCCGCGATGGTCAACGTCGGACTCGACCAGCGCCATGAGCTGTTCATGACGCTGGGCGTTGTCGATGGCGACCGCCGCCTGGTCAGCGAGTGATTCGAGGCGGTCGACCTCGGTGTCGCTGAACTCGCGCGGACTACGGAAGGCGATGAGCAGCGCACCGATGACGCGTCCCGCCACACTCAGCGGGGCGCCGAGCAGGGCGCGCACCCCCTCCCCCTCGACGATCTCGTCGATCGGTCCCATGTGGTGCAGCTTCTCGTCAGTGCGGTAGTCGGAGGTCCAGTAGGACGCGTGCCCGATCGCGACGCGACCGAGGACGCCGGTACCCAGCGGCTGGCGGATCGACGCGTACTCACCGGTGCGCACGCCGTCAGTCTTCCGGATCACCGTCTCGTTGCTGTCGAAGTCGGTGAAGCTGACGTAGGCCATGTCGGCGTCCATCAGCCCGCGAGTGTGCCGGACGACCACCTGGAGAGTGGATTCTGTGTCGCGGAGCTCGGTGAGCTGGGTTCCGGACTGGAGTCGGCGGTGGAGCCACCCTTCGTTGTTGTCACTCATGCACATATTCTCTGTGATTTACGGATGAATTGCCACTTTCGACCTCCTCATCACCTCTCTACTGTGATTCAGCGAACAATGATCTTGACACTCCAGAGAGGTAACAATCATGAGGATCACCGGAGCAGTGCTCGAGGAGATCGGACGTCAGCGGCCATACGCAGAGTCCGCCCCCATTACTGTCAGCGAACTCGAGCTCACCGCCCCCGGCCCCACCGAGGTGCTCGTCAAGGTCGAGGCCGCCGGCCTCTGCCACTCCGACCTCTCCGTGGTTGACGGCAACCGGCCCCGCCCTGTGCCCATGTTGCTCGGCCACGAGGCTGCTGGACTGGTCGTCTCCACCGGCGACGAGGTCACCGATCTGGCCGAGGGCGAGCGCGTCACGATGGCGTTCCTGCCCCGCTGTGGTGAGTGCGACGGTTGCAGGACTGACGGTCGCCTACCCTGCGAGCGCGGCACCGCGTCCAACACCGCCGGCACGCTGCTCCACGGTTCCCGCCACCTGGACCGCGACGGCGAAACGGTCCAGCACCACCTCGGCGTGTCCGGCTTCGCCACCTACGCCGTGGTCGACCGGGCGTCCCTGGTGAAGATCGGCAACGACGTCCCGCCGGAGATCGCCGCCGTCCTCGGCTGCGCGGTCCTCACCGGCGGAGGTGCCCTGCTCAATGCGGTGGACCGCGCCGAGGGCGAGTCCGTCATGGTCGTCGGACTCGGCGGCGTCGGCATCTCCGCGCTGCTCTGCGCCATCGCCGAGGCCAAGGGGCCGGTCATCGCCGTCGATGCCCTGCCCGAGAAGCTGGAACTGGCCCGCGACCTCGGCGCAGATGAGGTCTACACCCCGACCGAGGTCGTCGAGCAGGGCATCCGGGCGTCCCACACGCTGGAATGCGCCGGTCACCCGCGCGCCTTCGAGACCGCTTTCGCCGCAACGAAGCCGGGAGGACGCACGGTCACTGTCGGACTTCCGCACCCGGAGGCGAAGTCCGAGGTGTCTCCTGCCGTCATCACAGGCGAAGCCCGAACCATCATCGGCAGCTACCTCGGTTCCGCTGTCCCGCAGCGTGACATCCCGACCTTCGCCGACTGGTGGCGCTCCGGGAAGCTCCCCATCGAGAAGCTGATCTCCCGAACCATCCGACTTGACCAGATCAACGATGCCATGGATGAACTTGCCGACGGCAAGGCCGTCCGCCAGGTCATTCTCTTCAACTAGGACGCCGATCATGCCAAGAACCTACGCAAAGGCCTGGAAAGCGGGCCCGTTCCGGGTCAACCTCCCCGGCGTCCATTACCGCCTTGAGTGGCAGGACTACACCCAAGGTCTCGTCATGTGCGCGGTCGACCTCAGCGCAATCCCCCTGATGACTGAGATGCTCGGCATGCCTTTCGAGGCTGCGCTGGCGATCGTCATCCTCAACGGGCTGCTCTACCTGATCCACCACCTGCTCGGCGACCCGGTAGTTCCCGGCTGGATCACGCCCGCGATCCCGCTTCTCATGCTGTACCTGGAAGACTACGACATGGATGAGCGGGTCCATGCGCTCATTGCCTTCCAGCTTGTCCTGGGAGTGCTGAGCATATTCCTGGGCGCCACGGGATTAGCGTCCAAGATCGTGCGACTGGTACCCAATGCACTGCGCGCCGGAATCGTGGTCGGCGCCGGAATCGCCGCGATCCAGGGACTTTTTGTTGAGGGCGGACGCTTCGAGACCTTCCCCTGGGCCATCACGATCTGCGTCGGCCTCGCATTCTTCCTGTTGTACTCCCGTCTCTTCCAGTCCTGGCAGCTGAAGTACGCCTGGGCTCGATTTGTCGGCAACCTGGGCATCCTGCCCGCCATGCTGTCCGCGATCATCGTCGCTCCCCTGTTTGGCGAGGCACCGTGGCCGTCCCTGGACTGGGGCTTCTCGGCACCGGACTTCGGCACCCTGTACAGCGAGTACACCGTCTTCGGTCTCGGTCTTCCCCCTGCCTCGATGTTCCTCGCAGCGATCCCCACGGTCCTCGCCGCCTACATCGTCGTATTCGGCGACGTCCTGCAGACCCGGGCCGTCCTCGACGAAGCCAACGAAGTCCGAACCGATCAGAAGATCGAGTACGACGAGAACCGGTCCCACCTCCTCTTCGGTGCCCGTAACACCGTGATGAGCGTCGCCGGCCCGGATACCGCAATGTGTGGCCCGCTGTGGGCGGCAATGACCGTGACCACCACCGAGCGGTACAAAAAGGGGCCCCGGGCGATGCAGTCCATCTTCAGTGGGGTCGGGTCCTTCCGATGGGGGACGAATACCGCTCTGTGGCTGCTGCCGATCGTTTCCCTCGTTGAACCGATTCTCGGTGTTGCGCTGGCACTGACCCTGTTCATCCAGGGCTTCGTCTCCATCAAGGTCGGCATCCTCGAGACCCGGTCCCGCACCGAGCTTGGGGTGGCCGGCGTCATCGCCGCAATCCTCGCCTCCGAAGGTGCAAGCTGGGGCGTCGGCGCCGGAATCGTCCTCTGCCTCATCTTCTTCGCGAAGGACTTCTTCCGTGGCGAGGATGACGGTGTCTTCTCCGGTGCCCCCTCCCGCGGCTCCGTTGCCGAGGAGACCGTCACATGGGCGGAGCAGGATGGACCGACCGCCGCCCCCGCCCGACCTGTCGTCTCGACCACGCCTAGTCTTGAACCTGATATGACCGAGGCCGCAGCTGACACGCCAAGCGGTTCGGGCCCCACCGAATCCGATGACCCCACCAAGAACACGAAATAGGACAACACACATGACTGACTCCTCAACCATCTCCTCCATCCTCGCGAACGTCCCCACCGGCCTGCTCATCAACGGCGAGTGGCGCGACTCCTCCGACGGCGCCACCTTCGACGTCGAGAACCCCGCCACCGAGGAACACCTCGCCACCCTCGCCTCCGCCACCAGCGAGGACGCCCTCGCCGCCCTCGACGCCGCAGCCGCCGTCCAGGACGAGTGGGCGCGCACCTCCCCGCGCTCCCGTTCCGAGATCCTCCGCAAGGCCTTCGAACTGGTCACCGAGCGCAAGGACACCTTCGCCACCCTCATGACCCTGGAGATGGGCAAGCCGCTGGCCGAGGCCTACGGCGAGGTCACCTACGGTGCCGAGTACCTGCGCTGGTTCGCCGAGGAGACCGTCCGCCACTACGGCCGCCACACCGTCGTCCCGGAGGGCACCCTCCAGATGACCACCCGCAACAAGCCGGTCGGCCCCTGCCTGCTGATCACCCCGTGGAACTTCCCGCTGGCGATGGCCACCCGCAAGGTCGCCCCGGCGATTGCCGCCGGCTGCACCATGGTCCTCAAGCCTGCGAAGCTGACCCCGCTGACCTCCCAGTACTTCGCGCAGACCATGCTGGACGCCGGACTCCCGGCCGGTGTTCTCAATGTCGTCTCCTCGAAGTCCGCGTCCTCCATCTCCTCCCCGCTGATGGCAGACTCCCGCCTGCGCAAGGTCTCCTTCACCGGCTCCACCCCGGTCGGCGTCACCCTGCTCAAGGCCGCGGCCGACAACGTGCTGCGCACCTCCATGGAGCTCGGCGGCAACGCCCCGGTCATCGTCTTCGAGGACGCCGACATCGACGTCGCCGTCGAGGGTGCGATGGCCGCCAAGATGCGCAACGGTGGCGAGGCCTGCACCGCCGGCAACCGCATTCTCGTCCACGAGTCGATCGTCGAGGAGTTCACCGAGAAGTTCGCCGCCAAGGTCGCCGAGCTCAAGATCGGCAACGGTATGGACGAGGGCGTCAACGTCGGCGCCATGGTCGAGGCCAAGGCCGTCACCAACCTCGAGTCCCTGGTGGAGGACGCCGTCGCCGCCGGTGGCCGCGCCATCGTCGGTGGTACCCCGGTCAAGGGCAAGGGCCACTTCTTCGCCCCGACCGTCATCGTGGACGCCCCGACGTCGGCACGCGTCTTCCGCGAGGAGATCTTCGGGCCGATCGCCCCGATCTTCACCTTCTCCACCGAGGAGGAGGCCATCGCGATGGGCAACGACACCGAGTTCGGCCTGGCGTCCTACGTCTTCTCCCAGGATCCGGCGCGCATGTACCGTCTCGCCGACGGCCTGGAGTTCGGCCTCATGGGCTGGAACTCGGGCGTGATCTCGAACGCCGCTGCCCCGTTCGGTGGCGTCAAGCAGTCCGGTCTGGGCCGCGAGGGTGCCGCCGAGGGCATCGCCGAGTACTCCACCATCCAGTACGTCGGCCAGCGCGACCCCTACGCGGTCTAGTCTGATCCGCTCCGGTCAGCCCCAGAGCTCCTCGATGCGCGCCTTCACGGCTGCGGCGAGGAGCTCATTGGTTCTCGTGGTGAGGTGCACTCCCCCGGCGAAGATGTAGGTCTGGTCGGCGTCCGGGGCGACAAGACTCTCCGTGTCGCACCAGGCCGCGCCCGGAACGGCGCAGGCGTCCTCCCCCGCCCCGTGCGTGAAACCGTAGGACGCCGGGTCCGTCACCATCCCGTTGACCGCGCCGAAGGTGTCGAAGACACCGATACGGTCGTCGTCACCGAAGCGCTCGGCGAGCCCCTGCAGCAGGGACTGGTTGTACGACAGGGTGCGGTCGTGGATGCCCAGGTGGGCGTCGGTGTCCGTGCCTCCGAAAGCGGGTGTCGCGGCGAGATCGAAGAGGGTGAAGACAAGGATCTTCTGTGCTCCGGCGTCGAGCAGCCGTCCGATCTGGTCGACCTCGGCGGCGGTCACAGCAGCAGTCTCAGCGCCGGAGAGCACGTCATTGGTGCCGGCGAAGACGGTGACGAGCTGGTCGGGACTGATCTCGTCGTACTCCGCGAGGAAGTCGTCGATCTGCCCGGTGATCCCGTCGATCCTCGCGCCGCCGACGGCGTAGTTCAGCCCGTCCGGGTCGACGAGCTGTGCCCAGATCTCCCCGGGCATGGTGGTGTAGCGCATCCCGTCGGAGCCGTCGTCAGTGAGACTGTCACCGAAGAACACGCTGGTGGCCTGTCCCTCGTCATTGCTGCCGCCACTGCTGCAGCCGGCGAGCAGCAGGGACGCCAGCAGGAGCATCACCGCGCGGCGAGCCATGACGCCACCGCCTTCCGTAGGCTGTCTGCGGCGTTGACCAGATTCTCCTCCAGCGAGGACGCCGGGTCACTGATCGGGATGGTGTCGATGAAGATCCCCGGGACCGGGGACTCTGCGGTGGCGTCCACCCGTCCGCCGAAGGCCAAGACCGGTACGTTGCCCGCGGAATGCGCGACCCGAGCAGGAGCTTTGCCGTACCCGGTCTGTGCGTCGATCGTCCCTTCCCCGGTGAGCACGAAGTCGGCGTCCGCGACCTTGCTGCGGAAGTCGACGAGGTCAAGCAGCAGGTCGGCCCCGGAGCGCATCTCGGCATGCAGGACGCTGAGCAGTGCGGCACCGACCCCACCGGCGGCCCCTGCTCCGGGAGTGTCGCGGATCGTCGTACTGTCTGTGCCGGTGTGGTCGGCGAGCAGGCCAGCCCAGTGGTGCAAGGCCTTGTCCAGCTCCGGGATGTCCTCGTCGGTCGCACCCTTCTGCGGGCCGAAGACGGCGGCGGCACCGGTCGGGCCACAGAGCGGATTGTCGACGTCACCGGCGATGACGACCTGGATGTCATTCCAGCGGGGGTCACGCTCTCCGGTGATACGGGCGGCGTGGCGCAGGTCTGCGGGTTCGCCGGCGGCGTCCACCGCAGTGACACCGAGGGCGGCGAGCAGGCCGAGTCCGCCGTCAGTGGTGACCGAGCCACCGAGGCCGATGATGAGTTTCTGCGGTGCGGTGTCCAGTGCGGCGTTGAGAAGTTGACCGACGCCGCGGGTGTCGGCGGCCCAGATGTCGCGGTGTTCGGGTGCGACGAGGTGGATCCCGGCGGCCTCGGCGAGCTCGACGACGGCGGTGGTGCCGTCACCGCACCAGTGCGCCTCGACCGGATCACCGAGTGGACCGGTGACGGTGGTGGTGCGTTCCTCCAAGTCAAGGGCGGCGGCGAAGGCGTGGGCGGTGCCCTCGCCACCGTCTGCCATCGGAATCTCGATGATCTCGGCGTCCGGCAGGATGTCTCGGACACCGGCTGCCATCGCTGTGCAGGCCTCGACGGCGGTAAGGGACTCCTTGAAGGAGTCCGGGGCGATCACGATTCTCATCGAACACCTGTTCTTATTGGATGGTGGAGGCCGACGGTGTTGTCCTTTCCGGAGTTTAACGTCTCTGACCATGGACACCACCGCACACACCCTGTTCTCCCTGATCACCTCACCGACCTTGCCGGAGGACTTCTCCGAGAACCTGGATGCCGCGATCCTCCGCGAGCGGGCCGCCGACCGCGACATGGACACCGGCCCGGACCGCACACCAGCACAGGAGGAGGTGACCACGGTCTCCGGGATGACTGCCGGGCAGGAGCACGCCTTCGAGCTCTTCCTCCTCCGACCATCGACCAGGCGTCGGCGCGAGGAACCGCCGGACTCGGCGGCCGCCTGAGACAGGCACAGTCACGGCCCCTAGGATGGCCGCCATGAACGACGCCAGACTCGACCTCGCCTTCACCGGACCCGACCACGACCGCGCCGAGGAGATCTTCACCGCCCTGACCAGGACGCCGGTCGACGACATCAACCCGGAGGCACTGGATCTGCTGCTGCAGACCGCCGCCGGCAGCGTCGACCAGATCCGCGCTGTCGAGATGACGGATGCGTTCCTGCAGCCCCCGGTCATCGACGACAACGGCCTGATCGTCGCCGTCGGTGCCCAGGGCATGGAGCCACGCCAGCTGTTCGTTGAGGCTCCCGGTGAGCTGCTCGACGAGCTCCGGGCACTGCCGCGGACCACAGTCACCGGCGCGTGGATCCAGGCCGTGCTCGCGCTGCACAGCGTCGACGCCTTCGCCACCGAGGAAGTCGACCGGATCGTCCTGCACAGTGTCGCCGCGGCCGTACTCGACCAACTCGCCGCGGAGGGACGCGAAGCGCAGGCACAGGTCATCGACATCACCGACGAGAGTGACGGTGCCGAAGCCGGCGACCGGGGGCGCATCGTGGAGGTTCGCCGCTCCTGGCGCGACCACGGTCACCTCGACATCGACCAGGGCGTGATCACCGCACTGTTCGCCCTGGCGGTGCAGGTCTTCACCGAGGCACTGGCCGAGCACGGTGCCGAGGCGATCCTGCTGCCCTACGAGGTCGCCGGCAATGACCTCGCCGCCGGCTACACGACCCTGGAGAACCTGGAGACCACCGGCATCGCGAAGACGACGATGATCTCCCCGACGGACGCCACAGTGTCCGGACGGCTGACCGGACTGACCGGCGGCAACGCCAACCTGGCCAATGCCCTGTGGTTCGACATCCTCGCCGCCGCGGCCGACCACCTCGGACAGACCGGGACCACCACCCCGGAGATCGCGGCGAAGATCCTGGACGTGACCGGCGACTGCCTGGCCGCCACCGAGCTGGTGGAGGCCGGCGGGGCGAGCGGTTCCGGGGAGGCTACTGAGCCGACTGCGTGAAGGCCTTCTCAAGGATCTCGAGGCAGTAGACCGCGTCCGAGGGATCCACCGGTGCGGGACCGGAGCCCTCGATCGCGTCCGCCAGAAGTCGGTAGAACTCGGAGTAGTTCCCCTTCTCAGCAGGCACGGTCCGCTGCTCGAGACCGGCCCAGCGCGTCCCCCATCTGCTCTGGGGAACGACGCCCAGGTCCGGATCACCGGGGCGCATGCCTGAGAGCAACTGCAGTTCCTGGGGGTCCAGGCCCCAGCTCGTGAAGCCGGCCTCGGAGCCCAGGACATGGAACCGGGGTGCGGGTCCCGGCGCGACCGCGTTCATCCACAGCTGTGATCGGACTCCGGACTCGTGGTGCAGGGCGATGAAGGCGTCGTCCTCGGCAGTGACCTGTTCACGGCGGGTGTCTATCTCGGAGTAGACGTCGGCGACGGGGCCGAAGAGCTGCACGGCCTGGTCGATGAGGTGGGCGCCGAGGTCGTAGACGATGCCGCCGCCCTCGCCGCGGACACTGGTGGTCTTCCAGGTTGCGCCGCCGGCGGAAGCGGAGCCCTGCTCCGGCTTCCACCTCTCGAACCGGGACTCGAAGCGGCGGACCTCCCCCAGTTCGCCGGCGTCGATGAGCTTCTTCAGGGTGAGGAAGTCCCCGTCCCACCGACGGTTCTGGAAAACGGTGAGGACCTTGCCGACCTGTTCAGCCTTGGTGACCAGGGCACGGCCGTCCTCTGAGGTGACGGCGAAGGGTTTGTCGACGACGACATGCAGGCCAACCCCCAGGGCGCGTCCCGCCAGATCGGAGTGGGTACCGCTCGGGGTTCCGATGACCACCAGGTCGAAGTCGTCCGCCCGGTCGAAGACCAGGTGGACCGAGTCCAGGACCTCCACCTCGGGGTACTCCGCTGTGGCCTGGTCGCGACGACCAGGGTTGCCGGTCACCACCGCGGCCAGCTCGAACGCAGGATTCGCGGCGATGAAGGGGGCGTGGAAGATCCGGCCGGACAGACCGAACCCGAGGACAGCTGTACGAATGGTCATGGGGCCACTGTAGTTACCGGTGACACAGGTAATCAGGGTGCACCCGGTACGTCACGAACGTAACTTCAACGGTCGTTCTGGCGATAAAATGACATGTCTGGCGGCGCACTTCTGCACGTCACCTTTCACCTGGAGAAAGAAGCACAGTTGCACCCGGTCGATGACGTCATCACCTTCACTGCGCCCGATGACAGTGGCCACTTCACCTGTGAGATCTAGTCCCCCAAGGGCCGTTCACTCAAGGTGTTCGGCAATCTCCACGATCCGGAGCCGACGGTGACCGGTGATGCGGAGCTGACCCGGAACCGCGCTATCGCCCAGAATCTCTGGACCGCGGCCAGTGGGTATGTCCAGGGCCTCGCGATCGAGGAGGCTGAGAGCGAAGACGACGCAGCGAGTGCCGAGCTCGTGAAAAGCTACGAGACTGCGGCACGCGCCTCAGCGAAGACGGCGAAGAAGACATCCCCAGTTTCGAACGCTCCGCCGAGACTATCGCCGACCTCTCCGACTGGGAGTCGCTCGTCCAGTTCGACAAGCCTGATCTGGCGAAGCTCACCACCCGCGCCTCGATTGGTGTGGCAGCTGTCGGCGGTGCAGCCGGTGTCGCCTTCCTCGCCGCACCGGTCATCGGCGGACTCATCGGTGCCCAGGTCCTCGGATACTCCGGCGCTGCGGCCACCAATGCTGGTCTGGCAGCCCTCGGTGGTGGTTCTGTCGCCGCCGGTGGTCTGGGCATGGCCGGCGGCACCTACGTTGTCGCCACCGCAGGTGGACTGCTCGGCGGTGTCTACGGTGACCGCATTCTCGGCAGTTACATCGGTGCCGACAAGTCCTTCCGCATCGAGAAGATCGGCGACGGTGCCGGTGTCCCTGTCGTCATCGCCCGCGGGTTCCTCAACGAGAAGAACCCGGAATGGTACAAGGCCGTGCGTGCGGTGAAGAAGCTCTACCCGGATTCCCCCGTCTACGAACTGAACTGGGGAAGCAAGGAACTCAAACATCTGGGCGCTGTCGCAGGCACGCAAGCGGTCGGACAGGTTGGTAAGAAAGCTCTGCTGAAGACAGTCGGACGCGCCGGCAAAGTCATGGCGAAGAAAGCCGCACCGATCGCACCTACGCTTGCTGCGGGCAGCCTGCTCAAGAACCCATGGCACACCGCGGTCAACCGGGCAAACCAGACGGGCACCGCTCTGGCCGCACTGCTGGCCAAGACCGAGCAGAAGGAATTCGTCCTCGTCGGGCACAGTCTCGGCGGCCGGGTCATGGTGACTGCGGCAACAGCGATGGCCGGTTTCGGAGCAGCACCGAAGATCCGGGACATCCACCTGATGGGCGCTGCGATCGGAGGCAAGCGGAACTGGCGTCCCCTCAGTGAGGCGGTGAACGGGACGGTGAATAACTACCACTCCGCCAAAGACCCTGTCCTGAAGTACTTGTACTCGACCGCGCAGTTCGGTCAGTCCGCAGTCGGTCGCGTCGGGTTCCACTCGCAGTACCCCAACATCGTCGACCACAACGTGTCCGAGATAGTCAGCAACCACGGTGAGTACTACGACAATGTCGAACTGGTCGACTGACCCCTACCCCTGGTTCGCGACCCACTCCTGAACCTCATCAGTCGCGGGTGCGGCCTTGCCCTGCCAGTTGTTCTTCTCGATCCAGTGGGCGACATAGGAGCACAACGGAATGACGGTGAGATTCTGCGCCGCGGCGTCCGCCAGAGCCTTGTCGACCAGGATGCCGGCCAGACCGCGCCCCCCGTACGCCTCGTCGACCACGGTGTGGTGGAAGACCCGCTCCGCACCGTCCTCACCGGGACGGTCGAGGTAGTGCGCCTTCCCGGCGGGATTGACCTCTCCCTCGACGAAGATGCCGTAGGCGTCCTCGCCCGGCAGGTAACGGACCTCCACGGCGTTGCCTTCGCGGTCGGTGAGCTGGTCGGTGGTGTCTGTCATGTGATGGTCCTCGTTCCCTCGGTGTCCTCAGGCAGTGCCGGTGCGTTCCGGAACGAACGCATACCCTAACGAGGGTACATTCCCTGTTCATCGGGAGACACCCCCGCCGCGGCCTCCGGCTCACTTTCGGTGCACAGCAGGTGCCCCTCACGGGTGTGGCCACCGTGTCCTTCTACAGTGACCCCGCGGACCCTGCCACCGCACACTGCGGTGAGGCCGTCAGGCCGGCGAGGATCCCGGCGGACAGCCCGTCGACGTAGCGGGCCTTCTCTGCCGTGCTGATGCCGTGGGCCCCACCGCCGGTCGCACTGCCGAACTCGTTGTAGACCCACGGGGTGTCCGCGATCAGCGAGATGACCGGCAGATTCCCGCCCCACAACCCTTCCCGACCGTCGAAGCTGAGATCCGTGACCGGCACGCCACGCAGCTCCGCGACCGAGCGGGCACCTGCCATCATGGTGGAGAAGCGTTGCGACTCCGCGGCGGTGGTGACGTCCCCGAAGGTCACCGTGGTCCGCTGCCCGTCGGCGCCTTCGCCGGTACGGAAACCGCCCACCCGCTGCGGATACACCGCGGAGCCGTCCGCCCCAGGCGTGGTGTGGATCGACACACCCATCACCGCGTCCCCGGCTGCCGCACGGTCGACCCGGTCCCGGTAGCTGACATTGTCGTCGATGGCGTCCTTGAGCAGGACCGCTCCGAACCCGGCAGCCTCCACGCGGTCGCGGACAGCACGGGCGATCTCGAGGGCGTCCGCGTCCTCCTGCCCGTTCGGGTAGTCCGCCATGAGGACGCCCGTCACCGGGTCGAAGGTGTTCGTCGCTACCCCGTTGTGCCCCGGATCCAGTGCGACGGTGCAGGGTACCGCCCCGCCGGACGAGAAGACGGACGACCCCGGGAGATCAGCACCTTCTGCGGTCGCGGATCCGACAGCTATGACAGCGGTGAAGACGCCCACCGTAATCCTCAGGAAACTCATGGAGTCGAGAATACCTGTGACTGACGTGAACAGAGTGACGGAGGTTAACGATCGTGACCTTGATTCACCCGAATCCCCGGCGACCCCTGCACCGACCCCGTAGCGTCCGATGCGCCCGGACAGGCACGTCGGACCTCGCCGCACCGTCGTTCTGGGCTCCTGTCCGCCCAGCCCTTTCTGTCCCCGGGAGAATCCTGTGCCCCTGCACTCTGTCCCCGGGAGAATCCTGTGCCCCTGCACCTGCCCCAAGTCTTTCCGGACGTCGCGTCACAGCCACGCTGATGGCGTCGATGACAGCTGCCACCCTCGCGATGCCCGCCGCCACGGCCACCGACCGCGATGTGGAGACCTGGGCCGGGGCGTCCTGCCCGGTCACCACCGACGGGCCGCTCACCGGTGACGCAGCCGCACTGCACGAGACCTGGCTGCGTCGCGTCACCGACACCGCCGGCATCGACCTGGACGCCTGGGCCCCACGGGCCGGTGTCGCGGCGAACACCGCCAACCTGGAGCGCAGCTACGACCGCTACCTCGCCTTCCAACGTGACCACCGTGAACTGCAGTGGGCCGGCATGGGCGAGCTCCCCGGCGCCGACTTCGGTGGAGGGTTGCTCGACATGGACATCATGGCGACCGTCTAACGGATCAACGGCGTGCAGCCGCTCGCCCAGCAGATCGTGGCCGGCATCCGCGACGCCGCCGGTCAGGACGCCGTAGACCAACTCCCCTCCGGACTGCGCGCCCTGGCCACCATGCCGGAGCTGACCTCCTCGGACATGGACTACATCATCGGCGAAATCCTCGTGATGCAGAAGGCCATCTTCTGCGACCTCATGCCGATGCACCAGGCCTACGTCGACGGCGGACTGCCCGCCCTGCAGGAGATGGCGGACGCCGGCGTCTTCGGACCGGAGATCATCGACGCCTGGCGCGACATCGCCTCCGGCGAGCCTGCCCGCATCGCCGCCGGTAATGAGGTGTTTCTGCACCGCGAACAGCTCACCGTCATCGGCGAGCGGTGGGACGCTGTGCGCACCTACCGAGGCAACCTCGGCGAGGCCCTGACCTACGCCACGACCATGGTCGGCTCGCCGTCGGTGGGCGGGGTCCAGCCGATGCGGTCGTGGCGTCCGATCCACTTCACCCGGCAACTCGCCGGTGGGAAGACCGCACAGGTCACCGTGCCGCTGCCGGACTGGGACTGGTCGAACTTCGATGAGCGGTGGGACTACATCACCGACCAGCTGCTGCCCGGCTACACCGACCAGGTCGACAATCACTGGGACACCCTCTCCACCCAGCTCAACACCCCGATGGCACTGCAGATGCAGCTGCACCGACCGCTTGCCAACCTCGGTGCGATCGCCGAGGAGATGGACGGCACCCAGTCGATCAGCAGGGGCATCCTCATGGTCCCCGACGACGGCCGCGACGACGCCACCCGTCCCGTCATCGGATACCAGGAGGCCAATGACTCGGTCGGTGCCCGCTGCCACCCGTCGACCCAGTGGACCGGGTCGAACCCCATGGACGGGTCCTCCTGGTCAGCGCTCGGCCCGCTGGCGATGATGTTCGACCGCGGCTGGGCGGTGATGATCAGCGACGTCGGCAATGACGCCCAGGAATCGCCGCGCGGCGCCTTCGCCGGGAAGTACGCGGCGCACACCCTGCTTGACGGGGTGCTCTCGGCGATGCAACTGGAGGACGCGGGCCTCGACCCGCAGGCCCCGGTAGGGATCTTCGGCATCGCCGGTGGTGGTGTCGGGGCAGGATTCGCGGCCGAGAGGGCGGCGTCCTACGCTCCGGAGCTCAATATCCGCGGATCGGCACTGGAGGGCATGGTCGTCGACCAGCGCAACTTCTTTCGCGGCTCGGACGGGTCGCTGGGCTCCGGTTTCGTCTTCGCCACCCTGCTGGGTCCGGAGCCGAAGTACCCGGAGATGGACCTCAACTCCCACCTCACTCCCCTGGGCCGGCAGATCGCAGACTGGTACCGCGGCGAGTGCCAGACCCCCGCGTACTTCTCGATGCCCTTCGTCCCACTGTCCGCGCTGTTCACCGCGGGGATCCCGCCGGCGGACATCCCCGAGTTCCAGCACGTCTACGATGACAACCTGCTCGGCGCCGAGGGTGCGTCCCCGGAGGCGCCCGTGTTGATCGCTTCCTGCGTCGCCGACGATTCGCCGATGTCGCTGGTGCCGGCGGCGGACGCCCGCAACCTGGCCGACCGCTACCGTGCCGGTGGCACCCCGGTGAGCTACCAACCGACGGACTGCTCGATGACGCGGTTCGTCACGGACATCTACGGCTGGGGCACGGACCTGTTCGGCATGCAGACGGTGAGCTGGTTGGAGGCGCAGTTGAAGGAGTGAGCAGGACTGTCACTCCGTCGACACAGCACAGAAACCTCCTGAAACACCCGGCACCTAACCTCCGCGGAATGACACAGGAGAATCCCACACCCCTGCCCCACGGCGACGCACCACAGTCCTTCGCCACGACCGGTCCCGGACGAGTCTGGCTCGCGCTACGCCACCCTGCCGTCCTCATCGGCCTGGGAGCCATCGCCGGCATCATCGCCGGACTGATCCTCGGCGACTGGGCCGCGAACCTGCAGTTCATCGGCGACAGGTTCATCCGCCTGATCCAGATGTCCATCGTGCCGCTGGTCATGGCGTCCGTCATCGTCGCCACCGGGTCGATGACCGGGGCCGGCACCGGACGACTGGCCGCACGCACCTTCGGCTGGATGCTCGGGTTCTCCGCCCTGGCCGCCGTCGTCGCCTGGGGGCTCGGTGGCCTGTTCCGCCCCGGCGACGGCATGGTCTTCGAGGGTGAACTCGACCCGACACTTCAGGAGGAGGCGGACAAGACCGAGGGCTGGCAGGACACCCTGCTGAACTTCGTGTCCACCAACGTCGTCGAGGCGATGGCCAACGCCGACATGCTGCCGATCATCGTCTTCTCGCTGATCTTCGGCGTGGCGCTTAACAGCTGGATGGCGAAGACAGGCAACCGCGCGCTTCTCGGCCTGTTCGAGGGGATTCAGAACGTGGTGCTGCTGATGATCCAGTACGTCATGTACGTCGCCCCGATCGGCGTGTTCTGCCTGCTGGCGTCCCTCACCGGTGAACAGGGCCTGTCGGTCGTCACCTCGGCGCTGTCGTACCTCGGGGTCACCGCGCTCGGCGTCCTCATCCTCATGGTCGCGTTCCTGGTGGTCATCTGGCTGAAGACCCGCCTGAACGTGGTCAAGCTCGGAGCGAAGCTCGCCGAGCAGACCGTCATCGCGGTGACGACGACGAGCTCCGCCGTCACCTTCCCCACGGTGCTGCGCAACACGGTCGAGAAGGTCGGTGTGAGCCAGCGCGTCGCGAACTTCACCCTGTCGATCGGCCTGACGATGGGATCTTACGGCGCGGTGCTCAACTACATGATCGTCATCATGTTCCTCGCCCAGGCCGGCGGCGTGGACCTCAGCGCCGGGGACATCGTGCTCGGTGTGTTCCTGTCGATCATGCTGAACATGGGCACGATCACGGTGCCGGGCGGGTTCCCGGTGGTGGCGATGTTCCTGGCGTCCTCCCTGGATCTGCCGGTCGAGGCCGTCGGCCTGCTCATCGCGGTGGACTGGTTCACCGGCATCCTGCGCACCTTCCTCAACGTCAACGGCGACACCTTCGTCGCCATGCTCGTCGCGCACGATGAGAAGGAGATCGACCACGACGTCTACCACGGACGTTCCACTGTCACAGCGGAGATGGACGAGGACCTGCTGGAGGACGCTGCACGGTCGGACGACTGATTACCCCAGGTCGACGACCTCGAAGCCCAACGGCTCGACGGACAGGCCCTCGCCGGTGTCCTCGCGCTCGGCACGGGCGTCCATCCGCTTCTGGTAGGACGCCTCATCCGCCCAGCGTGTGATGACGAAGTAGCTCTTCCCGCCGGAGACGGGACGGAGCATCTCGAAGCCTTCAAAGCCCTCGAACTTGTCGACGTTCTGGTGGCGGTGGGCGAACCGTTCCTCGATCTCGCTCTCCATGCCTGCCGGATAGCTGAGGACCACGATACTGACGAAGGCCATAATCCTTCACTCCTTGATTCTGAGCTGGTTGTCACCTCTGATCTTATGAGGTCCGACCACTCGGTCAAGGGATCTCACCCGTTCGTGGGTGAGGGTCGGCTACCCCACTCCGAACCATGCACATCATGACTGGTGCGCGTCAGGATGCTCCGGGTTGATCCAGACCTCTCCGGTCGGGTGGAACGCTCCTCGCTCGGCGACATCTGCCCATGTCGCATAGCGGACTTCCGCTTCGTCATAACGTTCCACACGGAAACGCTAACGCTGAACAGTGTTCGGGTTCCTAGATGCCGTGGGCGGTGCCGTTGATGCGCTCTGCGATACGCGGGACGATTTCCACCGCATCGGCGGCACCCTCCTCGGTATTGAAGGACAGCACGGCGAGGTCCTTGGCGACATAGATCTCGTCGAGAGTGTCGCTGGTCTCCTCCCAGTCCGCCATCACCTCAGCATCCGGGAAGACGTTGATGCCGGTGTCGTATCCGTTCACGGTGAGATCGAACCGGGCCTCGACATCCCCCAGCTGCTGCTGGCCGCGTACGGGCTCAGTGTGCTCGATGCCGAGGTCGTCGAGGGCACCGATGAAGAGGTCCCTGGCTGCCTCGACCTCAGCGTCAGGATCGTCCGCGCTCTCGGTTACCTGGTCGGTGGTGATGGCCGTGGTGGTAGCCGCGGCGGTCTCGTCGTCATCGTCGCTGCAGGCGGACAGGGTCAGGGCAGACGCCAGCACGATGGTCCCGGTGGTGAGTTTCCTGATGGACATGTCTCTCCTGAAAGGCAGCAGACTGTATTCCTGTTCCCCACTCAGGTGTAGCACTCCCCTACCCATGGCCGCATCTACGGGAAAGCGCTGCAACCCTCCGGCACCTACGTGGAGTCGGATCCCTAGACGCCGCGGGCGGTGCCGTCAATGTGCTCGGCGATGCGCGGGGCGATCTCTGCCGAGTCGGCGACACCCTCAGTGGTGTTGAGGCTCAACACGGCCAGGTCCTTGGCGACGTGGATGCCGCCGAGGGCTTCACTGGCCTCCTGCCAGGTCGCCATCGACTCCGCATCCGGGTAAACGTTGATGCCGGAGTCGTATCCGTTGACGGTGAGGTCGAATACAGCCTTCGCTCCCGACAGCTGGACCTGCCCGCGCACGGGCTCGGAGTGCTCGATGCCGAGGTCATCGAGGGCGCCGATGAAGGTGTCCACCGCGGCCTGGATGTCGGAGACGGGCTGTTCGCCGGCGTCGGTATCCCCGGCGTCTTGCGTGTTCTCCGCGGCCTGGTCGGTGGTGACGGCAGAGGTGGTGCCCGCGGCGCCCTCATTGTCATCGTCGCTGCAGGCGGCGAGTGCCAGGGCAGTCGCCAGTGCGACGGCACCGGCGGTGAACTTGGTGATGGTCATGTCTCTCCTAAGGTCAGCGGAGTCGGTCGACTCCTCGGTCCACGTCAGTTGTAGCGTCCTCGCCGGACAGCTCCGCGTGGCGTTCGAACAACCACCCGGTCAAACTGCAGCCGCGATCCTGGTGCCGTCCGGGTTATCGCAGACCGTGGCGACCGGGATCGTCCCGTTGAAGATCTCCTCGCTCAGCTCCTGACTACTCATTGCCGTCGGTGACGAGCAGTTCCACTCCCCGACCTGCATGGCCAGGGTGTTGCCACCACCTTCGGACATCCGCCGGTCGCGGTACTCCGCGATCACCTCCTGAGCGGTGAGGCAGCCGACTGAGCCCTTGTGGACGTATGCCTCGGTCTCTTCAGGATGGGCGACTCCACACCAGGTCCCCTCACCCATCGGCTCATCGGTGGAGCTGTAGTCACCGTCGACACCACCGTCCACGGCGGTGGGCTTTGTCGACGACGCCTCAGCCTCCGGCGCCTCGGCCTCCGCGGTGACCCGGACCGTTCCGCGGAGGCTGATCGCAGCGTCCTCGTGGTTGATGGTGAAGCCGTTATCGCCGAGAGCGCAGTCCAGCGTGCCCTCCGCGTCGGTCTCACAAGTGATGCCGCCGTGGGTGATGCGCTGGGAGTGCTCCAGCTTCCCAGGGGCAGGCGGAACGCCCTCGAGCATGTACCAGGTCAGACCGTCCTCATCGAGGGTGATCGCACCCGGTGGCTGCGTGGGAAACGGTTCGACCGTGATGTCCGGGGCGTCCTCCGGAGCCTTGCCGGAGCAGGTGATGGAGCTGTCTGCCATCACGCAGAGGCTGGTGGTCCCGTCGCCCATGGGCACATCGAAGACGTAGCGTCCGTCCATCTCGAAGGACGCCGGGTTGACGTCGGTCACGGCCGGCGCGGTTGTCCCTGCGGTCGACACAGTCTCCGAGGACACCGCGTCCCCGTCATCGGAATCGGAACTGCAGGCGGAGAGGACGAGCAGTGCACTGCCGAGGAGCACACCGGTGAGGAGCAACTTGTTTCGGTTCACGATGTTCAAAGTAGCTGAGCCACAAGACTGGCACGGTTCATTCACAGGATCGACAACCACCGCAGACTCCCCGCACCGATAGCCTGTTATCTATGCTGATCCCTCACTTTCTCCGCGATTCCACCCGCCACAGCTGAGCCTGGTCCGGGCACCGGGTTGTCGTCATCGGTGGCGAGGGCGGCATAGGGCAGGAGCTGTGTCGCCAGTGCGCGGACGCGGGCGGCACCGTGACCTCCCTCGACATCTCCACCGGATTCGATGTCGCGGACTCCGCCATGGTGAACCGTTGGTTCGCCGACCATCCTGAGGTGGACACGGTGATCTACGCCGCCGGTATCGCTGCCTCCGGTCTGCTTACACGACCTGAATCCATCGACCAGATCCGGTCAGTCACGGACGTCAACATCATGGGGCTGGTGACGGTCGCCGGCGCGGCCGCACAGCAGATCAGGCAGCATCGCGGGCGGGTGGTCGTCCTCAACTCCGCGTTCTCCCTGATCACCGCGCCCGGATACGGCGCATACTCCGCGTCGAAAGCTGCCCTGTCAATGGCGGTGTCTGCACTGCGCCCGGAACTCTCCCCAGCCACGGTCACCGACTGTGTGTTGGGCGGGGTCGACACCCCCATCTTTGACCGGGCAGCGGATCGTGCAGGAACCCAGGAAGCCAGGGATGTCGCTGAGCGGTTCCGTCGGCGGATCGCCCGCAACGTTGCCGCTGATGTCGCCGCCGCGATCCTCAGGGCAGCACTGGCCCGTCGGTCGCGCGCCGCGATCGGGAAGGATGCCGCACTGATCACCGGGGCACACCGGATCGCCCCTTCAGTGCTGCAGAAAGCCGTTGACAGGTTGATCGGCAATCCATTCGGAGACTGAGTCCGACCTCTTCCCCGCATTCCCCACCAGAACATTTCCCACCTGACACCATCGGCACCAGTCCGCGGCGAGGGGCCGCCGGACACACCTATCACAGGGGGAATCATGGTCGAGAGACTCATGCCTGACTTCGGGCTCGACGCACTGCCGTTGGCCATCACATCACCGGGCCGCAGGTGGCCCGGACCGGGCCCAGGGGAAATGGTGCCCAGCGGGCTCGTTCCCGGTGCACCACCGCACGTCCGCGGTCTGACCAACTTCTGTCACGCGCTACCGCTGGTTCCGGGGGATGTGGTGGAGACCGTCCCGCTCGACTCCGAGGAAGGACGCAGCGAGGCGGAGTACACGCTGACCTGGATGGTCGCGGGAATGCCGGGGCAGGACCGGGCGGAGAAGAAAGCACAGCAGAACGCGCAGCGGAACAAGGGGATGCGCCGGGGGAAGAAGGCGAAGAAAGCCAGACGTAACCAGGGTTGGGAAGACTTCGCCAACTCCAATGTCTACGCGCCGGTGGTACTCACCCACGTCCGGACGCTGATCCCCGGTGTTCTCGCCATCATCGACGGGTGTGCCGAGCAGAGCCGGAGGGAGATCGCCGGCCCCGGGATCAGCGGACAACTCATCCCCTACGGGAATGCGGCGGACCGCGACGACGGCATCCTCGAGGACTGGTGGGTGGATGTCGAGTCCGTGTTCGCCGCCGCCGGGTGCGATCTTCTGGACACGGACGGTGACCGACTGTTCGCGTTCTGGGGTTGGCGGGACTGTGGCGATGTGGTGAAGGACGCATGTCTCGCGGCAGGACTTCCGGAGGAGCACACCCGGATCCTCGACTACGACGATCGGGTGCGTGAGGTCGGCAGGTACCTGGAGTTGGATTTGGTGGAGCAGGCGAGGTGAGGGGTGGCCATGAAGTACCAGAAAAGGTATATTTTCTATCCATGAGCACGCCGTGGACTTTGAGTTCGACCCCGTGAAAAGTGCATCCAATCTCGTCAAGCACGGCATTGACTTCACTGAAGCACAACAGCTCTGGCTGGATCAGAACCGTCTCGAAGTCAGAGCCAGAACGCAGGACGAGCCCCGCTGGCTACTGATCGCCAGCTACAACAGCAGGTTCTGGTCGGCGGTGTTCACCTACAGGCCGGATCGCATCCGCATCATCTCAGTTCGGCGAGCAAGACAGAAGGAGATAACCCTCTATGAAGACCAGTAAGGACTTCGATCAGGCATTTGACCGTGGCGAAGACATCCTCGATGACCTCGACCTCAGCACCGCCCGTCGTCCCGGCGAGGAGCAGAAACGGGTCAACGTTGATTTCCCCGTTTGGATGGTCGCCGCACTGGACGCTGAAGCCCGCCATCTTGGCGTCACACGCCAGTCGATCATCAAGCTGTGGCTCGCGGAGCGTCTCGAACAGCGCAAGAATCCCGCTGCTTGAGTAGACGAAACGACGACCGGGCCCATGAGATTGGCAGGCTCTTCCATTCACCCTGGTCCGTACACTTCTCACTTATAGACCGCTCTGTCTACAGTGAGCGGTCTTATGACCACACGATTCACACGACCTTCTCCCGACATCCTCCGTGACGATCAGGATGCTCTGGAAATCCGCACCGACATCCTCATCATCGGCGGTGGCCCGGCCGCGACCTGGGCCGCCATCAATGCCGCCGACACTGCCGCCGAACATGGACTCTCTGTCACCCTCGTCGACAAGGGCTGGTGCGGGGCAAGTGGAGTCGCCGCCACCGCCGGCGTCGGCCACTGGCTCACCCCACCCGGCGCGCCACAGCGGCGCGAGACCTTCGGGGTCAAGGATGCCACCGGCGGTGGTCTTTCCGACTGGGCATGGACAGACGCGTTCCTCGACGAGACCTGGGCCCAGATCAGCCGCCTACCGGACATGGGCTGGAACCGGGTCCAGAAGAAGCAGACCGTCCCCAGCCTCGACCTCACCGGCGACAACCCCTCCGGAGTCCCCTACTTCCGTGGACCTGCACCTGACTACCTGCGCTTCCTGCGCGGACAGGTGAAGAAGCGCGGCGTCCTCATCCTCGACCACAGCCCGGCCACCGGGCTGCTCGTCACCGACACACGGGACGCCGTCGCCGGCGCCCACGGCCACCAGACACAGGCCAACCGGGGATGGACCGTCCACGCGTCCTCCGTGGTGCTGGCCACCGGCGGCACCACCTGGCGCAGCCACTCCCTCGGCGGAGATACCAACACCGGCGACGGCCAGCTCATGGCCGCCGAAGCTGGCGCAGATCTCGCGGCGATGGAATTCTCGAACTTCCAGGGTATGGTCCCCTTCGGTACCTCCATGGACAAGAACGGCTACTTTATCCAGGCCGAGTACCGGACCGCGGGCGGCACACCGATCACCTACACCGACCTGCACTATTCGCGTGTCCCGATCATCGAGCACTCCGTCCGCGGCACCGTGTACTCGCGGTTCTCCCAGTTCACCCCGGACCAGTGGGGCCGGGTGCGCTCGTCCATGCCGAACTTCTTCGCCGTCACTGACAAGCTCGGCATCGACCCCTTCACCGAGTTCTTCCCCATCGACTGGGTGAACGAAGGGACTGTCCGCGGTACCGGCGGCATCCGGGTGGATGACACGACCTGCGCCGCGGGCCTGCCCGGTCTCTTTGTCGCCGGAGATGTCGCCGCCCGCGACAAGATCACAGGAGCAGCGACCGGGGCCGGCGGTCCGAACCTGGCCTGGGCGGTGGCGTCCGGAGCATGGGCGGGACGGCACGCCGCCCGACACGCCTCAGGCCAGGTCAGGAAGGATACCGGCGTGCACCTGGACAGCATTGCGTCCGCCCGCTCCGGCGACCGACGGAGCAGCAGTCCGGATTGGGGGGGCTCACCGACCGCGTCCGGAGCCAGATGCTTCCCCTGACCAACGCCGTCTTCCGTACCGAAGACCGGCTCACCGGCATGCTCGCCAACCTCGACACCGTCTGGTCGGATCTGCAGGACGCCGCCCCTTGCAGTTCCGCTGAGCACTACCGGCTCCGTGAGGTCGCCGGTATGGCAGCGATGGCGCGGTGGGCGACGGCGTCCGCGCTGGAACGTCGGGAGTCCCGCGCGATGCACTACCGCGTCGACCACCCAGAGACCGACCCGACCGCCACCTACCGGCTGGTGACGTCCGGAGTCGACGAGATCCGGGTGCAGCGTCAGCAGTCCCGCGCGGAGGTGGCCGCATGATCGAGGTCATCGACCCTGAGCGCTGCACGAACTGCGGCCTGTGCGCGCAGGTCTACCCGATGAACGTCTTCACCCTGCGTCCCGACGGCTTCCCCGTCATCGCGGACAAGGTCTCCTGCCAGACCTGCTTCCAGTGCGAGACCTACTGCCCGGCGGACGCCCTGTTCGTCGACCCCTCCCGGTCCACCGAACGACTGGTCCCAGGGAACGGTGGGGACGCCGACCTGGCGTCCCTGCGCGAGAAGGACTTCCTCGGACGCCACCGGGACGCCGTGGGCTGGCGCCGCACCAAGACCACCACACACTGACCTGACTGACCTGAGAAGAGAACACCATGACCATTCCCCTGCGCCGCCTCGGCGGCGTCCTCACCGGGATCGCCCTCGTCGGCGGACTCGCGGCCTGCGGCAGCTCGGACGCCGCGAGCGACAGCGGCCTGACCAGGATCTCCGTCGGACTACCGTGGAACGGCGGCGCCGGCTCCACCCCGCGAGACACCGGCCCGTTCGGCTACGCCGAGTCCCTCGGGCTGGCCGAACCGATCCTCGAGAAGCACGGCTTCGAGTTCGACCGCTACGTCGGCTTCAACAACGGCCCGCCGGTGATCCAGGCCCTGCAGAGCGGGGACATCACCCTCGGCAACCTCGGCGACGTCCCCTCCGTCCAGGCCAGGGGCAACGGACAGACGATCAGCCCGATCTCCGTAGACCGGCCGACCTCTGGCATCTGGTTCCTCACCAACGACCCCGCGCTGGACAGCATCGAGAAACTCAAGGGGAGGAAGGTCGGCCTACAGTTCGGGTCGAACTTCGACCGCTACGGGCGTGCGGCGCTGGACCGGCATGGCGCGCTGGACAACGGCAACCTCGTCAACCTCCTTTTCGCGGACGCCCTGCCCGCCCTGCAGAAGGGCAGCGTGAGTGCGGTGGCTGTTCCCGCGAACACCGCCGCGGTGTGGCTAGAGAACAACGACTTCACCGTCGCCTCGAAGGCCGAGATCGATGATCCCGATCTCCTGTCCACCGGGGTGAGCGTGACCACCGACCAGTTCCGTGAGGACCACCCGGAGATCAGTGACGCCTACTGGGAGGTCAAGCAGGCGGGCATCGCCGAGATCCGCAAGGACCTGGACAAGTACATTGACTGGGCATCTGACCAGCAGAAGGTCTCGGCGAACTCGTTCCGGGTCTCGAACACCTGGAACTTCAGCGATGAACGCGTCGACCCGGACGGGGTGTCCACGCTGAAGAACTCGCTGGCCTTCCTCGTGGACCAGGGCATCGTCAAGAAGCCCTTCGACATCGACGAGTGGGTGAACTCATGAGTACCTCCGTTCTGCACCGCGGCACCGGGCGCCCGGAGGAGGCGTCCTCCACCCCGGCATCCCCCTCCGACCCGACAGCGGCGACCGCGGGCCTGGTCCCGCCGACCGTGCGGGCCCGTCGGGCCCAGCCGTTCTGGCTGAACCTTCTGCTCAGGGCCTCCGGACCGGCCGTGCTCGTGGCTGCCTGGTTCTCGGCGTCCGCGTCCGGTGCGGTCACCTCCCAGCAGTTCCCCGCACCGTGGGAGGTCTGGAACGCGTTCACTGAACTGGCCCGGTCCGGCGAGCTGTGGGCGAACCTGTCCGTGTCCCTGCGACGCGCCGCGATCGGCCTGGTCGTGGGTATCGCGGTCGGGCTGCTCCTGGGGATCGTCTCCGGACTGTCGCGCCTCGGTGACCAGCTCATCGACCCGACGGTGCAGATCGTTCGGACCATCCCGATCCTGGCCGTCACCCCGCTGCTGATCATCTGGTTCGGGATCGATGAGCTTCCGAAGCTCATCATCATTGCCCTCGCCGCGGGGATACCGACGTATATCAACACCCATCTCGGCGTCCGGCACGTGGACGCGAAGCTCATCGAGGCCGGCCGCGCGTACGGACTCGGGCACGCGCGGCTGGTGCGTACCGTGGTGATCCCTGAGGCGCTGCCGCAGATCCTGCTCGGTTTCCGCATCGCGATGACCGCCGCACTCGGGGCGCTGGTCGTCGCCGAGCTGTCGAACACGCAGGCCGGTCTCGGTTTCCTGATGACCTCGGCGCAGCAGTACTTCCAGACCGACATCGTTGTCGCCTGCATCGTGCTCTACGCGGTCGCCGGGTTGCTCGCGGACACCGTGGTGCGCGTCCTGGAGCGTGTGACCATGCCCTGGAAGTTCTCGAAGGAGGCTCGGAAATGACCGCCACGCAGGTGCGGACATCCGTCATCATCGAGGGGCTGACGAAGAGCTTTGCGGGACGCCGCGTGCTCGACTCGGTGGATTTCACTGTGGACCAGGGTGAGTTCGTGGCGCTGCTGGGACGCTCCGGCGGCGGCAAGTCGACGATCCTCAAGATCCTCGCCGGACTGGAGTCGTCGGACTCCGGGACGGTGCTGACCAGGCCGAACCGGACGATCGTCTTCCAGGAGCCACGGCTAGTCAACGGCCGGCGGGTGTGGGACAACATCACCGTCGGAGTGCCCGGCGGTCGGACGAAGAGGCGCGCCCTGGCCGCCGAGGTGCTGGTTGAGGTGGGGCTCGACGGCTTCGCGGACGCCTGGCCGATCTCCCTGTCCGGTGGTGAGGCGCAGCGTGTGGCGCTGGCCCGGGCGCTGATCCGGTCGCCGGACCTGCTGCTGCTGGATGAACCTTTCGGTGCGCTGGATGCACTGACCCGGTTGAAGATCCAGTCGCTGGTCGCCGACCTGCACGAGCGGCACAACCCGTCAGTGGTGCTGGTGACGCATGACGTGGATGAGGCGATCCTGCTGGCCGACCGGATCCTGGTGCTGCAGGACGGCGCCATCGGCGCGGAGTACGGGGTGCCGTTCGGACGACGCCGCTCCCGGTCACTGCCCGGGTTCAGCGACCTGCGCGCGAAGCTGCTCGCGGACCTGGGGGTGAGCGAGGAGGTGGGGTGAGGGGTGGTGCTGTCAACGCCTGCCGTACCCGCGAGGTTGCGTAGGACCCGGTCTCCGGATCCCACACAGAGGTCTCCGGGATGCCGAACTTCAACGGGCTCCTCCTCCCCTGCGCCCAGGACTGCGGATACGCCGTGGACTTCACCTCGACCTTCACCCCGTCCGGACTGTTCAGGTCTTAGGCGTCCCATTCGACCCGGGCGTCCCGGTCAGGACCACCGAGGGCGAGCCCGACCAGGTACTCGGCGAGGACGCCCCGCAGCGCGTTGTCGAGGGTCTGGGAGTACGCCCACCTCCAAAATCCGAGCAGGTCGCCACGAGTGGTTCCGTGTCCGTCACGGATCTGTTCCTCCCCCGACTTCGGCGTCGGGACGAGCGGGCCGTGGTAGGCGGGATCCGGTGGTGGCGGGGCTTGCTGACTCGGAGTGGTCATACGGCCGAGGATATGCGGAAGACTTCCCTGGAGCGTCGGGGCGGTCCGCACCAGAATCAGTCCAGTCCCCGCTCACCGCCAGAGGATCAGGGCGTCACCCTGACCGCCGCCCCCGCACAAGGAGACTGCGGCCTTACCGCTGCCACGACGGTTCAGCTCATAGGCCGCAGCGACGACCAGACGCGCACCCGACGCACCGATCGGATGACCCAGGGAAATACCACCACCGTGGATGTTCGTCTTCTCCAACGGGTAATCCAGATCCCGCAGCGACTGCACCACCACCGCAGCGAACGCCTCGTTGATCTCCAGGAAATCCAGATCCGACCCCGCCCAGCCGGCCTTGTCCAGCGCCGCGGAGACCGCCTGCGCCGGCTGGGAGTGCAGGTAGGTGTCTGGACCCGCAGTCTGACCGTAGGCACCCAACGCAGCAAGCACCTCAAGACCGTTGGCCTCCGCGTAGGCGCGGGTGGTCAGCACGACCGCCGCAGCACCGTCGGAGATCTGCGACGCGGACGCCGCCGTGATCGTCCCGTCCTTCGCAAAGGCGGGACGCAGACCCGCCAGACCCTCCTCGGTCGTACCAGGACGCACACCCTCGTCAGTGTCGACGATGACGGTACCCTTGCGGGTCTTCACCTCCACCGGGGCGATCTCATCGGCGAAGGTACCGTCAGCGATGGCGGCCTCGGCCCGCTGGTTCGACAGTGCGGCAACCCGGTCCTGCTCCTCCCGGGTGATACCGCGGGCGGTGTTACCGGCCTCGGTCTCCACACCCATCGCGGTACCGTGCACCGGATCGGTCAGACCGTCACGCTCCAGGGAATCCTGCAGCGCCAGGGAACCGAACTTCGCCCCGGCACGCACGCCGGCGGCCAGGTGCGGCGCATTGGTCATCGACTCCTGACCACCGGCGACAACGACCTCCGCATCACCCAGACGAAGCAGTCGGGAACCGTGGATCACCGCGTCCAGGCCCGACAGGCAGACCTTGTTCACCGTCTCCGCGGGGGTGGAGACCGGCACACCGGCAGCCACCGCCGCCTGCTTGGCCGGGTTCTGACCGGCGCCGGCCTGCACGACCTGACCCATGACCACATGGCCGACAGTCTCAGCGGCGACACCGGCGCGCTCAAGCGCGGTACTGATGGCGGTCGCACCGAGGTCCACCGCGGTCTTCGAGGCCAGGGCCCCGAGCATCTTGCCCTGGGCGGTGCGCGCGGCACCGACGATGACGATGTCCTCGGGGGTCGGGGTTGAAGCGGAAGTCATGAGTTTTCTCCTTGTCGAATCAGGTGGTCATTCATGCTGGCCAACAGCGGACAGCAGGGTTTCCGGGACAGGGATATGACGAGATCTCACATACTCCCCGAGACCCTTACCATGCGGATCGATCCGGAGATTCGATGCTGCACCCTCTCCCAGCCAACCCACTACCGTGACGCCCACTGAACGCAGGTGAGGCATTGCCCACAGTCGGAGTTCCCGGTCCTCTGTGGCACCCAGCAGTTCCGCCACGTGTTCGACCGTCCACCATTGACGCAGGTACTCATATGCCTCGTCCGTGCGCACCCAGAGACCGAGGGTGGAGTTCCCGCCCTTGTCTCCTGACCGCGCACCCGCGATCCGCCCCAACGGGACCTCCACGAGCGCCGCATCATCGGCCTTAAAGACGTCATAGCCGCCACCTCCGACCGTGGGAAGCGGTAGATCCACCTGACCGTCGACTGGGACATGGTTCACGAACCACTGCCGGTCACCGAGGGTAACCCGCTCAGGTACCTGCTCGGTGGGGACGAGGGTCGGCCAGAACTGCTGGCGCAGCCCCGCCTTGGTTGGCGGGGTCGGCAGCGCCATTCCCGGAAATCCACCGAGCAGCTGCTCCACCACCACCCGGGGGAACCGGTTCACGAGAGTCTTGTCCCGACCAGCGACGGCGATCCTCAGCAGTGCGGTGGCATCGTCCAGGTTCCGCGGGTTCCGCGACGCGTCCTCCAGCCCTCCGGTGACGGTGACGACCACGTCGTCGAAGGTCTCACGACCCTCGGGAAACTGCGACCAGACCTGGGACAGCAGGAGATCAACCTTGGCATCCCGGTTGAGGCCGGTGACGGCGACCGACATGGCCGCACTCCACCCGATATTGCACACCGCTCCCGCCTTGAGCTGCGAAGGAACACTCTCTCCGATCGCGCCGCTCACCCGGACACGGTCCTCTCCCACCTGGTCAACGGAGACCGTGTCGAAGCGGGCGATGACATCCGGATTCGCGTACCGGGGTCCGTCAATCTCATAGAGGAGCTGAGAGAGCACGGTCTCGGTCGTCACCGCCCCACCGGTGCCCCGGTGCTTCGTGATGATCGCGGATCCGTCCTCCTCGATCTCCGCCACCGGGAAGCCGGGGTGGGTGAGATCGTCAATTTCCGTGAAGAAGGAGAAGTTTCCTCCGGTGGCCTGCGCGCTGCACTCGATGACGTGCCCTGCCGCCACAGCACCGGCGATGCGGTCGAGATCAGCGCGCCCCCAACCATAATGGTGTGCCGCCGCAGCGACGATGGGAGAGGCGTCACTGACGCGTCCGGTGACAACCAGGGTCGCGCCGGCGTCCAATGCCTCCACGATGCCCCAGGCACCCATGTAGGCGCTGACCACGGTCGGGGTCTCTCCAAGGGAGGAGAACGGCTGACCGGAGGTCAGGTGGGATCCGGCCCACTCCCCGGACGCGATGTTACGGGTGAAATCCTCGGTGATATCGTCCCCGTCAACGACAGCGATGACGGTATCCAGACCTTGAGCGTCCACCACCTCCCGGAGAGCTGCTGCGCAGGCGTGGGGGTTGACGCCACCGGCGTTTGCGATAATCCGGATCCCTCGCGTGGCGCAGGAGGCCAGTACCCCGCTCATCTGGGAGATGAAGGTCCCTGGAAAACCCTTGCCGGGGTCCCGGTCACGCTGTCTGGTGAGGATGCTCATGGTGAGTTCGGCCAACCAGTCACCGGTGAGGTAGTCGATTGCTCCGCCGTCTACCATCTCCCGGGGGCCGGAGAGCCGGTCACCGAGGAAGCCACTGCAGTTTGCGATTCGGACGGTCATTGTCGGTCCTTTCTTCTAGAACAGGTCGAGGAGAGCCGGGACTGTGAGGACGGCCACGTAATAGCCCATGAACTGCACCCCGGCGTGGATACGGAGGAACTTGGTCAGAAGGCCGCCGACGGTCCCCACGGTGGTCACCACCAGCAGGCCGAGCACCCCGCCCTCCCAGAGGGAGATCATGACGATCAGCGCGACGAAGGCCGCGATGATGGCCTCCTGACTGACGCGACGCATGATGAACTTCGCCGCCGCCGGCGCGTACCGCATGACCAGCGGGTACACGAGCACACCGGCGAGAATGACGCCCATCAGTCCGAAAACGAGGAACTCCCAGGAGTTCATGTAGGTGTGGAGGTTGTTCACCTCACCGGACTCTCCGTCAACGGTGAACCTGGGTGGGGCATTGAACAACGGCTGCGCCGGCCCGACGGCCATCGGGCTCAGCGGGAGTCCGAAGGCGATAAGCGGGACCAGGGTCTCACCGAGATAGGTGGACTCCGTAGTTCCGTTCTTCACCGCCATCATCGAGGTCAGACGGTGGTACGCGTTCTTCGGGATCTTCCGGATCGCCTCACCCATCATCACGGTCATGGCGACCGGGCTGAAAACGAAGACACCACCGGAGACCAATGCGGTGGAAGCCGTCCACTTGACCTGCTTCCGGTCAAGTACCTTGAACGGGTTCGGGAAGTATCTCCTCTCCTTCACCGACGGGGTGGACAGGTGGTACGTCTCTCTTGTGTCCTTGTGCGCCTCTTCCCGGCCGTGCGGGGTGAGGACGCCCAACAGACTGACGATGAGCGGACCTACCGCGATGCCGAGGAAGTAGCTGATGGTGAGGGAGGTGTCATGTGCAGCGGTGAACTCCCGGAGCCCGAGGATGAGCACGACAAAGGGGATCATCGCCATGACGCCGCCGAGCCGGGCCGGCGTCAGGTAGGCGATGACGATCGTGATGAGGACGAATGCCCAGGGCGCAACTTCCTCGATGATGTCGGCGACCGGGGCCAGGACGGCGGCGACGATGACGGCGACCGGAATGGCGATCATCGCGGAGATGAATGCCGCACTGATGGCCTTGCGCAAGGCAATATGAGGGACGCCCAGTCTCCGGAGCAGGTCTGCCTCCCGCATGAGGGGAATCGCCATGGTGTCCCCGGGGATACCGAGTAGGGTCGTCGGCACTGCGTGGGTCATGTGCTTGGCGACGACTGCGGCGATGAAGAAGGAGAAGATCCCGACCGGGGAGACTCCGAGAAGAACCACCAGCAAGGTTATGGGGGTGATCGTCGCAGTCTCGTCGGTTCCGGAGACTAGCCCGAGCAACCCGAAGATCAGGGCACCGAGCACTCCCCAGAGCAGCGCATTCGGCAGCTCCTGGAGGATGGTTTCGAGCATCATGCGTCGTTCCTCCTGTACTTCTCTTCGGCACGGGCAAAGGCGTCGTACAGTTCCAGGTCCTTCATCTCCTGGACAACTTCCGGAGGAAGGTCCGCCACGCTTCCGAGCCCGCCTTCGTCCTCGGAGAGTTCCCGCAGTGCGTCCTCGACAGATGAGCTGTCGGCAACCGGGTCGTCGACGAGCACTCGCTGGGGTGCGAACAGCCGGGCACAGAGCACGGCACAGATGATGACGGACGCAAGACCGCAGAGCAGTGAGAACGTCTCCGCGCGGTCCGGGTCAGACACTGCCCGGACCAGAACGGCGTGTCCGATGTAGTAGACGATCACCGTGGTGGGCACGCTGATCGCGAGCGACAGGGCGAGGTTGCGGAGGGAGACGGTCTCTCCCCAGACCTCAGCGAGATCGGTGGGTTCTTTCTCAGTCACGTCGCACCTCCGCCAGGATCTCCTCGGCACGCTCCTGCCGCACCTTCTTCTCCTCGACCATCCGGGTGGCGACCGCGGCGATCTCCTCAGCCGTGGTCGCGCCGGCCGCGACAGCGATATTTCGGGCGTGCAGTGACATATGCCCCTGCTGGATGCCCTCGGTGGCCAGGGCCCGCAACGCGGCCAGGTTCTGGGCAAGTCCGGCAGCGACGATGATCTCCGCGAGCTCGGACGCCGTGGTGACGCCGGTCATCTTGACCGCCAGACGGGCGACGGGATGCACCTTGGTGGCGCCGCCGACAAGTCCGACAGCCATCGGCACCTCGATGGACGCGACGAGGTCTCCATCGCGGTTCTTCTCGAACCGGCTGACACTCGAGTAGCGGCCGTCACGCACAGCATGGGAATGGAGACCCGCTTCAACGGCTCTGGTGTCATTTCCGGTCGCCAGAACAACCGCGGTGATGCCGTTGGTGATGCCCTTGTTGTGGGTGGCGGCACGGTAGGGGTCGGCGTCCGCCAGAGCCGCACTGTGGACGATGTTGTCCACGACCTGCTCCCCACCCAGTTCGGCCGCGGGGAACACAGCGGAAGCGCGTGCCAGACGAAGATCCGCCTTGTTGCTGAGAATCCGCATCAGCGTGCGCCCTTGGGCGATCTCGGCGATCTGCGGGGCGAGAGCCTCAGCCATGGTGTTCACGGCATTGGCACCCATGGCGTCGCGTACGTCAACGATGAGGTGGACGACGACATAGGTCTGCTCCGCAGCCTCAACAAGATGGACCTCGATTCCGATTGCACCACCGCCGACCGACACGAGCATCGGATCGACCTCGTTGGCTGCGGCGACCAGATCATCAGAGGCCTGCAGCAGGCGCATCTTCGCGGCATTCGGGTCGACAACGTCGATGACCTGGATCTGTGCCCGCATCACGGGGCCGCTCGACGAGGTGTGGAAACCGCCGGCACTGCGGGCAATGCGCGCGGCATTGCTGGCGGCGGCGATGACAGAGGGTTCCTCGGTCGCCATCGGTACGAGGACGTCACGGCCGTTGACGGTGAAGTTCGCGGCCACACCTACGGGAATCCCGAGGACACCGATCACGTTCTCGACCATGTGATCTGCCTCGGCCACGCCGAGTCCGTCCGCCGGATCGAGGACGGCGAGGTCCTCGACCTCTACCGGACTATTGGCGACGATGCGGTCGCGTCGCTCCTCGACGGTCAGGTCCTTCAGACCGCTCAGCCTGCTGGTCACCATGATTCTCTCCTGTTCACTCGGGTATGGGCGGGGACACAATGCAGACCGGATGGGCTGCTCATCACACCCGAATCACTCTAAGTTCGCTTTTCGCAATGCAATATGTGCTCGGAAGACACTACATGCACTAGTTTTGTGTTGATGACACACCCGGATGTAAACAACGACGCGCTCCGCCGCCGCTACGACAGGCTGCGTGAAGTCCACGAAGCGACCGGCAGTCTCATCACCCTGCGAAACGTCGACGGAGTGCTCAAGGAGATCACACAGCGTGCGCGCCATCTCCTCCGCTGTGACAGCGTCTACCTGGACCTTCCCACGTCAGATGACCCGACTGTCTTCGCCGTCCGTACCTGGTCGGGTGACCTGACGCCAGCATCAAGGGGCACGTCGGTGTCCCGGGGAAACGGCGTAGGCGGAATTGTCCTGGAGACCGGTGAGCCTTTCCAGGTCGAGAACTACCTGAGCAATGAGGATATTCGCCACGAGGCCGCCCACGACGACATGCTCGCCGGCAACGACATCGCCACACTGCTGGCGGTGCCTCTGGTCTTCGGAGGGGAGATCACCGGACTGCTGTTCGCTGCACGGCGCAGGCCCCAACGCTTTGACGAGGACGACATTCTTATTCTGACTGCACTGGCCACCCACGCGGCCATAGCGGTACGCAACGCCCAGATCGATGAGGAGAAGGAAGCCGCACTCGCGCGACTCTCCGACGCCGTGACGGAGAGTGAGCGCCGGAGAGATGTCCTCACCCGCAGTGCCCTCGTGCACGGCACCCTCAGCGATCTGGTTATCCAGGGAGCGACCGTCCGTGAGATCCTTGAGGCCATCCATTCCACTCTCGATATCCCGGTCGCCTTCCTCGACCGGTCCGTACCGCATCGACCCCGTCACCTCTCCGTAGGAGGTCTGGTGGTCTCTCCGGAGGTCGCGGGCCGCATCATTGATTCAGCGGAACCGTCACCACGGATGCGTTCTGTGAGGACAGATGACGGACAGTGGATGGTCGTGGACGCGGTGACCGGCGAGGGGGTACTGGGAACCTTGGTCACCCCAGAGAACCCGAGAGTCGACTCGGATCTGGGGCGTGTACTGGAAAGAGCGGTACAGTCACTGTCCCTGTGCCAGCTCGCAACCCGTGCACTCGCCGCCGCCGACCGACGGTCCGCGACGGAACTGGTGACCAAGCTTCTGATGTCTCCACCCCAGTTGACGGAGCAGCTGCGCCGACGGGCCTCACGGCACGGCATCGATGACCGAGGGGCGGTCCCCCTTGTCAGTGACATCAACACCCCGTCCGCGCTACAGGTCGCCGCCGACTGGACAGAGCGGTCCGGCGGGCTGTTCGCCTCCGTGGATGACCGGCTGGTCATCCTTATCACACCGGAAACGACGGATCTCGACATACGCCAGCTGACCGAGAGGCTGCTCCGGCAGGCAGACGGCAACCGTCCAGGCAACGTGATTGTCGGTGGTCATGTTGGGCGTATCGAGCACACGTCGGGCGAGTACATGGCCGCGTGCAGGGCCCTGAACTTCGCCGAGGCACTGGGGGTGCGAGACTCGGTACATTCTGTCGAGGAATGGAGCATATTCTCCACCATGTTCCACGAGCCCGACAGCGCTGCACTCGATCGCTTCATCCAGGAGAACATCGGCCCGGTCCTCACCTACGATGCCAGGCATCAGTCCTCCCTCGCCGAGACCGCGAAGACACTCCTGGAAAACAATCTCAGCCCGAAGACGGTTGCCGTCCACCTCGGTGTTCATCCCAACACGGTCAATCAACGGGCGGCACGCCTGGACCGGCTTCTCGGAGAAACCTGGCGCCGACATCCCCGTGCTTTCGTGGTTCTCGCAGCACTCACGCTGGACGCCCTCCGGGCCACGGTGTGACGTCACCGCCTATGTAGGATCGTCCGTCGTCTTTCCCGCGCTGTCCGGCCCGTCGGACCGCGTCTTTCAGGCCTGTGAACGTAACCTTCTTCGGGGAAACAGTCGCTTTCGTGGATGACAACGTCATCGTCAGAGCCGTGTTCATCCGTGACATCTGCGCTACGTCGGAGTCCCACTGTGCTATGTCCAGGGGATCTGCAGTCTTCGGGTCCACGGCGGCGAGAACACAGAACACATAGGCATCCGGATGCCGCGCCCGGTCAGTCGCCCACAGCCCCGTCATCACACCGAACGCATCCTGGATCTCCCGGTGATCAGGGTCAGACGCCTGCCCTCCAGTCGTCGGGAGCGGAGCGGTGGCCTCTTGCGACGACTGTCGATGAAGCCATCACACACCCACTTCGTCGACCACCGAGAATTCCGGCCCCGTCCTGGCCCGGAGTTCCTCGATGTCCACACCCGGCGCGAGTTCAGTGAGCACCAGACCGTCACCGGTCACGTCGAAACAGGCGAGGTCGGTGATGATCCGATCGACCACTCCGACACCGGTCAGCGGCAACGAGCACCGGGACAGGATCTTCGGCGAGCCGTCACGGGCCACGTGGTTCATCAGCACGATGACACGGTCTGCTCCGTGCACCAGATCCATGGCACCGCCCATGCCCTTGACCATTTTGCCGGGCACCATCCAGTTCGCGAGGTCACCGGTCTCGGAGACCTCCATGCCGCCGAGGACGGCGACATCCAGGTGAGACCCACGGATCATCCCGAAGCTGAGGGAGGAATCGAAGAATGAGGCACCAGGGTTCACCGTCACCGTTTCTTTTCCGGCGTTGATGAGGTCGGCGTCCAGCTGCTCCTCGGTGGGGTACGGGCCGGTGCCGAGAATGCCGTTCTCACTGTGGAGGACGACGTGCACGCCGTCCGGCAGGTGCCCGGGGATCAGGGTCGGCAGCCCGATCCCCAGGTTCACGTACTGTCCGTCCCGCAGCTCCAGGGCCGCCCGGGCCGCCATCTGGTCTTTCGTCCAGCTCATCGCTGTGCCTCCCTGTCTTCCCTGTGGTTCATACCGTCACTGTGTTCCCGGACAGTGCGCTTCTCGATCCGCTTGGCCTGTGGTCCGGTCTCCACGATCCTCTGCACGAAGATCCCCGGCAGGTGTACCTGCCCCGGATCGATCTCACCGGGTTCCACCAGTCGTTCGACCTCGGCGATCGTGACTGTCCCTGCCATCGCACACAGCGGATTGAAGTTCATCGCCGACCTGTTGAACACGAGGTTTCCCTCTGTGTCCCCGAGTTCCGCGTGGACCAGTGCCACGTCGGCGGGCAGGGCCTCCTCCAGGACGTAGTGACGTCCACCGAACTCGCGGGTCTCCTTGGGCGGAGACGCCACCTCGACGGAACCGTCCGCACGGTAGCGCCACGGAAGTCCGCCTTCGGCGATCGGTGTGCCGACGCCGGCCGGGGTGTAGAACGCGGGTACGCCGACACCCGCCGCCCGGAGCTTCTCAGCGAGCGTGCCCTGCGGGGTCAGTTCGACCTCAAGTTCACCGGCGAGGTACTGCCGCGCGAATTCCCTGTTCTCACCGACGTAGGACGCGACGACCCGACGGATCTGGTGTCCGGCGAGCAACAGGCCCAGACCCCAGTCGTCCACGCCGCAGTTGTTGGAGTAGACCTCCAGATCCCGGACACCGGAATCGACCAGTGCGGCGATGAGCCGGTCCGGGATGCCGTTGAGGCCGAAGCCTCCGACGGCCAGCCGGGCGCCGTCGGTCACGTCCGCTACCGCGGCCGCTGCGCTCGGGATGACTTTTCCTGTGGTACTCAAGACAGTTCTCCGTTCTCGTCGTCACTCGCCGTGCCGTCCAGCGGCAGGGTGAGCATGTGGTAGCTGAGGGTCTTCCCGTGTCCGTCGAGAACGGGGGAACCGGTCACTCCCCCGCCGAGCAGGCCGCGCAGTTCCACCACGAAAGCCTCGGCGGCGGGGACCTCGCGCAGGGTCACGGTTTCCGTCGCGCACCGGAAGTGCTCGGAAATGGAGACTGTCGTCAGCTCCCCGCGCAGGTACTCGAAGTCAGCCGACGAGCGTGGGAGGACAGCCACGATGAGGGTGTCCCCCTTGTCCCCGGTCCGCGCGTCCGCGTAGTCATCCAGGATTGTCATCACAGTGCTCCGTCCGTGTCGTTGTTCAAGGTCATGGAACCGATGGTCGTCACGGTCGGCGTGACGAGGTCTCGGGGCAGCAGGGTCGAACGGATCGCCAGCATTTCACTGCGTCCCTTGCGCGCGCCACCACCGGCAGCCGGACCAGCGCAGTAGAGGGCCTCCATCTCCCAGCCGATGGCCTCGGCCTGGGTCTCGGTCGGCACCCGGCCGGCCACCCGGAGACGGACCTCCGGTGGGTCGGCAGGCATGGGCGTCATGTCCCGGAATGCGGCACCGGCGCCGATGAACTCCACGCTGAGCGCGGACGGATCCACACCGTGGACGCGGGCCAGGCGGTCAGAGACGATCGACCACGCCAGTTCTGCGCGCTGCCGGGCGCGTGGACCGGCATAGGTGATCTGTCCCTCCCCCAGCCAACCGCCGCGGAATCCGAGGGTGACCTTCAGGGTGCCGGTCCGGGGATGTCCGGTGGCGCCGGACACGCGGACAGCGTCCGGCCCCACGGTCTCCAACCGGATACCGGAGAAGTCCGCCACCACGTCAGGGGTGAGGTAGGCCGACGGGTCAGCAACCTCGTACAGCAGCTGTTCACGCACGGTCTGCCGCGTAAGCGTTCCGCCGGTGTCCGCGAGCTTGCCGAGGACCGCGGTACCGTCCTCACCGATGTCGGCGAAGGGGAAGCCGAGATCCGCCATGCCGTCCACCGGCTTGGTCACGGGATCGGCGAAGTACCCCCCGGTGACCTGACCGGCGCACTCCAGCAGATGCCCGATGAGGGTTCCCGCGCCCAGCCGGTCCCAGTCGTCCAGGGCCCACCCGAATTCGTGCACCATCGGGGTGAGGAAGAGAGAGGGATCGGCGAGGCGTCCGGTGACGATGACGTCCGCGCCCACGGCGAAGGCGGGGAGCGCCTGCTCCACCCCCAGGTAGGCGTGGGCGGACACGAGTCCGTCGTTGTCCGCCGACAGCGGGCGTCCGGTCTCCCAGATCTGCGGGTCGGTGCCGGTGACCTGGGTGAGGACGCCGTCTCCGGTGAGCACGGCGACCGTCACCTCCCGGTCGGGGACGACCTCGGCGGCGATCCGGGCGATGAGGCGGCCTGCGGCCTCCGGGTTCGCGGCGCCGGAGTTGGTGACGACCGTCGTGCCCTGTGCCGCGGTGTACGGCAGGACGGCTCGCATTCGTGTCTCCAGGAGTGGGTCGTAGCCGGTGGTGGCGTCCTTGAGTCGCCGGAGCTGGCCGGCGGCGACGGTACGTTCGCCAAGGCACTCGAAGACGAGGTAGTCGAGGCGGGCGTCCTTCGCCAGTTTTACGGCGGGGTCGAGGCGGTCACCGGCGAAACCCGCGCCGGAACCGATACGGATTGTTCTCATGATTACTCCTTAGACGGCGAGCGCGCCTGTGACCAGCGCGGCGACGGTCATGACAATGGTGGTTCCCCAGGCCCAGAGGAAGGTGAACTTCTGGTGCTTGCCCAGTTCGACCTTTGCCATGCCGATGAGGATGAAGGTGGAGGCGGTCAGCGGGCTCAGTGGGAAGCCGGTGGTCATCTGCCCTGCGATCGCACCACGGGCCACCATGGCAGGATCCACACCCATGGCAGAGGCGGTCTCGGAGAAGACAGGGAGGACACCGAAGTAGAAGGCGTCCGGCGTGAAGACGAGGCTCAGCGGCATCGACACCACCGAAACGATGACAGGGAGGAAACTGCCCATGCTGTCCGGGATGACGTCCGCGAGAGTCTTGGCCATCTCCTGGATCATTCCGGTCTTGCCCAGAATGCCGGTGAACACGCCCGCGGCGAACACCATGGAGGTGACAAGGACAACGTTCGCACCGTGGTCCTTGAACAGCTGCTGCTGATCCGACCACTGTGGGAGGTTCACGCACAGGGCGATGACGAAGGCGACGATGAAGCAGACTTCCATCGGGACGCTGTGGGTCAGCAGCACGACGATCAGCGCGACCGTGAGCACCAGGTTGAACACCATGCGCCAGAGGGGGACGTGCTGGTCGCGGGAGGCGTGGGATGTGTCGGTGTGGTCGGTGTGGTCGGTGAGGCCGCCCTCGGCCACCGTCCCGTTCCCCGCCGCCTCCACATCGTCAGATGACAGGATGCCGTCCACGCTGAGTGTCCCGAGCCGTCGCCGTTCCATCCGACCCAGGATGTAGCTTGCGACGAGCACCCACACCCCGCCCGCGATCATGGGGATGATCATCGGGGTGAAAACTTCTGAGGAGGGCAGATTGAGGGCCGCCATCGCGCGCAGGGTGGGACCGCCCCACGGGAGCATGTTCATCAGACCCGCGCCGAGGGCGACGATGGCGGTCAGGGTGATCGGACGCATGCCGATCCTCTGGTAGATCGGGAGGAAAGCGGACAGGGTGATGAGGAATGTCGCGGCCCCGTCACCGTCGAGGTGGACACACATCGTCACGACGGCTGTACCCATCGCGATCTTCACCGGATCGCCCTTGGCCCAGCGGATAATGACCCTGATCAACGGATCAAACAGGCCGGACTCCATCATCAGACTGAAGTAGAGAACGGCGAAGGTCATCATCACGGCGACAGGGGCGACCTGAAGCAGACCGTCACCGATATTGTCGCCGAGGTCTCCGCCCTTGCCGGCGATGACAGCGAAGACGATGGGGACAAGGACCAGGCCGACGAGGACCGACGTCCGCGTGAACAGCGTGAGTGCGAGAAACACCCCTACTGTGAGAAAGCCGAACAACGCAAGCATCGCGGTGGCTCTCCTCTCATGGATACTGCGGCAGCCGCGATGCACCGTGATGTGGCGCCCGTGACGTACCGCGTGGACATCGTCGAGTATGAGCCAGGCCACTTAGTTGTGTCCAACAACAATATCGCATAGATTAATGCTCCATGCGCATGAAAGACATCACCGTGGAACACATGCGAACCGTCATCTGTATCGCTGACCAGGGAGGATTCACTGCAGCAGCCGATGTTCTCGGGCAGTCCCAGTCCTCCTTGAGCAGAGTCGTCGCGATGGTGGAGAAGTCCGCTGGCGCGCGACTCTTCGACAGGACCACCCGGAGTGTCACCCTGACAGAGCTCGGGGCAGAGTTCGTCCACACCGCACGTCACATCGTGGAGACCTACGACCGGTCCATCAACCATTTCGTCAGCTATCTCAGCGGCCCCAACGGAAAACTGAGAATCGCAACCTTGCCGTCCCTCGCAGCCACACTGCTGCCACCGTTCATCCACCGGTTTCACCACGCGTTCCCCCACGCCACCGTTGACCTCCTGGACCTCAAGGCCGCGGACATCATCGACCTCTGCCGGGATGGCACGGTGGATCTCGCGGTGACCGCCGAGGATGCCGAACTGTTCAACACTCTCCCGGGCAGCTTTCACTTCACCCCCGTCGCGAGCGAAGGCTTCGCCTGCATTCTCCCCTCCGAGCATGAGCTTGCCCGGCAGGAGACGGTGGCGTGGACCGATCTCGCGGGGCAGTCCTTCATCTCCTTCACCGGAACAAGTTCCGTGCGGCGGATTACGGACCGGGTGCTCAGCGCCGCGGGCATCGTGCCTGCGCAGACGGTCTCCGCCGGGACGATCTCCGCGGTCGCCGGCCTGTGCGCGGCAGGGCTCGGAATCTCGGCTGTGCCCGGGTTCGTGATCCCCATGACCCGGGTGGCGGGGGTCACCATCCGACCACTGGCACCCCTGGCGGGGGCGGGCACGGTGACCCGGCGGGTCGGCATCCTGCAGGACGCCTCCCGGCCGCGCACCCCCGCAGTCGACGAGTTCGTCTCGCTGCTCAAGACCTTTGACGGGGACGCTGGCAGCCTTCCCGAATTCACCAGGTGGAGTGCGGGACAGGCGTGCAATTCACGTTGAACACCCATGGGCAATAGAGATGTATGTCCGCACCTTCAGCCGACAACACAACGTTTCCCCTGCTTAACCATTGCTTATCCCTCCGGATCTTCAGCACAATCCCTCCTCATGACCACCCTGTTCTGTGACTCGAGACACAGCAGTGCGGGCTGACGGCTCCGCATCACGGGTAGTCGTCCACCAACTTGTCCACACCCATGAGGAGGAGTCACCGCATGACTTCACTGTCAGATCCACACATCAATGTCCTGCTGGACATCAAGACCACGCTGGGAGAGGGCCCGCTCTGGGACGCCGACTCTGAACGCCTCCACTGGGTGGACAGCGCCGACGGCCGGATCTTCCGGTCCACCGCCGACGGACGGGAGCTTCGTGCCTGGGAAGTCGGCGAGCCGATCGGATCCATCGCGCTCAGCGAGGACGGCACCGCTTTCCTGGCCGCGCTCAAGTCCGGCCTCTACTGGGTTGACCAGGCAACCGGGGAGAAGACGCTCATCACCGACCCGGAGGAGAACGACCGGACCCGACTCAACGACGGGAAGACCGACCGACAGGGACGCTTCATCGTCGGTTCCATGGACACCCTCGAGGAAGACCCGCTCGGGCGGCTCTACTCCTACTCTCCCGACGGCGGTCTCCGCGTCCTCGATGAAGGCATCATCTGCTCCAACGGCCCGTGTTTCAGCCCCGACGGGAGAATCCTCTACTTCAGTGACACCTGGACCGGCGACATCTGGAGCTACGACTACGACCCCGATACCGGGGACGCCACCAACCGCAGGGTCTTCGCCGGTGTCGACACCTCCCGGGGCGGAGCCGCCGACGGAGCGACCGTGGACTCCGAGGGCTACCTCTGGCAGGCACTGGTCTACAGCGGAGTCATCGTCCGTTACGCCCCGGACGGCACCGTCGACCGCACCATCGAAATGCCGGTCCTCAAGTGCACCAGCATGAACTTCGGCAGCCCTGACCTCGACACCCTCTATGTGACGTCGATGGCGAGGCCCCCACTTCCCCGATTCCCTGACGACGGACAACAGCGCGGTTCCCTGTTCGCAATCACCGGTCTCGGTGTCACAGGGGTCCCCGAACATCGTTTCGCTGGAAACGCTTAGGAGGCCACCATGTACACCCGGATGAAAACATCGCTCGGCCAGATCCACCGCTATTCCTGGGTCTCCCTGGCTGTCTGCTGGCTGATCTGGATTCTCAACGCCTACGACCGGGAGATCGTCCTGCGCCTGGGGCCGTCGATCTCCGAGACCTTCGACCTCTCCCCCGACACCTGGGGTGTAATCGCGTCCCTGATTATGCTCGCTCTCGCCGTCATGCCGATTGCCGGCTCCGCCATGAGCGACCGGCATGGAGGCGGCCACAAGCGGGCGGCATTCCAGGTCCCCCTGGTCATCGGAACCACCGCACTGGCCTTCCTCTCCGGATTCAAGACTGTGAGCCACAATATCGTCGCCTTCATCGCGGTCCGCGTCGGTGTGAACCTCGGCGCAGGCTGGGGCGAACCGGTGGGTGTGAGCAACACCGCCGAATGGTGGCCCCGGGAGCGCCGCGGTTTCGCCCTCGGTGCTCACCACACCGGCTACCCGATTGGTTCTCTGCTCTCCGGTGTCGCTGGCGCAGCCGTACTCACCTGGTTCGGAGACGAGGGCTGGTCCTACGCCTTCTTCTTCAGTCTTGTCTTTGCTGTACCGATTATGCTGTTCTGGCGGAAGTACTCCACCCGGGACAAGATCGACACCCTCTACGCCGACATCGAGGCGAAGGGACTGACCGCCCCCGAGGTCATCACCGAGCACGCCGAACGTCCGGAGGGTGTCCTGCGCAAGGTCCTGACCACCCCGCAGATCACCGGCACGGCAATCACCACGATGCTCACCCAGATCGTCTACATGGGGGTCAACACGGTACTTCCGCTGTACCTCCACAACATCGTCGGCCTTTCCCTGGCCGAGTCCGCCGGGCTCAGTGTTGTGTTCACCCTCACGGGCATTATCGGCCAGGTCCTGTGGCCCACGCTGTCGGACATTTTCGGACGCGGGGTCACGATCGTGATCTGCGGTCTCTGGATGGCCGTCAGTGTCGGCTGCCTCTACTTCGCCACCACGTCGCTCCTCGTCGTCATCGTGCAGCTGGCGTTCGGTCTCGTCGCCAATGCCGTGTGGCCCATCTACTACGCCACCGCATCAGACGCCGCCCCTGAAGGTGGAACCTCCACTGCCAACGGCGTGATCACCACAGCAATGTTCATCGGTGGCGGTATCGCTCCCGTGCTCATGGGGCGTCTTGTCGGCCTTGGCGGCGGGTGGGAGGAGTCGACCGGATACGTCTACACCTTCCTCTGCATGGCGGCCTTCGCACTCATCGGCGCATTGGTTCCCCTATTCATCCGTCAGATCCGCCATTCTGCGCCTGTCACCGAGCAGCTCACGGTCACCCCGTAACGGGCGCACTTCCCGCGCCCGATACATCACAGACCACAACGAACCCCCGACGGCTCAACGCCGTCGGGGGCTCACGTTCTGTCTGGGTCCCCGGTCACCGCTCAGTCAGCAGTGCACGCACAGCGTCCCGGTCGGTCTTCATCCCGACTGTCCTCGGGATCTCGTCGACCGGGAGGATCCTGACCGGCACAGCGTACTTGGCGATCCTCCCCCGGAGTTTCTCCGGGAGTTCCCCGATGTCAGTACCTTCCTCAACCACCACCAGGGCGGCGGGGACCTCCCCGTACAGGTCATCTAGGACACCGACGACGCAGGCGTCCTCCACCCCCTCAAGACTGCACAGGACATTCTCCACGCTGTTCGGGTGGATCTTCTCCCCGCCCCTGTTGATCTGATTCTTCAACCGGTCCACGACATAGAGGTACCCGTCTGCAGTGAGATACCCCAGATCTCCGGTGGTCAACCACTCCGCAGCCGTGAAGTGGTCGTCGGCATCCAGGTATCCGGGTGAGACATTGGTGCCGGACACGGTGATCTCGCCGACCTCGTCCGAACCGAGCTCTGTCCCGTCAGGGGCAACAATGCGCACGGTGACACCGGGAATCGGGGTTCCGGACGATCCGATGAGGGACGAGGACGCAGCGTCCACCGGAAAGACCGTGGCCGGCGACGTCGTTTCCGTCAGTCCGTAGACCGTCCGGAAGGACGCCGCGGGCATGTGCTCTGTCAGCCGTTGGATCCGACCGGGCGGCATGTTCGCCGCGCCGCACGCCAACAGTCGGACGTTCCCCAACTGTGGACGTTCCTGGGGCCAGTTCTCCAGCATGAGCTGGAAGATGGTCGGGGACCCGTGAATGTATGTCACCCCGGTATCTTCCGCCCAATGGACGAAGGCCACCGGGTCGAATCGCCGTTGAAGATGTAGGGTCATTCCCAGGTAGACGCACTGCAGTGCGACAGCTACTACTCCGGTGACGTGGTAGAGGGCCGCGCCGAAGATCATGCTGTCCTCCGCGGTCAGGTCAAGGACGTGCTCGTACGCGGCCACGGCATGCATGATGTTTCGGTTGGTGAGCACGACCCGTTTCGGTGTCCCGGTCGTCCCCGAGGTGAACATGTGGACGGCCGGGGCACAGGGATCCGTCACAGCCCCCGGCATCGGTCTCCCCGACGGGGACAGGAAATCCGACAGTGCCATGGTGGTCGGAACAAGAAAATCACCGGTACCGGCGGCACGGGGATCGTCGACGACGAGGATGTCGACCCGGGCGATTCCGATCATCTCGGTCAGCTGGGCGTCAGAGAATTTTCCGGGCAGCATCACGGAGACCGCGCCTATCCGGTTCACTGCAAGTAGAGCGGTGAGGAACGCCGCCGAGTTGTCGAGGAGGATTCCGACCCTCGTCCCCGGACGGGCACCGATCGCCCACAGATTGGCGGAGGCGGTCTCAGCCTGGCTGAGCAACTCGCCGAATGTGAGGCTGTCGCCCGAATCCTCGCACACGGCCGCCTTGTCCGGATATCTTGCGGCGGTCCGGGACAGGGCACCCCACGCAGTGAGCGGAACCCGTCCGAATGTCCTGGTTTCCGGGTCAAATTGGCCGGAGAGTATGTCAGTCATTGTCATTATTCTTCCGTCGCTTTCCTCAGATATTCCGCAACATGCTTCCGTAGGTTTTCCGCGCCACGCGCCAGGGATTCCTCCAGGGGCGCGGTGGGTTCACTGACCTGCACCACTGAATGGAACAACACGGGGACCAGGTCTTCCGCAGAATCAGACACCCTGCCGCCGAAGGCGACGGTCGGGACACCCTGCTGCGCCGCGGATCCGGCGACCACCGCCGGGGCTTTGCCGTGACCGGTCTGGACGTCCACGCTCCCCTCTCCGGTGAGCACCAGATCGGCTCCGCGGCACAGTTCCCGGAAGTCCACGAGATCCAGCAGAAGTTCAGCACCGGATTCCATCCGTGCGTCCAGGACCGCGAGGAGGGCCGCGCCGACACCGCCGGCGGCTCCTGCCCCAGGCACGTCCCTGATTGTGCCTGCGTCCCCGCCACAGCCGCCGGCCAGCACCTGAACCCATCGTCGGAGTGCCTCATCGAGCGGGCCGAGGTCCTGCGGCGTGGCACCTTTCTGCAGCCCGAAGACCGCTGACGCTCCGTCAACACCGCACAGGGGGTTGGTGACATCACCGGCGATGATGACCTGCGTATCTTCCCACCTGGGGTCCATCCCTGTGATGTCGAGGCTGTCTGCCTGCGCCATCCCGGCAGCGTCCGGGGTAACCGTAGTGCCATCGCGGTCGGTGACGTAGACGCCGAGTGCCTGGAGCAGCCCGAGGCCACCGTCATTGGTGACGGAGCCGCCGAGTCCGACGATGACCGTTGTCGCCCCCGCGTCGAGGGCATGTGCCATCAGTTCCCCGACCCCGCTGGTCCCTGCTCTCCAGATGTCACGACGGTCCACGGGCACGAGGTGGATGCCAGCGGCTTCCGCGAGTTCCACCACCGCGGTGGATGTGGCGGGGACGAAGCCCCAGACGGCGTCCACCGGCGTGCCGGTCGGCCCGGTCACCGTGGCGGTCCTGAGCTCTCCACCCAGTGCCGGGGTGAGAGCTAGGGCGGTTCCTTCGCCTCCGTCGGCGATCGGGACTTCCACGACCTCGGCGGCCGGGTCCACATCGTGGATCCCGGCCGCCATGGCGGCCGCAGCCTCGACCGACGTCAGGGATTCCTTGAACGAGTCGGGTGCCACGATAATCCTCATGGCTCCGCCACTACTTCCGTAGGCTTCGCGTTCTTCAGGCCCCACGCCAGAGCTGCGCCACAGACGGCGAGGATGCTGATGAACCACAGTCCTGCCCGCGAGTTTCCGGTGGATTCCTCAAGACTTCCCATCACGGTCGGGCCGATGAAGCCACCGACCAGGCCACAGGTGTTGATGAAGGCGACACCGGAGGCAGCGGCAGCACCCGAGAGTCGGTCAGTCGGGAATGTGAACAGGATCGACTGGATGACGAAGAGCATGAACGCGGAGATGCAGAAACCGACCAGCGCGATGATGAATCCGGAGGTGGCTGCGATGACCAGTCCGCCGGCGATGAGGATGAGGCCACCGGAGACCATGGACTTCTTCCTGGTGATGTTGGTCGCATGGCGGGGCAGCAGAATCGAGCCGACTGCTGCGGCGATCCACGGCAACGCGGTGATCAGTCCGACGGTCAGCGACGACATGTCGTCGTTGTAGCTCTTGATCATCGACGGGAGGAAGTATGACAGGGAGTAGACGGCGATCTGGTGGGTGAAGTAGATCGCGACGATCAACCAGATCTGCCTGTCCTTCAGTACGGGGCCGAGGGCACGGAGATCGCCGTGACTGCTCTGCTCTCCGCTATCCTCCGCGCTGAGCACGCGGGACAGGTCCTCCTTCTCACCGTCAGTGAGGAATGACGCATCCTTGGGTCCGTTCGGGAGTTTGAACCAGACCCAGAAGCACATGATGACCGCCGGGACGCCCTCGATGAGGAACATCCACTGCCATCCGTGGAGACCTCCGAATCCATCCATCTCCAGCAGCAGTCCGCCGATGGGGGCACCGATGATGTTTGCCAGGGAGACGCCCAGCAGGAAGATGCCGATGGCCTTCGCCCTGGTCTTTTTCGGGAACCAGAGTGAGATATAGAAGATGATGCCGGGGTACAGACCCGCCTCAGCGGCACCGAGGAGCATACGGACGATGTAGAAGGACCACTCGTTCCAGACGAAAGCCATGCACATCGACAGGATTCCCCAGGTCAGCATGATGCGGGCAATCCAGAACCGAGCTCCGACCCGGTTGAGGATCAGATTCGAGGGGACCTCGAGGAAAGCGTAGAAGACGAAGAAGAGTCCGGCACCGAGTCCGTAGGCGGCGGCCGAGATGCCGATATCGGTCTCGAGGCCTTCCTTGGCCATGCCGATGTTCGTTCGGTCGACGAAGGAGATGATGTAGGCGATGACGAGGATCGGCATAAGGCGGCGGAAGATCTTGGTGATCGTTCCGGCGGTCCGGGCCCGGACAACCGCATCAGCGTCCCGGGCGGCCTCGAAAACCTCGTTCGAGTTGGTGGTACTCATGGTGTCACTCTCTGTTGTGGGTGGCGCAGTGAATTCGGGTTACCCGGGTCAGACGGCCCGGACAACGGCGGCGACGGCCTGCCCGCCACCGATGCACATGGTGACGAGGCCGAATTCCTTGCCGGTGCGGTGCAGGTTGAGCAGTGTGCGGAGAGTGAGGATGGCTCCGGTCGCCCCGATGGGGTGACCGAGGGCGATGGCTCCGCCGAGCGGGTTGACCTTCTGCGGGTCAAGCCCGAGATCACGGGACACCGCGACGGCCTGCGAGGCGAAGGCCTCGTTGAGCTCGATCCAGTCGATGTCCGCGAGTGACAGTCCGGTCTGGCCGAGGACCTTTTCCACGGCGTAGCGCGGGGCGTAGCCCATGATCTCGGTGCGGACGCCGGCCTTGGCGAAACCGACGAGTTCTCCGAGCGGGCGGACGCCGTCCGCGTCCGCGGTCGCCCGGGTGGTCATGACGAGCGCGGCGCCAGCGTCGTTGATACCGGAGGCATTACCGGCGGTGACTGACCCCTCCGGGTCGAAGGCCGGACGGAGCTTCGCGAGCTTCTCGACGGTCGTCCCAGGACGGGGGTGCTCATCCGTGTCGACCGTGACGGTCTCCCGGCGCTTCTTCACCTCCAGCGGCTCGATCTCGTCGGCGAAGAGGCCCGCCTCCTGTGCGTCTGCGGCGCGACGCTGGGATTCGGCGGCGAAGGCGTCCTGCTCCTCCCGGGAGACGTGGAACTCGCGGGCGACGGCCTCGGCGGTGGTGCCCATCGGGTAGTTGCCGAAGGGGTCGGTGACCAGGGACAGCGTCCCGTCGATGACGGTCCGGTTCGCGAGCCGCCAGCCGTCACGTGCGCCGTAGTCGAGGAAGGGCTGGGCGGACATGTTCTCCGCGCCGCCGGCGACGACGTAGCGCGACTGACCGGTAGCGAGTTCCTGGGCGGCGCTCTGCACCGCCTGGAGACCGGATCCGCAGAGGCGGTTGACGGTCATTGCGGTGGAGCTGTCCCTGGCCCCGGAGGCCAGCGAAATACGACGGGCAAGGAAGGCGTCGCCGCCGACCTGGCCGACACAGCCGTAGATGAACTCGTCGATGTTCTCTGCGGGGACCCCGGCCCGTTGCAGGGCAGTGCGGGTAGCGTGGGCGCCGAGTTCATGGTTCGGGACGCTGGCGAGGCTGCCGCCGAAGGAACCGACGGCGGTACGGGCCCCGGCGAGGAAGACCGGCGCGTTGGGGTTGGTGGAGTCAGTCATTGTTCGCTCCTGTGATGGTGAAAGGGATTCGTTCGATTGCCGCGCGTGCGTCGTCGCTGTCGTCGCAGTCCTGCAGCGCCCAACCGTCTTCGGTGAACGCGAGGAGGTAGTACTCGGTCGCGATGTAGACCTTCTGCCCCTTGCGCAGTGCCTGGGCACCGGAGAAGCTGATCTGGTCGACGTGGTCGGTGTACTTGGAGTGGCGGCCGGAGACGGAGACGAGGAAGCAAACGGTGCGGGCCCCGTCAACGATGTCCATGAATCCGCCGCAGCCGATGGCGTTGCCGCCGAGGAAGGAGACGTTGATGTCGCCGTGGGGGTCGATCTGGCCGGCGCCCATGAAGGTGATGTCCACTCCCCCGCCGTTGTAGAAGTCCATCTGCTGGGGATGCCCGACGATGGCGGACGGGTGCACCGAACAGCCGAAGTCGACGACACCCAGCGGGAGTCCACCGTAGGTGCCGGACTCGACGGTGAGATGGACCTCCGGGAGAAGGTCGGCTTCGGCGAGTGCCTTCCCGACGGTGTCGGCGGGGATGCCGGTGCCGACGTTGATCACGTCGCCGTACTTGACGAGTCCGACTCCACGACGTCCGACGTTCAGGCGGTGCTCAGGAGTCTCCTGGACCTCGAAGGCATGACGGAGACGGTCGGCGTCCATGTGTCCGGAGACGAGACCACGGTCGACCTCGGGGTAGCTGTCGGACTGCCGGTGGTACGTCTGCGGGTCGGTGCAGACCACGGTGTAGTCGACCAGCGGTGCAGGAACGGTCACGTCGCGGGCGTCGATGTCCCCCGGTTCCACGATCTCGCGGACCTGGGCGATCACCACGCCTCCGCAGTTGTGGACGGCCTGGGCGATGGCCAGGGCGTCGAGGCCGGAGACCTCCTCGCGGTGGCTGAGGTTTCCGTCGGTGTCGATCGCGGAACCGCGGATGAGGGCGACATCGAGGTCGAAGGCGCGGTAGAAGATGTACTCCTCACCGTTGACCTCGACGATCTGGACGTACTCCCCCTCGGCGACGTTGCTGCGGGCGGAGTCGTTGATCAGTCCGGCGCCGAGGCGGGGGTCGACATAGGTTGCCAGGCCGACCGTGGAGAGCTGGCCGGGGCGTCCGGCGGCGATGGACCGGAAGAGGGTGGACAGCTGCCCCTGCGGGAGACACACGCCTTCGGCACGGTCCTGTCCGAGGAGCTCGCCGACGGGTGGGTTGAGCCCCCAGTGTGAACCGACGACGCGGCGGACCATGCCGTCATGGGCGATGCGGGCCAGCCCAGCCACGCGGTTGGACTGTCCGGCGGCGTGAACCCAGGTGAGGTCCCGGGGCGAGTTCGTGCCCAGGAAACTGGTCTCCAGCACCGCGAACAGTTCGTCGGCGACACCCATCATGGTCATGCCGTCGCTGACCACCGTCGCGCCGTCGGGGACGAGAGCAGGTACCTGATCAGGGGTGATGATCTTCATCAGAGTTTGTACCCTCCGCCGATATTGATGACTTCGCCGGTGAGGTAGGAGGCATCATCCGAGGCGAGGAAGGCCACGAGGTTGGCGACATCCTCCGGCTGGCCGGCGCGTCCCAGCGGGATCTTGTCAAGCTGGGCGTCAAAGAGGTCCTGTGGCATGCCGCGGGTCATCTCCGTGTCGATGAATCCCGGGCAGATGGCGTTGGCGGTGATGTTCTTGCGCGCCAGTTCCTTGGCGATGGAGCGGGTCAGGGAGACGACGCCGCCCTTCGCCGCGGCGTAGTTCGTCTGGCCGACGTTTCCCATCCAGGACGCCGAGGCGACGTTGACGATGCGTCCGTAGCCGGTGGTGCGCATGTGGGTGCCGATCTCACGGCACATGTAGAACTCTCCGGAGAGGTCGACAGCGAGCACGGCCTCCCACTGGTCGTCGGTCATCTTGTGGAGCATGGCGTCCCGGTTGATGCCGGCGTTGTTGACGAGGATGTCGATGTGCTCGAGCTTCCCGATGAGGTCGGCGACAGTGGTACGGACGGCATCCGCGTCCGCGACATTAAGCTCGACGGCGAAGGAACCGTTTCCGCAGGCCTCGGCTGTGGCCGTGGCGGCCTCGAGGTTGACGTCAGTGACGATGACGCGGGCGCCCCGGTCGGCGAGCTTGCGTGCGATGCCCGCGCCGATGCCGCGGGAGGCCCCGGTGACGACGGCGTTGCGTCCTGCGAGGGGCGAGTACTGCTGGTCAGTGGATAAGGCTGTCATGGGGATGTTCTCCTACTGATTGTCGGAATCGGTGGACGGATGGGAACCGCAGGTACTGCCGATGTGCAGTTCGTGCGGGTGAAAGGTCTGGATATCGTCGGGCCGTCGCCCGGAGGCGAGTTCGACGAGTTTGCGGATGGCGCTGGACGCCATGACGTGGGTGGGCTGGACGATGGTCGTCAGGTCGATGTAGGCGTTGCGCAGACCGCGGGCGCCGTCGAAACCGACGACAGCCATGTCCGCGGGAACGCGGATTCCGGCGTGGACGAGCCGGTTTATGAGGCCTGTCGCGATGGCGTCGGCGCCACACACCACGACCTCCGGAAGTGTCTTCTGTCCGAGGAGGTACTCGGCGGCGATGTCGCCGCCGACGATGTTCAGCTCGGTGGACATGATCCGGTTCTTCGGAATGATGATCCCCGCTCCGGTTGCGGAGGCGAGGAATCCCTCGATGCGACGGCTTGTCGCATAGGAACGGAATCCTCCGGTGGCAATGGCGATGTCCCGGTAGCCGTGGCTGAGGACGTGATCCATGAGGTCACGACCTGCCTGGAAATCGTCGATACCGTCGAAGGGGATGTCCTGTATCTGGGGGATGCGTCGAGAAAGCAGAACGACAGGAACGTGACTCTGCCGGAGTTCGCGGATTCGTTCGCCGTCATCGAGATTGAGCGTGGTGAGAATGATCCCCCGTGCGCCGGCCTCGGTGAGTGCGTTCACGGATCGGCGGACCTGGGCGGGGTTACCGTCACTGTTGGCGACGAGCACCTCCATGTCGAGTTCGCGGGCGGCACGGACCGCCTCCCTGGCGAGCTCGGCGTAGAAGGGGTTCATCACGTCGCCGAGGACGAGACCGACAGATCCACCATGGGCGGTGGTACCGGTGTTGACCTCCAGACCGCGCTTCTTCGCTTCCTTGAGGATGCGGTGGCGCAGACCGTCGGACACACCCGGCTTGCCGTTGAGTGCGTAGCTGACGGTGGCCCGGGAAACACCGAGGTCGCGTGCGAGGGCAGCAGCAGTGGTGCTGCTGGTGGAGCGGCGACGCTCTACTGCTGCGGTCATACTTGTGCCCTGCCTCACATTTGACTATCGGTGTGGAACGGAATACTTCCACTCGTCGAACATGTTAAGCAATCGTTCACTGATCGCCGCGTTCACCTGGTCATTTGTCGCCGTCGCCGACTACCGCGAGCGAGAATTCCCGCCGGAATGCGAGTTCCCGTCCGCCCCGGTTGCGCGGCGTGAGGGCCAGATGATTCTGCAGGCATGCCCATTTTCCGCATCCCGTATGAACTTCCGAGCTCTCCCTGCGGCGGTTTCCCCAGGTTGCGACTGAACCTCAGACAAAGTACCTTGCGCGACTGTGATCCACGTCTCTACTGTTAGCTGAGTCCGTATTCACTGACGGCCACAACACCGAGGAGAACCCATGAGCAGGATGCCCACAGGCTGGATGAAAGCCGCCACCGCCACCATCGCGATCGGCACCCTGGCCCTCGCCGGGTGCAGCTCGTCGGACGATTCCACCACGACCGACACACCCACGTCAGCCGGTGCTTCAGCCGACACATCGGGCACGCCAGCCGCCCCTACCGGTGAGCCCCTCGCCGGCGGGGCAATTACCGAGGGGGTCTTCTTCGGCGACAGCCTCACCGACGCCGGCACCTACGGCTACCGCTTCACCACCATGCCAGGACAGACCTGGGCCCAGCACATCGCCGACGGCCTCGGCCAGTCGACGGAATCCAACGAGCACGTCGCTGACCCGAATGATGTCTACGTCGGCAAGCCCGGAGAGCCCGGCCCCGGTGGCCTGAACTACGCCGAAGGCGGTGCCAAGGCGAACTCCGCGTACTCCGCGGTCTCGGACGCCGCAGACGGAACACCGATCTCCGTGAAGGTCCAGGTCGACCGCTTCCTCGAGCAGCACCAGAAGTTCGACCCGGACCAGCTCGCCACGGTGTACATCGGCACCAACGATGTCGCCTACAACTACGACCCCTCCATCAACCCGGAGATGGCGCAGTCCCTGCGCGACAACACACCTGCCCCGGAGAACGTCATGGCGTCCGAGGACGCGCGCGTGCGCACCGCCGCATCCGACGAGGCCGACCAGGTCCAGCGCATGCTGGACAACGGCGCGGAGCACATCCTGGTGTTCAACGTCTTCGACCTCGCGAAGCTCCCCTGGTTCGAGTCCGACGCATCCCGCGACTACGTCCATACGCTCGCGACCTCCTACAACGACGAGTTGACGAACTCCCTGCCGGACGATCCCCGTGTCCAGGTGCTGGACACCTGGTCCTTCGTCGACGATCTGGTGGAGAACAAGGAGGACAACGGCTTCACCCACGGCGCCAATGAGGACGCCTGCCGCGAACCCGGCCAGAACGTCTGCGAGAAGGACGCCTGGGCCAGTGAGGACGCCGACCAGACATACATCTTCAGCGCCGCCGAGCACATGACGACACGCGCGAACGAACTCCTCGCCGACTACGTGACCGCGCAGATCAACGAGAAGTTCGGGAAGTAGCCCCCTACCCCTCCGTCGGCCGCCAGAACCCGAGGTGCGGCGCCGCAGCCTCGTCCTCCAACGCCGGACCGTGGATCTCGATGACGCGCTGCCCCCGCGCCGCGACCTCGCGGCAGGGCAGATCGAAGGTCGGGTTCTCGGGGTCATCACCGGTCAGAGTCGCCAGCTTCTTCTCCGACAGTGCGTAGACGATCCGGCCGATGCCGGTCCAGTACACCGCACCGGTGCACATCACGCACGGCTCGGCACTGGTGTAGAGCGTCGCTCCGGCGAGTTCCTCCAGCATCCGCTTCGTCGCAGCCTCAGCGGCCGCAGTGAGCTCGGCATGCTGGGTGGGATCGCCCTCCGGGGGCATCGAGTTGTTGCCCTTCGCCGAGAGGACGACGCCGTCGGCGTCCACCACGAGGGCGGCGAACGGGTGGCGCCCCCGCTGCTTCGACTCCTCGGAGAGTTCGATGGCCCGGCGCAGGAATCCCAGGTCAGTCTCGGTGAGTCCGGCGTTGTCGGTGAGGTTGTCAGTCATTGTCGGTGTTCTTTCGGTTGAGGATGAGATTGAGGACCACCGCACAGATCGCGCAGAGGAAGATGCCGCTGTCCAGCACCAGACGGGCAGTGCCGGAAAAGTGTCCGAAGAGTTCCGGGGACGCCATCGGCAGCACGCCCACGGAAAGGGATACCGCCACGATCAGCGCGTTGTTCGTCCCCTCGAACTTCACCCGGGCGAGTTCCTGGATACCGGCGGCGGAGGTCACGCCGAACATGATGATCGCACTACCGCCCAGCACGGACGGCGGGATGGCGGCGATGACCGCCCCGAGTTTCGGTACCAGGCCCATGAGCACCATGATGACGCCGGCGACAGTGACCACGAAACGGCTGCGGACCTTCGTCATGGCGATCAGGCCGGTGTTCTGGCTGAAGGCGTTGAGTGGGAATCCGTTGAAGAACCCGCTGACGACCGCGGCGAATCCCTCACCACGGAAGGTGTCCGAGAGCCGACGCTGGGTGATCGGGGCCTTGATCATCCGGCCGATGGCGAGGCTGTTGCCGGTGGTCTCGGCCATGATGACGATGAGGGCGAGCGTCATCACGAGGACCGGCGACAGGCTGAACTGCGAACTGCCGAAGTGCAGCGGGGCGGAGATTCCGATCCAGTCCGCGTCCGCGACACCGGAGAAGTCGGTCAGTCCCATGCACAGAGCTACGACAGTGCCGACGACCATGCCGATGAGCACCGAGAGACTGGCCAGCAGTCCGGTGAACATGACATAGCCGATAACCGTGACCAGGACAGTCACCGTGACGAGGATGAGGTATTTCGTGGCGCCGAAGTCGTCTGCATTCTCACCGCCACCGAACCAGCCGGCGGCGGTCGGCATAAGGGAGATGCCGACGATGGTGATGAGGCAGCCGATGACGACCCGCGGGAAGAACCGCAGCAGGCGCGAGAAGAACGGCGCAAGGATCACACCAAGCACACCGGCGGCGATGACGGACCCAAGATGTAACGGATCCCGTAGTCCTCGCCGATGAGCAGCATCGGTGCCAGGGCGATGAAGGACGCCCCCTGGATCAGCGGGAGCCGGGATCCGAACCGCCAGATGTCGGTGGTCTGCAGGACGGTGACGAGACCGCCGATGATGAGGTTGCAGTTGATCAGGATGATGACCTCGGAGTTGTCGAGGCCGAGGGCGGAACCGAGGATGAGGGGCACGGCGACAATGCCGGCGTAGATGACGAGGACAAGCTGGAGCCCGAGACTGAGCATGGAGCGCCACGGGAGGACCTCGTCGACCTCCGGCGGATTCAGCCTGTCGGGGCGGGTGGAGGGTGGAGTTGTGGAGGACATGGACGCAGAAAGTATGGCGATCCGGACGATGTGCACAGTGAGTGTCCATCGTTCATTCCGATACATCGCTGTGCAGCTCCCCTCCCCTGTTTCGCGCTGCGGTGTGCGGCCGGAGGACGTACGGTGCTGCTGTGCGACTCACTCTGGAACAGGTCGAGGCCTTCGTCCTCGCCCCCGGCACGGCTCCTTCTCCAGGGCCGCCCGGGCAATGGGACGCAGTCAGTCCACGGTGAGCACATCCATCGCGAACCTGGAGATCGCGCTGGACACAGAGCTGTTCGACCGATCCTCGCGTTTCCCGGTTCTCACCGCGGAAGACGAGACGCTGCTCCAGGAGGCCAAGGCCCTCTATGACCGCGGACACGCCTACGAGCGGCTCGGGGACTCCCTCTTCCAGGGCCAGCCGACGAACATCACCCTGGCGGTGGGGATCCCCACCGTCAGCTCTCCCCTGTACTCACCCGGTTCGCCGACGAGTTCCCCTTCGTCGACCTGACCATCCGGAATCCAGCGAACGGTGACGTGCGTTCCAGCGTGCTGGATGACGAGACACTGCTGGGGGTCGCCTTTGCCCTGCCGGACTACCCGGAGGATCTGGCGTTCCGTCAGCTCGGTAGGCTGTTCATGACGCATGTGGTGCACCGCGACCATCCGCTGGCTACTGTCCGTAGCCCCAGCTTCGACGACATCCGTGACGTCCGGCATCTCGCCTACGCCTCGTACTCTCGAGCATTGCCGACCAGTGAGTACCTGCAGTCGACGCAGACCTGGCATTCCGACAGCTACCAGGCGCTCATCGAGTTGATGAAGTCCGGCGTGGGGTGGGCGACGGTCCCTCGCCAGCTCATTCTCAAGGGGATCGCCACCGGAGAGCTCGTGGAGCTGCAGCTGGGCGCGTACCCGTTCACCGACTGGGAGATGAACGTGGACCTCATCTGACGGCGGGGACGCCGGTTCCCGCCGGTCGAGGAATGGCTGCGCCTCCAACTCTGTCGGCACCGCATCCACGAGGTCGGCCGCGACGGACAGGAAACGACGCGGTTGTGAGGGTTCACCTTCCATCACCCCCATTCGAGAAATCTTTACCCTTACACTGTTCCCAAGAAAATGTTCCACTAGACTATCTCTCAGCACAGTCACTACTATAGAATACCCTTTGCCCCGACGACCGCCATTCGACGAGCCGCTCTACTTCACAAAGCAGCAGAACCCATTAGGAAATAAATACAAGCACACAAGAACGCAAGTGGCGAACTTGCAGTTATTAATAGCAATTCATCAACTACAGGAAAAATGACAAATCGGAATCTCACTGAAGGGAATCGTGTTTTGAAACTACGCAAAGTATCTGTAAGAAAGTATAGAAGTATCGATCGGCAGGCAAGTTTCGATGTGGGGAATTTCTCGGTCCTCATTGGACCCAATAATCAAGGCAAGTCTAACCTGCTTAGAGCAACGGCATTGGGAATGGCAATCATCCGGGGATGGAGTCGTATAGCACCGGGTCGGAGCGCCCTTCGAGAACCCCCAATCTCTTACGTGCTCTCAGTATCACGTCGAGGTATTCCCTCACATAGTCATGGTGCAGACATAGAGTATTATTGGGATAGAGATTTTCCAGTGTTTGCACGACAGAGAAAAGGGGCTCAGACCAGTACAATCATACAGCTTGATTTTGCTCTAAGTGCCTCCGAGCGGGACGAATTTAAATCTTCCACAGGTATCTCCATCAACGACAACCTTCCCATCAAAATAACCCTGGGTGAAATGAAAGTCAAACTCGAAGTACCCAAGCAAGGTAAGGGAAATCACGATCTCAAATCAAGGGCAATCGCACGCTTTGTGGACAAGCACATTTCAATGCTGTATATTCCAGCAATTCGAACAAATTTGACTGCGATCGACATAGCGCAAGAGATTCTCACATCAAGACGACGGAAGCTCCAAGAAGACGAAGAATATAATCAACTTCTCGAAAAGATTCAGTCCTACCATGATTCGATAGATTCTGATGTTGAGGAAATCCTAAAGCGCACTCTAGATAGATTCGTTCCAGGTACACTGGCGGTTGACTTAAAGACCAAGTCCGTAGCAAGTTCCTGGGAAATTGAGGATATCTCGATAGATGACGGTTCTTTGACTTCGCTAACATCTAAAGGTGATGGTATTCAGAGCTTGGTCGCCCTAGCCCTTACGCTCGAGTGGACCCGCTCAAGAAATCACCCCGATAGACAACTTATCATTGCAGTCGAAGAGCCAGAATCGCACCTTCATCCTGGAGCCATCCATGAACTCAGATCAGTCCTATCGGGGATTTCCGAGGACCATCAGGTTATGGTTACCACCCACAGTCAGTCACTAGTGAATAGAAATAGTATTGGTCAGAACGTGATCGTGAGCGATCGCACCGCACATCCAGCTCGAAACATTGAAGATCTAAGAAAAATACTCGGAGTAGAAGTATCGGATTCTCTCACTAGTGCTGAGGTCATGATAATACTTGAAGGAAAACTGGACTACTTAACACTACCAAAGATTCTGGGTCTGAAGGAACCACGAGTCCGGGAACTCATTAAATCTGGTAGAATCACTTTCATGGCAGCTGGTTCCGGAAGTAAAATATCAACCCTTGTGGCTGCTGCCAATGCCATACTAGCAAAACCCATCGCGATCGTAGACGGAGACAGTGCAGGAAAGAGCGACGTCAAGAAACTCCTTGAGTCCGGCAAGATCAACAATACTTCCGTGGTCTCAATTGCGAGACCGAACAGCAAGTATTCAGAATTGGAGGATCTCTTCAAAGACTCCATCTACATGGAAAGTGTCGAATCCGTCATTGGATTCTCGCTCAACGAGAAACAGAAGTCCACTCTCGCAAATGGCCAGACTCAAGCTTGGAGCGAACGACTCCAGAGAATTCTCGAAGATTGTGGAGTGCCAGATGCCGAGAAAACAGTCGCTAAGGCCAAATCCGTTGTCGCCGACCGAGTTTCCGCCTCGGTAGACCGAGGGGAAAATGTAATTCGGGAAGAGTGCTCTCAAATTATTGACAGGATGGCAGAAATGATCGTCCGAAGCACCCCAGAGAGGTAACTTCTAGTTTAGGGATACGGCGGAAGTTTTCTACTTTTAGCCCTCATCAGTCGACAAAGCAGCAACAAACGCCTCCTGCGGCACAGACACCGACCCAATGGACTTCATGCGCTTCTTGCCTTCCTTCTGCTTCTCCAGCAGCTTCTTCTTGCGGGAGATGTCGCCACCATAGCACTTACTGAGGACATCCTTACGCAAAGCGCGGATATTTGTGCGGGAGATGATCTTCGACCCGATGGCCGCCTGCACCGGCACCTCGAACTGCTGACGGGGGATCAGCTCCTTGAGCTTCTTCGTCATCTTATTGCCGTAATGCAGGGCATTCTCCCGGTGCACGATCGCAGCGAAGGCGTCCACCGGCTCCCCCTGCAGCAGGATGTCGACCTTCACCAGATCCGCCAGCTGCTCGCCGTTCTCCTCGTAGTTCAGCGACGCATAGCCCTTCGTCTTCGACTTCAGCATGTCGAAGAAGTCGAAGATGATCTCACCCATCGGCATGTAGTAGCGCAGCTCCACACGGTCCGTCGACAGGAAGTCCATGTTCTTCATCTGGCCGCGCTTCTCCTGGCACAGAGTCATCACCCCACCCAGGAACTCCTCCGGCACGATGATGGTCATGTCCACCATCGGCTCGTAGACCTCCTTGATCTTCCCCTCCGGCCAGTCCGACGGGTTCTGCACGAACAGCTCCTCGCCGTTCTCCGCGACCACCTTGTAGACCACGCTCGGCGCGGTCGAAATCAGGTCCAGGTCGAACTCGCGCTCCAGACGCGTCCTGGTGATCTCCATGTGTAGCAGCCCCAGGAAGCCACAACGGAAACCGAAGCCCAGCGCAGTGGACGTCTCCGGCTCGAAGGTCAGCGAAGCATCATTGAGCTGCAGCTTCTCGATCGCCTCACGCAGATCCGGGTACTGGTCGGCCGAGACCGGGAACAGGCCCGAGTAGACCATCGGTGTCGGCTCCGAGTAGCCCTTCAACGGCTCCGTCGCCCCCTTGTTCGCCCACGTCACCGTGTCGCCCACCTTCGACAGGCGCACATCCTTCACACCCGTGATGATGTAGCCCACCTCCCCCACGCCGAGGCCCTTCGACTTCGTCGGCTGCGGGGAGACCACACCGATCTCCAACGCCTCATGCGTCGAGCCCGAGGACATCATCGTGATCTTCTGGCGCGGCTCCAGCGTGCCGTCGACCATACGGATATAGGTCACCACACCACGGAAGATGTCGTAGACCGAGTCGAAGATCAGCGCGCGGGCCGGCGCATCCTCATCACCGGTCGGGGACGGCACCAGCTCACAGACCTTGTCCAGCATCTCCGGGATGCCCTCACCGGTCTTCGCCGAGATACGCAGCACCTCCTCCGGCTCACAGCCGATGATGTTCGCGATCTCCAGGGAGTACTTCTCCGGATCCGCCGCCGGCAGGTCGATCTTGTTGAGGACCGGGATGATCTCCAGGTCTTTCTCCATCGCCAGATAGAGGTTCGCCAGGGTCTGCGCCTCGATGCCCTGCGCGGCGTCCACCAGCAGGATCGCACCCTCACACGCCTCCAGGGCGCGCGAGACCTCGTAGGTGAAGTCCACGTGGCCGGGGGTGTCGATGAGGTGCATCACCAGCTCCTCGCCCTTGTTCGCCCCGGAGCGCGGGATCCACGGCAGGCGCACGTTCTGCGCCTTGATGGTGATGCCGCGTTCGCGCTCGATGTCCATGTTGTCCAGGTACTGATCGCGCATGTCACGGTCGTCGATGACGCCGGAGAGCTGCAGTATGCGGTCCGCCAGGGTGGACTTGCCGTGGTCGATGTGGGCGATGATGCAGAAGTTGCGGATACGACTCGGCTCCGTGAACGTGTCGAGGGCGTAATTCTGCTGCTTCGGCGCCATGGGGGTCCTCCTGGTGATGCGCTGCCCTGGCCCGGGGTGCCGGGCAGGTGGATATCGGGTCGAGCCTACCAAGTGGCCCCGCGCCCCCTGCCCGACGACACCACGCCGCCGCCACAGCCCCGATCACCCTCACACTGCCCGCACCCCAACTGTCAGTTAAGATAATCCCGTTATGGATACAACTGAACACTCTGAACACAGCGAGGCGTCCTCCGCCGACCAGCACACCGACCACCTCGTCTACGCAATGCCTCCGAAGAAGTCGGCGTACCGACGCTGGTACGGCGCACAGCACCCCAATGTCCAGATGGTGCTCTCCCAGCTGTGGATGCCCGTGTTCATGCTCATCATGTTCATTCTCTGCTACGTCGCCCCCTTCCAGCACGCCGCCCCGCGCGACGCCCCCATCGGCGTCGTCGGCACCGTCGAGGAGACCCGGACCCTCCAGGCCGCCGCCGACCGGGGCGAGCCCGGCGCGATCGCGTTCGAGAACCTCCCCGACTACGCCACCGCTACCCGGCAGGTCAGCGACGGCGACCTCGCCGCCGCCTATGACGTGGACTCCCACACGCTCATCACCGCCTCCGCCCTTCAGGCCCAGGCAGCGAACATCATCCCGAAGATCGTCACCCCGGTACTGCCCGCCCTCGAACAGGACGAGACCCCGACCGTCGACGACCTCGCTCCCCTGCCCGCCCACGACATCGGCATGACGCCCATGTACCTCATGATCGCCTGGTGCATCTCCGGCTACCTCGCCGCCATGTTCGTCGGACTCATGGGTGGTCCACTGGGCCGGCGCGTCCGCTTCTTCATCATCGCCTGCACCGCGGTCCTGCTGAGCTTCCTCTCCGCCCTGCTCGTCGACCCGATCCTCGGTGCGATCACCGGTCACTTCTGGGCGCTGTGGGGCCTCGGCTTCATCTGGGCTTTCGCCATCGGCGCAGCCGTCAACGGAGTCTCCTACTTCGTCGGACGCTTCGTCGCCGTGCCCGCGATGCTCATGTGCATCTTCCTGTCGATGCCAGCCTCCGGTGGCGCACTGCCGATCTGGATGATGCCCCGGTTCTTCGAATGGATCTCCCGCGGCGTCGTCGGCAACGGCATCACCGAGATGCTCAAGAAACTCGTCTACGGCGTCGGCCCCGGCTACACCCACGGCTGGATCCTGATCGCCTGCTACATCCTCGCCGGCGTCCTGCTGTCGCTGGTCGGCAAGCCCTTCCGCGAGCGCAGGCTCATCCGCCGCATCCTGCGCGGACGCACCACCATGTTCCAGGACGCCCAGAAGGCCGCCGGACGCCACGGGGCGGTCGAACAGAAGAAGGTCCTCGCCGCCCACGGCCTGGAGATCCGCGAGTCCGACGGTGCTGTCATGCGCATCCCGGCAGAGGCCCACCACCACGGTCTGCGCGAGAAGGTCGACGAGGTCGCAACCCACATCGACGAGGCTGCATCCGAGAAGGCGCAGCACCACGGAGGTGCGGTCGTCTCCGCCGACGGCACGCTGCTGAAGGACGCCCCGGTCACCGGTCTCGAGGCCACCCAGGGCGACTTCGAGGACCTGCGGTCACAGACCCGACGAGACAACGACGGGTAGCACTCCGGGCCCGTGGCGACGAAGCGGCAACCGAACCAAGGTAGGGCTACCATGGTCCCCATGACGGAGCCCGCCCGCACCCACAGCAATCCCGTCCGCAGGGCCCGGCATTTCATCGAGCGCCACTTCCACCACCGCGGCCACCTCGACCGCGGCATCGATGAGCTGCACGCGAACCTCGGACTGTCCAACGGCCCGACCGTCGAGCGCGAGGACCGCTCGGTCACCGTCACCGTGCCCACCGGCACCCTGGCCCGCCCGGTGATCTACGCCCCCGACATGGACGGACAGGTCGATCCCGGCGAGGTCGTCTGGTACGGCGTCGTCCGCGCCAAGGACGTTGCCCCCGAGATGCGCGCCTGCCTCATCATCGGACGCAACGAGCACACCCTGCTCGGCATGCTCATCAGCTCGAACCCGGAACACCGTACCGACGACAACTGGATCCCCATCGGCACCGGACTCTGGGACCCCAGGGGCAACAAGTGCTGGGTCCGCATCGACCGCGTGGTGGAGATCCCCGAGGCCCGGATCCAGCGTCGCGGCGTCTCCATGCCGGAACGACGCTACGACCGCATCGCCGGCGCACTGCGCACCGAGCACGGCTGGTCCTGAGTGGCTGCTGTGCCGTCAGAACCCGACCAGCACGGACTGTTCGACATGCCCGAACCACCCCGCGAACCGGTCGACCTGCCGTCCGGGGCACGGTTCCTGCCTGACTGGCTGACCATGGACCAGCAGCAGTGGATCGTCCGCCAGTACCGGCAGTGGCGCAACGGTCCGGTCCCGCCGCGGCGCCCCCGCTACGGCTCCGGGCAGATGAGCGTGGAGATGCTCTCCCTGGGCTGGCACTGGGCCGGCAACGGGTTCTCCCGGAATGCCGTCGACGTCAACAACGCCCGCATCCTGCCGATGCCGGACTGGGCGGTGAAGGTCGGCCGGATGGTCACCGGCGATCCGACGTACACACCCGACAGCCTGCTGGCGAACCACTACGGCCCGGGCGCGACAATGGGCATGCACCGCGACGCCGACGAGTCCTCCCCCGCCCCGGTCGTCTCGCTGTCGATCGGCGACACCTGCCGCTTCCGCTTCGGCAACGCCGAGACCCGCACGAAGCCGTACACCGATGTCGAGCTGCGTTCCGGAGATACCTTCGTCTTCGGTGGCCCCGCACGGTGGAACTTCCACGGCGTCCCCAGGGTCCTCGACGGCACCGCGCCGGACGAGTGCGGCATCACCGGCCGGCTGAACATCACCATGCGCGTGACAGGAATGGACTCATGAGCGACTCAGGACTCATCACCGGCGACGACGGGCTGGCGCGTCCGGCATGGGCCGCGTCCGACCCGCTGCTTCGCGACTACTACGACACCGAATGGGGCATGCCGGTCCGCACCGAACAGGGCATGTTCGAGCGGCTGAGCCTGGAGGCCTTCCAGTCCGGGCTGAGCTGGGCGACGATCCTGCGTAAACGTCCGGCGTTCCGCGCCGCCTTCGCCGACTTCGATCCGGACGCGGTCGCCGCCTTCACCGACGTGGACGTGGAACGTCTCATGGCGGACGCCGGCATCGTGCGCAACCGTCGCAAGGTCCTCGCGACACTGAATAATGCCCGGGCCACGGTGGCCATGCGGAGCAACGGGAACACGGAAGACCGGGACCTGGCGTCCTTCATCTGGTCCTTCGCGCCGGAACGCACGCCGGAGCCGGAGAGTATCGGGGAGATCCCGACGACCTCGGCGGAGTCCGTGGCACTGGCGAAGGCGCTGAAGAAGCGCGGTTTCGCCTTCGTCGGGCCGACGACGATGTTCGCTCTGATGGAGGCCGTGGGCATCGTCGACACGCATCTGGTCGGCTCGTGGCGCAGGGGTAGCTCGGGGGTGTGGTGATCCGTGGCACACTCGTCAGTGAAAGGAGAATACTTTCATGACTGAGACCACCAGGACCTTCACCCCTTTCGAGGCGTTCGAGCTGGAGATCTGGGGACTGCGCAACGCCTTCGACCGCAACCGGACGGTGCCGATTCTGCTCGATTTCGCGGTGCGGCAGCGCGACCACTCCCTGTCCGACGCGGTCGAGGCGACACTGCAGATCTACCGTCGCTACCGCGAGCGCTACCGGAAGGACGCCCCCACCACCTCGAGGACCTCCATGCTCATCCCGGAGATCGAGGCCTACTCCAACGGACTGCGTACCGAGGAGAAGGATGCACTGATCACCCTGCCCGGGACCGACGGTGGCGAGGTGAACTACGTGGTCGATACCGACCTCTTCCGCGAGGTCGACGGCAACCGGGAGTACCCGTGGCGCGAGCGCGAGCCGGTCTCCATTCCGGATGCTGCAGCAGCCTGGGCGACGGCGGTCAAGAGGGTCGCAGCTATCGGCATCTCGGTCGACTACTACGGGTCAGGACGCACCGCCGACCGGTCCGGCGCCTTCACCTGCCGCATCAGGGGCGGGCAGCCGGGCCTGGCACCGCAGTCCCCGCTGACCCCGGAGAAGGCCTGGTACCAGGTGCGACTGCATGAGGGGCTGACCGACGCCGAGCGGCTCGCTGTGCTGGGCGAGATCCTCGGCTACATCTTCCTCGGCTACGCCCCGCAGGTGTGGTCGGGCGGGGCGCCGTGGACGAACAAGGAGTCCCTGGTGCCTGAGGCGCCGGCGACGTCCCACTGGTGGATCGCGCCGGAATCCCGTGCGAAGTCGTCAGAGACCCCGGGTCCGCTGCTGCGCGCCACCTCGCGCAGCTTCACCGACATGGAGGCCCGGCAGGCGATGCTGGCCGGGGCCGTCGGTGCGGCCCGGGCAGGGCTGATCCCCTTCCTGGCGTCCGATGGGGAACTCGGGTCGCCGGGGCGGGTGCTCAAGGACATGCGCTGGGTGCCGGTACTCCAGGCTGCGGTGCAGATCGAGGAGCTGCTGGGTGGGAGGATGCGTCCTCCGGTGGCCGCACCGCCGACGGGCAGGACGTCCCGGGGCTTCGATGAGGCGTGAGTGTGAGGCGTGAATTGGGGCACTGCGCTGCACGCGTGTAGGGTGTGTCAGGTTGACCCGCGACCGTGCGTGGCGCATTCACCGCATCCGGCAGGACCTTGGGCCGGATGTCAGAGACCGTGTCTGCGGCTGACCCGCACGAAAGTGGCGAACGATCAGAAGTATCGCCAGATTCACCGTTCAGGAAGAGGTATTCCCCATGGCCAACATCAAGCAGCAGAAGAAGCGCGTCCTCACCAACGAGCTCGCCCGTCAGCGTAACCAGGCTGTCCGTTCCCGCCTGCGCACCGAGACCCGCAAGTTCCACGCCCTGGTCGCCGCCGGCGACGCCGAGGGTGCCGCCGCTCAGCTGCGCGTCGCCTCCCGTCTCTACGACAAGGCCGCCACCAAGCACGTCATCCACAAGAACAACGCCGCCAACAAGAAGTCCGGTCTGGCTGCCGAGCTGAACAAGCTCACCGCCAAGTAAGTCGGCCTCTGCGGCGCCTCGTGCGCCGGTGGCACTCTTCACCGCCCGTCATCCTCCACGGATGGCGGGCGGTGTCGTCGTATCCGGGGGTTCGCCCACGCCACCACCTGTTCACTCCCCCACCACCGGGCTGCCACATCAACGCCACTGCCTCGTGACCCGGCGTCCCTAAGCTCCCGTGAGGTGCGGACAACCACCGCATCATCCACTCTCCCAACCTCTCAGGGGCTTACTCTCCCATGACCTCTCGCATGACTTCCTCGTCATCCTCACGCCGGCACCTCACCGCTGCGTCCCTCGCCATCCTCACAGCGCTCACCGCGTCTGCCGCCTCCACCACAGCCACCGCCGTCGCCGACGACCTGCCCGGCTCCTCGCCCGCCGGCTCAGCAGGCTCGGCCGGGTCAATCACCGGCTCTCTCCCCGGTTCCCTTCCCGGCTCCTCCGACACTGGACCCGGTGGCCCCTCCACCAACGACGGCCTCTACGAAGGCCGGGTCGAGGTCTCCGACGATCCGGCCGAGGACCAGTCCACCTTCACCGGCCGGGTCTTCGACGACACCAACCGCAACTCCACCCTCGACGACGGCGAAGAGCCGATCGCCGGCGTCCCCGTGAGCAACGGGGTCGACGTCGTCACCACCGACGATGAGGGACGCTACGAGCTGCCCGCCGGTGACAACCTCACCCTGTCGGTCACCCAGCCGGCCGGCTGGCAGGTGCCGGTCGACGCCGACAATTTCGCCCAGTTCAGCTACAACCACCTGCCGGAGGGCTCCACCGACCTGAAGTTCGGTGGCCTGGAACCGACCGGCGACGTGCCGGCCGCGGTGAACTTCCCCATGGCGAAGTCCGAGGCTACGGCAGCCAAGGACCAGTCCTGCCCGGTCGCCGCGGACACCCAGACCTACGACAAGGAGGAGGTCGGGTACGCCGCCAAGGGTGGCCCCGCCGACCTCGCCGAGCGCAATGACTACGCCGGCTGCGGCGTCATGCTGCTGGGCGACAATGTCGGCGACGACCTGTCACTGAACCCGGATCTCCGCTCGCTGTACGCGGGCATGAACGGCCCGGTGCGCGCGTTGCCCGGCAACCACGACATGGACTACGACGCCGCGGACGACTCCCACGCCACCGACACCTACCGGCAGGACTTCGGCGCGACGCACTACTCCTACAACGTCGGCGACACGCACTTCATCGCCCTCGACAACATCGAGTACAAGGGCGCGAACCCGGACGGCTCGAAGAACGGCTATCTGGAGAAGGTCGGCGAGGAGCAGCTGACCTGGCTGAAGAACGACCTCGCCCAGGTCGACGAGAATGCACAGGTGGTGGTCTACTCCCACGCACCGATCGTGAACTACAAGGAGCTCATCACCGATGACGCTCTTGATTTCTACGACGCGGTCTCCTCGCACCCGAACCTGGTGACCGTCGGCGGCCACACCCACACCCTCGAGCACCTGCTCGCCGGCGAGCAGCGTCAGGAGTGGAAGGACGCCGGGTTGTCCGAGCTGCCGAACGATCAGATCGTCGCCGGTGCGGTCTCCGGTGACTGGTACTCCGGCGGGCTCAACAAGAACGGTGTGCCCTACGCCTACACCTCCGAGGCCGCGGAGCCTGGCGTGTACACGCTGACCTTCTCCGGCGACGAGCCGGGAACCTACGGCGGGTACTACACGGTGCGTGGTGCCGACCAGGCACACCAGCAGCTCATCGGCATCAACTCGCCGACCTGGCGTGAGTGGGCCGAGAAGGCCCAGGCGTGGCAGGACGACGACAAGGCGGGCGATGAGCCGGCCTCGATTGATCCGCTGACGGTGTCTACTGAAGATCTGAAGGACGGCAAGTCCTTCCTGACCTCGAGCTTCTTCGGTGGTTCCACCGAGGCGACGGTGTCTGTCTCCTTCGACGGTGGGAATGCCGTGGACGCCGAGATCACCCAGCCTGCCACCGGCGAGGGCGAGAACAAGGGCTGGGAATTCACCGATCCGATCTCCGCGACCGAGAACCTGTCGACCACGGGCAATGTGGCGCAGTCCAGCCCGCACCTGTGGCGGACCGCGGTCCCGGCCGACCTGACCCCGGGCGAGCACACCGCCGAGGCCACGGCGACGGACCGCTACGGTGCCGAGTACACCGAGACGGTGACGTTTACGGTGGAGTAGGTCCCGGGGGTGACCGGGGGTCACGGTCAGCGACGGTCGGCAACAGTCAGCAGAGCTCAGTCATGGTCGGCACGCCTGTGTGCAACATCACCCTGCCGAAACCGCCTGAGGTGGACCTAAACTCGGGAAGTGAACAGCGAACCACCTACCGTACGAAAGGACCACCACCATGGCGTACGCAACCACCAACCCTTACACCGGAGAGGTCGTCAAGACCTTCCCGACCGCCACCGCCGAGGAGATCGACCAGGCGGTCACCGGCGCCGATGCCACGTTCCGCACCTGGTCGCAGACCCCGGTCGAGGAGCGCGCCGCGGTCCTCGCCAAGGCTGCGGAGATCCTGCGGGCGAACAAGCGCGACTATGCCGAGACCCTGACTCTCGAGATGGGCAAGCTCATCGGTGAGGCGGAGGCCGAGGTAGAACTCTCGGCGGGCATCCTGGAGTACTACGCGAACCACGGTGCCGAGGCGCTGGCCCCGCGGTACCTCCGGGCCGAGGGATTCGGCGATCAGGATGTCGCCCTGGTCAATGACCCGCTGGGTGTCCTCTACGCCGTGGAGCCCTGGAACTTCCCCTACTACCAGGTCATCCGCATCAGCGCTCCCCAGTTCCTCGCCGGCAACACCATCGTGCTCAAGCACGCGTCGAATGTGCCGCAGTCCGCGCTACGCATGGTTGAGCTGTACCGCCAGGCCGGTGCCCCGGAGAACCTGCTGACCAATGTCTTCGCCGGTCATGACGCCACCGACCGGATCCTCGCCGATTCGCGTGTCCGCGGTGTGGCTCTCACGGGTTCCGAGGGTGCCGGCGCCGCCATTGCGTCGGCCGCCGCGAAGAACCTGAAGAAGTCGACCCTGGAGCTCGGCGGTGCGGACGCTTTCGTCGTCCTGGAGGACGCGGAGGTCGAGAAGGCCGCGAAGTGGGCCGCGTTCGGCCGGCACTGGAATGCCGGTCAGGTTTGTGTCTCCTCCAAGCGGCTGATTGTCGTCGATGCAGTGTACGACCGGTTCCTGACCGAGTACCGCCGTCATGTCGCCGAGCTGGTCGCCGGTGATCCGATGGATCCCTCCACTACGCTGGCACCGCTGTCGTCCCAGCAGGCTGCCGATGATCTCGCGGTGCAGGTCGAGAAGGCGAAGGCCGAGGGTGCGACCGTCGAGGCGATCGGTGCTGAAGTCCCGGAGCAGGGGGCGTTCGCCCGCCCGTTGCTGGTGACCGATATCCCGGAGGGCTCCGCGACGTCGCAGACCGAGTTCTTCGGTCCGGTCACGCAGCTCTACCGGGCCAAGGACGAGGAGGACGCCGTACGCATCGCCAATGACACGCCGTTCGGCCTCGGCGGTTCGGTGTTCTCCACCGACATCGAGCGTGCCCGCAAGGTCGCCCGCCGTATCGAGACCGGCATGGTCTTCATCAACCAGCCGACCGGTGTGAAGGCCGACGTTCCCTTCGGCGGTGTGAAGCACTCCGGCTACGGCCACGAGCTCATCGACCTGGGCATCAAGGAGTTCGTGAACCAGAAGGTCGTCGTGGTCAGCGACATCGACGGCTCCTTCTAGCCGTCTACCGGATGACGGTGCGGACGGTCTGCGGCTCCTCCCCCATGAACTGGCGCCGGAAGTAGTCCTTGATCATGTCGCGCTTGGACTTCTTCTTCCCGTCCCCTGCGGCGAAGGGCGTGGAGGACGCCGCGCCCTGCTTTCCACCGGCACCAGCGCCGCCTCCCGCTCCTGCCATGCCGGGTCCCATGCCCATGCCGTGCATGCCGCCGGCGCCACCACGGGCCGCACCACCGGCGGGGACACCTCCTATGGCTCCACCGGGGATGCCTGCTCCCGGGACACCCGTGCGACCTGTCGTGCCAGGTCCGCCGGCGCCGGGTCCACCTGATCCACCCATACCGCCTACTCTTCCCTGCCCACCGGTTCCGCCTGAGCCGCCCATCGACAATGATCGTGGCAGCAGCGGCTGAGCCACCGTCCCGGTGCCAGTCCGGGTTCCGGTGCCCGCCATGGTCGGGGAACTGACGGTCCTGTTCTGCCCTGTCAGCGGGGATGCTGCGGAGGTTCCGCCACCGGCAGTCTGGACGCCACCGGCCGGAGCAGTTGCAGCGCTGCGCTGCGTCGCCGTTCCCATCGGTGCACCACCGGCTGGGGCTGTACCACCGACGGGAGCTGTCGAGGCCCTGCCCAACGGCGCAGCAGGCGTAGCTGCAGTCGTCGTGTTCGCCACCTGACCAGCCTGTTGGGCCACCTGCGTCGCCTGCTGAGTCGCCAAGGTCTGACCGGCAGCCTGTGCTCCACCCGATACCTGGGTGGCGACATCGCCCATCGCCTGGGTGCCGGTTGTCCCGGTGGTGAGTGTTCCTCCTCCGTTGTGTCCGACGACTTCCACACCGAGATTGCTGACCGTCGGCCTGGCGATGTCCAGCGCCGGCTGCAGGTAGGAGGACACGAAGGCTGCGACCTCGGCCTGAGTCTCGGCTTCAACCGTGGCCATCGTCACCGCTGCGGCAGCGGCACCACCCGGGGTAGCAGCAGCCGCAACCGTGGCCGCAGTTTTCCTGGTCTCCGCCTCGGCGACCATGGCGGTCAGTGTCGCGTGCGCTGTCGCTCGAATTTCCGGCAACTGCAGCATGGAGGTCCCCATGGCCGTGGCGTTAGCGGCGATGATGGTGCCCTGGGCGACGACCTCGCCGATAGTGGTCTGCATAGTCACGAAGGCTTCGCCCTCCGTGTTCGCGGCCAGGGTCGCCGATGCGCTCTGGAGGGTCTTCGCAGCCGTGGCCAGCCTCTTCCCCCCGCGAATCCAGGCGTCCGACGCCATGATGATCGAGCTGTCCTCACCGGTGAACATCGCCAGCAGCGTCTTGATCTCGGTTCCCGCCTCGATAGCGGCGACCGGGGGCGTGTAGGCGAGGTCCAGGATCGGCACATCCTTGCGCGTCGGCAGAATGAGCGTCCCCTGCTCGAGCTGGCGAGCCTTCATTCCGGCGACAGCAGGGTCATTGAAGAAAGCCTCCGAGGCCCCGGCTTCCTGTGCTTCGACTGCCTCAGTCAGCCGAAGCATCGACTCATGGAGGAAATTCACATTCTCCAGCATCGCGCGAGTCGCAACTGCCAGGGATCCTGGATGGTCCCCAATGTACGAGGTGTACTGAGCTGCGACAGCACCAAGAGCTGGCGATGTCGTGAAAGTAGTTGCCCTGAATACTTCCAGATTTCCGTAAGCCAACGGATGTCCAGCATTCTTAACCTCAAAAAGAGCTTGATTAACACTTTCAACATCGAATTTAAACATAGTGCCCTCCAATAGAATTCAAGATTAACTGCTGACCACGAATGGGGCCATCGCATTCCATGTACGGATCCAACTCTCTCGAATAGGAGAATATCGTTGGACCCTCCAACGCGGAACCGCCAAAAGCGATACACCCAGCTTCAACCGAGTATCCCCCATCATCTAAGACATTAATTCCGGAATCATCCTGTGAAATAACACCGTCGTCCCCCAGGAGAGGACCGGCCCCTGAAGCAGCCCCCCACAAGAACCCGACATGACGAGCTGACGAATCGGAATGCGACCCAGAAATCGCACAGACCACATAGTCAAGACCAATATCCGGGGCAGCCCCCTTCTCCATCCCTAGCGTCTCCAACCGGTCAAAGACCTCTGGAACACACACATTCGGAAGATCAACACTCTCCGGGGTCCGCGCAGCATCACCCAACGGCTCCAGCTCCAGCGGCTGCCCTACGAACTGCTGGGACTTCCACACCAGGCGGTCAAGCGGATCACTCGGCTCAGTCTCGAACCAGATGCCGACATGCCCGGCGGGCTGCAGCATCCGACCATCCTCCGTGGTCACCGGAACCTCGACAAGAATGTTCGGATCCACAGTGGATGCGGCAGCGACATCCTCAACGCCGGGATCTTCCCCATCATCCGAGGTGCACCCGCTCACGGCGAGCAACACCCCGACCAGCGGCGCCGCCAGCAGAGGCTTCCATCTCCCCCTGCGCCTCCCACGGAGTCTTCGACCCGATCGTCCCGACACCTGACCCCACATCATCCGCCGTCCCGACACAGTCCAGGTACGCGTCATACGTCTTTCCCCTTGATCTTCCTCCCCAGATGCCCGCCCCTCGACGGCACATCACCCGGCCGGTTAGCTCGGGTCCCAAAACAATAACCTGCCCTTCCCCACCCCACAACCCCCTGCAGACATGAAACGACCCCGACCAGGGTGCGGGTCGGGGTCGAGGCTCTCCCACGAGCGTTGGTGTGGTCGAGTTCGTCGTCAACGATAAGCCTCCAACCTCTTCACGTCCCAAAATAACCCACTTCGGGGGTATCAGCGTCCCGAATCGTGAGAAATATGACCAGTGCGCCGGGCAGACACGCCAGTAATCGAACACTTCGCGCCTTGCGCGCCGGAGCTGTCCGGCCCCGCATGTAGCCTCGCGAACAACAGAAAGGACGCCGCATGCACATCACCTTCGGATGGGGCTTCGACACTGCCCGCTGGACCACCGCCACCACACCCGCCACCCTCGGGTCAGTGGTCACCGGTCCCACCGGCCTCGCGGACATCCTCGCCACCCGCCTCGCACTCACCCGACCTGACCTGGACCGCTCCACCCGCATCGCGGCCTACCGCAGCGCCCTGGGCCAGGTCGTCGCCACCGCCGCTCCCGGTTCCTGGCCCGCCGCCGGCTTCTCCCACGACCCCTGGACCGTCGCCCGCGAGCTCCTCGCCTGGCGCGACCAGCTCGTCTCTGCCGGATGGAATCCCACAGACACGGCAGGCACAGACACCCCCGAGCGTCTCGGCGTCCTCGTGCGCGTCGAAGCGCTGCTGCCCACCACGGCCGGTTGGGCACCCGGCCCCGCGGACACCCTACGCACCATCGACACAACCCTCGCGGACCTGGTCACCAACGGTACCGACTGGCCACTCGGCATCGATGCCGTCGCCCTCGACCACCCCGTCAACGACCTGCCGCCCCTGTGGCGGCGCATCCTGACCAACCTCACCGCCCTCGGCGTCCCCGTCACCGAGCTTCCTGAACCTGCACCACTTAGCGACCTCACCGTCCTCACCGCAGACACCGAATGGGACGCCGCCCCCGCCGTCGCCCGCCTGCTCACCGACCTCGAGACGGCCGGCGAACACCACACCTTCCTCGCCGGACGCTCCACCCAACTGCTCGACCGCGAACTCCTGCGCCTCGGCGGGACGCCGGTCGGTGTGCGTGCCCGCGGAGTGTCCCCATTGGCCCAGGTCATCCCGGTGTTCCTCCGCGCCGTCACCGCGCCCCACGATGTCTCCGCCCTCGCTGACCTCCTCAATGTCACCGTCCCGGGGATCGACGAGCGCTCCACCTTCCCGCTGCTGCCCGGTGCACTGCGCAGAACCCTCATCGACGCCCTCAACCAGGAACCCGGTGTCGGCGGCCCCGCCTGGACCACGGCCGTCAACACCACCCTGGACGGCGCCGGGCCCGAAGATGCCCAGAGTGTCCGTGAGTTCGACGAGCTCATCCGTCTCATCCCGCTCACCGACGACGACGGCCTCGACACCTCGCTGGTCGCCGCTCATCTGGACTGGCTCGGACGGCAGTTCCAGCGATTCAGCCGGGAGGACAACGAGCCTGCCCGTGTCACCGCACTGATCAGCACCGTCAGCACACTGGTCACAGGTCTCGGGGCAAGGATCAGCGCCCACGAACTCGACCAGGTCGTCTCCGAAGTCACCGGCACCGGCGGGCTCCGCGTCCACTCCGAAGCATCCGCGGCACGTGACACCGTGACCTCCCCCGGCCAGCTCGGCACCGGCACGGCCCCGGTCATCTGGTGGCTGCCGACCGACGAACACCGCAGCGTCCGCGACCTGCTGCGCCCCGCCGAATCCGCCTGGCTGGAGAACGCCGGCGTCGCCCTCCCCGACCCCGAAATGCTCGCCCGCCTCACGCTGCGCTCCGAGCTGCGTGCGTTGCGCCGACGCGGAAGGGTCACCGCGGTCCTGCCCGCCCGGGTCGACGGGGAACGCGCCGCCGAGCACGCCGCCCTCACCTTCCTCATCAACGATCTACCCCGCAAGACAGACACCACCTTCGACGACCTGCAGAAAAGCACCCGGGAGGTCGCCACCCTCCCCGACGACCGGGCACACGTCCCCGACACCCTCGAGTTCTGCATCCCCGACCCCGTCAGCCGCACAGTCACCGGAGGTGAACACCTCATCCCCACCCGCATCAGCTACTCCCAGTGGGAGAAACTGCTGGTCCATCCGCTGGAATGGCTGCTCGACCGGCGCCTCGGCATCCGCGCCGGCGGTCTCGTCGACGTGCCCACCGGTAACCGCATGGTCGGTACCTGGCTCCACGCCACCGTCGAGAACATCGTCAACCGCCGCCTCGACGAGAACAACGGCGACCCCGTCACCGTCTACGTCACCGCCCACGAAGTCACCGAGGAACTCGAGGCACTGCTGCCCGTCTACGCCTCCGAACTCGCCCTGCCCGGCCGCAGCCGCGACCGCGGCGCAACCATCGCCCTCGCCGTCCGCTCGATCACCGGCCTGTTCACCGCACTGGAGGACGCCGGGATCCGCGTCCGCGCCGTGGAGGCAGAATTCGAGACCACGCTGACCGGCAGCCACGGCCGGGACGGTGAACCACTGGTCCTCGGTGGCTTCCGCGACATGGACGTGATCATGGCCGACGGCACCGACGGCGTCATCGACCTGAAATACACCTTCGCCAAGAAGAAGTACCGGGACGCCGTCGCCAACGGCACCGCCCTTCAGCTCGCCGTGTACGCCGCCTCGGTCGCCGGAGCCCCAGGCACCGGACAACGCCTCGCCGATGTCCCGGTGGCGTACTTCTCCCTCCACAATGACCTGCTTCACACCGCCGACCCGCGCTTCGGGCTCGGTGAAGACACCCTCGAGGTGTCCGTCGCCGACGGCGGTGCCCCGACCGCCGACGAACTGTGGGAGCGGGCTGTCACCGGGCTCAACCGGATCCTCGACGATCTGCGCGCCGGACAGCTCACCGACCTCGGCAACCTGCTCGTACTCCAGGACGCAGACCCCGACAGCAACTCCTCCGAGGGGACGACCGAGGAGACCAGGGCAGCCCTCGCCGCCGCCGGAGAGACCGGGTACCTGCCCGCGGCGTCCGCCAAGTACACCGATCTTGCGCTGGTCACCGGCGTGGAAGGAGACCGCGCATGACCCGCTGGACCATCATCAGGGCCTCCGCCGGCTCGGGCAAGACCTACCGACTCACCGAACTGCTCACCGACCGGCTCACCCACCCGGCCGACGACGGCACCGTGCTGCGCCCCTCCCAGATCATCGCCACGACCTTCACCCGCGCCGCCGCCGCCGAACTCACCGACCGCATCCGTGGCACCCTCGTCGACCGTGGACTGCTGGACCAGGCCGCCGCCCTGCCCACCGCGCTCATCGGCACGGTGAACTCGGTGACCGGGCGGATCCTCACCGACTTCGCCCTCGACGCCGGCCGCTCCCCCGACCTCGCCGTGCTCACCGAGCAGTCGCAGCAGACCGCCTTCACCCGCGCGACCGACCACCTCATCGCCGAGGCTGAGGACGCCCACCGCGACCTGCTCGCCCGCACCGGCTACGACGCCGTCGAGGACCGCGGATTCTACAGCAAAGCAACCAACTGGGCAGCGACGATCCGCAGCGTCACCGACCACGCCCGGTCGAACAACATCCCTGCCGAGGACCTCGCGGGCTTCGCCGAGGCCAGCATCACCGAGCTGCATAGCGTGCTGGACGAGGAGTCCGCCGGCACCGCGCCTTCGGATACCCGCGCCGCCCTGACCACCGCCGCCCGCACCCTGCCCCGCCAGCTGCGCGCCGAGGTCGAGAACGGCACCATCGCCAAGCGGTCGGCCGACGGCGTCCTCACCCGGCTCGATTCCCTGGAACGCTTCGCCCGCCGGGTACGCCGCGAGCGCGACTCGATCCCCTGGTCAGACTGGCTGAAGACCGCCGAGGGCAAGGTCCCCGGGGTGTCCGCGCCGACCAAGCCGATCAAGGAGGCCTACGGGTCGGTCACCTCCGCCGCGGAGATTCTCGTCGACCCCGCGCTGCGCACTGACCTGGACACGCTGATCCGGCTCGTCTTCACCACCGCAGCGTCCTGCCTGAGCGCTTACGCCGACTACAAGGACGCCCTCGGCCTCATCGACTTCACCGACCAGGAACAGCTCACCCTGCGTCTGCTGCGCGGCGACGGGGTGTCTGAGGCGACCCGGGACGCGGTGCGCGAGACCCTCGCCGCACGGTTCCGGATCCTCGTCGTCGACGAGTTCCAGGACACCAGCCCCCTGCAGCTCGCCCTGTTCACCGAGCTCGCCGGCCTGGTCGACGAGGTGATCTGGGTCGGTGACCCGAAGCAGTCCATCTACGGCTTCCGCGGCTCTGACCCGGCACTGATGGATTCGGCGGTCGAGGCGATCACCGATCCCGCCGGGCTGGCCGGACGCTCCGAGATCCTCGCCCACTCCTACCGCACCCGGCAGGCCCCGCTGGACCTGTCGAACCGCCTGTTCAGCCGCCTGTTCACCGGTGATGTGGAGCTCAGCGTCCCGCAGATCCGGGCGGAGGCCTACGCCGCCGACGGCGCCCGTGCAGCCGGCGAGACCGTCACCTGGCCACACACCGAAGGTCGTGCATCGAAGAACGTGTGGTTCGAGCGGATCAGCGACGGTATCGGCGCACTCGCCGAACGCGACGCCGATTCCGGCAGCCGCGCGATCCTGGTGCGCACCAACTCCCACGCCGCCGAGATCCGCACCGCGTTGCGGGCCGCAGGTATCCCCTGTGCCGGTGGTGGCGTGCCACTGTCCACCACGAGGGAAGGAAGCCTGGTCACCGCCGCACTCGCCCTGCTGCTGGACAAGGCGGACACCCAGGCGCTGGTCGAGATGATCACCCTGATGCCCGACCATTCCGCCCACGCCGACTGGTTCGACACGCTCGCCGCGTTGCCGGACCGGGACGCATGTCGGGAACAGCTGCAGCTCTGGACCGAGGACCCGGTGCTTGCCCCGGTCACCGCCCTGCGCAGTGCCCTGTCCGAACTGCCGGTCGCCGAACTCGTCGCCGCTGTGGTGGATGCCCTGGACCTGCGGGGACGCGTCGCCGCGTCCACCGGCCCGGCTGAACGCACCGGCTCGGTCACCGGGATCCTGCAAGCAGCCGCGGACTTCGCCGCCGAGCAGGAGTCCGCCGGCGAGCCCGCCACTGTCGCCGGCGTCCTGGCCCATCTCAATGACGAGGAGACGGTCTCCACCCCGACCGCGGAACCGGGCGCGGTGGAGGTCCACACCGTCCACCAGGCCAAGGGTCTGGAGTGGGACACGGTCATCGTCGCCATGCCGGACTCCCGCGAACGCTTCACCCCGGCCGGGGTGTGGGTCCAGCCCTCCACCCCGCTGACCATGGACGATCCCCTGGCAGGACGCCACCTCCGGTTCTGGCCGGACACACTGCTCGCCCACTCCGGGGTGAAGGAAGCGCTGGCCGCCACCGACGCACAGCAGGCCCGGCGCACCACCGAACTGCTCGAGGAACAGCGACTGCTCTATGTCGCGATGACCCGCTCGAAGTTCCGGACCGTGCTGGCCCCGTACTCGTCGACCGCGAAGTGGCGGGCGCTGGCCGAGGCCGGCCTGGACGCCGATGAGCTTGTTGTACTGCTCGCCGACTCGGATCCCGTACCTGCATTGCCACGCGAGACCGTGGTGGAGGCCGCCCGTCGGTTCACCTCACCGGCCGGACAGCTCGATGTCGACCGTGGACTCGTCGACGCCGGACGCGACATCGTGCCTGCCACGATCGCGCCCAGTGGTGCCGAGGCCACTCCGGAGACGGCACTGGGCACCGTGGTCCGTGAGATCGCGGACCTCGGCCCGGCACTGGTCAGTGGCGGTGGCCCGGAGTGGAACAAGGTCGGCGACTGCATCCACTCCTATCTCGCCGCTCCCCTGGAATCCCTCGATGCCGCCATGAAGCAGCAGGTCGCTGCCCGGCTGGTGACGAACTGGGGTGTCGGTGCGGTGGTCAGTCCCGAGCAGGTCGTGGAGTGCGGTGAGCGCTGGCAGCGGTTCCTGCATGAGTCCCTCGGCGCTACCGCCGTGGACTCCGAGGTCCCCTTCACCTGGACGAATGAGGCTCACCAGCGGGCCCAGGGCTGGATCGACCAGCTGGTCACTGTGCCCGGTGACAACGGTGACCGGCAGATCATCGTCGACCACAAGACCTACCCCGGCACCGACCCAACCGGTCATGTGGCGGCGAAGTACCTCGGTCAGATGGAGGTGTACCGCCGGGCGCTCACCGACATCACCGGCACTCCCCCCGCCCGGATCCTCATCCACCTGCCACTGCTCGGTTCGGTGGTCGAGGTTCAGCTCAACTGAACAACAATTCACCACGAAAGGATTACGGTGGCTTCATGACGAAAACCTCCGCGACAACCACCCCGCTGGACCTCATCGGCTTCGACTCCCTGCTCAGCGACGAGGAACGGCAGATCCGGGACGCCGTCGCAGACTTCGGTGACCGGGAACTGCGGCCCCACGTCGCTGACTGGTTCGAGGCCGGCGCCCTGCCGGTCAACGATCTCGCACCGAAGTTCGGCGAACTCGGCGTCCTCGGTATGCACCTCGACGGCTACGGCTGCCCCGGGATGTCCGCCGTCGACTACGGGCTGGCCTGCATGGAGATCGAGGCGGTCGACTCCGGCCTGCGCTCGCTGGTCTCTGTCCAGGGATCGCTGGCCATGTTCGCGATCCACCACTGGGGCTCGGAGGAGCAGAAGGAGCACTACCTGCCGGGCATGGCCGCCGGTACCACCCTCGGTTGCTTCGGGCTCACCGAGCCGGACGCCGGCTCCGACCCCGCGAACATGCGCACCCGGGCAGTCCGCGACGGCTCCGGGGAGGATGCCGACTGGATCCTCAACGGCACGAAGATGTGGATCACCAACGCCCCGGTGGCCGATGTCGCCGTGGTCTGGGCCCGCACCGACGACCGCGGCGATGGAAAGCCCGGCTTCGCTGGCTTCATCGTCGAGAAGGGCGCCCCCGGATTCTCCACCGCCGAGATCCACCGCAAGCTCTCCCTACGCGCCTCGGTCACCGGCGAGATCATCCTGGAGGACTGCCGGCTACCGGACTCCCGGCGACTGCCCGGCGTCAGCTCCCTGCGTGGCCCACTGACCTGCCTCAATGAGGCGCGCTACGGCATCATCTGGGGTGCCCTCGGTGCTGCCCGCGACGCCCTGGCCACCGCCATCGACTACGTCGGTACCCGCGACGTCTTCGACCGGCCGCTGAGCAGTTTCCAGATCACCCAGGCCAAACTGGCGGACATGACCGTCGAACTCGACAAGTCCATGCTGCTGGCCCTCCAACTCGGTCGGCTCAAGGACGCCGGGCAGCTCACCCCGCCGCGCATCAGCGTCGGCAAGCTGAACTCCACCCGCGTGGCCCTGGAGATCACCCGCGAATGCCGGACGCTGCTCGGCGCATCCGGCATCACCCTGGATCACTCCCCGCTGCGGCACGCCAACAACCTCGAGTCCGTGCTGACCTACGAGGGGACCGCGGAAATGCACCAGCTCACCATCGGCCAGGCACTCACCGGAGAGCAGGCGTTCCGGTGACAGGTTCCACAACTCCCTCCCTCACGCTCCGCCTGCCCACCACCGATGACGAATCCGCTGTCTGGGAGCTCAACCGCTCCTGCTCGACGGACACCTTCGACTTCCTGGCCGGCGTGGGCAATCTCAACGCCGACAGCACCGGCTACACCGCCTTCCTCGACAGTGTCCGCAACCAGCATGAAGGCACCGATCTGCCGGAGGGCTGGCTCCCCGCGGACTTCCTCGTCGCCGAGGTCATCACCGCCGACGGCGGGACCACCCTCATCGGCCGCACCTCCATCCGCTACGGCCTCAACGAGTACCTGCTGAACTACGGCGGTCACATCGGCTACGCCGTCGCCCCCGACCACCGTCGTCGCGGCTACGCCACCGAGATCCTCCGGCAGTCCCTCGCCCTGCTCGCTGAGCGGGGTATCGACAGGGCCCTGCTCGTCTGTAACGATGACAACGCCGGCTCGATCGGAGTCATCGAAGCCTGCGGTGGCGTCCTCGAGGACCGTCGTACCGACCCGGACGGCGTCCTTATCCGCCGCTACCGGATCACGCTGTGAGCATCACCCGTTGATCACCTGCGGCACGGCCACCGCCTTGAGCCCCTCGACACCGAACTCCAGGCCGTAGCCGGACCCCTTCACCCCACCGAAGGGGATCCGCGGATCGACCGCACCGTGGTTGTTGATCCACACGGTGCCGGCCTCCAGCCGGGCCGCGACCTCGCGGGCTGCCACGGGATCCGCCGACCACACCGACCCGCCCAGTCCGGCCTCCGACCGGTTCGCTTCGGCCACCGCGTCATCCAGGTCCGTGTACCGGATGATCGGCAGCGCCGGGCCGAACTGCTCTTCGGTGACCAGCGCGGCGTCCCCGTCGATGTCGGCGACCAGCGTCGTCGGGTAGAAGTTGCCCGGCGCGTCCCGGTCCGGGTTGCCACCGCACAGCACCGTGGCACCGGAGGCCTTCGCGTCCTCCACGAGCCGGTCGACGATGTCGAACTGCGTCCGGTTCTGCAGCGGGCCCAGCAGGTTCTCCTCCTCCAGCCCCATGCCCATCGGCACATCCTCAGCGACCCGCACCAGCGCCCGACAGACCTCGTCGTAGATCTCGTCGGGCACGTAGAGCCGCTTGAGCGCCGCACAGGTCTGGCCGGTGTTGATGAACGCACCCCAGAACAGGGTCTCCGCGATCTCCCGGCGACGCTCGGGCGAAGCACCGTCGAAGATGTCGGGCAGGACGATGCCGGCGTCGTTCCCGCCGAGCTCCAGAGTCAGCCGCTTGAGGTTGCCCGCACTGGCCTCGACGATGCGTCGTCCCGTCGCAGTGGAGCCGGTGAACATCACCTTGCGGATGTCCGGGTGCCCGGCGATGACCGAACCAACCTCCCGCTCCCCCGGCACGACGGTGAGCACCCCGGCGGGCAGCACCTGGTTGAGCACCCAGCCCAGCGCCAGGACGGACAGCGTCGTATTCTCCGAGGGCTTGACGATCACAGCATTGCCCATCCGCAGCGCCGGCGCGATCTGCCAGATGCTGATCATCATCGGCCAGTTCCACGGACCGATCGCCCCGACGATCCCCACCGGACGCCACGTCAGCGTCGCCCGCGTCCCACCGCTCCCCCGCTCTCACCGTCATCGACCACCGTCGCCTCCGGCACTTCGAGCGACGCCGCGGTCCGCAGCCACGCCGAACACGCCCCGACCTCGAAGCGGGCGTTGGGGCCGTTCAGCGGCTTGCCGGTCTCCCGGCTGAGCAGTTCGGCCAGTGGTCCGGCGACGGCGTCCACGGCGTCCGCCGCCCGGTTCAGCACTGCAGCGCGCTCCGCCGGGGACCAGGACGCCCACTCGGGCTGGATATCTCTGGCCATCGCGACGGCCTCATCGACCTCCTCGGCGCCGTGAACCGGGGCCAGGCCGATGACCTGGCCGGTGGCGGGGTCGTGGACAGCCCGGGAGGAGACGACGTCCCCGTCCGGACGGCGCTCCAACGGGACGGTGACAGTGGACAGCAGTTCGTCGACGGTGGTGGGCAGTGTGGGAAGTTCAGACATGGGCCCCAGAGTACGAGAGTTCCCTGGGCGAACGGGGGTACCAGGTGTGACCTGGGATACTGATTCGGCGTCACAAAAGGTACATTCGGCGCGAATACATGACGCCATAAGGAGACCCCCATGTCAGTACTGGACCGGGACGCCATCATCGCGCCCGTGAACTTCAACCGGTGGCTCATCCCCGCCGCCGCCCTCGCCATCCACCTGAGTATCGGGCAGGCCTACGCCTTCTCCGTGTTCAAGGCACCGCTCACCGAACACTTCGAGGTCGGTGAGGTCGCCACCGGCTGGATCTTCTCCGTGGCCATCGGCATGCTCGGCATCTCCGCCGCCATCGCCGGCCCGTGGGTCGAACGCGTCGGACCACGCAAGGCCATGGTCGCCTCCGGCACCGCCTGGGTCGTCGGCTTCTTCGTCGCCACCCTCGGCATCTGGACCGACCAGCTGTGGCTGGTGTACTTCGGCTACGGCTTCATCGGCGGCATCGGCCTGGGCATCGGCTACATCTCCCCGGTCTCCACGCTGATGAAGTGGTTCCCGGACCGCCCCGGCCTGGCGACAGGCCTCGCGATCATGGGCTTCGGCGGTGGTGCGCTGATCGCCAGCCCGCTGTCCAATGACCTCATGTCGCTGTTCAGTGACGACGCGGACTCCCTGACCCCGGGCATGCCGGCCACGTTCCTCACTCTCGCGATCCTCTACCTGGTGATCATCGCCCTCGGCGCGTTCGTCATCCGCCTGCCTCACCCGGACTGGAAGCCGGCCGGCTACACCCCGGCGACGATCCCGGCGCGCGCCCACCAGACCACCGGCAATGTCTCCGCCAGGAGTGCGATCAGGACGCCACAGTTCTGGCTCCTCTGGATCGTGCTGTTCACCAACGTCACCGCAGGTATCGGCATCCTCGAGTCCGCCTCCCCGATGATCCAGAACTCCTTCGCGATCACCGCGGTCGCCGCCGGTGGCTTCGTCGGTCTGCTGTCGCTGTTCAACATGGGAGGACGCTTCGTCTGGTCCACCGTCTCCGACTACATCGGCCGCAAGAACACCTACATCCTCTACCTGGGTCTCGGGTCGCTGCTCTACCTGCTGCTCGCCAGCCTCGGCTCGCACTCCCTGGCACTGTTCGTGGTCTGCGCGCTGGTCATCCTCTCCTTCTACGGCGGCGGCTTTGCGACGATCCCGGCCTACCTCAAGGACCTCTTCGGCACCTACCAGGTCGGCGCGATCCACGGTCGCCTGCTCACCGCCTGGTCCGCCGCCGGTATCGCCGGCCCGCTGATCGTCAACTCCGTCGTCGAGTCCCAGGAGGATGCGGGCCACTCCGGATTCGACCTCTACCGGCTGTCCCTGTTCATCATGGTCGGCGTGCTGGTCGTCGGCTTCATCGCGAACCTGCTGGTCCGCAAGGTCAACGAAAAGCACTTCGAGGATCCGGAGATCGTCGAGGAGAAGGTCCGGGCCGACCGCGCCGCTGCCGCCCAGGCCTCCGATGCACGCTCGAACGGCACCGCCACCACCGCCGGTGGCCTTTACACGACCGTCGCCTCGGGTCTGGCGTTCATCGTGGTCGCCGCCCTGTCCTACGGCGTGATCCAGACCATCATCAAGGCCGCGGGTCTCTTCACGGGGTAGGACGCCACCACGACACCTCGGATTCGTGGGCGAAGCAGTCGTGAAGCCCCATCCGACACAGAGATCTGCCACCCCTCAGGTCGCCTGGAAGTCCGGGACATGACCTGAGGGGTGGCAGATTTCGTGGGGCTTGAAGAACAGCGGCCCGATGAGAAGCAGCCGGGCTTCTACTTCTCGTGATACGAGGGAGCCAGTGCGTACACCGGGGTGTCCAGCCCCTCATGCCGGGCCGCGAGCTGCAGCGACAGGTAGCGGGAGTAGTGACGCCCCTGGTGCAGGTTGCCACCCATGAACCACAGGTTCTCCTGCTGGGTCGGCTTCCACATATTGCGCAGTTCGCCCTCCCACGGGCCCGGATCCTTGGCGGTCTCCGAGCCGAGACCCCAGCACTTGCCGACCTTGTCGGCGACCTCGGGGCTGATCAGTCGCTCGGCCCAGCCGTTCATCGAGCCGTAGCCGGTGGCCAGGACGACCACGTCGGCCTGCAGTTCGGTGCCGTCGGTGAGCACCACACCGTCTTCGGTGTAGTGGTCGATGCCGACCTGCGAGTGGACCTCGATGGACCCGTCGATGACCAGCTGGGACGCACCGACGTTGATGTAGTAGCCCGAGCCTCGGCGCAGGTACTTCAGGAACAGGCCGGTCTCGTCCTCACCGAAGTCGACCATGAACCCGGCCTTCTCCAGGTCGGCGTAGAACTCCGCGTCCTCCTCGCGGATGCCGTCGGAGGCCACGCGCTGACCCAGCGGCAGCAGCTTGTACGGCCAGGAGGCGAACAGCAGGTCGGCGGTGTCGGTGTCGATGCCGGCGTCCACCGCCTCCTCGGAGTACAGCGGGCTGGTCACGTACTTGATGAACATGTCCGAGTTGACGATGTAGGTCGGCGACCGCTGGATCATCACCGGGTGCGCACCGTTCTCGTAGAGGTCGGCGCAGATGTCGTGGGCGGAGTTGTTCGCGCCGAGCACGACCACGCGGCGTCCCTTGTCCACCTCACCGCCGGGGTGCTCCGAGGAGTGCCGGATCTCGCCACGGAACTTCTCCTGGCCGGGGAAGGTCGGCTTGTTGGCGATACCGGACATGCCGGTGGCCATCACGAGCTGCTCGGGATGCAGCACGACCTGCTCACCGTCACGGTCGACGACAACCTCCCAGGTGCCGGACGCCTCATCGTAGGACGCCCGCTCGCAGCTGGTGTTGTTCCAGTAGTCGAGGTCCATGATGCCGGTGTAGTGCTCCAGCCAGTCGCCCATCTTGTCCTTGGGCGTGAAGATCGGCCAGTCGTCCGGGAACGGGAGGTAGGGCAGGTGGTCGTACCAGACCGGGTCGTGCAGGCACAGGGAGTGGTACCGGCCGCGCCACTGGTCACCGGGGCGGGCGGACTTCTCCACGACCAGCGTCGGCACACCGAGCCGCTTCAGGCGGGACGCCAGGGCGATGCCACCCTGACCACCACCGACAATGAGGACATACGGCTGCTCGGAGTAGCCGAGGTTCTCGCGCCGCTCGGCCCGGCGGTCCGCCCAGTTGCGAGGGTCGGCGTGAGGTCCGTGCTCGGCACCCTTGATCCGGTTACGGCCCTTCTTCTCCGGGCGGGCGTGCAGCTCACGGGCGGAGGTCAGCAGGGTCCAGCACCTGTCGACCGGGGCGTCCTCGGTGCCCTCGTTCTTCAGACGGATCAGCGCCCGCGACTTCACGACCCGGTTCTCGAAGGTGACGAAGGCGAAGATGTCCTCGCCGTCTCCGTCGGCAGCGTCCTCCACGACGGCGTCCCGGTCGATCTCGATGTTGCTGATCGTGAGGTTGCCGGTGCCGTGGGTACCCTTGACCAGGTCCTCGATACTCTTCCGGCCCTCTGCGGTGTGCAGGTTCCAGGTGAAGGTGGTGAGGTCACGCCAGTAACCCTGCTCGACGAACAGGTCGGCGGTGGCGGAGGCGGCGGCCTCGGCATCCGGGGTCGCCAGGGCGTCGGCGAAGTCAGCGAACCAGGTGAGGACGCGGTTGTTGAGGTCGGTACGGTCGATCGTCGGAGCAGACAAGGAAGGTCCTCTCGGAGGGGATGCAACGGTAGAAACAGGGGGTCGCGCCGCCGAGGTACCGAGAAGGGTCACAGTGCAACGTTTTTGTGCCCGGGATCACATCGGCGGCGACGCGGACCACGCTAGGCCGCTCCCCCATACCCGGCAACCCTTCTATCAACATAGGTGTGCGAACATACTTGACACCTCCCCCGTCTGCAGAGGTGGCACCCCCTGAACATGACGACGACCGCCACCACAGCGGGGGGACATTGCGCTACCCCCGCCGCGGTGGCGGTCGACCCGGCCCGGCGCGCTGCGGGCGCGATACGGGCGTCCTGCACGCGTCCTGAAGAGAGCCCTACAGGTGTGTCGGCAGACCGATCGCGATGTCCGCGGCCTCGGCCACCGGCTCACCCAGCGTCGGGTGCGGATGGATCGTCAGGGCGATGTCCTCCACGTTGAGCTGGCAGTTCACTGCCACGGACAACTCCGAGATGAGGTCGGAGGCACCCGGGCCCACGATCTGAGCACCGACGAGCGTGCCGGTGTCGATCGTCGAGACCAGACGCACGAAGCCCTCGCCCTCACCCAGGGACACGGCACGGGCGTTGCCCGCGAAGGGGAACTGGGAGGCGTGCACGGTCAGCCCGCTCTTCTCCGCCTCCGCCACGGTCATGCCGACCGTCGCGATCTCCGGGTCGGAGAAGCACACCGCCGGCACGGCGAAATACTCGTTGGCGTCCGGGCGTCCGGCGATGGCACCGGCCGCGGTCTTGCCCTCCATGAAGGCCATGTGCGCCAGAGCCGGGCCCATGGTCACGTCACCGACGGCCCAGATGTGATCCACCCCGGTGAACCCGCGCTCGTCGACCTTGATGAGGCCGTGCTTGTCGAGTTCCACACCCGTGGCGTCCAGCCCGAGGGAGTCGGTGTTCGGCGTCCTTCCGACGGTGATCATGCAGTAGTCGGCGGTGACCTTCTTCTCCTCGCCGCCCTTGGTCGCGTAGGTGACGGTGACCTCGTCCGCACGCTGCTCGGAGTGCTTGGCGCGCACCCCGGTGAGCACGGTGACGCCCTTGGACTTCAGCTTCTTGACGACGACCTTCACCAGGTCCTTCTCGAACCCGGGGAGGATCTGGTCGGTGCCCTCGAGGATGGTGACGTGGGTACCGAAGTCGGCGTAGGCGCCAGCGAGTTCGGTGCCGATGTACCCGCCGCCGATGACGACGAGCTCCTTCGGTAGACTCTCCAGACCCAGACCGCCGGTCGAGTCGATGACGCGTCCGCTGATCTGGAAGCCGGGGATCTCCACCGGGCGCGAGCCGGTGGCGATGATCAGGTCGGTGAAGGCGATCCGCCGCGGTTCGGTGACACTCATGAACTGCTGCGGGCCGGCCGGCATGATCTGGATCTCGCTGTCGCTGACCAGCATCGCGGAGCCGCGGACAATCTCGATCCCGTGCTTGGCGAACAGCCCTTCGATGCCTTTGGTCATCCGGTCGACGACCTTGTGCTGCTTCCAGTCCTGCAGGGCGGTGAAGTCGAAGGAGACCTCACCGGTGGTGATCCCGTACATGGTGGAGTCCTGCGCCTGGCTCAGCCGCTTGCCGGCCGAGATCAGCGCCTTGGACGGCACGCAGCCGACGTTGAGGCAGATGCCGCCGAGGGTGTCGGACTCCTCGATGACGGTGACCTGCTGTCCGAGTTCCGCCGCACGGATCGCGGCGACGTACCCGCCGGGGCCTGCACCGATGATGACGGTGCCGTGTTGTTCCAGTTCCTTGGCCATGACTGTTCTCCTAACCTTCGATGACCAGCAGGTTCGGGTCGTGCAGCAGCCGCATGACCGTGTTGAGGATCTCCTGGCCGCGCACGCCGTCGATGATGCGGTGGTCGTAGGTCAGCGAGAGCTTCATCATCCTGCCGACAGCCAGCTCACCGTCGTCGTTGACGTAGGGTGCCTTGACGGCACGGCCCACACCGAGGATGGCGGACTGCCCGACACTGATGATCGGGGTGAACCAGCCACCGTCGACACCGCCGAGGTTGCTCACGGTGACGCCGGCGCCGGACATGTCGTCCGCGGACAGCTTGCCCTCGGCCGCCTTGCCGGCGTTGTCGCCGATGGTCTTGGCGATCTCGAGGACATTGACGCGGTCGGCGTCCTTGACCACCGGGGCGTAGAGCCCGCGCGGGGTGTCGGTGGCGATCGCGACATTGCAGGCCGCGTGGTAGACGATCTCGTTGGTCTCCGTATCCAACGCGCCGTTGAGCACCGGGTACTTCTTCATCGCGGCGACGAGCGCCTTGACGATGAACGGCAGGATGGTCAGGTGGACGTCCTGCTCGGCAGCGTGCTCCTTGTACCTCTTCTGCAGCTTGAGCAGCGCGGAGACCTCGACCTCGCCGAAGTTGGTGACCGGCGGGATCGTCGCGTGGGAGGCGGACATCGCCCGGCCGGTGGCCGCCGAGATGCCGGCGTAGGCCTCGCGACGGTCGCCTTCGGTCGGACGCACCGGCGCGGGTGCGGCAGCGACCGGGGAGGACGCCGCGGCGTCCTGCGCGGGAGCGTTCTCTGTGGCTGCCTCGGTGTCGGCGGCCTTCGGCGCACCGTAGGCCTTGTCGATGTCACCGCGGGTGACGTGGCCGTGGGCTCCGGTCGGGACGACCGTGGTGATGTCCACGTCACGCTCGCGGGCGTAACGGCGCACCGCCGGCATCGCGAGGACGCGGGTCCCCTCGGCCGCGGCGACAGCCGGGTCACCGTCGTTGCGCAGCGGCGCGACCTCGGTGGGTGTCGTGCCCGGTTCGGTGGGGGCGGCCGGTCGGGTCTGCCGGTTGACCGGGTTCTCCTGTGCCGTCACCGCCTCATCGGCGCCGCCCTTGGCGGAGTGCTCCTCGAGGGCGGTGGCGTCGGCGATAACGGCCGGGTGAGAGGCGTCCTCGACGGCATCGGCCCCGGTATCCGGCGACCCGTCGTCGATGACGATGAGAACGTCACCGACCTTGGCGACGTCACCGGGTCCGAAGTTGATCTTCTCGACGGTGCCCTCGACCGGCGAGGGCAGTTCGGTGACCGCCTTGTCGTTCTCGATCTCGACGAGGTCCTGATCCTCCTCGACCGTGTCACCCTCGGCGACCAGCCAGTTGGAGATGGTTCCCTCGGCCAGGCCCTCGCCCAGCTCCGGCATGATGAATGAATAAGCCATGATGTGCTCCTAATAGCTCAGGACTTCGCGGGCCTTGGCGACGATCTTGGACGCGTCCGGCAGCCAGGCGTGCTCGTCGACGGCGAAGGGGTAGACCGAGTCCGGGGCGGAGACGCGCCCGATGGGGGCCTCCAGCGACAGGATCCGGTTCTCCGCGACCTCGGTGACGACGTGGGCGCCGACACCGGCCATGTTCTGTGCCTCCTGGACGACGACGAGGCGGGAGGTCTTGTCGACGGAGGCGAAGATGGTGTCCGTGTCGATCGGCGAGATGGTGCGCAGGTCGATGACCTCGGCGGCGATCCCGTCCTTGGCCAGTTCCTCGGCGGCCTTCACACACTCGTGGACCATCGCACCGTAGGCGACGAGGGTGATGTCGGTGCCCTGCCGGACGACGTTCGCCTTGTCCAGCGGGATGCGGTAGATGTCCTCCGGGACGTCCTCCTTGATCGAGCGGTAGAGCTTGAGGTGCTCGAGGAAGAGGACCGGGTCATTGTTCTCGATCGACGAGACCAGCAGACCCTTGGCGTCATAGGCGGAGGACGGGGCGACCACGCGCAGACCGGGGACGCCGGCGAAGACGTGCTCGATGCTGTCGGAGTGCAGCTCGGCGGTGTGGGTGCCGCCGCCGTACGGGGAACGCACGGTGATCGGCTGGGCTATGTCGCCGGCGGTGCGGAAGCGGTTGCGGGACATCTGCCCGATCAGCGAGTCCGCGGCCTCGAAGGAGAACGGGGAGAACTGGATCTCAGGGATGGGACGCCATCCGGTGGCGGCCAGTCCGATCGACAGGCCCAGGATGCCGGACTCCGCCAGCGGGGTGTCGAAGACACGGTCCTCGCCGAACTCGTCCTGGAGCCCCTGGGTGGCGCGGAAGACGCCGCCGTTCTTACCGACGTCCTCGCCGAAGATGAGGGTCTTCGGATCCTCCGCGAGAACGTTGTCGAGGGCACTGGTGACGGCATCGATGTAGCTCATGGTGGTCATGGTTACTTCTCCTCAGCCTCTGCAGCAGCCGCTTCTTCCAGCTGCTTGACGATGTTCGGTGTGGGTTCCTCGAAGGTGTTGGTGAGGAACTCGGTGACGGTCTGGTGCGGAGCGGCCTCCGCCTCCTTGATGGCGGCGCGGAACTCCTTCTTGTAGGCGTCCTTCAGCTCTGCCTCGTGCTCGGCGGACCACAGGTCCTTCTCGGTGAGCAGCTCACGCAGGCGGTTCAGCGGGTCCTTGTCGAACCAGGGCTGCTCCTGCTCGTGGGTGCGGTAGCGGGACGGGTCGTCGCCGGCCGAGGAGTGGGCACCGAAGCGGTAGGTCAGGGTCTCGATCATCACCGGGCCGTTGCCGGCGGCGGCGAAGTCACGGGCGGCCTTGGCCACGGCGTGGACGGCGAGGACGTCCATACCGTCGACCTGCACCGACGGGACGCCGGCGGCGACGGCCTTCTGGGCCAGGGTGCGGGTGTGGGTCTGGTAGTCACGCGGCACGGAGATCGCCCAGCCGTTGTTCTGGATGATCATGACGAGCGGAGCCTGGAAGGCACCGGCGAAGTTCAGTCCCTCGTAGGTGTCGCCCTGGGAGGTCGAGCCGTCACCGGAGTAGGAGAACGCCACGGCGTCCTCCCCGTTCTTCTTGAGACCGAGCGCCGCGCCGGCGGCGGCGATGTGCTGCGCGCCGATGATGATCTGCGGGAACCAGCTGCGGTGACCGTCGGCCATGCGGTTGCCCTGGACATGTCCGCGGGACCAGAGGTAGCCCTGGGCCGGGGTGATCGCGCCGTGCTCGATCATCTGCGGCAGGTCACGGTAGCTCGGGAAGAGGTAGTCCTGCGGCTGGAAGGCGGTGACGCTGCCCAGCTGACTGGCCTCCTGGCCGAGTGTCGGGGCGTAGAAGCCGAGGCGTCCCTGCTTGGAGAAGACGGTGGTCTGCTCGTGGAGGATGCGCTCGCGGAGCATGATCTTCATGAAGTGGACGAGTTCGTCGTCGGTGAAGGTGTCGAAGACCTCCTGGTTGACGACCCGGTGGTTTTCGTCGAGGACCTGGAACGGGTTGTCGTAGTCCTCGCCGAGGCCGGCCTTGATGGCGGCGAAGTCGACGACCGGGGCGGTTGCTGTGGTGTCAGACATTTGTGGTCACTGTCCTTTGCTAGACGTTGACGGATTCAGGGGTTGCGGTCGTGGCGGCGTCCTCCGCGGGCGGCGGGCCGGGGGCCTTGACAAGGAAGAGGATGACCGCGCCGATCGCGAGGAAGACGGAGCCGATGAGCAGGGCGGTGCCGAACTCGAGGGCGTCATTGGACATCAGGGTGTTGAAGATCAGGGTGATGACCGCGCCGCAGGCGAACCCCTGGTAGATGATCGAGTAGTTCTTCGCCTGGTTGTTGTGGCCGAAGTAATCGCCGACGATCGTCGGGTAGATCGTGATGCAGCCACCGAAAGCAGCGCCGAAGAGCAGGAAGGCGAGGATGTAGAGCCACGGTTCCGGACGCCAGGCCAGGCCGACGACCACCGACATGATGGTCAGCACGGTCAGCGAGCAGGCGACGATGAGGGTGCGGGTGACGTGGTCGGAGAGCCAGCCGAAGAGGAAGCGTCCCGCGGTATTCGCCAGCGCCACCAGGGAGACCAGGGTGACGGTGGTGCCGATGAGGTACTTCTTCGGGTCGGCGGCGTCCGCGGCGGCACCACCGGCGTTACCGATGATGAACAGGCCGGCGAAGCAGAAGGCCGTGATGCCCCAGAAGAGCAGGTAGGCCTGCGGCTGACGCAGCATCTGGGGCCGGCTGTACTCCCCGGAGGACGGGGTGTCGGAGTGCGGGATCCGCGGGGCGTCCGCCAGGAGCAGACCACCGACGACGATGAGCACGGCGGCGATGACCGCCCAGAGGATGAAGCAGGTCCGCAGTCCGGGGTAGCCGTCCTCGGCGGCGCCGAGCACCGGGGTGACGACGAGCGGGAGGATGAAGGCGGGCAGACCGTAGGCGCCGACGCAGATGCCGGAGATGGTGCCGGACTTCTCCGGGAACCAGCGCAGGCAGTTGGTCAGGCTCAGCAGGTAACCGATGCCGTCCGCGATACCGACCATGACGCCGGCGGTGAGGTACAGCAGGATGACATTCGGCATGAACGCGGAGAGGAACAGGCCGACGGCCAGGACCACGCCGCAGGCGACAAGCACATTGCGGACGCCGAACTTCGCCTGCAGCCAGTTGATCGTCAGGGTGGAGACCGACAGACAGATCATCATGATCGAGAAGGTGATCGCGATGCTGAAGGTCTTCGTGTCGTACTTGTCGGCCAGTGCGGGGTTGAGGATAGACCACGAGTAGACGGTGCCCAGTCCGAGTTGGGCGAGCACCGTCCCTGTGAGTACCCGGGTCCGAGGGTTCATGTCGGCTCCTTCGAGTGAAGAACGTGGGGGTAAGTCCCGAGTTCCACCGTATGTCCGGATTCAGCGGGTAACCACATATTCACCCCTGCCTACTACCCCCTCATGCGGGCGAGTTTCCGCATATCCGCTGGACGAACGGCAGATCCCCTCCGCAGCCACCCCGGAAACTGCGTCCCGAAACACCCCTGTGGGGGTGGCAGTGGTTACCCCCGTGCGAGAACGGAAATGCGTCTGACAGCATCCTCAACCGCGTACTCGGGATCCGCCGCCCAGCCTTTCACCCCGGCGTCCAGCTCCGCGACGACCTGGACTGCGGCGGCGACCCCGGCCGCCGTCCACGCCCGTGCCAGCCGGACGGTCTTCTCCAGCTTCCACGGCGGCATGCCGAACTCCGCCGCCTGGGCACGGGCGTTGATCCGTCCCACCCCGTGCACCTTGGCGATGTCCCCCATCATCCCGGACAGTGCGGAGGCCAGCAGCACATGCGGGACGCCCAGCTGCAGTGCCCGGCGCGCCGCCCCCACCGCCTGGTCGGTCCGCCCGGACACGGCGTACTCGGCGACATCGAAGCCGGAGACCTCGGCCGAGCCCTGGTAATAGCGGTGGACCGCGGCGGCGGTGACCTTCCCGCCGGTGTCGGAGACGAGCTGACTGACGGCGCTGGCCAGTTCACGCAGGTCCGTACCCACGGCGTCCAGCAGAGCCTCGGTGACGTCCGGGCTGACGCGCACCCCGGCGTCCCGGAATTCGGCGTCGATGAAACCCGCGCGTTCCCGGCCCTTGAGTTCTTCGGCGGAGAGCACCTGCAGGGCACCGGTGGGTGCCTTCTTCGGCAGGCTGGTGACCAGTGCCTTCTGGCGCCCCTTGCCGGAGTGCTGGAGAATCAGGACCACGCCCGGCGCAGGATCGGCGACGGCGGCCTCGATGAGTCCGGCGGTGTCCTTGGATGCCTCGGCCAGTCCGGTGACCGCGACGACACGGTCCTCGGCGAACAGGGAGGGGCTGAGCAGCTCGGCCAGTTCCCCGGCGTCGATCTCGCTGACCTTGCGCATCTCCACCGGCAGGTCAGGGTTGCCGGCGGAGCGCCTGGCTTCCTCGACGATCGCGGTGCGCCGTCGCTCAGCGAGGAAGTCGTCCCCGCCGACGATGAGGTACACCTGTGCGGTGGCCGACGGGCGCGTGGATGACACGGAAGACGCTGGAGCCATGCCCGCCATAGTAGACAGCGCACCGGACCAGCTCACCCCTGCCCCGAGGCGTGCAGTCCGTCGTCGGCGAGAAGTACTGTTCCGTCGCGACAGGGGTAGGCCACGGGGACGCCGCCAGGGGTCATGCTGGGCATGCCGCGGGAGCGTCCGCAGGCGGTCACCACGTACAGGTCAGGACGCTGTGTGCCGGAGGCCGCCTGTTCATGTCGCAGGACGCTCCCATCGTCGGGCAGGGTGATGACCTGCACGGTGTCGGCTCCGTGGTCTCCGGGGCTCAGCAGCTCAGGACCGTCGTCGGCCCACCGCACCCCGATCCGCCAGTCGGTCACCTCGTCGAGGTTCTCGGCCCAGGTCCGGTCGATGCCTGCACCGAAGCGTGGTGTGGCCGCAGGTGTGGGGTACGGCCCGGCGGTCAGTGTTCCGCTCCGCCAGGCCAGTGCCCCGACCACCAGCGCCATACCGAGGACGCCGGCAGCGGTCGTGCGCCACCGGGCCGAGACCACCACCGTGACCAGAGCTGTCCCGACAGTCGCGACAGCCACCACCGCCCACCAGCCCGCGGTCGTCGACAGCACCGGAACCCTGGCGAGGGTGTGGGCGACCTGCGTGATCCACATCGCACAGGGCGCGCAGATCCACAACACCGCCACACCGACCGGCACCCACACCCCCGCAAGCAGGGCGCCGACCATGCCGACCACCGTCACCACGGGCACGGCAGGCCCGACGAGAAGATTCGCCACCACGGCGGTCGGCGAGAGGACCCCGGTCATGTGTGCGATGACCGGTGCGGTGACGACATCGGCGGCGAGACTCACCCCGATGAGCTGACAGAGATTGCGCTGCCAGCCGACCGGGGTGTGGTGGTCGGTCCTCCTGTCCGCCTGATACTGCAGCAGTCGCCGGGAGACCAGCGGTGCGACGGCCACGATGCCGACCGTCGCCACGACCGAGAGGATGAAGGCGTACTCCACCGCGAGGCCGGGGTCGATGAGCAGGAGCAGCAGTACCGCCGCCGAGCAGGCCGCGAACCCGTGGGTCCGGCGGGCGCTGACCACGGCGACCAGGCCGACAAACCCCATGACCGCGGCGCGCAGCACACTCGGTTCCGGGCCGACGAGCACGACGAACGCCACGAGACAGACCGCGGCGAGGATCACCTGTACCCGTTTGCCCGCGCCCAGGGCACCTGCCAGCACCAGCACCCCGCCGGAGACGATCGCCAGATTCGCCCCGGAAACCGCGGTCAGGTGCGAGAGTCCGGTGGCGAGGAATTCGGTGCGGGTGGCGGGAGCCTGCCCACCGACATCGCCGACGACCATGCCCGGTACCAGGTCAGAGGCACCGTCGGGCAGGTGGGACGCGGCGTCTCGCAGTCCGTCGCGCAAATGAGCCGTCACCGCAGAGATGCCGTCGGGCCCGTCGGCGGGTTCCGGTGTGGTGACCGCCGAGAGCGTGACCGGGGCGATGCCCGGACGATCGGACGCCCGGACCGTCGCCGTGACCGCCAGTTCCGCGCCCGGCTGGAGGTCGAGGATCGCCTCGAGCGGGCCGGCACCGGCCGGGGTGTCTGCCGGAATTTCGTCCGGGGAGATGAACAGCGGCACCGTGCCCAGGTCGGGCACGTCGACCGGCGCCTGCAGGCTTCCCCCGGTGAGCCGCTTCGGTGCGCCGGCCAGTTCGAGGACCCCACTGAACCGGCGGGAGGTCCCGGTGAGCCACGGGTGCCGGTCTGCCCGGTGGACCAGCAAGGCCGCCCGTGCCGACCACACCGCGGCACACAGTCCGGCCAGCACGCCGGTGCGCAGCGCAGCAGCATGGGTGCCGGTGAAGCCGGGTCGGTGGTGACCTCGACGTCCCCACCGTCGCACCCCGACAACCAGTCCACCGACCAGGACCGGCATGCCGGTGAACAGCGGTGGCCACGGCGTCCTCGTGACCACGGTGAGAATGACCGACAGCCAGACGGCGAGGGCGACCGGGACGAGCCGCAGGTCCGGGCCGCGTCGACTGCGCAGGACAGCGGGACTGTGCGGATCCCGGTCCGGGACACTCCAGGCGCGTCCGGTCCCCGGGGCCGGCGTGAGGTCCGGATCCGGGTAGGGACGGTCGGACCGCTCGGGTTGCCCAGGCTGCTCGCCCCGCTTGGACGACTCAGGCAGATCAGACACTGACGGCGTCCCGCAGCGCCTCGAACTTCGCCGGGCCGATCCCCTTGACCTCCATGAGCTGCTCGGGCGCGGTGAACGGACCGTTGGCCTCGCGCCAGTCGATGATCGCCTGCGCGGTCTTCTCCCCCACCCCGCTCAGCGTGGTCAGCCCGGCGAGGTCCGCGGTGTTGATGTCCACCTTCTCTCCACCGGTGCCACCGTCGGATCCCGGGTCCCCGCCCCCGGTGGTCCCTCCCGTTGACGCCCCACCTGCCTGCACCGCCTGCCCGGGATACGTCACCCGGGACCCCTCGGCGTCCACCACCAGTTGCAGACCGTCGACCACCTTCTCGGCGAGATTGATCCCCTCAAGTCCCGCCTCCGGCCGCACCCCTCCGGCGAGGTCGAGTATCTCGCCCAGCCGCGTCCCCGCATCGACGATGTGCAGCCCCGGGCGGTCCACCAGCCCCTGGACCGCGATCACCACCGTCTCTGTATCCCCTGTGTTCCCCGTATCCCCTGCATCCCCGTTGTTGTCCCTCTCCGGGCGGCCAGCTGACGGAGATTCTGCAGCAATGGGCGTTTCCGTCAGCTGTCCTGCTCCGGTCGGCGAAAGTCCCGCCACGGCGACCGTTCCCCCGTCGCCACCTCCGCCTCTCAACAGTCCGATAAGCATCCCTCCTCCGAGTGCGACTGCGACAGCCGCGACGATGATGGTCAAGGCACGGGCGGACCGGGGACCGATCGCGGTCCGACGCTCGAAACGGACATCGGCCAGCTCATGCCCCGGCACCGGCTGGACCAGGGATTCGATCCTGGCCTTCACCGAGCCGGCGGCACGTCGTGTGCGGCCCTTCAGCTCTCCGTTGCGCTCTGCGTCTCCGTCCATGCGGCACAGCCAACCACGGTGGCGTCGCCGCCCGGCCCCCGGAAAAGACAAAAGACCAGGACCCTGTGGATAACTCGGCCCCTGTGGACAAACTTTTTACCAGGACGCCGCAGACACGGCCACGACACCTGAAAAACGCAGATCAGCAACAGTTTCTGTAGTCCTCCCCCTCCACTCCGGGCAGTCTCGCCCGGCGTCCCCCGGAAGAAAAACGGACGATTCTGAGCACCTGTCCAGCAGATCCCGGAATGTGATGTATCAGGGCATCGGTGACACTTCCGGTGAGCAGCGGACGTGTTTCGCAGACGGACGCGCTCGGGCAGACGGGGGTGTCGCCCGGGCCTACGGGCCGTCACGGCGCCAGGGACCACAGCCACAGTCCACCCGTGACGACCATTGTCCGCCGTGACGTTCCTGCCTGTCGGTGAAAGATCGGTCCGCCGATAGGGGTTCCGGCGACGGTGCCCTGAGACATCACACCGCAGAGCCCCGAATCGTCCGTCATCCGGCCCGGAGTTCAGCCCTGGACAAGAGTGATACCGATGGCCTCCGGGCCGGTGTGGACCATCAGGGCCGGGGAGAGATCGACCACGGAGATCACCACGCAGTCGGGCAGATCGGCGCGCAGTGTCGCGCGCAGCTCCTCGGCGATCTCCGGGCAGCCGGCCTGGTGGATGTCCAGATGCATCGGCACCGCAGGCAGCTCGGACAGCGGCACCGGAGCTTCCTTGCGCTTGCGCAGCCGGAACTCGTGGTCACCGCCGAAGGTGAAGACGCGGGGACGCCCTTCCTCCTGCTGCTGCTCCACCTCACCGGAGGTGTCGGCGTCGTCAGCGCTGTCAGCGCCGTCATCGGAGGCGTCGTCATCAGTTTCCGCCTGGGGAGCCTCGGTGTCAGCAGCCTCAGTTACTTCAGTCGCTTCAGCGGCCTTCGTGTCCTCGACAGTCTCGACTGCGTCGCCGGTCTCCGGTGGCGTGTCCTCGGAGTCTGCGGAGTCCTGTGTGCCCACTGCGTCTTCGGCGTCCGCTGTGTCCTCGTCCGTCTCCGGCGCACGAGCCGGGGTGGCGGCGGTGCGGTAGGCACTCTCGGCGAGGGAGACCAACCGGGCCATCGCCTTGGACTGGGTACGGGTCTTCGCCGCGAGCTCGATCTTGCCGCCCGCCAGACGCAGGATCGGCTTGATCGCCAGCGCCGTCGACAACAGCCGCTGCGCGGTGGACAGGCGCCCACCGCGGGCCATGGCGTCGAGTCGGTGGACGTACAGCCAGACCTCTGCACCATCGAGGACATGCTGCGCGGCCGCAGTGCACTCGGCCAACGTCCCACCGGCGGCGGATGCCTGGGCCGCGGCGATCGCCGCCTGGCCCAGCACCATGCCGGCCGACCGGGTGTCCAGCACCTCAACCAGGCCGTGGAAGACACCCGCGGCCTGCGTCGCCGAGGTCCAGGTCGACGACAGTTCCCGGGACAGGTGCAGCGCGACAACACCCTCGTCACCACCACGTTCGAGCAGCCGGGCATAGGCCGCGGTCAGCTCCAACGGGCCGAGACCGGCGGTCGTGGGGGCGTCCTCCTCCTGCTTCCCGGAATCACCGGTGCCGGAATCGCCAGCGACGTCACCAGGGTCATCGGCATCGTCGGTATCGCCGCTCTCCCTGACGGACCCGGCGTCCTCCGGGGCCGCGTCCGTGTCCGCGTCCTTGCCCCCGGCCTCGTCGTCGGCGATATCCTCCGGTACCCCGGGAGCGTCCGCACCCTTGGTGGGGATCTGTCCCCGGGTGTGGATGTCCAGGACCGTGATGCCGTACTCGTCCGCGAGCGCGGGCGGCAGGCAGGCCGTGGAATCCGTGACCACATGCACTGTCATGCCGCACCACCTGAGGATTCAGGGGTGTCCGGCTCACCGTCGGTGTCCGTCCCCTCGTCGGCGTTGACGACGGCCACCGGCGACGGCATCGACACACCGACGTTCCAGCCCTCGAGGAACCAGCGTGGGCTCTCCCACCAGGGCCTCCCTGACCCGGGTGCCCAGGCGTCCGAGGGGCGGGCGACGACCTGCGACCAGCGGGTGTTCCCCAGGCCGCCGAGCATCGCGTAGTGATCCACCGGGATCCCCAGCAGACGGCAGGTCAGGGCGGAGATCGTCCCGCCGTGGGCGACGAGTGCGACCGCACCACGGTCCCAGGCGTCCGAGGCCATCAGCTCGGTGACGACCTCCGCCGCCCGTGCCGAGACCTCCAGGCGGGTCTCCCCGCCCGGCGGCGCCCACCGCGGGTTGAGCCGCCAGTGGGACCGGGCGCCGGGGAAGCTCGCGTCCACGTCCTCGTGGGCGCGCCCCGACCACTCCCCGAGGTCGGTCTCCCGCAGTCGGGGGTCCGTCGTGAACTGCCGGGCCTCCGCGAACAGTGCCCCGGCGAGCGCGGCGGCGGTATCCACCGCGCGTTCCAGGTCGGAGGAGACGACGGTGCCGATCGGCCAGTCCGCGAGGCCCTCGGCGACCCGGATGGCCTCGTCCCGACCGGCGTCACTCAGCGGCGTGTCGAGCTGCCCCTGCATCCGACCGGCCTTGTTGAACTCGGTCTGGCCATGACGGATCAGCAGGAGACGACGCTCCGGACGCGCTGGTGATCCCGCTGTTCCCGACATGACAGGTCTCCTGACCTAGATCTCGTCGGCGTCCGGCCCCGGACCGGCCAGCGGCAGCTCGTCGACGCTCTGAGCCTGCAGCGGATCCAACCGGTCGAGCTCGGCGAGCTCGCTGACGTCGAGGTTGTCCGCCCATGCGCCACGGTCGGACTGCTCGATGCCCTCGACCTCGACGGTCGGGCAGTCGCGGTAGAGACGGTCGAGTCCGTAGAACTCGCGCTCCCCACGGCGCTGCACGTGGGCGATGATCGTGCCGTAGTCCAGCAGGACCCACCGACCGTCACGGTGACCCTCGCGCATGCGCGGCTTGACGCCGGCCTTCTCGGAGAGCTCCGCCTCGATCTCGTCGACGATCGAGTCGACCATGCGCTCGTTGTCGCCGGTGATGATGACGAAGATGTCCGCCAGCGGCATACGGCCGGTGACGTCGAGGACGGCGATGTCCTCACCGAACTTCTCGGCGGCGGCACGGGCGGCGATGCCTGCGTGGTTGATGGCTTCGGAGCTGGCGGTCACGGTCAGTGAGTTCCTTCAGGGTAGGTGCAGAGGTTAGTGCAGAGGTTGGTGCAGGGTTGGTGCGGAAATATCCGTTGCGTAATTCTACCTGTAGGAGCCGGGTTGTCGGAACGAACCGGGCGGGAACCGGTGCGTCCCCCAGTCCACGTCCGGCTCCGCGTCCGGATTCCCCTCCAGGTAGGACGGGTAGACCTCCTCGGTGTTCCGGTACATCCCGGTCTTGGCGATGTACTGCACCACCCCGTCGGGCACCAGGTACCAGACCGGCCACTGCTCGGACGCCCGCTCCCGGATGTCCGTCGAGGAGATCGCCATCGCCGGGATATTCACCAGACTCAGCCGGTCGGCGTCGACCTGGGCGCGCAGCTGTTCGCCGGCGTCCGCCAGGTCGTAGCCGGGGCGGGTCACGCCGACGCAGTGGGCGAGGTGGAAGACCTCCTCCCAGTCCCGCCAGGTGACGATGCGGTCCAACGCGTCCGCCCCGGTGATGAAGAACAGTTCGGCGTCCGGGTGGTGCTGCTGGATGTCCTTGAGGGTGTCGACGGTGTACGTCGCCCCGGGCCGGTCGATGTCCACCCGCGAGACGGTGAACCGCGGGTTCGAGGCGGTCGCGATCACCGTCATGAGGTAGCGGTGTTCCGCCTCGGAGACGTACCGGTCCTTCTTCTGCCAGGGCTGCCCGGTAGGCACGAAAATGACCAGATCCAGCTCGAAGAGCGCGGCGACCTCACTGGCCGCGACAAGGTGTCCGTTGTGGATCGGGTCGAAGGTTCCGCCCATGACGCCGATGCGCCGCGGCCGGCCGGTCCTGCCCTGCCCGGTTGTGGGTGTGTTCACGTCCACAGAGCCTATCGGACGGCTACGCTGAATCACCATGACGTCCCGCTCCTCACGCTACTGGCAGCCCGACCAGCACGGTGCCTGGCCCATGATCATCGCCCCCCTCATCGTCGGTCTCGCCTGGTTGTGGGCACTCCGCTCCATCGTCTCCGACGCGGGCGCACTCGGCTCCGGTTTCCATGCCGGCATCGGCGCGGTACTCACCGCCCTCGCTGTCGCGGTGGCCTGGGTCGTCGGGTACCTGACCTTCTTCGCCGGCGGGAAGTGGCTGCAGGCCCGGTCCTCGGGCAACACCCGCATCAGGGCCGCCGCGAAAACGCCGACCCTGGTCTACGGCGCGGTGACACTCGTCGCCGTGGTGTGTGCGGTCCTCCTGCAGCCGCATCTGCTGTGGTGGGCGGTGATCTTCGTCCCGTTGACCGCCATCGCGCTGATGGAGATCAACCGTGGCACGCCCCGCTCGTTCATCGCCGGTGCCGCCGAGACCGTGGCCTCCGCCTTCCTCATCGCGGTGCTGGCCAGTGTGGGTGTCGGTGCGTCACAGCCGGTCTCTGACGGTGTGACGCTGACCCGCAACCTGTTCACCGCCGAGGTCGTCGACTCCCTGCCGGCGGTCATGTGGTGGTCACTGGTGTGGCTCGCCCTGTACCAGGTCGGCACCGTCCTCTACGTGAAGACGATGATCCGCAAGAAGGGCGACCGTGCATGGTGGACCGGCTCGATGGTCTTCCACGCGGTGTCCCTGGTCGTGGTGGTCTTCTCGGTCACCTCCGAGCACATGGGCATCCTGCCGTGGCTGCTGGCCGTGGTGGTCTTCGGCTGGGCACTGTGGCGCTCCTACGCCGTCCCGAAGGACGCCACCTCGACCGAACCGAAGACCGCGTGGACGCCGAAGAAGGTCGGCATGACCGAGATTCCGGTGGTCATCGGGGTGACCGTGGCCGGACTGGTCGCCGCCGTGCTCTACGACGGGCCGCTGGTCCTGTTCATCGGCTGAGTTACCGGCTGATCCAGTCGGCGAGGGTGTCGGCGACGCGCCGGTCCCCCGCCGAGGGTGAACCGGCGGCGGCGTCCTCGAAGTAGTAGGCGTGGGCCCCCGCATCTTCGGGGTCGGTCAGGGCGAGGAAGGCCGAGCGGACGTCGGTGTCGCAGACCACGTCATCGGGCACGCAGTAGTCCAGCGACGGGACATCCCGTGGCACACCGGGGAAGCCCCGGGCACCAGGGACATGGTGCAGGGGGTTGCCGAAGGCGAGGACGCCACGCAGTCGTCCTTCCGCTGCCAGATCCCGCTGGACACCGGGCATCGGCAGTTCGCCCTGGGAGTAGCCCACGGTGATGTAGTCCGGCCGGCACCCGGTGGTGGCCTCCCAGTCGTCGACCTGGGTCTGCCCACCGGTGAAGCTGCGGATGACGGAGTCCGCGGTGAGCTGTGCGGACTCGACCAGAACCGCCGGGGTGACGTCGGCGACGGACTTCGGCAGCGGGAAGCGGGCCGGATAGTGCTCGTCGGTGATGCCGATGATCTGCGTGGTGCCGTCGTCGAGGATCTCCGGGTGCTCGGCGAGGGTGAAGGTGAAGAGGTTGGAGACGGCCTCCCCCTCCCAGCCGTTGGAGTACCGTGCCAGCGGCCCGTCCGGGTAGGTGACGTGGTTCTGCTCGCTGCCGCGGCCGGCCAGGATGACGGTGGACGGGCAGGTGTCCCCTGCCGTACCTGCCGCCGCACCCGCACCGGCATGCGCCGCGGGTGCCGCCGCGAGGACGAGCGCCAGGACGGCGGCCGCCGACCCTCCGGACCTCATGACAGGCTTCACGATGCTGTTCATGTTTCTCAGGCTACATACAGTACCCGTGCGTCCCGCCGACGACCCCGGACAGGACCGGGGAGGAGCTGAGAGCGGCTACGGCCGGACCTGACCTTCGCCGGTGACGATCCACTTGGTGCTGGTCAGCTCCGGCAGCCCCATCGGTCCACGGGCGTGCAGCTTCTGGGTGGAGATGCCGATCTCGGCACCGAAGCCGAACATCTCACCGTCGGTCCAGGCGGTGGAGGTGTTGACCATGACGGCCGCGGCGTCCACGTTGGCGGTGAAGTACTGGGTGACGCGGATATCGGTCGCACCGATCGCCTCGGTGTGGCCGGTGGTGTACCGGCGGATGTGGTCGGTCGCCGCCTCGACGCCGTCGACGATCTTCACGGCGATGTCGAAGGAGCCGTACTCGTCCTCCCAGTCGGCCTCGGTGGCCGCGACAACGCCGCCGAGATCCAGACCGGAGAGCTCGGCGAGGTCGGCGTGGAGCGTGACCCCGGCGTCCTGCAGCGTGGTGAGGACGTGCTTCTTGTCCTCGGCGGAGAGACTGGCGTCCAGCAGGACGGTCTCGGTGGCGTTGCACACCGAGCAGCGGCGGGTCTTGCCGTTGACGACCAGGCGGGTGGCCTCCTCGACGTCGGCGGAGGCGTCGACGTAGAAGTGGCAGTTCCCGGTACCGGTCTCGATGGCGGGCACGGTCGCGCCGGTGACGACGGCGTTGATCAGGCCGGCACCGCCACGCGGGATGACGATGTCGACCAGACCGCGGGCGGTGATGAGGTCCTGGACCGAGTCGTGGGTGTCGCACGGCAGCAGCTGGACGGTCTCACGGGGCTGGTCGTGGGCCTCGAGGACATCCTGGAGGATCCCGACGAGGGCGGTGTTGGAGTGCTGGGCGGACTTCGAACCGCGGAGCAGCGGTACGTTGCCGGACTTCAGGGCGAGGCCGAAGGCGTCGACGGTGACGTTGGGGCGGGCCTCGTAGACCATGCCCATCACGCCCAGCGGGACGCGCACCTGGCGCATCTCGAGGCCGTTGGGGCGGCGGGAACCGCGCACGACGTCGCCGACCGGGTCGGGCAGGTCGGCGACCTGGCGCAGTCCCCCGGCGATGCCCTCGACACGCTCGTCGGTGAGGCGGAGGCGGTCGATGAGGGACTCGTCCATGCCGCGCTCGCGGCCGGCGGCGATGTCCTTCTCGTTGGCGGAGAGGATCTCGGCGCTGCGGGCGACGAGGGCGTCGGCGGCGGCGAGGAGGATCGTGTTCTTCTCGGTGGTCGTCAGCGGCGGACGCTGCGACACCTCGCGGGCCGTGGTGGCCTTGGCGAGGACCTCGGCACGCTCTGCGGCGCGCTCGGCGGTCAGTCCGGTGGAGTCGGAGGTGATCGTGCTGGAGGTACTCATGGTGCCCCAGCCTACGCGAGGCACCGTCCCCTGTCCCCCGAATTGTTGAACAACTTCAGGGCCGGGCCCCGGAAGGGTACCTAGCGGGTGGCGCCGTAGTCCCGGGACAGGCGGTTGGCGTAGGTCGACAGGTTGTCGACATGCACCGCCGGGCGCTGCGCGAAGTCCGGCAGTTCGTCACTGGACTTGCCCATGAGGCCGGCCAGGGTGGCGGCGTCGTAGTTCACCTCGCCACGACCGATGAGGTGGCCACCGGGACCGACGATGTCCACCACCTCACGGGAGGTGAAGTCGCCCGTGATCTTGGTGATGCCCACCGGCAGCAGCGAGTTGTGGTGCTCCATGGCCTGGGCCGCACCGCCGTCGATGTGCAGCACACCCCCGGCCTCCGCGGCGTAGAGGATCCAGAACTTCCACGCCGACAGGCGGTCCTCGGCGGGCCAGAAGCAGGTGCCGACCATGGCCTGGTCGAGCGCGGCACCGATGTTGTCGGTGGAGGTCAGCAGCACCGGGATGCCGCCCTGGGACGCCAGGCGCGCGGCCGAGACCTTCGCACTCATGCCTCCGGTGCCCAGGCGTCCGCCGTCACCGGCGATGACGCCACGCAGGTCTCTGTGGGAGCGGACCTCGGCGATGAACTTGGCGTCCGGCTCGGCGGGGTTGCGGTCGTAGAGGCCGGCGACATCGGAGAGCAGTACGCAGGCATCCGCGTAGGTCAGGTGGCTCACCAGGGAGGCGAGACGGTCGTTGTCGCCGAAGGTGGCGGAGGAGGTCGTGACGGTGTCGTTCTCGTTGACGATCGGGACGATGCCGAGCTGTCTCAGTCGGTCGATGGTCCGCTGGGAGTTTCTCGCGCGGTCACGGCGCGATGCATCGGCGACAGTGAGGAGGACCTGGCCGATGGGCCGGCCGTAGCGGGCGAAACTGCGTGCCCACTCCTGGGCCAGCAGGACCTGTCCCGCGGCCGCGGCGGCCTGCTTGGTGGCGAGGTCGGTGGGTCGCTGGCTCAGGCCGAGCGGTCCCATGCCGCAGGCGATGGAGCCGGAGGAGACGACGATGATGTCGGTCCCGCGGTCCATGCGGGCTTCCAGGGCGTCGGCAATGAGGTCGATACGTTCGGGGCTCACACTCCCTGTCTCGTCGGTGAGACTGGAGGAGCCGATCTTCACGACGACACGCTTGGCGTCACGGATCGTCCGTCTCGCGGTCGACCGGTGCCCGTACTCGGGATCGTCGAGAGAGAGGTCGGGATCAGGGAACTCCTTCGCCGTCGCCGGAATGACCGGTCCTGGCTGATGGATGTTATCTGTCCCGAACACAGGGTTCGCGAAGAAAGGGTCGGAAGGGTCAGGCTGCACGTCGGTGTCAGACATGCCCCCCGACTTTACCGTTAACCTTCCCAGCGGTCTCGGGAAGCCTCTTCCCCGTCGCCGAAGTCCAGCTCATCGATAAGACCGCGGCGCGCCTGGGAGGCCCGCTTACGCTCGACGGCGCTCGCGCGCTCGGTGCGCTCCAGACGCTTGTCGGTGCCGCGTCCGGACGGCAGCAGATCGACACCGGCGGCGGTCTGCGGCTCCCACTGGAAGGTCGCCCAGCCGATGGTGACGTCGTCGCCCTCGATCGCCCCTGCCTTGTAGAGGGCCTCCTCCACACCGGCCTTGGCGAAGCGGTCGGCGAGGTAGCCGACAGCCTCGTCGTTCTCGAAGTCGGTCTGCCGGATCCAGCGCTCCAGATCGGAGCTCTCGATGATCCAGGCGCCGCCGTCGGGACCGGCCTGCGGATCGGGCTTGACCTCGAAGCTGACCTTCGCCGTACCCTTGCGCCGCTGGTTCTTGGGGGTGATGACCTGCGCGGGGGCGACGTCGACCGGGTGGTCCTTCCGGTGCTGCTCGACGATGTCCATGAGAGCGAACTTCAGCGGTTCCAGACCCTGGTGGGCGACCGTGGAGATCTCGAAGACCGGCCACCCGAACTCCTCCTCGAGCTCGGGGCGGATGATCTCGGCCATCTCCCGGGCGTCGGGGATGTCCATCTTGTTGAGGACGATGACGCGGGGACGGTCGCGCAGGTCGCCGAGCCCGGCGTCCTCGGACAGTTCGGACTGGTAGTTGGCCAGCTCGCTCTCCAGGGCGCGGATGTCGTCGACGGGGTTGCGCTCGGACTCCAGCGAGGCGCAGTCGACGATGTGCGCGAGCACGGCGGTGCGCTCGATGTGGCGCAGGAAATCCAGGCCCAGACCCTTGCCCTGGGACGCCCCGGGGATCAGGCCGGGGACGTCGGCGATGGTGAAGACGCGGTGGCCGACATTGACCACACCGAGGTTCGGCTGCAGCGTGGTGAAGGGGTAGTCGGCGATCTTCGGCTTCGCCGCCGACAGGACGCTGACCAGCGAGGACTTGCCGGCCGAGGGGAATCCGACGAGTCCGACGTCCGCCATGGACTTCAGCTCGATGGTGATGTCCTTGATCTCACCGGGTTCACCGAGCAGCGCGAAGCCGGGGGCCTTGCGGGCACGCGAGACCAGGGCCGCGTTGCCGAGACCACCGTGGCCACCGGCGGCGACGATGACGCGCTGGCCCTTGGCGACCATGTCGGCGATGACCTCGCCCTTGTCGTCGAGGATGACGGTACCGGCGGGCACCTGGAGGATGAGATCCTCACCCCGGGCGCCGTTGCGGTGGTCACCTGCACCGTTGGTGCCGCGGCCCGCCTTGAGGTGCGGGTGGAAGTGGAAGTCCAGCAGGGTGTGGACCTGGGGGTCGACCTCGAGGATGATGTCGCCACCGTGGCCGCCGTTGCCGCCGTCCGGACCGCCGAGCGGGATGAACTTCTCGCGGTAGACCGAGGAACAGCCGTTGCCGCCGTCGCCGGCCTGCAGGTGCAGGACGACTCGGTCGACGAAGCGGGTAGACATTGGTGGGATTCCCCTCCAGGTAGAAAGCACAGACCAGACGCAAACGCGTACCGGGTGAGTGTACCCCGCGTCCAGCGGGTTCCCTACTCCCCGATCCTGTCCTTCAGGTCGTCGAGGATGTACTGCGCGGCGACGAGGGAGGCGTTGAGGAACCAGGCGTCCATGTCGACGGCGTAGGCGTTGCCGTCCTTGACGACCTCCAGGTTGCGCCAGGACGCCGAGTCCGTGAGCGACTCCGCACCACCGTCAAAGGAGTAGAAGAGATAGTCGGCGTCCAACTGGTCGGTGTTCTCCACGGAGAGGTCGTGGTTGGCGGTGTCGCTGAACCGCTGCCCATCAGGACGTGTGAGGCCGGCGTCTTCGACCACACTGCCGGAGAGGGAACTGGGGCCGGTGAGGATGTACTCGTCGTTGCGGCCACGGACCAGGGAGACGACAGCGTCATTGCCCCGGTTGTCTGCCCAGTCGGAGGCGTTCTTCTCGTAGGCGGCGAGCAGGTCGTCGGCCTCCTCCCGCTTGCCGACCGCGTCGGCGAGGATCCCGAGGTCCTCTTTCCACAGTTCGGAGCCACCGTTGGTGGTGACAACCGTCGTGATGCCACGGAGCTGGGTGAGCAGAGCCTCGTCGGCGCGGTCGTTGGAGAGGATCAGATCCGGCTCCAGTGTGGCGATCTTCTCGACGTCCGGTTCAGCGCGCAGGCCGACCTGCTCGATGGCGTCCAGGTCGAAGCTTTCGCCGAAGCGGTCGTAGATGTAGTCCGGGATACCGCTGGGGTCACCGTTGGCGGACTTGGCGACAGCGAGGCCGACGGGCACGATGCCGAGCAGCAGGAGGTGGTCGAGGTGTCCGGTGTTCAGGGCGACGACGCGGGTGGTCTGCGCATCGCTGTCGGTGGAGGACGCCGTGGAGTCGTCAGCGTCCTCCTCGTCGCCGGAGCAGGCGGCCAGCAGGGCCACGGCTGCGACACCGACAGTGCCGCCGAGGAAAGCGCGACGTGTGACGGGTCGGTGCCTGAATGACGGCTGATCACGGGTCGGAAGTGTCGGGAGCTTCATGACCAGATAAGTTACCATAGGCTGGCCTTTATCACGGCGTGAGTATTCCCACTACCTCATGGACTCGCCCCGGACGCACAGAACCCCCTCCAGCACACAGCTGAAGGGGGCCTGCGGGACCGACGCCACAATGGGCGTCTGAGATCTCTGAGGACTAGGCCTCGGCGGTCTCGGTCTCCTCGACGATGTTCACCAGTCGACGGTTACGGCGGGTGCTGAACTGCACCGCGCCGGCCTTGAGGGCGAACAGGGTGTCGTCGCCACCACGGCCGACGTTCTCACCCGGGTGGAACGAGGTACCACGCTGACGGATCAGGATCTCGCCGGCCTTGACCTGCTGACCACCGAACCGCTTGACACCGAGACGCTTGGACTCGGAATCGCGACCGTTGCTGGAGCTAGCAGCACCCTTCTTGTGTGCCATGTCTTTTCCCTCCTCGGAAAAGTTTGCCGCCGCGTAACGTCGCAGCGGTCGGTGAAGTTACTTGATGCCCGTGACCTTGAGGACGGTCAGCTTCTGACGGTGACCGTAACGGCGCTTGTAACCGGTCTTGTTCCGGTAGTGCATGCCGTTGATCTTCGGACCCTTGGTCTGCTCGACGATCTCGGCGTTCACGGTCTTGCCCGCGAGGGCGTCGCCGGAGGTGACGTCCGCGCCATCGACGAGGAGAACCGGGGTGAGTGCCACGGCTGCGCCGGACTCTCCCTCGATCTTCTCAACCTTGACGAGGTCACCTTCGGCAACCTTGTACTGCTTGCCGCCGGTCTTGACGATCGCGTACATGGAAGGGCTACCCCTTTGTTTCTCTACTCGGCTCAGGCAGCTCCCCCACCCTCTGCCGGAGTACCGGAGAGTTCCGAGGAAACGGACTGACTGGACTAACTTGCTTTCACTGCGTTCGACATCGTGAGGCCGACATCTGGATCCGAGGATCCGGTGGCCGGAACGTCCCGCACACCCGTTGAGGGCACACGACACTGACAGTCGAACAGCGACCGCTCAAGACTACCTGCCCGGGCAGGGAAGGACAAAATCCTTACACCGCCCGGGCCCGAGTGCCCTAACGGCTGCTGCGCACGACCCGACGACGACCTCGTCGAGCCGCCGGAGCGTCGCTGGTCACCGCGGTATCCTGAGACTTCTTCGGTGCCTTCGACGTCGGCGCGGAGGACTCAACCTCAGGCTGAGACTTCTCCACCCGCTCCGGGGAGGACGCCGCCTCCGCGGTCGACCCCGCATCGGCGAAATCGACGGGCTGCGGGGCGACATCCGACCGGGAGCGGCCCCGGGTCCGTCGACGACGACGCGGCGAGGCGTCGAACTCGGCCCTCGCCTCAGCGAAGCTCTGTCCGGTGGACGGAGTCCCGGTGGGAGACGCTGCGGCCGACTCGGCGGCAGACTCAGGAGCAGCCTTCGGCTCCTGCTTCCGGTCCGACTGGGTCGTCCCGTTCTTCGGCCGGGACTTCTGCTGCGCTGCCTTCCGCTCCGGAGCATGCCCCTCGGCAGGCCGCACCACGCGGCGCACCCGGCGACGACCACGACGGTCCGTGCCCGCCTCCGGAGCAACCTCCGGGGCGGATGCCGGAGTAGCTGCGATCTCCTGCGGCTCATTCGGCACGTAGTCGGCACCGGTGGGCTCGTCAGGGTCCTCGATCCCGGCATGCTGCACGGCCTCTGCGGCGATCGCGGCGACGTCACCGGCACTGCCTGCACCATGGGAGCGACGGTCATCACGGGCGTCACGGGCGCCGCTGTGGTCCCGTCGCGGCTCGTCCTGATGACCGGTCTCGTTGCTACGCACCACGCGCCGACGTCCACGGCGGGCACCCTGGGACTCCCCGGAGTGCTCCGGGGCTGCCTCGGATTCGGCCTTGAACTCGGCCTTCGGCTCAACCGTGGATTCAGCCTTCGGCCGGGACTGCTCCTGTGCCTTCTCCGGCGCCTTCTCAGCCACCTGACCACCGGCGCGGGATCCACGACGGGTCCGCCGGGATCGACGCTGCTGCTCGACCTCGGACTTGTCCTCCTTGACCTCCTTGGCGTCCTGAGACTCCTTGGCCGGAGCCTCCTTCTGTCCGGTCTTCTCCGGGTGGTCGGAAGTGGCGTCCTCGCGGTTCTTCTCGTGGCGACGCCGCGTCTCCTGCTGGTCGCGGGCCTGACGCTTCTCGGAGCGGTGACCGTGGTCGCGCCGCTCGTGGTGGTGGCCGTCCTCCTCCTCGACGTGCTCGACCGGGTCATCGTGGATGATGACGCCGCGTCCCTCACAGGTCGGGCATTCGGTCGAGAACGTCTCGAGCAGGCCGGTGCCGAGGCGCTTACGCGTCATCTGCACCAGGCCGAGGCTGGTGACCTCGGAGACCTTGTGACGGGTCCGGTCGCGGCCGAGGAACTCACTGAGACGACGCAGCATGAGGTCGCGGTTCTCCGGCAGGACCATGTCGATGAAGTCGACGACGATCATGCCGCCCATGTCCCGCAGACGCATCTGCCGGACAATCTCCTCGGCGGCCTCGAGGTTGTTGAGGGTGACGGTTTCCTCGAGGTTCCCGCCGGAGCCGACGAAGCTGCCGGTATTCACGTCGATGACGGTCATCGCCTCGGTGCGGTCGATGATGAGGTATCCGCCGGACGGCAGCCAGACCTTTCGGCTCAGCGCCTTGGCGAGCTGCTCGTCGAGCTGGCGGTCCTCGAAGACATCGCGCCCGCCGTGCTGCTCCGGGTGGTAGCGCACCACGCGGGACTCCAGGTCCGGGGCGATCCGGTGGACGTAGTCGCGCACGACGGCCCAGGACTTCTCCCCGTCGACGACGAGCTCGTTGAAGTCCTCGTTGAAGATGTCGCGGATGACCTTGACGAGCATGTTCGGCTCTTCGTACATGGTCACCGGGTGGGAACCCTTGCGCGCGCGGGCCTTCTCCTCGGCGTCCTGGATGTCGAGCCAGCGCTGGTGGAGACGGTTGACGTCCTCGGCGATGAGTTCCTCGGACACGCCCTCTGCCGCGGTACGGATGATCGTGCCGCCGTTGTCCGGGACGACGCGGCCGAGGATGTCCTTGAGGCGCTTGCGCTCGGACTCGGGCAGCTTGCGGGAGATGCCCTGGGTCTTTCCGCCGGGCACGTAGACGAGGTAGCGGCCGGCGAAGCTCAGGCGGTTGGTCAGTCGGGCGCCCTTGTGTCCCAGCGGATCCTTGATCGCCTGGACGAGGACCTGGTCGCCGGGCTTCAGCGCGGCCTCGATGCGGCGGGTGCGGGTGTGCAGGTGCTTGTTCCGCCAGTCGACCTCACCGGCGTAGAGCACGGCGTTGCGTCCGGTTCCGATGTCGACGAAGGCCGCCTCCATGCTGGACAGCACATTCTGGACGCGGCCCAGGTAGATATTGCCGATGATCGACGACTGGGTCTCACTGGTGACGAAGTGCTCGACGAGCATCCCGTCCTCGGTGATGCCGACCTGGGTGGTCGTGCCGGGGTGGTCGGAGCGCTCGGAGTCGCGGACGACCATCGAGCGGTCGACGTTCTCGCGGCGGGCGAGGAACTCGGCCTTGCTGACGACCTTCTTCTTGTCGTGACCCTGCTCCTGACGCCAGCGCTTCTTCGACTCCAGGCGGGTCGAGCCCCTGAGCTTCACCGGCTCGTCGACGACGTCGGTGCCTTCGGTGAGCACGGGGAGGTCGCCGGGGACTCCGTGATCGTCGGCGGGCTCCAGAGGAGCCTCGGGTGCCTCGGGTGCACGGTCAACAGTCTCAGAGGTCTCAGAAGCCTGGGTGACCTCCTCGTTCCGGTTGTCGCTCTGGTTCTGACGGTCCTGGTCGCCGCGGCCACGGCCACGACCACGACGGCCGCGACGCTGGCTGCGGTTACCGGAATCCTGGGAGGACGCACGGTTGTCCCGGGAGTTCTCGGAGCTCCCGGAGACTCCAGCCTGCTCGGCCTGCTGGTCCGTATTCCCGGTCGTCTGCTCGACGGCCTCGGCGGCACGGCGCTGCTCGGCTTTACGGCTGCGGAGCAGTTCAGCATCGGACGCGGCACTGCGGGAACCGACCCGACGCACGACACGACGACGCACCGGGCGCGGGCTCTCCGCCTCGGGAGCCGGGGTGGCCTGAGCAGTCTCAGTCTTCCGCGCGGCCTTCTTCTCTGCCTTCGGGGCGTCCTCCGGAGCCTCCACCGATCCGGCGATGCGGTCGATGAGCTCGTCCACGGTGTCAGCGGAGGATTCGGTCGTGGCGGCCGTGGGCTGGACCGAAGGCTCAGCCTTCTCTGCCTTGTCAGCCTGGTCTGACTTGTCTTCCGTGGCCACAGCCTTCGCGGCGGCTGTCGCCTTGCGTCCACGACGGGGACGACGCGACGTGGTCTTCGTCGTCGACTTCTCTTCGGCGGAAGGCTCGGCAACCTCAGGAGTCTCAGGAGTAGTCGGCTCTTCCTTCTTGGCCGCGGTCTGCGTCGTCGCAGTCTTCTTCGCAGGCGCCTTCCGGGCGCGCGACTTCTTGGGCTCGGCCGTGGTGGCCTCGGGCTGCTGTGACTCGTCCTTCTTCGGCGCCGCCTTCTTGGCGGTGGTCTTGCGGGTGCGCTTGGCCGGGGCCTTCTTCGCGGTCTCCGCCGGTGCGTCCGTGTTCTTCTCCGCAGCAGTAGCATCGACCGGCGCGTCCTCAGCGGGAACGTCCTTGGTCGCCGTCTTGGTCGCCGGAGCCTTTTTCGCAGTGCTCTTTGTGGCGGCGGACTTCTTCGGCGCGGCCTTGCGGGTGCGCTTGGCCGGAGCCTTCTTCGCGGTCTCCGCCGGAGCCCCGGCCGCCGTCAGAGCGGTGAGGAATTCCCCGACCTCGGCTTTCGGCAGAGTCGAGGTGGCACGTTTGCCCTCGATCCCCTGCGCGGTCAGCACCTGCACCAGTTCGGCACTGGGCACGTCGAGGGCCTTGGCCAGCGCGTGGACGCGGACCTTCTCCCCCATGTCTTCGATTGTGATTCCCGCGGCTGCTGCCGCGAGTTCCTGGCTGGTTTTAGCCACTGTTCTCCTTGTACGGGCGCGGTGTCCATCAATTCGGCGGGCGCATGTCGCTGCCTCTCACCGAGCGTCGGTCGTTCGTGGACCGGGACGCCGCATTATTGATGTCTGAAAGTTCTTCTCGGAGGTGCGCACTCCGGTTCACCGGCTCTGTGTTGCCTGACTGGTGCTGCACGTCCACCAGCCATTCTGTCACAACACCCGGCAAGACCTGTGCTGCACACGGTATCTGCCACCTCACATCGTGAGTTTCTTCTACGGAGCATCGCAGACCCACAGTTTCCCGGTACCCTGGAGTAATGTCCCCAGTCACCTTTCTCCGGGTCGGACTGTCCACGGTGACCGGCATCGTCGCAGGGTTCGCCGCCTCTCCCCGGGCCAATGCCGTCGTCACCTGGACATTTCTCGCCGTCCTGTTGATCGGTTGGGCGCTGGTCACCGTCCGCAACCGGCGCCACGGTTTCCGCCTCAACGAGCACGCTCCGATGACACCGGATGCCGAAATGCAGACCCGCAGCGCCGTCGACACCTGGGCGCCCTCTGTCACCGCGGTGCTCCTCTATGCCGCCCTCACCTTCGGAGGCGTCATAGAGGACGAAGTGTTCGGCTGGATCTGGGCGGCCGCCGTCGCCGTCGCCGTCAGCTGCGCTCTGATCTGGTGGACGCTGACCACCGACCGCACCAGGAACATCCCGGTCCCCACCGGCCAAGGCGCCCGGACCATGTGCCGGCTGCTCCTCGCCCTCAACGCCGTCCCCTCCGGACGCCAGGTCAACCGCAGCGCACTCATCCACGAGGCGGAGCCCCTGGGGATGAGCGCCGACGAGGTCGCAGGCACCATCGCCGACCTCGCTGCACGGGACAAGCTCGTGGTGGTCACCGAACGGGAGCGGTCCGGCGAACGGGTCGACTGGATCAGCCTTACCGAGGCCGGCGCGGCAGACGCAGCGGACACAGCGCATCCGGCCGACTCGGCGTCCTGAAAGAGACCTGTCCGGACAGAAATCTGCCACCCCTCAGTTCGCCGGGAGACCCGGACATTGACCTGAGGGGTGGCAGATCTCGCGACCACGAGGGCCGGAAGGGCAACGCTACTTGGCGAGCTCCGGGAACCAGATCCCGATCTCACGCTCGGCGGAGAGCACGGAGTCCGAACCGTGGACGACGTTCTCACCGACAGAGAGGGCGAAGTCGCCGCGGATGGTGCCGGGGGTGGCGGCGGACACCGGGTCGGTGCCGCCGGCGATCTGACGCCAGGCTTCGATGGCGCGCTCGCCCTCGACGACGCCGGCGATCAGCGGAGAGGAGGTGACGAACTCGACGAGACCCTCGTAGAAGGGCTTGCCCTCGTGCTCGGCGTAGTGCTTCTCGGCGGTGGCGCGGTCGGTCAGTCGCAGGTCGAGGGCGGCCAGGGTCAGGCCCTTGCGCTCGATGCGGGCGATGATCTCGCCGACGAGTCCGCGCTGGACCCCGTCCGGCTTGATGAGGATGAGAGTGCGTTCAGTCATGCCGGACAGGGTACCGGACGTTCCTGGACTTCCCTTACCATGGGTGCCTGATTGGGTGCCGAGGGGGCACCGGGGAGAAACGACCGGGAACGGTGGGGATCAGAAATGTACCGGGGCGGGGAGATAGACCAGGCTGTGGCGTCCGCGTGGGAGGAACCGGAGGCGCTGCGTACTACTGCGTGTCCTGTGCCGGTGACCCATCCCGGGGAGTCACCACCGGATGAGAGGTACACACAGGTCAACGGACTGTGGGTGCCGTCCGGTTCAGTGCGTACGGACGAGGATGTCATCAGAGGTGCCGACCATCATCCGCGCGGACACTGAAGCGGATCGTGGCAGTCGCCGACCAGGGCACAGATTCCCCGATGGAGACCGTGATGCATCTGAAGGTGCGGCGAATACTGCACGGACTGGCGGCACGCCGGGCGCTGCCGCCACTACCGGAACTGGTACCGCAGTTGGTCGTCCATGCTGACGGGTCGGTGTCCGATCCGGTGCACGGCGTGACGCCAGGGGAAGGACGCATTGTCGCACGACTCGACCTGGCGATCGCCGAGTGCCGGCCGGGGTTGCAGTATGACGGGTCAGGGCATCTGGCGAGATCCCAGCGGGACCGTGATTCCCGGATCACCGCCGAACTGGGGAATCTCGGGTGGCACCCGCTCCGGCCGGCCTACGGTCATCTCACCGACGGCGATCTGCTGTGGAAGACCGTCACTGATGCGCTGAAGCTCTGTCTCTCACGACTGTGACCGACAGCGACCAACCCTGACCTGATGGTGTCAGATCGTGCTGTCACTTTGTGCATTCTCACCGATATCCACCATGAGGAAACCCCCAGTTCACAGACATTTATACACCCTGTAGTGTGCACTACAGCATGCATAATGTGGCGCCTGCGGGGATGAAGCCAGTGACCTAGGCGGCAGCAGCGACGGCCTTGCCGAGCTCGACGACGGCAGCATTCTGCGCGTCACCCGGGGTGAACTGGAAGTCCGGGAAGACCTCGGCGAAGGGCAGCTTGAGGTCCTCACCGGTGAGCTTCATGCCCAGGAAGGTGATGACGGTGTGCCAGTGCTCCAGGGCGGAGGATGCCCCGGTGGAGCCCCAGCCGATGAAGCCGACGGGCTTCTCGGTCCACTCGACGAAGAGGGAGTCCACGGCATTCTTCATGACGCCCGGGACGGAACCGTTGTACTCGCCGGTGGCGAAGATGAAGCCGTCGAAGCCGGCGATCTTCTCGGACCAGGCGGCCAGCTCGGGCTCTTCGTAGGCCCCCTGGTGCATGCGCGGCGGGGTGGCGGAGGTGAACTTGCCCAGCTCCTGGGCGGCGAGGTCAATGACCTCGAAGGTGGCGTCGATACCGGCGGCAGCGAGGGTCTGCTGCGCCCAGTCGGCGATCTTGATGGAGTTGCGGCCTTCGCGGACGGTGCCGGCGAGGATGCCGATACGGGGAGTACTTGTCATGCCAACCAGTTATACCCGCAGATTAGTTGACGCGTCAACTATATGGCGGGGATCACATCCGCGAGTCCTTGTTCTCGTCGACCCACACGTGCTGCGCCGGCAGCAGTCCCCGCTCCATCCGCCGCTTGAGATGCCCACGCAGGTAGTACGTGTACCACCACGCGGCGATGAACAGCACCGCGACAATGAACACGATCGGGTGCACCACGATGCCGCCGATCAGCAGCAGCACCTGCAGCACGATGTTCATCGGGTCGGCGAAGGACCTGAACTGCAGGAAGGACGCCACGGTCATCGCCACCGCAAGAACCGCGATGTAGGTCATGTTGAATCCGGAGGCGTACTTGCCGTCCCACAGCTTGCCGATGGTCGGGAGGATGAGGAAGACCGCCAGCGCCTCCATGATCATGATGCCGGCCATCATCCCCTTGAGGCCCTTGAAGGGGTCGATCTGGGGGTCATGGCCCATGCCCAGCGGGCCGACCTCGGGAGCCTTGCCCCGCCTCTTGTCGTCACTCATCTCGCTCACCTGCTCCACTTTGCCGCAGCAGGGGTCCACAGGTCCAACGCGGCCGGCAGCTCGCCCGGATCCTCCACCCGGATGAGGCGGTCACGGTGCTCCTGGGCGAAGAAGCCACGGGCCACCATGTGGTCCAGCATGTCCGCCATCGGCTGCCAGTAGTCGTCCACGTCGACGATCGCGACCGGCTTGTGGTGGACGCCGAGCACCTGGCCGACCCACACCTCGAAGAACTCCTCGAGCGTGCCGATGCCGCCGGGCAGGGTGACCATGGCGTCCGCCATCGACGCCATCCGTTCCTTACGCTCGGTCATGGTCTCGACGATGTCGAGGGTGTCCAGCCCCAGATGACCGGTCTCGCCGTCCATGAGGTGGCGGGTGATCACACCGTGGACCGGCATGCCGGCGTCCAGCGCGGTATCTGCCGCCACGCCCATGAGGCCCACGGAGCCACCGCCGTAGACCAGCTCGTAGCCGGCCTCGGCGAGGACCTGTACGGTCCGGACCGTGGCTTCCTCGTACTCCGGGGAGTTTCCGGTCGCCGACCCGAGGTACAGGGCGACGCGTTTCACCTGCTGCTCAGCGACCGCCGTCATGCCGGGTCCTTGCCGAACAGGGTGCGGGCCTCACCGGCGGTGACGACCGATCCGGTGATCAGTACACCGGCACCGGAGACCATGCCGCCGTCGAAGCCGCCGTCGTCCTCGGCCAACTCCACGGCCAGCTCCACAGCCCCGGGCAGGGCCGCGGCGACATGCACCCGCTCCTCACCGAAGGCGTCGCGGGCGTACTCGGCCAGGGTCTCGACCTCCAGGGCGCGCGGCGACCCGTTGCGGGTCACCACAACCTCGTCGAGCACCGGCTCCAAGGCGGCGAGGATGCCACGGGCGTCCTTGTCACCGAGGATCCCGAGGACGCCGACCAGGCGTCGGAACGAGAAGTCGCGGTCGACAGCCTCGGCCAGTGCCTTGGCACCGTGCGGGTTGTGGGTTGCGTCGATGAAGGTCGACGGGGTGGCGCGCACCCGCTCAAGCCGCCCCGGCGACTGCACCTGGGCGAAGCCGCGTCGGACAGTCTCGATGTCGAGCTGGCGTCCTGCCCCGGCACCGAAGAAGGCCTCCACCGCAGCGAGTGCGACGGCGGCGTTGCGGGCCTGGTGGGCACCGGAGAGCGGCAGGAAGATGTTGTCGTAGGTCCCGCCGAGACCACGGATGGTCAGCGTCTGGCCACCGACGGCGATGCCGGACTCCACGACACCGAACTCAGCACCCGCACGGGCCACTGAGGAATCGACCTCGACGGCCCTCCTGAGGATGACCTCCATGGCCTCCGGCTCCTGCTCGGAGACCACGGTGACATTGTCCGGCGGGGTCAGCAGATCGTCGCGGTTCCAGCGGGACTTGATGATCCCGGCCTTCTCCGCGGCGATCTCGGCGATGGTGTCGCCGAGGTAGTCGGTGTGGTCCAGGCCGATGGGCATGATGACGGAGACGTCGGCGTCAATGACGTTTGTGGCGTCCCAGCGCCCTCCCATGCCGACCTCGACGACGGCGACGTCGACCGGGGCGTCGGCGAAGGCCGCGTAGGCCATCGCGACGAGCACCTCGAACTTGGACATCCGAGGGCCGCCCTTGGCCTCGGACGCGGCGTCCACCATGTCGACGTAGGGCTCGATCTCCCGCCAGATGCGGACGTAGTCCGCCGGATGCATCGGCTGGCCGTCGATCGCGACGCGTTCGGTGGCGATCTGCAGGTGCGGGCTGGTGGTCCGGCCGGTGCGGCGGTGGAAGGCGCGCAGCAGTGACTCGACCATGCGCACCGTGGAGGTCTTGCCGTTGGTGCCGGCGATGTGGATCGACTGGTAGGCCCGCTGCGGGTTGCCCAGCAGGTCCATGAGCTCCCGGATGCGGTCCAGGGTCGGGTCGATGTGGGTCTCGTTCCACCGCTCGTTGAGCTCCGCCTCGACCTGCGCCAGCGCGGCGAGGTCCTCGGGGGTCACCGGATTGTGGACCGGGGTCTCGTCGGCGGCCGGCTCGTTGAGGTCGATGGGCAGGTCCAGGCCGGACTCACCGAGATTGACCTCGCCGAAACCCTCGTGGAGTTCCTCGTTGACGTCCTTGGCGTTCTTGTCGTTCTTGTCCGCAGCCACTACTTCTCCGGCAGTTCGGCAAGGCGGGCGGAGATGCGCTCGACCTCTTCGACGGCGATCTGCTGACGCTCACGGATCTTGGCCACGACGTGCTCCGGAGCCTTGGCGAGGAAGCCCTCGTTGCCCAGCTTCTTCGCGGCGCGGTCGAGTTCCTTGTTCGCCTCGGCGAGATCCTTCTCCAGACGCTTGCGCTCGGCGGCGACGTCCACGGTGCCGGAGGTGTCCAGCTCCACGGTCAGGGTCGCGGTCGACAGGCGCAGCTCCACGCTCGCGGTCGGGGTGAACCCGTCCTCCGGCTCGGTGACCTTGACGATCGAGCGGACGGCGTCCTCCTGCTCGACGAGGTCGACAGCGGCGGCGTCGAAGCGGGCCGGGACCTTCTGGGTGGGCTTGACACCCTGGTCGGCGCGGAAACGACGCAGCTCGGTGACGAGCTTGTCGACGTCGGCGATGCGGCGGGCGGCGTCCTCGTCGGCAGCCACTCCCCCGTTGGTGTCCTCGGCGGTCGGCCAGGACGCAACGACGAGGCTCGTCGGATAGCCCTCGGCGCCGTCGGTGAGCACGGTCCACAGGGTCTCGGTGACGAAGGGCATCGACGGGTGCAGCAGGCGCAGGACCGTGTCGAGGACGCGACCGAGCACCAGACGGGTGTTCTGACCACGGGTCTTCTCGGCGTCGGTGGCGGCGTCCCAGTCGCGCGGGATCTGGACCTTGGCGATCTCCAGGTACCAGTCGCAGAATTCGTTCCAGGCGAAACGGTAGAGGGCCTCGTTGGCGACGGCGAACTCGTAGCGGTCGAGGTGGGTGTCCACCAGGACGCGGAGTTCCTCGAGCTTGTCGAGGATCCAGCGGTCGGCGTCGGTGAGGGCCTCGCGGGCCGGGAAGTTCTGCTTCTCGTTCTCACCGAGGACCTCGGCACCGTTCATCAGCGCGAACTTGGTGGCGTTGAAGAGCTTGGTGGCGAAGTTACGGGAGGACTGCGCGGAATCCTCACCGATCGGCAGGTCGGTGCCGGGGTTGGCGCCGCGGGCCAGGGTGAAGCGCAGGGCGTCCGCACCGTAGTCGCGGACCCAGTCCATCGGGTCGATGCCGTTGCCCAGGGACTTCGACATCTTGCGGCCGTGCTCATCGCGGACGAGGCCGTGGAGGAAGACGTCCGTGAACGGCACCTGCGGGCGACCGTTGCGCTCATCGGCACTCGTGCCGGACTCGCCGCTACCGAGGGTGGAGCCGGTGATGGTGTCGGCGAAGGTGCCGAACATCATCATGCGGGCGACCCAGAAGAAGAGGATGTCGTAGCCGGTGACCAGCACGGAGGTCGGGTAGAACTTCTTCAGCTCGTCCGACTGCTCCGGCCAGCCCATCGTGGAGAAGGGCCACAGTGCCGAGGAAAACCAGGTGTCCAGGACGTCGTTCTCCTGGTGCCAGCCCTCGCCGGTGGGCTTTTCGTCGTCGGGACCGCAGCAGACGATCTCGCCGTCGGGTCCGTACCAGATCGGGATGCGGTGGCCCCACCACAGCTGACGGGAGATGCACCAGTCGTGCATGTCGTCGACCCAGTCGAACCAGCGCGGCTCCTGGGAGGCGGGGTGGATGACGGTGTCGCCCTCACGGACCGCGTCCCCGGACATCTTGGCGAGCTCGTCGACCTTGACCCACCACTGCTCGGACAGGCGCGGCTCGATGGCCTCCTTGGAGCGCTCGGAGTGACCCACGGAGTGGACGTAGGGGTGGATGCGCTTGAGGACGCGGCCCTGCTCCTCCAGCGCCAGCCGGATCTGCTCACGAGCCTCGAACCGGTCCAGGCCGTCGAACTGCGTACCGGTGTTCGCGATGTGGCCGGTCTCGTCGATGACCTCGGGCATCTCGAGGTTGTGGCGCTGACCCATGGCGAAGTCGTTCGGGTCGTGGGCCGGGGTGATCTTCACCATGCCTGTACCGAACTCGGGGTCGACGTAGTCGTCGGCGATGACGACCATGCTGCGCCCCTCGATGAACGGGTGCGGGAGGGTGGTGCCGACGAGGTCCTTGTAGCGCTCGTCGTCCGGGTGGACGGCGACGGCGACATCGCCGAGCATGGTCTCGACACGGGTGGTCGCGACATCGGCGTGCGGGCCCTTGCCCTCGACATCGCCGTAGCGCAGGGTGACCAGCTCACCCTCGTCGTCGGAGTAGACGACCTCAATGTCGGAGATGGCGGTGCGCAGCACCGGGGACCAGTTGACCAGGCGCTTCGCGCGGTAGATCAGGCCGCGGTCGAAAAGCTCCTTGAAAATGGTCTGGACGGCCTTGGACAGGCCGTCGTCGAGGGTGAAGCGCTCGCGCTCCCAGTCGACCGAGTCGCCGATGGCGCGCATCTGGTTCTGGATGACGCCGCCGAACTTGTGCTTCCATTCCCAGACGCGCTCGACGAACTCCTCGCGGCCGTAGTCGAAACGGTCCTTACTCTCGGTCTCCTTGAGCATGGCCTCGACCTTGGTCTGGGTCGCGATGCCGGCATGGTCGGAGCCCGGCAGCCACAGGACCTCGTAGCCCTGCATGCGCTTACGGCGGGCCATGGAGTCCATGAGGGTGTGGTCGAGGGCGTGACCCATGTGCAGCTGGCCGGTGACGTTCGGCGGCGGGAGCACGATGGAGAACGGCTTCCTGTCGCTCGTCGCGTCCGCGTGGAAGTAACCGGCGTCAACCCAGCCCTGGTAGAGGGCGGATTCTACGTCGGTGGGGTTCCACTGCTTCGGGAGGCGGTCGGCCCGGTTGCCGCTTGACTCGTTGCTGCGTGATGCGCTGCTGCTGGTCTGATCAGTCACGGTGAGACAGTCTAGTGCAGGCACGGACGTGGACCGTGACCGGTCGTTCATCAGCTCGGTGGTGCGGTCCTGTGGTCGGCACTCCGCTGCCCCGGTCGCGGCCTCTCCCCCTCCCGGCTCCGACTGCCCCTGTGTTCCAGAGCCCCGGTGCCGCCCTGCGCATCCCTCGCGCTCCCGTGTGTTCCCGTGCACCCCCTTGTACAGAAGTAGTGGCGAGGAGTCGGAAAAATCCGCATCGGGCGACCTGCGGCCACTATTTCTGTACCGGTGAGGCAGCGCCACCCCGTTCCGGCCGCTACCCCTCCACGACGGTGACACCCGTCGTACCGTCCTCCAATGCCTCGAAGGTGTGCGGGACGTCCCCCGGATAGCGGACGCAGTCCCCGACCTCCAGCGTGATCGTCCGGTCCTGGACGCCGACCACCGCGCGTCCTGAGGTGATGAACACGTACTCCACGGTCCCCCGCGGGTGCGGCGTCGAGGACTTCACCGCGCCCGGACCTGCGGTGATGTAGTACAGGTCCCACCTGGTAGACGGCTCCCCCGGGCTGACCAGTGCCACGCGGTAGGCACTGTCCTCGGACTCGAGGAAGTTCAGTTCCTCCGCCCGGGTGACGTCGATGTCCGGCATCGGCGGATCGATGATCCTGGACAGCGGCACGTTGTAGACACTGGCGAGCGACCAGAGTGTCTCCACGCTGGGGTTGCCGGCACCGGACTCCAGGACCGAGAGTGTGGACTTCCCGATGCCCGCCCGGCCTGCTGCCTCAGTGAGGCTCAGTCCGACCTTTTCCCGCTCGGCGCGCAGGGCGGACCCCATTCGCTGATGGTCGTACTGCGAATCATTCGACATGTCGTTCACCGTACGGGACGATGATCCATCTTAACGAACATCAGAAGATCGTTCAGTATGGCGAACATGATTCCATCGCACAGAACGGCAGTGAAAGACGGCGCGGTCACCTGCCTGACGTTGCTCGCCGTGGGCGTTTCCTACGGCTCCCTGTCCCACCAGGCCGGACTCCACCTCTGGCAGACCGCATTTCTCGCCGCGCTGGCCTACGGTGGCGCGGCCGAGATCCTCTTCGTCGGTACGCTCGGCGCCAGTGGATCCCCGGTCGCCGCGGTATTGGGCGGCGTCCTCGTGAACTCCCGGAACCTCGCCTACGGCATGAACGTCGGCACCATCGCACCCCGCGGCTGGCGGGCAGTCGCCGGCGCGCACCGGGTCAACGACGAAACCACGGCCTTCTCCCGAACCGGCGCATCGTCCGAGCAACGGTGGCGCCGGTTCTCCGTCTTCGGCGTCGTCATGCTCGCCTCCTGGATCAGCGGCGCCGTGGCCGGCCAGATGGTCGCGGACCTCACCGATACCGACGCTTTCGGGGTGGACGCAGCCTTCCCCGTGATCCTCATCGCCATGGTCCTCCCTGATCTCCGGCGACAGCCCACACTGCTGGCCGCGCTCGCCGTCGTGGTGGTCAGCGTCTCGGCGACACCCTTCGTCCCCTCGGGCCTCACCGCCGTCTGCACCCTGGTCGTCCTGCTGCCCTGGGCCCTATCGACCCGGAGGTCTGCCTGATGGACACACAGATTTTCCTGCTCTCCGCCGGCGCCTTCATCGTCGCCACCTACCTGATCCGGCTCGCCGGAGTGTCGTGGGGACACCGTCTCGCCGCGGGAGGCCCCGCTTCGTCCGGCAGATCGTCCGACACCGGATCCGGAGATTCCTCGGCGACTGCCCGGCTCTGGCTCGACCGTGCAGCGGTCGTCATTCTCGTCGCCGTCGCCGCCACACAGGCCACCTACGACGGACAGGATCTCACGGGGCTATCCCGCATCCTCGGCGTAGCTGTCGGAATCGTCGCACTGTGGCGGCGGGTGCCGATGCTCCTCGCGGTACTGCTGGCCATGGCGACCACCGCGGGGCTTCGCCTGCTCGGTGTGGCGTGAGCGGCACCGAAACGGGTGACGTAGCCGGTCAAGACGCGTACAACGGAACCCATGAGTACCTTCCAGTTGAGCAACCCGTCCACCGGCACCACCGAAGACACGTTCACGAGAATCGAGGACTCCGACAGGGACGCCATCCTCGACCGCGCGACCGAGGCCTACAACTCCTGGCGCACCACCTCGGTCGACGAGCGGGCCCGCGTCCTCGCCCGGGCCGCCGACCTTTACGAGGAGAACACCGAGGAGCTCGCGTCCCATATCGGACGCGAGATGGGCAAGCTCACCTCCTGGGCGCGCGCCGAGCTCGGCATCGTCGTCGACATCTACCGGTACTACGCCGAGCACGCCCATGAGCTGCTCGCCGACCGCGAACTGCCGGCACAGAATGCACTGCACACCTACGTCCGCAAGGACCCGGTCGGCCCGCTGCTGGGCATCATGCCGTGGAACTTCCCCTACTACCAGGTCGCCCGCTGGGCCGCGCCGAACCTGCTGCTCGGCAACTCCCTCGTCCTCAAGCACGCGTCCATCTGTCCGCTGTCCTCCCAGGCCTGCCAGGATCTTCTGGAGGACGCCGGCCTGCCCGCCGGCGTATTCCAGAACATCTACGCCTCCGGCTCCCAGATGGATGCCTTCGTCGCCGACCCCCGGATCGCGGGTGTCTCACTGACCGGTTCGGAGGGTGCGGGTGGGGCTGTGGCTGCGACAGCTGGCGAGAACTACAAGAAGTCGCTGCTGGAGCTCGGCGGAAATGACCCGTTCATCATCCTCGGAGGCCTGTCCGACAAAGACATGGACAGCGTCCTCGACCGGTACGTGGGCCTGCGGATGTACAACACCGGCCAGGCGTGCAATGCGCCGAAGCGGCTGATCGTCCTGGATGACGACTACGAGCGCGTGGTGGCCGGCCTGGAGCAGCGGATCAGTGCGCTGCTACCGGGTGAGTGGGACGACCCGGACGCCGATGTCGGTCCACTGTCCTCCATCGACGCCCGTGACGAGATCGTCCAGCGGCTGGAGGCCGCATCCTCCGACGGGACCGCCACGGTGCGTGTGGGTGGTCGGGCGCTGGAGCGGCCCGGAGCGTTCATGGAGCCGACGCTGCTAACCGACGTCGATCCGACCGCGGACGTGGGCTGCAACGAAGTCTTCGGCCCGGTCGCCATCGTCTACCGCGCCACCGACGTGGACGACGCCATACGGATCGCCAACGATTCCGACTACGGACTGTCCGGGTCAGTGTGGGGCACGGACCTGGAGTTGGCGGAGCAGACCGCAGCCCGGCTGGAGGTCGGCATGTCCTTCGTCAACGAGGCCTCGGTCACCGCGGCGGGACTCCCCTTCGGCGGTGTGGGACGTTCCGGTTACGGCCGCGAGCTGGCCGAGTGGGGCGTCGGCGAGTTCTGCAACGACCACCTGGTGCGGGTGCGGTCGCTGCGGAAGTGAGTCTGCGTTCACCGCTGCGACTCGAGAGGGTGGTCCGACGCTCTCAGACCACCCCCTCGAGTCGCACCCAACCAGACCGGGAACGTACTCATTCCGAGACAGATCCCTGTTCACTCGTAAATGTGTCCTTACCAGCGAAAATGACTCTTCCGATCGGTCCACGATCGAAAATCCGCGGGACTTTCGTCGAAGATCTGCCAGTCCCGGTTCACGATCCCGGCCGGTACGGGACGCCCCGGGGATGCGTCCGCCGGAAGGTCATCATGTCGTGGAAGATCTCGGTGGCGGACCGGTTGTCGCAGCATCCTTCGGTTGCGGACAGGGACGACCCGGATGATGCAGCACCAGACTCCGTTGCGGGCAGGACGCCGGGACGCAGGGCCTGGGCGAGATAGGAGGAATCGACGGTGGCGGCGCCGACGTAGCGGGCTGCGTGGACCTGCTCGGCACTGACAAGCGTCCAGTCCACGGACCACCCGGCGTGGCGGAGCATCTGGTCGAAGAAGAAGCGCTGGGTCCGGGAGTTCCCGTCGCGGAAGGGGTGGACCATCGTCAGCTCCGCCCAGTGGTCGGCGACGGTGGCGACGGCGGCGTCCACATCCGAGGTCGACGGCGGATGCTTCGCGATGTCCCGGAACACCCGATCGAGTTCCTGGTCAACGTACTGCGCCCGGCACATCGCCATGCCCATCGCACCGACCTCGCCGGTGCGGAGCTGCCCTGCCCAGGGGGTAGATGTCCTGCATGAGGTAGCCGTGCACATGGCACAGATCGTCCCGGGTGAAGCTCGCGAGCGGGGCGGAACTTTCGAGTTCGTACAGGCGCTGAGTAGCGAGTCTGCCTGCGATACGCTCCAGTTCAGCAGGGTCATTTTTCCCGAAGTAGTTCTCCGGCGCCCCCGTTGTGTCCCCCATGTTTCCCCCTACGCGCCCCGCGCAATCCGTCGTCGCAGCTCGGCAGCTCTCAAAGTGTGCGCGAGCCCCTCACCCTCCAGGATCTCGAGCACAGCCTGATCCGCCGAGATTTCCCCTCGAAGAACACGACGCCCCCTTGCCTCATCCTCCGGCGTCACCGGCTGCCCTGCCATGGTCATCGACGCGGCGACAGCGGCGACCTTCTGATCCTCGGTGCGGAGGTCGTAGTCCTGTGCGGTATTCGTGCCCGGTGATTCTACCCGGTTCGGCCCCGGTCAGCCAGGGGCAAGAGAGCAGCCCCGAGTCCGCTCACCTGCTCCAATTACTCAGTTTCCATGTCCGCCGCAGCACTAGCATCGTGATGATGATGTCTACTTCCCCATCCAGTAGCCACCCTGCGGACAACCTCCGCCTCAGCGGTGACCGCATCGAGGTTGCCCGGATGCGGCGAGGCATCTCGAAGGCGGAAGCGTCCCGACAACT
>NZ_BJNT01000013.1 GCF_006539825.1 Corynebacterium variabile
GCCCTTTCGAGGAGATGTAGGAGTTGAGTCGAAAGGTACCTGCGGTGGTCGCCGTCGTCGTGGACGGGGTGGTCACCGGCAGTTACAGATACACCACGCTAGAGGACGTAACCCTCATCTGGCAGGGTCCACGCCACCAGACGTGAACCTCGCGCCCGAACAGCACAAGCCCCTTGACCAGCAGACCCGGGCGGTTCCGCGTTGCAAGGGCCCACGCAGCAGCGAGGAGGGCGACCGACGGGCCGCACCACGTGCACCACTTCCGGACACTAGCAACCCGACCGGACACCGGAACCCGCCCTCTTCAGAGCCGCTCACCCCGGTCGCTGCCCTGCTGCCGCAGCTACCAGTACGCAGGAGGGGCTTCATGTCTGCGGCAGGCACAAATCATGACTTTCGTGGCACAGAAACCCGGATTCGTGCCTGACGCAGACATGCTGCAATCTTGGGACCAGATCCACCCCGGAACCGCCCACATCCCGGCCCCCTCAAGAACCCTACCCACACAACAGAAAACCACCCGCCCCGTGCACGAAGCACAGGAGCGGGCGGTCAGCTCACCGGGGCCGGAACCCCGAAGACAGAGGCCGAATTACTCGGCGTTCTGGCCGGCCTTGAACGGGAAGCCGAGCTCGCGCAGGAGAGCGCGACCCTCGTCGTCGTTCGAGGCGGTGGTCACCACGGTGATGTTCATACCGCGGGGACGGTCGATGGAGTCGACGTCGATCTCGTAGAACATGGACTGCTCGGAGAGACCGAAGGTGTAGTTACCGTGGCCGTCGAACTGCTGGTCGGAGAGACCACGGAAGTCGCGGATTCGCGGCAGGGCCACGGTCAGCAGACGGTCCAGGAACTCCCACATGCGGTCGCCACGCAGGGTGACGCGGGCGCCGATGGGCATACCCTCGCGGAGCTTGAAGTTCGAGATGGCCTTCTTGGCGACGCGGATCTGCGGCTTCTGACCGGTGATGAGGGTCAGGTCCTTGATGGCACCGTTGATCAGCTTGGAGTCGCGGGCAGCCTCGCCGACACCCATGTTCACGACAACCTTGGTCACGCCCGGGATGAGCATGACGTTCTCGAAGGAGAACTCGGTGTTGAGCGTGTCGCGGATCTCGGACTTGTAGCGGGCCTTGAGGCGGGGAGTGTAGTTCTCGCTCATTAGATGTCCTTCCCGTTACGGCGCGAGACGCGGATCTTCTTGCCGTTCTCGTCGAAACGGTAGCCGACGCGGGTCGGGTTACCGTCGGCGTCCAGGACCATCACGTTGGAGACGTGGATGGGGGCTTCCTGGGTGACGATGCCCTCGGACTCGGCGCCACGCTCCGGAGCGGAGTTGACGACGTGCTTCTTGATGCGGTTGACACCCTCGACGAGGACCTTGTCGCGGGCCGGGTAGGCCTCGATGACGCGACCCTTGGCACCCTTGTCGGGGCCGGAGATGACGAGGACGTTGTCGCCCTTACGGATCTTCATGAGTTAGAGCACCTCCGGGGCGAGAGAAACGATGCGCATGAAGCGCTTGTCGCGCAGCTCGCGGGCAACCGGCCCGAAGATACGGGTACCGCGCGGGTCGGTGTTGTCGGCGCCCTTGATGAGGACGGCGGCGTTCTCGTCGAACTTGATGTAGGAGCCGTCCGGACGACGGGTCTCCTTCTTGGTGCGGACGACGACGGCCTTGACGATGTCGCCGGCCTTCACTGCGCCACCGGGGGTGGCTTCCTTGACGGTGCCGACGACGATGTCACCGATGCCGCCGGAACGTCGGGTGGATCCGCCGAGCACGCGGATGACCAGGATTTCCCGGGCACCGGTGTTGTCGGCGACCCGCAGACGTGATTCCTGCTGGATCACTGGAGTCTCCTTGTAGACCTAGTAGTTCTGTGTGCGTGTGGATTTCCGTCCCGCACGCACCGGTCTGTGCCTGTGTGCGGTCCGGTGGGCTTTGTCGCGTCCCGGAGGTCTCCGTCTCTTCCTGCAGCGGAAGGGTCGGACACAACGGGCCGCGCCCGTGGGACCACAGGCAACCGCCCAAGTATGCCACCGGCGGTGGCGGGGACCAAATATCGACCGGGAGGACACACAGGGCAGCAAAAGGACCCCATTCCGACCCAGTGGACCTGAGGCCTATGCCACATCTGCCGCAACAACCTTCACTTTCCCTCAACACCCGGCACACGCAGGATCTTTAGGCCCTTGACGCGCTGTTACCGCAGGGATCGTAAGTAATTGCCGACTACCCCCGTTTTCACCCCTTGTGACTCACATCACTGTAGTTTCCTGACGTGATCTGTCTGTAACATTCTGGGAAACGTCGCGTTAACGTGCCCTTCCCTGGGTTTCGCGACGTGCCCTTCCCTTTTGACGTAAAGGACATGTCACATGACCATCAAGAAGAGCCTGCTCGCAGTTGCCACCGCTTCCGCCGTTGCCGTCGCCGGTGCCGGTGTTGCCAGCGCCCAGGAGGACCTCCCCAAGACTGAGCTTTCCGCCGACGGCTCCCTCGACAATGTTGACCTGAGCGCCCAGGTCGGCGACGTCTTCGGCTCCGTCGTGACCGAAGAGGGTAAGGCGCCCACCTGGCAGCTCGGCGCAGCCATCGGCGCCCTCGGCGCCATCGTCTCTGCTGGTGGCGCTGTCGCCGGCTCCATCGTGCTCCTCCCGACGCTCGACGGTGCCATCAAGGACTTCCAGGCCTGGGCCGGCCAGTACGTCGGCTAATCGTCCTCCCGGACACCACGAAACCCCCGCGATACATCGCGGGGGTTTTCGCGTCTCTGTTACCGGAAGATGTCCCGTAGCGGACGTTTGCATGACGAGCTACTGCGATACATGAACCCCAGGTTACGCCGTCTTTCTGCGCCCACAGTGGTGAGTCGATTCTCGGCGCGACACACCCGGGAAACACCGCTAGATTCCTTCTCGTCCGGCGGATCCCCCGCCACCGGGAGCAACGGCACACGCCGCCCGGCCCAGTGACCAGAAGGATCACAGACATGACCATCAAGAAGAGCCTGCTCGCCGTCGCCACCGCCTCGGCCGTCGCCATCGCCGGAGCCGGCGTCGCCTCTGCCGACACTGGGGTTCCCGACACCCAGCTTTCCGCCACGGGATCCCTCGACAACTTCGACCTCGGCGAGCAGCTGGGCAACGCCTTCGGCTCCGTCGACGACAATGGCGACGCACAGCTCGGCCTCGCCTTCGGCGCTCTCGGCGCCATCGTCACCGCCGGCGCCGCGGTCACCGGATCCATCATGCTTCTCCCGAGCCTCGACGGCGCCATCAAGGACTTCCAGTCCTGGGCCTCCCAGTACATCCCCCAGTAGAACGCCCCGCTCCGCAGCGTCCGCAGCGCTCAGCCCCGACCCCACCCGGTCGGGGCTTTCTCTGCGCCTTGTTTCCCCCTGAGCGTTCCCCCACTGATGTTTTCACGATACTCATACCTCAACGTGGCTCACCTGCCGGTGAATACCCCGTGAACTGCACGTTCACCTGCCGCTTCAGAAGTGAGCAGGCGACCACCCGAACATGTCAGTCGGCGATCCACGCCCGGGTTCCTGCACTGAAGATGTGCTGATTGTCTTAAGTAAGAGCCTGTTCATTATTGTTTTCCCTGTTTCCTCACCTCAGACGCTTCAAGGAGAACACACGTCCATCAAGAAGTCCCTCATCACCGTCGGCACCGTTGCCGCCGTCACTGTCGCCGGTACCGGTGTCGCTGCTGCTGGCGAAGATACTCCAACGCCCGCCACCGCCAGCTCCGCCGAGCTGTCCGCCCACCGCGATGTCTTCGGCTCCATCGCCGGCGCCGACAACCTCGGCTCCTACGACGCTGACGGCCAGATCAACTACGAGAAGACCCTCGGTGCCCTGCTCTCCATCGCCGGTGGCGCCGCTTCCATCAAGGGCATCGCCGACGCCTACCAGGGCGTCGTCGACGACACCCTGGCCTTCCTGGCCTCCCAGGGCATCAAGTTCTAGGAACTCCTGAGTCCCACTCAGGAACAGCCCGGCGAACGCCCCGACCTGCATGGTCGGGGCTTTCGCCGTACCTGTCGGAGTCCGGCACATGCCGATCCGGGGGTGACTCCTCCACTCAGGGAGAGTGAATAGGTCGTATCTGTAGACAGCGTTCTCACAGTCGGTTACCGTGGAGCGCGGACCTCACATCCACACCTCTCCCAGGAGTTCTCCCATGACCATCAAGAAGACCCTCTTCACTGTCGGCACCGCTACGGCCGTCGCCATCGCCGGCACCGGCGTCGCCTCCGCACAGGAGACCGCCGAGACCCCCGATTCCTCCGCCCCCACCGCCGGCTCCGCTGAGCTCTCCAAGGAGCGCGACGTCTTCGGCTCCATCACCGGTGCCGACGTCCTCGGTTCCTGGACCGGCGACCAGCTCGACTACGGCAAGACCATCACAGCCCTCGCCAGCCTCGCCGCTGGCGCAGCCTCCGTCGCCGCCATCGCCGGTGCCTACAACGCCGTGATCGACGCCTCCGACGCCTACCAGGGTGTCATCGACAACACCGTCGGCTTCCTCGCCCAGCAGGGCATCACCCTGCCGAACTAAGGCAGCAGCCGCGTCCTCGTCGACGCACCCCACCCCACCGTTGAGGTCCACGGAAGAACGCCCCGGCTCAGACCGGGGCTTTTCCGTTGGACCCGGTGGACAACCCCTGACCCTCACGAACCGCAACAGAGGTACCCCATGAACATGAAGAAGTCTCTCCTCGCACTGAGCACCACCGCTGTCGTCGCGATCGGCGGTGCAGGCATCGCCGCCGCCGACGAGCCTGCCGGAGACACCCCCACCACCACCGGCTCCATCACGAACCTCCCCTCCGGGGACGCCGCCGGCAGCCTCGAGTCCGTCGCCGGCGCAGCCAAGAGCATCACCACCATCCTCAAGGCCGTCAACACCCTCATCGCGACCGGCGGCAATGTCGAGGGCGTCATCTCCGACACCCAGGACTTCCTGGGCGCCACCGGAAACTGACAGACCAACTGACCGCATCCGCTCCACGAGGTCCACGGATACGGGCGACCCCGGCCACCCGGCCGGGGTTTCGTTGTATCCGCCCCGTCGTTGCACCCGAAACACCACGTACGTAAGGTTAACCTGTCCTGCAGCCGACGAAAGGTCCCGACGCGCCCATGACCACCGGTACAACCACCGGGGCCGCCCACGGCACCCTACCCGGCATGCCCGGCACGAAAGCCGGACGCCACGGTGCCCCGTCAGCCACCGCGGCCCTGCGACGCAGACGACTGATCGGGCTCCTCGGCCTCACCGTCCTGCTGGTCATCGGGTTCGCCCTCAGCCTGGCCTTCGGCTCGCGCAACATCCCCCTGGGCGACCTCTGGGGCCTGCTCAAGCAGGTGCCCGGGGCCCTCGGCAGCGACAACATCGACAACACCGACCTCCAGGTCATCGTCGAGTACCGCTGGCCACGTACCCTCATCGGCATCATCGTCGGAGCCGGACTCGGCGTCGCCGGCGCTCTGATCCAGGGTCATACCCGTAACCCGCTGGCCGACCCCGGCATCCTCGGCATCGCCTCCGGTGCCGCGCTCGCCGTGGTCATCTCCTTTGCCCTGTTCAACGTGTCCGGCACCTGGGCCACCTCGCTCTGGGCCTTCGGTGGTGCATGTATCGCCACCGCCGTCGTCTTCGCCCTGGCGTCCGTCTCCGGCGGCAACGTGAACCCGATGACGCTCATTCTCGGCGGCGCGGCGATGAACGCCGTGCTCCAGGCGATCATCTCCGCTTTCGTGCTCACCGACTCGAACAACCTCGACCGGATGCGCTTCTGGACCGTCGGTTCCATCGCCGGACGCGACATGTCGATCTTCTGGACCGCGCTGCCCGTGGTCCTTGTCGGCCTGCTGCTCGCCTTCATGACCGGCCCGACGCTCAACCTGCTCAACCTCGGTGACGATGTCGCCACCGCCCTGGGTGTGAACACCGGTCGCGCCCGCGTCCTCGGGATGGTCATCATCGCCCTGCTCGCCGCCTCGTCCACCGCTGCCGCCGGCCCGATCAGCTTCCTCGGACTGGTGATCCCGCACCTCGTGCGTACCCTCACCGGCCCCGACTACCGGTGGATCCTCCCCTACTCCGCCCTCGGCGGCGCGGTCCTGCTGATCTACGCCGACATCCTCGGCCGCGTCATCACCCGCCCCGGCGAACTCGAGGTCGGCATCGTCCTCGCTTTCGTCGGCGCCCCGATCTTCATCTGGATGCTGACCCGACGCAAGGTGGTGGAACTGTGAGTGCCCCAGAGAACTCCCAGGTATCCTCCCAGTGCGACCTGCGTATCGAGCGCCAGCGTCGACGCGGTGTCTACCGCTACGTCTCGGGCACCAAGGTCGCCGGTCGGCCGGCGTTCCGTGTCGGTCCCGTCTCCACGGTGTGGCGTCCCCGCCACTTCTTCGCCACCATCGCCATGGTCGTGGTCCTGTTCGTCCTCGCCGCCGTCTCCCTCGGCCTCGGCGACTACCCGATCAGCCCGGTCCGCGTCGCCGAGATCCTCCTGACCAACGGCGGCTCCCGCATCGAACACCTCGTCATCTTCGACTGGCGGATGCCCAGGACGCTGACCGCCATCCTCGTCGGTTCCGCCCTCGGCATCTCCGGTGCGCTGACCCAGTCCGTGACCCGGAACCCGCTGGCCAGCCCCGACATCCTCGGCATCACCACCGGTGCGTCCGCCGCCGCGGTGACCGTCATCGTCCTCGGCGGCGGATCCACCGGCATCGTCGGTTGGCTCTCCGACGTCGGCATCCCCGTGGCGTCCCTCATCGGCGCATTCCTCACCGGTGCCGTGATCTGGCTGCTCGCCTACCGCCGTGGCGTGGACCCGTTCCGCCTGGTGCTGGCCGGTATCGTCATCTCCGCACTGCTCGCCGCCTTCATCAACTTCCTCATGACACGGGCGAACATCGACGACGCCGCGTCCGCCCAGATGTGGCTCGCCGGCTCGCTGAACTCCGCCGACTGGTCACGCGTACGGCCCGTGCTGCTGGTCGTGGTGCTGCTGACCCCGCTGTTCGTCTGGATCTCCTTCCAGCTCTTCGCCAACGTCCTCGGCCCCGACGTGGCCAAGGGGCTCGGCCAGAACGTCACGATCGTCCAGGCGCTGCTGCTGGTCCTGTCCGTCATCCTCGCCGCGATGGCCGTCGCCGCGGCCGGGCCCATCGGCTTCGTCGCCTTCGTCTCCCCGCAGATCGCCCGCCTGATCTGCGGACGCGACACCCCACCGATCATCGCGTCCGGACTGTTCGGTGCCACACTGCTGCTCGCCGCCGACATCATCACCCAGTCCTGGCTGCCCGTCGAACTGCCCGTCGGCCTGCTCACCTCCGCCGTGGGTGGACTGTTCCTCATCTACCTGCTCGTCAAGACCAACCGGAAGGTGACCACCTCATGACAACCACCGTCCATGACCACTCCATCTCGGTAGCCAACCTGCGCGTCGGTTACACCCCGGACCGGCCTGTCATCTCCGACCTGTCACTGAACATCCCCGGCGGGCAGGTCACCACCATCATCGGCCCCAACGGCTGCGGCAAGTCCACCCTGCTGCGCGCCATCGGACGCCTCATCCCCTCCCAGGGCGGCGAGGTCCACCTCGGCGACACCGACATCGGAAGCATGAAGCGCAGGGACATCGCCAAGACCATCGGCGTCCTGCCGCAGTCGCCCATCTCCCCGCCCGGGCTGATCGTCTCCGACCTGGTCTCACGGGGACGCCACCCCCACCAGTCGTGGATCCGTCAGTGGTCCTCCTCGGACGAGGAGGAGGTCAACGCCGCCCTGGAGATGACTGACGTCGCCGAGCTGGCCGACCGTTCCGTGGACTCCCTGTCCGGTGGTCAGCGCCAGCGCGTGTGGATCTCCATGGTGCTCGCCCAGCACACCGACGTACTCTTCCTCGATGAGCCGACGACCTACCTCGACCTCGCGCACTCCATCGAGGTGCTTGACCTGGTCAACCGGCTGCGCCGCGACCTCGACCGCACGGTGGTCATGGTGCTCCACGACCTCAACCTGGCGATCCGGTACACCGACAACCTCGTCGTCATGCGCGACGGCGACCTCATCGCGACGGGGAAGCCCGAGGAGATCATCACCTCGGAGCTGCTCAAGGATGTCTTCGAACTGGACGCCACCGTCATCGAGGACCCGGTGGTCGGCGGTCCGCTCATCGTGCCGAACGACCCCTACGACATCAAAGGCAAGAAGGTGCAGAACTAACCCATGACCACTCTCCCCGCGTCCGCCGTCACATCCACTGACCTGATCACCCACCCGAACCGGGACATCTCCGGGTCCGACCGACTGGTGCGCGTGACCGTCTCCGCGGTCTCCGCGGTCGCGCCGAACCTGCGACGGCTGACGCTGCGTGGCCCCGGCCTCGCGTCCCTGGAGCTCACCGGCCCGGACGAGTATTTCGGGCTGCTCATGCCGGCGCCGGGTCAGTCGGTGCCCGATCTGGAGGCGGACGGGTTGAACATCCGCGCCGCCGTCGCCGCGTTGGATGAGGAGGAGCGGCCGGGGCTGCGCTGGTACACGGTGCGGCACTTCCGGCAGGACGCAGGGACGGACGCCGTCTCTGGTGAGAAGGTCGGCGAGATCGACCTCGACGTGGTGATGCACGACGACCGCCCCGGGCCCGGTGCTCAGTGGGTGGCTGCGGCGTCCGTCGGTGATGAGGCCGCGATGTGGCTGTGCAACGCGATCTGGATCCGGCACGCGGAGCGTCCCCTGTTCGTGGCGGACGCCTCGGCGGTGCCTGCTTTGAGGGCGGTGCTGGAGTTCACCGAGGACCACCACCCCGATGACCTGGTGAAGTACCACGTCCGGGTGATCGCCCACTCCCCCGACGAGCTGGAACCGGGCCTGGCCGAGGAGTGGACCGAACGGGTCGGGTCGCTGACCATCCTCTATGTCGCGCCCGGGCTTGAGGCCGAGGCGATCTGTGATGCGCTGCGCCGTGACCGCGAGGCCGGGCATCCCGCTGCGTCCCCGGAGTACCTGTGGGCGTCCGGCGAGGCGGGGTTGACGAAGGCCGTCCGCAAGATGGCCGTCGATGAGTGGGATGTCGACCGGGATTTCGCCGACTGGGTGGCCTACTGGATCGAGGGCCGGCCACGGCCGTAGGTCGGCTGCCTCTCTTTCTCTCCTTGCGCCCGGTTGACCGCCCTGGGTCGGTCTCGCCGTCTGATTCCACCCCTGGACGGTCAATCCAGCGCACACCCCCGATGATCAGTGCCCCTCAAGCTCCCGCCAGTGGGTGGCCATCAACTCGTCGTCGATGACGGTACGCTTGCCCGCCAGCACACCGAGCACACCCATGAGTACCGCGGTACACACCAGGACGATGAGGATCCCGTCCCACGACCCGACCTGCTCATGCACCACACCCAGCACGAACGGCCCGAGCCCGGCGATGAAGTAGCCCAGCGGCTGGACGAAGCCGGATAGTCGTGCGGTCACCAGCGGCGTCCTCGACCGTGCCGGGATCAGGGCAATGGCCGTCGGGAAGCAGCAGCCGCCGATGCCCAGCAGCACCGCCCACAGCAGCGGCACCGTCGACGGCGCCTGCCACAGCCCCACATAACCCAGCCCCGTCAGCGCGGCGAAGACCGCAGGGAAAGGACGCAGGTCAGTCACCCGCGCGATGATGCCCGGCATGAGCAGTCCACCGACGATGTTCAGCGCACCGATCACGCTCAGCCCGATGGACGCGGTCGAAGAACTGACGCCGTTGTCCGTGTAGATCTTCGGCAGCCAGCCCATCTGGATGTAGGCGTTCATCGCCTGCAGCCCGAAGAACAGCATGAGGAACCGCGCGGTCGGCGACCGCCAGAGGGAGGTCTCGCGCAGTCGACGGGCGGTCTCAGCGTCCTCCGTCGTGGCGGACGCCGGCCCTGCACCAGGGATGTCGAGCCCGGTCCGCGGCACCACGAATGCCCAGACCAGGACCTGGGCCACGGCGAGGAAGACCCAGATGAACAGTGCCCATTTCCAGGCGCCCTCCCCGGAGAACCACATCGCCGAGAGCGGACCGAGCGCGCCGGACGCGCCGAGCCCGGCGGAGTAGAGCGTCATGAGGACGACGGCGTGGCGTCCACCGTGGCTCTTGATCCACGCCGGCAGCAGCACGTTGCCGAGCGCGATGCCGCCGACGACACATGCCGTGAGCACCAGAAAGACCGCGACATCACCGACCCACGGGCGGACCGCGAGGCCGAGGAGCGTCAGCAGCATCCCGCCGAACAGGGCGCGACTCAGGCCGATGCGCGTGGCCAGCGGGACGGCGGCGAGACCCATGATGCCGAAGAAGACGCCGGGCATCGCGGTGATCGCGCCGGCAAGCGAGCCGGACGCCCCGAACGCGTCGAGCACGTCATCGAGGACCGGGCCGAGCGACGCGATGCCGGTGCGCAGATTGAGCGCCGTGACCGTGACGGCGAGGAGGAGAAGAAGGAGAGAGAGGTTCTTGCGCACCCGCTCACCGTACCCGGACCCGGTGGAGGACGCCCCGCTGGCCGTCGCTGAAATTGTCGTCCGTGGCGATGAGGAGTTCGCCGGTGGCTCCGGGCTGCCGGCCCGGCGCCCACGCCATCGCCTCGGTATTGCCGACATCGCTGTGACCGATCAGCGCACCGAGGTCTGCGACCCGTTCCCTTATCAGGACGCCGGTTCCGGCGCCTCCCGTACCGGGGAGCGTGGTGCGCCAGATCATCACGGAGTTGCCTGCGCCCGGGGTGTAGCCGCGTTCGAGGACGAGGAGCCGGTTGCCGTCGGTGGGATCGGCGAGGATCTCGGAGATGCCGTTACCGGGCCAGTTGTAGGACGCCACGTCCTGATCCCCCTCGTAGACCGTGATGACCGGGTGGCCGTGGCCGGCTGGTGCGGCTTCGGTGGCGGTGATGATGCGCTGTTCGTCTGCTGTGCCTGTGCCGGTGTCGGTGACGGCGAGCCCTTCAAGTCCCTGGTTTCGCCGGATACCCGCTGCGACCGGGAGTGTTGCTGTGGCCCGTCCGTGCCGGTCAGCGACGGTGACGCCGGGTGTCCCTTCGGCCGTCCAGACGAGGCCGGCGTCCTCGCTCGTGTCGGTGTTTGCGCTGGTGAACCGGATGCTCTCCGGGTCGACGGCACCCGGCCGGTACGGGACGCCGCGATCATCGGTGAGCACGATCGGCTCCCCCACCTCGCCGGTCTCCGGGTCGAGGTCGTAGGCGCGGACCGGGCCGCGCTGCCCCGGGTCGTCGCTGATCGCGATGCAGCGGGGGTCGGTGCCGTCGGCGGTGCAGTCGATGCCCGAGATCCCACCCACCGGGACATGTGCGTAGATGCCGCTGCGGGTGGCGTCCGACGCCGTGATGTCCACCGTCCCGAGGTACTCGGCCTGAGGTGTCGGGCCGGTGGTGGCGTCCTGAGTGGCGTCCTGCGATGTCTCCTGAAATGGCGTGTCGCCGCGCAGCCCGACCACCTGCATCGCCCCACCCACGCCCGGCACCACCAGCAGAGACAGTGCGAGCCCCGCCGACACGGCGAGCCCGCACCCCGTCCGCCGCATCCGCCGCATCTGCCACCTCTGCCTCGCCGACCTCACCCACCCCAGACTACGGCGGCAGCATGTCTGCGGCACTCACAGAATCCTGATTCACCGGCACCGATGGCCATGTTTGTGAGTGCCGCAGACATGAAGCCCTGTAGATCCGCGCCGTTCCATTCAGGACGCGCCGATCCATGGCGCCCCACACAGACCGAGTGGTCTACTCATGGCCATGAGCACACCGAGCACACCACACACCCCGGACAACCAGAACGACACCCGTCAATCCCAGCACACGCCGACCGACGCACCCCGCAGCATCGCGATCATCGGTGCAGGTCTCGCCGGCACCGGAGCGGCACTCGCCCTGGCCCGCGCCGGCTACCGCGTCGACCTGTACTCCGATCGCACCCGCGACGCCCTGCGCGACGAGGTCCCCGCCACCGGCACCGCGATCCTCTTCGGCGCGTCCCGTACCGCCGATGCGCAGATCATCGACGACCTCTACGCCGACAATCCCGCAGCGCACTTCGCCGCCAGCGCCGCGGGCCTGGCCAACCCGGACAACCCGTCCGGTGTCGACAGCTTTCCCGCCCGCTACACCTACGAGGCCCAGTCGGTGGACGCCCGGCTGCGCGCCGACGACCGCCTCGCCGCCTTCCTCGACCTCACCGGAGACACTGCCGGGGACGCCACGGGCTCCGCCTTCCACGTCACCCGCGTCACCCCACCCGACCTCGACCGCATCGCCGCCGACCACGACCTCACCCTCGTCGCCACCGGCAAGGGCGGCCTGGCCGACGCCTTCACCACCGACCACGAGCGCACCCCCTACCCCGGCCCGCAGCGCCGCGTCCTCACCGTCACCGCCACCGGCCTGCCCTCCGACCACCTGTTCAGCGGACGCGCCGAGGTCCCCGGCGTCAACAACGCCCTGCTCTCACTGCATGAGGAAGGCGAGGTCTTCGTCGGCCCCTACCTCCACAAGGACGGCCTCGACGCCTGGGTCATCCTCGCCTGGGCCAGGCCCGGCACCGCCACCGAACAGGCCTTCTCCGAGGCCACCGACGCAGAGTCCTCGCTGCGCATCCTCCAGGACCTGCACCGCCGCGTCCTCCCCGATGTCGCCGACGACCTCGACCAGCTGCGTCCGATCGAGGCCGACCCGCACTCCTGGCTCGCCGGTGCCGTGACCCCGCGGGTGCGGCGTCCGGTCGGCTACACCGACGGCGGCAGTCTCGTCGCCGCCCTCGGGGACACCGCCATCGCCGTCGACCCGATCGCAGGGCAGGGCGCGCAGCTCGGCGACTTCCAGGTCGCCGCCCTCGTCGAGGGACTGACCGCCGCCGAGACCTCCGGACAACCGTGGGACGCCGACCTCCTCACCGACCTTTTCGAGGCTCACTGGGACAACCACGGTGCGGCCGGCGTCGCCGTGACCTCACTGTTCCTCGGCGACCCGTTGTACGCCGAGGTCGCCGGCGCCTTCTTCGGCAGCGCGGGCGCCGATCCCGCCTACGCCACCGCACTGTTCTCCCTCTTCTCCGAACCGGCCCCCGCCCTCACGCTGCGCACCGCGGAAGACGTCGCCGGGCTGGTGGCGTCCTTCAGTCAGAAGGTCACCGCATGACCCGGATCCGCTTCAACGCCTTCGACATGAACTGCGTGGTCCACCAGTCGCCGGGGTTGTGGCGGCACCCCGAGGACCACTCGCGTGACTACACGGACCTGCGCTACTGGACCGACCTGGCACAGCTGCTGGAGACCGGCTACTTCGACGGGCTCTTTCTCGCCGACGTCCTCGGCCTCTACGACCTCTACGGCGCCTCCCCGGACGCCGCCCTGCGCGCCGCCGCCCAGGTCCCCGTCAATGACCCGTTACCCCTGGTCAGCGCCATGGCGGCAGTGACGGACAACCTCGGCTTCGGACTGACCACCGGCACCGCCTTCGAGCACCCCTTCCCCTTCGCCCGCCGGATCAGCACGCTCGACCACCTCACCGACGGACGCCTCGGCTGGAACGTCGTCACCGGCTACCTGCCCTCGGCGGCGGAGAACACGCAGTCCCGTGGCCAGCTCGACACCTTCGAGCACGACGCCCGCTACGACCACGCCGACGAATACCTCGAGGTGCTCTACAAACTCTGGGAAGGCTCCTGGGATCAGGACGCCGTCCTCGCCGACCCCGTCTCCGGCGTCTACACGGACCCGGCGAAGGTCCGTCCGATCAACCACGCGGGGACGCACTACACGGTGCCCGGCATCCACGTCTCCGAACCGTCACCGCAGCGGACACCGGTGATCTTCCAGGCCGGGGCGTCCTCCCGCGGCAGCACCTTCGCCGCCGACCATGCCGAGGCGGTGTTCGTCGCCGCACCGACGAAGGAGGCGCTGGCGTCCACCGTCCGCACGCTCACCGCAAAGCTGGCGGACGCCGGGCGGTCGCGCGAGGACCTGGTCGTCTACGCCCTGCTCACCGTCATCACCGACGCCACGGAGGACGCCGCCCGCGCCAAGGCCGCGGAGTACCGCAGCTACATCGACCACGAGGGTGCGCTGACACTGATGTCCGGGTGGATGGGTGTCGACTTCTCCTCCTTCGACCTCGACGACCCGGTCGTCGGCATCGAGTCCAATGCGATCCAGTCCGCCGTCGCCGCCTTCCAGCGGTCGGCGGGCGAGGAGGGACGCGAGTGGACCGTGCGCGAACTCGCCGAGTTCGGCGGCATCGGAGGGCTCGGGCCGGTCGTCGTCGGCTCCGGCGAATCCGTCGCCGACCAGCTGGAGAACTGGGTGGAGGCCACCGGCGTCGACGGCTTCAACCTCGCCTACGCGGTGACGCCGGGGACCTTCCGCGACGTCATCGACCATGTCGTCCCGGTGCTCCAGGCCCGCGGCGAATACCCGACCACCTACGCCCCCGGCACGCTGCGCGAGAAGCTCTTCGCCGACCGCACCGGTGCCGGACCACTTGTCCCCCACAACCATTCCGCCGCCCGGTACCGCCCTGCGTCCACCGTGTCCGCCGCGTCCCAGCCCCTGACAGGAGCCACCTCATGACCACCTTCTCCCCCACCCCGACCGACGCCGACCTCACCGCCCGGTTCCGCCCCGTCCTCGACAGCATCGCCCACGGCGCGGTCGACCGTGACCGCAACCGCGAACTGCCCCGTGAGCAGATCCGACTGCTGCGGGACGCCGGCTTCACCGCCCTGCGCGTCCCCGTCGAACACGGCGGCCTCGGGGCGACCGTCCGCCAGACCTTCGCCCAGCTCACCGACCTCGCCGCAGCGGACCCGAACCTCACCCAGGCCCTGCGCGTCCACTTCTTCACGGTCGAGGGCTTCCTCGCCGGCGGGGACGCCGAAGGGTTGCGCCGTGCCGGGGAGGGGATCATCTACGGCAACGCGATCTCGGAGAAGGGCATCGGCGCCGTCGACCGCTACCAGACCCACCTGACGCCCACCGATGACGGGAACTACCAGCTCAACGGTACGAAGTACTACTCCACCGGAACGCTCTACGCCGATGTCATCAGCGTCGCCGCGGATCTCGACGGCCGTCGGGTGACGGTCCTCGTGGACGCCGACGCGCCCGGCGTCCACCAGTTCGACGACTGGGACGGCTTCGGCCAGCGCCTCACCGGGTCCGGGACGACCGTGTTCACCGGGGTGACGGTGGACGCCGAGGCCGTGACCGAGGGCGGCTACGGGGACGCAGGCCATGTCATCGACACCGCCTACCTGCAGTTGTTCCACCTCTCCGCCCTCGCCGGCATCGCCCGACGTGCCGCCGACGACGCCCGCGACAGGGTGGGGAACCGGGACCGGACGTTCAGCCATGCGCCTGCCGACCTGCCCCGGGAGGATCCGCTGGTGCAGGCGGTGCTCGGGCGGGTGTACTCGGCGGTCTCGGTCGCCCGGGCCTCGGCTCTGGCGGTGGCGGACGCGGTGGCAGCGTCCTTCGACTCCCCCGGCGACATCGCGCTGATCGACGCCGCGGAGCTGGCGTCCTCCGAGGCCCAGGTCGTGCTGGTCCCGCTGGTGCTGGACGCCGTGTCCGAGGCCTTCGAGACCGGTGGGGCGTCGGTGGCGTCCGAGAAGCTGGACCTCGACCGGCACTGGCGCAACGCCCGGACGCTGGGCGTGCACAATCCGGTGATCTACAAGCAGCAGGCGGTCGGTCGCTACCACCTGACCGGCGAGGGCCTGGCCTTCGCCTGGTCCGCCGGCGTGCGCCCCGCCGACTGAGGCTGGCATCCCGCAGGCCCCATGCGCCCCATTAGCCCCTTCAACCCTTCCGTCCTACACGCCCCACCCGGCCTTTCCGTCTCGGCGTCGCACGGGTCCCTCACGGCTCAACCGCTCCAGTGACCTCTCCTGTCCCACCGAAGCAGTGCAGCATGTCTGCGGCACTCACAGATCCCGACTTCGGCGCCACTGAATCATGGTTCTGTGAGTGCCGCAGACATGAAGCCCTCCAGCCTCCCGGCGTCGGCGATCCTCACAACCGCGAGGACGGCTTCAACAACGCATGCCAGTACTGCGCCGGGCCGTCCAGGAACAGGAACTCCTTCAGCGTGCGCTTCCGACGCGTCCGCGGATGACGCAGGTTGTAGCGCACCGTATCCACGACCATCCCGACCATATGCTCCGGGAGCCACCGCACCGTGTCACCGGTGAAACGCAGCAGCTCCCACCCGGCGCGCACGGCGGTGTTGCCCTTCCACCGGTCCAGCTCGAACGTGCGCTCGGCCGACTCTCTGCCGCTCGGGCCGTGAAACGCGAAACTGTCGATCTCGATCAGCAGATCAGCTTCCTCGATGACGATGTCGAACCGGTATCCGGCGACGACCTCGTTGACCTTCACCGTGACGTCGATACCGTCGAGTCCTTCGAGAATGTACTTCACCGCCTTCAGCTCCAGCTTGCTCGCCGTGCCGGTGACCAGGCCGTCGAGCAGGTCCGTGGCGTCCTTCCTGATCCGGGGCGGAAGTGCGACGAGATCCTCGGCAAGCACCTCATTGCCCTTCGCTCCGGAATACCGGCCGGTGAGAAAGGTCCGCAGCTTCTTTCTGTCCCAGCCGACGGCGAGAAGTCCGACGGCGGTCTCGATCGGCGAGGTGACGGACACGTCGTTGACGACCACCGGGCGCCGCGTCCGCTCCGCCGTGAGGGTGAGGAGTTCCCCGCCGTCCCGACTTCCTTTCCGGTCGACGCGACCGCTCGCCGGCCAGGTCATCCCACCGAGCCCGTAGACGTGGGCCGCTGTCACGCCGGTATAGACGACGCCCCGGTGGTGCCGTCGGCTCAACTCCCGCAGCCGCAGCAGGTCAGTAGGCGGCTCCGTGCTGTAGATGCCCGGAATGACCCGGTGGATCTTCCCCTCGGCGACCGCCGCCGCAATCTGCGACGAGTGCTTACCCGACTTCTGCAGGTCAGCGGTTGTCCAGAGCCGTGACCGCTTCTTCTTCTGCGACCGGCCGATCTTCGGCTCCTGCGCCACATTTCCCCCGTTGTCCGGTGTGAGACCCCCTGCCTCGACAGTTTCAGGTTAGCAACCGGAAAGCATCTGCGGGTCACTTCCGCAAAGATGAGCTGAAGAATGTCCGCGCCGATCCCCCACCCGACCACGCCCCACATATGCAGCATGTCTGCGGCACTCACATATCCGGATCTGAGTGCCACTAAGTTCCGATTTTGTGAGTGCCGCAGACATGAAGCCCCAGCGCAGTGAGGACACAGGGAGGACGCCGAGAGGACTCAGCGAGGACGCAGCGAGCCCCCGGACCCTTCCATTCAGGGGTTCTGGTATTCGTGGCGTCCAATCCAGACCGAGTGGTCTACTCGTGGGCATGACAGCACCGACCTCAGCAGCAGCCCACTCGACCACCGACCGCACCACCACCCGCACCACCACCACTTCGACCACCACCAAGACCACCACCACACCGCTCTCCCCCACCGAGCTCCGCTCCGCGTGGGCGTCCATCCCGACCCCGATCACCACACTCGCCGCCGTCGTCGACGACAAGCCCATCGGCCTCATCGTCGGCTCCTACGTCGGCCTCTCCCTGGAACCCGCCCTCGTCGCGGTCAGCGTCCAGAAGTCCTCCCGCTCCTGGCCGCTGCTGCGCACCGCCGACCACCTCGGCATCTCCGTCCTCACCGCCGACCACGCCTCACTCGTCCGCCAGCTCGCCGGACCGATCGACGAACGGTTCGACGGCATCTCCTGGGACAACGACCGCAACGCGGTCCTCGTCGAGGACGCCGCGGTCCATCTCACCGGCCACATCATCAACGAACTCGACACCGGCGACCACGTCACCGCCGTCCTCGAGGTCGATCGTGTCGCCCAGCACGCCCCGTCCGCCGCACCGCTGGTCTTCCACGGTTCGCAGGTCACCACGATCGGAGAGCTGTAGTGTCCACCGCGCGGATCGCCGACGACCTGCAGTTCGCCTACTGGGTCCCGAACGTCTCCGGTGGCCTCGTCGTCTCGGACATCAAGCAGACCACCGACTGGGGTATCGACTACAACCGCCGCCTGGCGCAGACCGCCGAGCAGGTCGGCTTCGACTACGCCCTGTCCCAGGTCCGTTACCTCGGCTCCTACGGTGCCGAGTCCCAGCACGAGTCCGTCAGCTTCTCCCTCGCCCTGCTCGAGGCCACCGAGAAACTCAAGGTCATCGCCGCCGTCCACCCCGGCTTCTGGCAGCCCGCCGTCCTCGCCAACCTCGCCACGACCGCCAGTGAACTCTACGACGGACGCTTCGCCCTCAACGTCGTCTCCGGCTGGTTGAAGGACGAGTTCCAGAAGTTCGGCGAACCCTGGCTGGAGCATGACGAACGCTACCGCCGCTCCGGCGAGTTCCTGCAGGTCCTCCGCGCGATCTTCGCCGGCGACCACGCCGAGTTCAACGGTGACTTCTACCGACTGCACGACTACTCCATCAGCCCGCACCCGACCGTCGCCCCCGAGCTCTTCCAGGGCGGCAACTCGTCGGCCGCACAGTTCAACGGCGGACACTTCGCCGACTGGTACTTCCTCAACGGTGCCCCGGTCGACGAACTGAAGCTCCAGATCGACCAGGTCCGCCGCCATGCCGAGGAGGCCGGACGCGAGGTGAAGATCGGCGTCAACGGCTTCGTCATCCTCGAGGACACCGAGGAGCAGGCCCATGACAGGCTCCGGGACATCATCTCGCAGGCCAACCAGGACGCGGTCGAGGGCTTCGCCGCGTCCGTGAAGCAGGCCGGCCAGTCCACTGCCGACGGCAAGGGGATGTGGGCGAACTCCTCCCTGGAAGACCTCGTGCAGTACAACGACGGTTTCCGCACCGGGCTCATCGGCACTGCCGACCAGATCAGCGAGCGGATCGAGGAGCTGCGGAGCATCGGCGCCGACCTCGTGCTCACCGGACACCTCAATTTCCAGGAGGAGGTCGAGCGCTTCGGCACCGAGGTCATCGCACCGCTGCGGGCCCGGACCAGCAGTCACGTCCCGACTCACGCATGACCGCGGTACTCACCGGTCCCGCCACCGCCGCCCGTGCGGTGGCCGCCGTCGTCTCCGGGGATGCCGCCGATCACACAGGCCGTGCACACCGGATCAAGGACGCCGTCACCGCACTGAAACCCTCAGGTCTGCTCGCCGCCACCGTCCCGGCGCGTCTCGGTGGCCCGGAACTCCCGCCGTCACAGATCGCGGACGCCCTGCGGATCCTCGCCACCGCCGACGGGTCCCTCGCGCAGATCCCGCAGTCGCACTTCACCTTCAGCCGCTGGCTCTTCGCCGGCGACCACCCCGGATACGAGGAGTACTGGGCCGAGCGCCTACTCACCGGCGCGTTGATCGCCAACGCCCAGGCTGAGCGGGACCCGGTCACGCTCCACCACAAGGCACTGAACGGCACCAAGATCTTCTGTACCGGCTCCCCCTTCGCCGATGTCCTGGCGGTCACCGCGCGTCGCCCCGGCGACGACCGCCAGACCGTCGCCGCGTTCCTCGACGCAGGCTCCCCCGGCATCCGTGTCCACGATGACTGGGACGCCCTCGGTCAACGCTTCACCGGTTCCGGGACGGTCACGTTGGAGGACGCCGCGGTCCCCGACCACCGCGTCCACACCTTTGACCGCGCGCTCGCACTTCCCGGCTACGGGGCGTTCGCGCAGCTGCTGCACACGGCGATCGACGTGGGTATCGCCGCGTCCGCCCTGGACAGTGGACTCGTCGCCACCACCTCGACCGATGACCTCACCGCGCAGCTCGCCGGCGAACTCACCGCGCAACGCTTCGCCGCCGAGGCGGTCCTGGAGAAGGCCGGCCGGGCGCTCGACGCCCTGTGGTCGCGACCCGACCCGACCGACGCCGACCGGGCGGACGCCGCCCTGCAGGTCGCCGCCGCGAAAGTCACCACGGGTGCACTGACGGTCGATGTGGCGTCCCGCATCTTCGAACTCACCGGCACCCGCGGCACGGCGGCCCACGGCGACGACGGCCTCGACCGGCACTGGCGTGACCTGCGCACGCATACTCTCCATGAACGACGCCGCGACAAGGCCGCGGTCCTGGGCCGTGCCGCGCTCACGGGCGAAGCACCGGAGCTCGGGCCGCAGCTGTGAGCGCCGCGGACGCCGGTCACCGCGTCGCGGCGTCCTCCCCGTAGAGGAACAGGCGCACCCGCCGGTCAGGGCGCTGCTGCCGCTCACCCCGGTCGATCCACCCCTCACGGCGCAGCACCGCATGGACCCGCCCGTTGCGGTGGTCCGGCTCGCCGACCACGACCCGGCATTCCGGATCGGCGTCCAGCAGCGCAGGCGGCAGGGCACCGAGCATGGGCCCGACGATCCTCTGACCGACGAGCTCAGGGTCACCGACCGCGATGTGCAGACCGAGGTCGTGCGGCTCCGACGCGTAGACCGCACCGATCTCGTCGCGGTGGGGCCGGTAGATCTCCATGTAGCCGATATCCTCACCACGCAGCGAGAGGATCAGGGGCACGGAGTAGGTCGTGGCGAGCTTCGCGCGCCAGTCTTCGGCCCAGCGCTCGGGTCCCCAGGGCTGTTCCCAGGTCTCGACGAGGTGCGGACGCGACATCCACTCGGCGACGAGGGCGGCGTCCGCCGAATCGGGCGAGGGTGAGGCGACACGGAGGGCGAAATCAGCGAATCCCCCGGTCAGGACGGGCACCGGGGGCTGGGAGGGAAGTACTGAGGTGGCGGGAAGATCGGTCCGCAGACGTGACAGGATCGGTGAGGGAGCGCCTGGCATGGAGAGTTCCTTAGGGGTGAGGGGACAGGATGACATGGGGTAGGGGTGTCGCCGGAGATGCGACGGAGGCGACCCTAACACATGATCCTGATCGGGCCGTGCGGCTCCGGTCAGTGTTCCCGGTCGAACAGCCGCGCCTGGGCGTCCTCCCCCTCCGCCGGCCAGAGGAACAGCCGGACGCGACGGTCGGCACGCTGCTGCCACTCGCCGGCGTCCACCGCGCCGAAGGCCCGCAGCCCGTGGTGGACACGCTCGTTGCCGGCGTCCGGCTCCACGATGACGAGGGTGCACTCCGGGTCGGCGGCCATGAGCGCCCCGGTGAGGTCGCGCAGGAACGGTCCGAAGATGCCGTTGGAGGTCAGGGAGGCGTCACCGATGGCGACGTGCCAGCCGAGATCGTGTGGCTGCGAGCGGTAGACCTTGCCGATCTCGTCCCGGTGCGGCCGGTAGATCTCCATGTAGCCGACGTCGCGGCCCTGGTAGGAGACGATGACGGGCACGGAGTAGGTGGTGGAGAGCTTCGCCCGCCAGTCCGCGGCCCAGCGTTCGGCGGGCCAGGGCTGCTCCCACGCGGCCTCCAGCTGCGGGGTCTGCATCCATTCGGCGACCATCCCGGCGTCCTTCGCAGGATCGGCGGGGCGGACCGCGAAGTGTGCGTCGAGGCCGCGGCCGAGTTCGGCGGGCACCGGCGGGGGGTCGGGGAGGAATTCTCCGGCGGGCACGTCCGCGCGCAGGCGGTGCAGGACGCTGAGATCGACGTCGGGATCCATCGGCTGTCCGGCAGAGTGTGTAGGGTTCGGGGTCATGGCGTGACAACCACTTTCGGCGTATGCAGTAAGGTAGCCACCCTTTACCTTTGATCAGGGTGACCTTCCCAAGGTACCCTACCCACGTGAAGTCACTCGTCATACTCGGCGCCGGCCCGAAAGCGGTCGCCGTCCAGGCCAAAGCGCACGCCCTGCGCAGCCTCGGGCTGCCCGCCCCCGACATCACCGTCGTGGACTACCAGGGCATCGGCGGAAACTGGCGGTCCGGCGGTGGCTGGACCGACGGACGCCACCAGCTCGGCACCTCCCCTACCAAGGACGTCGGCTTCCCCTACCGCACCCGCATCGCCGGGTCCGGGGAGACCGATCCGCTCAACCGCTCCGTCGACCGCGAACTCATGGCGGTCAGCTGGCAGGCCTTCCTCATCGCCACGGACCGCTACGCCTCCTGGGTCGACCGCGGACACCCCTCGCCCCGCCACTACCTCTGGGCGGACTACCTGCGCTGGGCGGCGGTGAACACCCGCATGAACCTGGTCAACGGCCAGGTCACCCGCATCGGACTGCGCAACACCCACGGCACCGGCAACCTCGGCGCCGACGGCTGGTCGCTGTCCGTCGACCTCGCCGACGGCACCACCACCCGCGTCACCGCGGACGCCCTGATGATGACCGGCCCGGGACGCTCCGACCGCCGCATCGCCCCGCTGCCGAGCGTCCTCTCCGTGTCCGGTTTCTGGTCGGCGGTCGGGGCAGGACGCCTCCCCGCGGCCAGCCGTGCCGCCGTCATCGGCGGCGGCGAGACCGCGGCGTCCATCATCGACGAAGTGGTCCGCCACGATGTGGTGGACATCGCCGTCGTCTCACCCACGGCCACAATCTTCTCCCGCGGTGAGGGCGTCTTCGAGAACGAGATCTACACCGACCCGCGGGCGTGGGCCTCCCTCGACGAGGACGCCCGGCGCGACGTCATCGCCCGCTGCGACAGGGGCGTGTTCTCCGCCCGGGTGCAGACCAACCTCATGGCCGAGGACCGCGTCAGCCACCTGCGCGGACGCGTCAGCGCGGTCACCGGCGAGGCCGGGGCGACGGCGGTGCACCTCACCGAGAACCTTCCGGGAGGACGCACCGGTGAGCGCACCGAACTGTTCGACCTCGTCATCGACGCCCGCGGCAATTCGCCGCTGTGGTTCACCCGGATGCTGGACGAGCGCACCGTCGCCTCGCTGATCTCCGCCTGCGGTGGCGCGGTCACCGCCGGAGCCGTCGAGGACCGCATCGCCGGGGACCTCTCACTGGAGGGCATGTCCCCCACTCTCTTCCTCCCCGCCTTCGCCGGTTTCCGGCAGGGCCCCGGCTTCGCCAACCTCAGTTGCCTGGGTGAACTTTCCGACCGGGTCCTCGCCGGACTCGGCGTCCACCCTGCCTCCCCTGCCTCCCCTACCTCCACCGTCCCGTCCCCCGAAAGGATCACCCTGTGACCGCTTCCCTGTCTTCAGCGTCTTCAGCCCCCGCCTACACCGGACGCGCAGATGACCTGCGGTTCGGCCCGACCGTCGACATCGAGCCGGGCACGCTCGACGTCCTGTTCTCGCAGACCGCGGCGGCCCACCCCGACGACCCTGCTGTCGTGGGCGACGGTGGTCCGCTGACCTACGCCGAGCTCGACCGTCGCGCCACCGCCGTCGCCCGCTACCTGCGCGAGCGTGGCGTGGGCACCGGCGACCGTGTCGCCGTGCTCGCCAACCGCTGCGGCTGGATGTCCGCCGTCGTCTCCGGCATCATCCGCGCCGGTGCGGTGTACGTCCCGGTGGACGCCTCCTACCCGGCCGAGCGCGTGGCCTTCATCTTCGGCGACTGTGAGCCGGCCGCGGCCTTCGCCCTCGGTGGGGCGTCCCTCCCGGCGGACCTGGCCGACGGTCTGGCGAAGTCCGGCATCGTCACCGCGACAATCACCGACGATTCCCCCCTGGGCCGCGCGATCATCGACGGTTCCGCCGACCCCGCCTGGGCCACCGCCGGCCCGTTCAGCCAGGCCGAGCAGTCCCGCCCGGTCATCGGCGAGGACCCCTGCTACATCATCTACACCTCGGGCACCACGGGGACGCCGAAGGGCGCGGTGAACACGCACATCGGCGTCACCGCGCACATGCTGTGGATGGGTCGCGCCCTGACCACCGTCGGCGACGAGTCCGCCCCGATCCGCATGCTTCAGAAGGCCCCGGTGAGCTTCGACGTGGGCGTCGGTGAACTCATCGGACCGCTGGCCACCGGTGGTGTGGTCGTCGTCCCCGCCCCCGACTGGTGGCCCGGTGACGTCGACGCGCTGGTGTCGATGATCTCCGGCTACGACGTCACCGTCATGTCGATGGTCCCCTCGCTGATGCGCGTCCTCTTCGACGTCCTCGACGACTTCGGCGTCCCGCTGAGCGCGTTCAGCAATATCCGCCACATGATCTTCGGCGGCGAGGCCGTGCCCGCGGACATCGTGCGCCGCTCCCGCGACGAGATCGGCTGCCACGTCTACGGCCTCTACGGCCCGACCGAGACGGCGATGGACGTCACCTGGATCGAGTACACCGACGAGCTGGTCAATGCCGACGACTTCGATGACACGGCCAGCCTGCTGGGCCTGCCGGAGGACAACGTGGCCTGCTACGTCCTCGCCGACGACGGCAGCGCGACCGGCACGGAGATCGACCCCGCCGGTGAGGCCTGGGACACCCCCGGCGAACTGTGCCTCGCCGGCCCGCAGGTCGGCCTGGGCTACCTCAACCGTGACGAGTTGACCGCCGGGGTATTCGTCGAATCCCTCCATCCCGAGTCCGACGGCGGCCGCATGTACCGCACCGGCGACATCGTCGCCTGGACCGAGGTGGGCGGACGCCGCGTCCTGAAGTTCCTGGGCCGCATCGGCGACCAGGTGAAGATCCGCGGCAACCGCGTGGAGCTCGGCGAGGTCGAGTCCCGTCTCCGGGAACTGCCGGGTGTGCGTCAGGCCGCCGCCGTCGCCGCCGACGAGGACGGCGCGCAGGTGCTCTACGCCGCCGTCATCGCCGACGAGGACGCTGCGGACGCCACTCTGGACGTCACCACGCTGGCCACGGACCTCGCCCGCGAAGTGCCGGAGTACATGGTCCCCTCGAAGATCCTCGTGGTCGACACGCTGCCGATGAGCCACAACGGCAAGCTCGACCGCAAGGCCCTCGCGGAGCTGTTCTAGTTCTCCCCGGGCTAGTTCTCCCCCAGCTCCTCGAGGAGCTCACGCCACGCGGCGAGCGAGCTGTCCTCGGCCAGGTCGGCGAAGTCGGCCTGGTAGCCGGCGTCCCGCAGGAAACTGACGACCTCGACGAGGCGGACCGAGTCCAGCCCCTGGTCCATGAGCTCCTCGTCCTCGTCGAGGTCAGTGACCTCGACGTTCATCAGCGTGGCGACCTTCACCCGGAGGGACGCCATGAGGTCGTCGAGAGCGCCCTGCTCTTTCTGCGCCACCTGGTCTGCCTGCTCTGCCATGTATCTGCCTTTCCTCGTGCGGTTGTTCCGCGCGGACTCTACCACCCCGGCTTAACTGAGCCTCACCAGACCTGAAAGGTCACTGTCTTGTCCCTGCTCGACCTCGGTGCCGCCCAGCGCGGCATCTGGAACGCCCAGCTCCTCGACCCGACCTCCCCCTACTACGTCGTGGGCGAGGTCCTGGAACTCGACGGTCTGGCCCCCGGCGCGCACGGGGAGAGCCCCGTCGACCTGCTCGCCGAGGCCGTCCGGCTGACCGTCGACGAGTCCGAGACCCTGCGGCTCCACGTCACCGACACCGTCGACGGCCCCCGCCAGGTCGTCGACGACACCCCGGCGTCCCGCCCGGAGGTCCGTGACCTCTCCGGCGCGCCGGACCCGGTGCTGCTCGCCCACGCGGTCGTGGACGCGGAGAAAGCGTCCTGCGGGGAGCGCTGGCGCACCATGACCGGCAGTGACCTGCACCGTTACCTGATCCTCGACCTGGGTTCCGATGACGACGGGCTGCGTCGGGTGTGGTGCGTGCAGCTGTACCACCACATCATCGTCGACGGATACAGCGCCGCCCTACTCACCCGTCGCACCGCCGCGCACTACACCGAGCTGGCCGGAGGACGCGCCGCCCGGCGTACCAGGTTCGCCCCGATCGCCGAGGTTATCGAGGCCGACCTGGCCTACGCCGCCACGGACAAGGACGCCGACCGCGCGTTCTGGCACGACTACCTCACGCCCGCTCCGGACACCGCCGGCCGTGAGGACCACGTCCACGGGGCGGGCACGACCTCGATCACCACGACCGTGCGGCTCTCCGCCGGGGAGATGGCCGACCTGCGCTCCCGTGCCGAGGCCGCCGGCCTGGTCTGGTCGGACCTGGTCATGGCGGCCTACGGGGCCTGGCTGCGCAAGTTCGGGTTTGCCGGGGACGAGGCACTGCTGGCGATGCCGATGATGGCCCGGACCTCCGGCCCGTTGCGACGCACCCCGGCGATGCTGGTGAACATGCTGCCGCTGCGCTTCCCGGTCGCCGGCACGGACACCCTGGAGCAGGTCGCCGCTGCGGCCCACTCCGCTCTCGACGAGGTCCGCTCCCACCAGCGCTACCCCGGTTCCGAACTGGCCCGTGACCTGCGTGGCACCGGTGGCCCGGCGGTGCTGCACGGCATCGGACTGAACCTCAAGACCTTTGATTTCTCGCTCGACTTCAACGGCACCGTCGGTGTGCTGCGCAATGTCGCCGGTGGCCCGCCGGAGGACCTCGTCCTCGTGGCCACCCCGGCTGCCGACGGTGGCGTCGACCTCGGTTTCGAGACTGACCCGGTGAGCGTCCCTGCGGTGACCGCCCGCCAGCGGCTCGAGGACATCCGGGCTTTCCTCACCTGCTCCGGCCCGCTGGCCGATGTCCGACTGCGGGACGCCGCCTTCCGGGCGTCCGTCGCCGAGGCCCGCTCCGGTGAGCCGCTGCCGGAGGTCGTCCCGACCCTCGATGACCTCATCGACCGACTCGGGGGCCGTGCTGTCGGTGAGAGCGCGTGGGAGACCGCGGACGCTCCCCTGCTCGTCAGCGACGACGCCACCATCGCCCTCACCGCGGCGGAGGTCCACGGGCAGGTCACCGAGCTGGTCGCCGGACTGTCCGGAGTCGGTGTGGAAGGCTCGGTCATCGCCCTCGACCTGCCGAAGGGCCCGGCGCTGGCTGTCGCGGTCCTGGCCGTGTGGCGTGCCCACCGCGCCTTCGTCATCCTCGACCGGGAGCACCCGGCGGCCCGGCGGGCGCAGATCCTCGCCGACTCCGGCGCTGTGGCGGTGCTCGACGAGGGCGGGCTGCGGATCACCGACAGCACCGACAGCACTGCAGGGACCACCCCTGACCTGGCGTATCTCCTCTACACCTCGGGCACCACCGGCACCCCGAAGGGCGTGGAGATCACCCGGTCCGCCGTCGAAGCCCTGCTCGCCGGGCACGCCGCCGAGCTGTGGCCGGACGCCTGGTCACGCTCCACCGACGGACGCCTCCATGTCGCGCACACGGCGTCCTTCTCCTTCGACGCCGCCCTCGACCAGCTCGCCTGGATCTTCACCGGAGCGACCGTGCACCTCTACGACCACGGCACCGTCGGTGATCCGGCCACGGTGCGCACCGTGCTGCAGCGCGACCGGATCGGCGTCCTCGATGCCACCCCCTCGCTCGCCGGTGCGCTCATCGACTCCGGCGCGCTCGATGATTCCGTGGTGGGCACCGTCATCCTCGGCGGTGAGGCGATCCCGGCGTCCCTGTGGGACCGGCTCGCGGCGTCCGGGGTCTCGGCGTGGAATGTCTACGGGCCCACCGAGACCACGGTGGACGCCCTCACCGCACGCGTTACGCCGGGACCGGTCACCATCGGTCGCGCCGTGCCGGGCATGACCGCGCTGATCCTGGACACCGACGGTGAGCCGGTGCCGGACAACGAGGTCGGTGAGCTCGTCCTCGCCGGTCCGCAGGTCGCGCTGGGTTACCGCGGCCGCCCGGAGCAGACCGCCGGAGTTTTCGGTGGGGCCTCCGGTGAGGTCTTCGGTGACATCCTCCCTGACCTGGACGGCACCCGCACCTACCGCACCGGTGACCTCGTGCGGTGGGTGCCGGGACGCGGCACCCTGTTCCTCGGCCGGGCCGACGACCAGGTGGAGATCCGCGGCCACCGGGTCGAACCCGGCGAGGTCGAGGCCGCACTGCTCGCCCTGCCCGAGATCACCGGTGCCGCCGTCGGCACGTTCGGGACGCCCGGCGCGCTGAAGCTCATCGCCCATGTCTCGCTCACCGAGACTGCTACCGCGCAGGTCCCGGCGTTCGACGTACGGACTGCGGTCGCCGAGACCGTGCCCGGTCACCTCGTGCCGACCCGTGTACAGATCCACGGGCGACTGCCGCTGACGGTCGGCGGCAAGGTCGACCGTCGCGCACTGGCGGAGAACACGACCACCGACCCGAGCGGAAATCTGCCACCCCTCAGGTCATCCAGGGCCCGGGAAAACGACCTGAGAGGTGGCAGATTCCCGGAGGGGGCGGCAGAGGACGGGCCAGTGAACACCCGGACCGACGCCGAGCTGGTCCTCGCCGATGTCCTCGCCGGGATCCTCGGTCTCGACTCCGGCTACCGGCTACCGCTGGACCGGGACTTCATCAGCCTCGGTGGCGACAGCATCGGTGCGCTCACCGCCGCCGGACGCCTGCGCCACCGCGGCTACGGCATCAGGGCGAAGGACCTGCTCGCCGGGACGGAACTGGCCGATGTCGCCGCCGCAGCCGAGCAGGTCACGCCAGGATCAAGGAGCACCGGGAGCACCGGACACACCGGGGCCGCCACGGCCACCACGGCGACCGGAGAGACCGCACAGACCGCACAGACCGTCTACGCCACCGGCTCCTTCCCCACCATGACTGTGCCCGACGGGGCAGCCATGGCCTGCACCGTCTCCGCCCCCGGACTCGACCACGCGCGTCTGCTCACCGCCGTCACCACGATGATGACCACCCACGGAGCACTGCGTGGTGTCCTCGATCTCACCGGACCGACCCCGCAGATCATCATTCCGCGCACCTCGCTGGTCGACCCGGCCGAGGTCATCGCCGACAGCACAGACACCGCTCCCACCACCGCCGACCTCGCCCCGCAGCGTGGTCTCGTCTGGCGCATCACCACCCCGGATGAGAACGGTGACCTGCAGGTCCTCGTGCACCGCAGCGTCCTCGACCCGGACAGTGCCGCCGCTTTCCTCGCAGAGCTCGAGCGCGCCCTGACCGGCTGCCCGCTGCGTCCTGCCGCCGGGTCCTGGCGTGCCGCCGCGCTGACCGACACCACCACCGAACCCGACCTCGTCGCCGTCGACACACAGGAGCCGGCAGAGGAGCCGGCACAGGAGCCCACGCTGCTCGGTGTGCCCGACCGCGAGGCCCTGTTCACCCTGCTCCCCGAGCTGTTCCGCACCTCCCCGGAGGTTGTCCTCACCGCAGCAGCGGCACTGGCGACCGGTCAGCCCGTCGGCCTGCGCCACCGCACCAGCGGCACGCAGGTCCTCGGCAATCTCGCCCACACCGTCACCGTCCCCGCAGCCACGGGCACTCCCCGCGAGGTCCTGCTGCAGGTCAAGGAGGCTGAGCCGACGGAAGAGGTCCCCGCGCTGACGGTCGGGCTGGCGTCCTCCCGGATGCTGCCGACCGGGCCGACGCTGCTCACCGCCGGTGCGCCGCACCTGCTCGTCAGCCCGGACGCCGCCCGGCTCTACAACGGCACCCCGGAACTCACCGCGCAGCTCACCGACGCGCTGACCACCCTGGCCGTGCTCGCCCGCACCACCGACGGCGGTGCGAGCCCCGCCGACCTCGCTGTCGAGGTCAGCCAGGCACAGATCGACACCTGGGAGCAGCACCACGGCCCGCTCGCCGACGTGCTGCCGGTCTCCCCGATGCAGGAGGGCCTGCTCTACCACGCGCTCAGCGGTGGGTCGGGCTACGTCCTCTCCGCCGGCATCGACCTCCGCGGACCGGTGGACGCCGACCGTCTCCACCGGGCGTTCCGTGCCACCCTCGCCCGTCATGACCTGCTGCGCGCCCGCTTCGACGGCGAGAGCCTCGACGAACCCGTGCAGCTCATTCCCCGTGGTGTCGAGCTGCCGTGGCGCACCGTCGATCTCCGTCACCTCCCGACCGACGCCGCCACGGCCGCCGCCGAAGAACGCCAGCGCGTCATGGCGTCCCGACGCATCGACCTGGCCTCCGGCCCGCTCGTCGCCGCCGAACTCGTGCTGCTTCCCCGGGACGTGGACGGTGGCATCTCCGCCCGCCTGGTCCTCGGCAACCACCACCTGCTCACCGACGGCTGGTCCACCCCGGTCATGCTGCGTGACCTGCTCGGCATCTACCACGGGGACGCCCTGCCGACCGCCGCCCCCTACTCCGACTACCTCGCCTGGCTGGCCGACCGCGACGCGTCGGGAGCCACCGACGCCGATGACGCCGCCTGGCGTGGACGGCTCGGAGCGGACACCGGCACCGTCCACGGCACGATCATCCATGATCTCGCCCCGGCCACGCCGGAGGACCTGGAACGTGCCGGAGAGGTCACCCACGAGACCGTCGACGAACTCACCGTCCCGGACTCCCTGTCCCGGCGTGCCCGCGCCGCCGGTGTCACGGGAAACACCCTGCTGCAGGCCGCCTGGTCGCTGACGCTGGCCGCGCTGACCGGCCGGGAAGACATCATCTTCGGGACCACGGTCTCGGGGCGTCCGACCGAACTGCCCGGTATCGAGCAGACCGTGGGCCTGTTCATCAACACCCTGCCCGCCCGCGTCACCCTCGACGCCGCCGCCCGCGCCGGCACCGTCACCGATCTGCTGCGGACCATCGGACGCACCCAGGCGGCGATGACCGCGCACGAATCCACCCCGCTGATCCGCGTGGAGCAGCTCGCCGGCGGCGGGGCCCTGTTCGACACCCTCGTCGTCTTCGACAACTTCCCCTCGCTGCCTTCCACTCCTTTCACCGGCGACCGGATCGGCGTCGCGGAGGTGCACGTCGACGGCATGACCAGCTTCCCGCTGTCCTGCGTCGCACCGCCGAGCGACACCGGAGAGCCGATGCGGGTCGTGCTCGCGCACCGCCCCGACCTGGTGGACGCCGCCTTCGTCGCCCTCGCGCGCGACACACTCACCAGCGTGCTCCACGCCCTGGTCGGCGATCCGACGGTGGATGAGGTACTCACCGGACTACCGCGCTGGGAGAGGGCCGAACGGAAGATCGTACAGCAGGACGGACAGCAGGACGCGGCGCCGGTCACGCCGGTCACTCACGTGGCGTCGCCCACCGCCGCTAAGCCTTGCCTCGATGCCGCAGAGGTCACCGCGACCGTCGCCCGCGTCATGGCGTCCCTGCTGAAGAAGGACCATGTGGGCGACCACGACAACTTCTTCGACATCGGCGGGCACTCCCTGCTCGCCATGCGACTGCTCGGTCGGCTGCGCCGGGAAGGGCTCGACGAAGTCACCATCCAGGACATCGTCGAGACCGGCTCCCCCGCCGCCCTCGCCGCCCGGCTGACCGGCGGTGGGTCGGGCCAGATCCTGCCGCTGGGCCCCGGCACGCTGGCCCCGGTCTTCGCCGTGCACCCCGGCGGTGGGTTCGCCCTGCCGTTCCGCGGCCTGGCGGACCGACTCACCGACCACGACGTCCCCGTCACAGGGCTGCAGCTGCCGGACCCTCACCCGACGGTCACCGACCTGGTCGACCTGGCCGTCGGCTACGTCGATTCGATCCAGCAGGTCCAGGAGCAAGGCCCCTACCGGCTGCTCGGCTACTCCTTCGGTGGCGTCCTCGCGCAGGCCATGACCGCCGAACTGCTGCGCCGCGGCGAGGAGGTCTCCTGGCTCGGCATCATGGACGCCTACCCCGCCGGTGCCGGTCCCCGGCCCGCAGAATCCGCCGGGACGCCGGAGTTGACCGCCACGCAGATCGCCGCGGTCGCCGGTGTTCCCGACATCGACGACCTGCCCGGGGGCGCCGAGGCCGCCGAAATGGTCGCCCGTACTCTCGGCACGAACCTCGCCTACTGCGACGGTCTGCTGCGCACCGCCACCCCGGTGGACCTCACCGGCTTCGGTGGCGAGACCCAGCTCATCGTCGCCACGAAGGCCGATGACCGGGTCGCCTACCTGAACGGGCTCCGCGACTGGGACCCCGCCACCGCCTGGGCCGGCGTCCTCCCCCGCACCCCGCGCACCCTCACCCTCGACCTCACGCACACCGGCCTCGCCACCGACGCCGGCTGGGACGCGATCACCCCCGCCATCCTGGAAGGACTTCAGTGAACCACCAGACTGTTCTCGACGCCGCGACCGACTCCGACGACCCCGGCATGCTCGCCACCGGCGTCTCCCGTGAGGACGCTGAGCGCTACCGCGAGCTCGGCGCATGGACCGGCGACACCCACTGGGCCCTCTTCCGCCGTGCCGTGGACTCCTGGCCGACCGGGACCGCCGCGACCGACCGACACTGCACCGTGACCTGGTATGACCTGGACGCGGGAGTCTCCCGTGCCGCCGCCGTCCTGGCCGGCGCCGGGGTCGGACGCGGTGACGGCGTCATCATCCAGCTGCCGAACTCCGTGGCCTACCTGGAGACCGTCTTCGCCGTCTGGCGGCTCGGCGCGATCCCGGTCTTCTCCCTGCCCGCCCACGGCTCCGCCGAGATCCGCCACTTCGCCTCCCACGCCCCGGCCCGGTTCTACGTCTCCACCGGGACCCCGAACCGGCACCTCGCCCGGGTGCACAGGGACATTGCCGACCTCGCCGGCACCGTCACCATGATCCTCATCGACGAGGCGTCCCCGTGGGACGGGGCGGACGCCCTCCCCGTGCCGGACGCCGCGTCCGTCCCCTCCGAGGAACTCGCTTTCCTGCAGCTCTCCGGCGGGACGACCGGTGTGCCGAAGCAGATCCCGAAGACCCATGACGACTACCTCTACTCGGTGCGCGCCTCCGTCGACGTCTGCGATCTGCGGCACGGCGATGTGCTGCTCGTGGCCCTGCCCGCCTCCCACAACTTCACGATGAGCTCCCCGGGGATCCTCGGTGCGGTGCAGGTCGGGGCGTCCATCGTCTTCGCCGCCGACCCGATGCCGACCGAGGTGCTCCCGCTGATCGCCGAACACGGCGTCACCCATCTGGCCCTGGTGCCGCCGGCGCTGATCAGTCTGCTGAACTTCCCCGGGCGCGACGCCTACGACGTGTCCTCGGTACGCACCGTCTGGGTCGGCGGGGCGAAGCTGTCCGAGGCTGCGGCGCGGCGCGTCCGCCCGGAGCTCGGTTGGACGCTCCAGCAGGTCTTCGGCATGGCCGAGGGTCTGGTCAACTACACCCCGCTGGACGCCTCGATCGAGGAGATCGTCTCCACACAGGGCCGCCCGATGAGTCCGTGGGACGAGATCCGCGTCGTCGATGACGAGGACGTCGACGTGCCGGAGGGTGAGCCGGGCAACCTGCTGACCCGCGGTCCGTACACCATCCGCCGCTACCACCGCGCCCCCGAGGTCAACGCCCGGTCGTTCACCGAGGACGGCTTCTACCGCACCGGCGACATCGTCGTCTTCCGCGAGGGGACGCTGACCGTCGTCGGACGTGCCAAGGACCAGATCAACCGGGGTGGCGAGAAGATCGCGCCGGAGGCCGTGGAGAACATCCTGCTCACCCATGACGCCGTCCACGACGTCTCTGTCGTCGGCGTGCCGGACGAGGTGCTCGGTGAGAAGATCCGCGCCTTCGTCATCCCCCGGCAGGACGCCGCCTCCGACCCCGCCGCCCACGGGCTGACCCCCACGAAGCTGCGGAAGTTCGCCCGCGAGGCCGGCTTGTCGAGCTTCGCGGTGCCGGACCTCATCGACATCGTCGCCGAGTTCCCGCTCACCGGTGTCGGCAAGGTCTCGAAGAAGGCACAGCAGGGGTAGGGGTACTTCCCGACCCCGGGGATGCGAAAGCCCCCGCACCCGGGCAATCCCGGGGGCGGGGGCTTTCAGATCAGACGATCGGGCGTGAGCCCTGCCGTGAGGCAGAGACTACTTGGCCTTCTCGATGATCTCGACGAGACGGAAGTGCTTGTCCTTGGACAGCGGGCGGGTCTCCTCGATGCGGACGAGGTCGCCGATACCGGCGGAGTTCTCCTCGTCGTGCGCCTTCACCTTGGTGTTGGTGCGCATGATCTTGCCGTAGAGCGCGTGGCGCTTACGGTCCTCGAGCTCGACAACGATGGTCTTGCTCATCTTGTCGGACACCACGTAGCCCTGACGGACCTTGCGGCTGCCCTTGGTGTTCTCGTTGGTCACGTTGGCCTCACTCATGCTGCGTCACCCTCCGGAGCGGTGGACAGGCCCAGCTCGCGCTCACGGAGCACGGTGTAGATCCGGGCGATGTCGCGCTTGACGGTGCCGAGGCGACGGTTGTTGGTCAGCTGACCGGTGGCGTTCTGGAAGCGCAGGTTGAACAGCTCCTCCTTCGCCTCCTTCAGCTTGGTGGTCAGCTCGTCGTTGCTGAGGTCACGGAGCTCGTGAGCCGGGGTACCGGTAGCCATCAGAACTGATCCTCCTTCTTCACGATACGCACCTTGCAGGGGAGCTTGTTACCGGCGCGACGGAGAGCCTCGAGGGCGATCTCCTCGTTCGGGTAGGACATCTCGAACAGGATGCGGCCGGGCTTGACGTTCGCGACCCACTTCTCGACCGGGCCCTTACCGGAACCCATACGCACGCCGAGCGGCTTCTGGGTCAGCGGACGATCCGGGAAGATGTTGATCCACACCTTGCCACCACGCTTGACGTGGCGGTTGATGGCGATACGAGCAGCCTCGATCTGACGGTTGGTGATGTAGGTCGGCTCCAGGGCCTGCAGGCCGTAGTCGCCGAAGGTCACGCGGTTGCCGCCCTTGGACACACCGGAACGGTGCGGCCGGTGCTGGCGGCGGAACTTGACGCGCTTGGGGATAAGCATGGGTTAACCCTCCTGCTTCTGGTCGGCACGCTGCCGGCGGGCCCCACCGCGACGCGGACGCTCACGACGGGCGCCACCGCGGGAGTTGCGCTCGTCACGGGCGTTCAGCAGGGACTCGCGGCGACCGCCGACGACGTCGCCCTTGTAGATCCAGACCTTCACGCCGATGCGGCCGAAGGTGGTGCGGGCCTCGTAGGTGCCGTAGTCGATCTCGGCGCGCAGGGTGTGCAGCGGAACGCGACCCTCGTGGTAACGCTCGGTGCGGCCCATCTCAGCGCCGCCGAGACGACCGGAGCAGACAACCTTGATGCCCTTGACCTGGGGCTGACGCATCGCGGACTGGATGGCCTTGCGCATCGCCCGACGGAAGGCGACACGGTTGGTCAGCTGCTCAGCGATGGACTGGGCCACCAGCTGGGCGTTCGCGTCGATGTTCTTGACCTCGAGGATGTTCAGCTGGACCTGCTTACCGGTCAGCTTCTCCAGACGGCCACGGATCCGGTCGGCCTCGGCGCCGCGGCGACCGATGACGATGCCCGGGCGGGCGGTGTGGATGTCCACGCGGACGCGGTCGCGGGTGCGCTCGATGACGACGTCGGCGATGCCGGCGCGGTCGAGGCCCTTCGACAGGAACTCGCGGATCTTGATGTCCTCGGCGAGGTAGTCAGCGTACTGCTTGTCGGCGTACCAGCGGGAGCGCCACTCGGAAGTGATACCCAGCCGGAGGCCGTGGGGGTGAATCTTCTGGCCCACTACTGAGCACTTCCCTTCTGGCTCTCGACAACCACGGTGATGTGGCTGGTGCGCTTGCGGATCTGGAAGGCCCGACCCTGGGCGCGGGGCTGGAACCGCTTGAGCGTCGGTCCCTCGTCGGCGAAAGCCTCGGAGACGACGAGCGAGTTCGGATCCAGGCCGAAGTTGTTCTCGGCGTTCGCGGCGGCGGAAGCGACGACCTTCGCGACCGGCTCAGAGGCCGACTGCGGGGCGTAGCGCAGGATCGCCAGCGCGTCCTCCACGGACTTGCCGCGGATGGTGTCGATGACGCGACGGGCCTTCATCGGGGTGACCCGAACGAACTTGGCCGTGGCGCGTGCGGAGTTGATGGTGTCGGACATGACTATCGCCGACCCTTCTTGTCGTCCTTGATGTGACCCTTGAAGGTCTTGGTCGGGGCGAACTCGCCCAGCTTGTGACCGACCATCGAGTCATCGATGAACACCGGGACATGCTTCCGACCGTCGTGGACGGCGAAAGTGTGACCGATGAAATCGGGGAGAATGGTCGAACGGCGTGACCAGGTCTTGATGACCTTCTTGGTGCCGGCGTCGTTCTGGACGTCCACCTTCGCGAGGAGGTGTTCGTCCACGAACGGGCCCTTCTTGAGGCTGCGTGGCATTCTCAACTACCTCCTTTAGCGCTTCTTGTTCTTGTTGGCACGGCGACGGCGGACGATCAGCTTGTCGCTCGGACGGTTGGGCTTGCGGGTACGGCCCTCAGGCTGGCCCCACGGGGAGACCGGGTGGCGACCACCGGAGGTCTTACCCTCACCACCACCGTGCGGGTGGTCGACCGGGTTCATGACGACACCGCGGACGGTCGGGCGGACGCCCTTCCAGCGCATGCGGCCGGCCTTGCCCCAGCGGATGTTGATCTGGTCCTGGTTTCCGACCTCACCCACGGTGGCGCGGCAACGGATGTCGACGCGACGGATCTCGGTGGACGGCATACGCAGGATCGCGTACTTGCCTTCCTTACCGAGGAGCTGGATGGAAGCACCGGCGGAACGGGCCAGCTTGGCACCGCCGCCCGGCTTCAGCTCCACAGCGTGGATGGTGGTACCGGTCGGGATGTTGCGCAGCGGCAGGTTGTTGCCGGGCTTGATGTCAGCCTGGGCACCGGTCTCGATGACCTGGCCCTGCTTGAGACCCTTCGGCGCGATGATGTACCGCTTCTCGCCGTCGGCGAAGTGAAGCAGCGCGATGTTCGCGGTGCGGTTCGGGTCGTACTCGATGTGGGCGACCTTGGCGGGCACGCCGTCCTTGTCGACACGACGGAAGTCGATGACGCGGTAACGGCGCTTGTGACCGCCACCCTTGTGACGGGTGGTGATGTGGCCGTGGACGTTGCGGCCGCCGGTCTTGGACAGCGGGCGCAGCAGAGACTTCTCCGGGGTCGAACGAGTGATCTCGTCGAACTCGGACACGGAACTCTGGCGGCGACCCGGCGTAGTCGGCTTGTACTTGCGAATAGCCATACTTCTGCTCTCTCTTTACCTGTCGGTATCCGCGGCCTAGGCCGCGCCACCGAAGATGTCGATGGGCTCGCTGCCGGCGACCAGGGTGACCATGGCGCGCTTGGTGGCCTTGCGCTGACCGTAACCGGTGCGGGAGCGCTTGCGCTTGCCTGCACGGTTGAGGGTGTTAACGCTGGCGACCTTCACACCGAAGATCTCCTCGACGGCAATCTTGATCTGGGTCTTGTTGGAGTCCGGGCTCACCAGGAACGTGTAGACGTTCTGCTCCATGAGACCGTAGGACTTCTCGGAGACGACGGGGGCGATGATGACGTCCCGGGGGTCAGCGATGGTGGTCACTTGGCCTCCTCCTTCTTGCTGGACTGCTCGATGAAGGCGTTGAGCGCCTCGACAGAGAAGACCACGTCGTCCGCGTTGAGGACGTCGTAGGTGTTCAGCTGGTCAAAGGACAGAGCGTGGACAGCCGGGAGGTTGTTCACGGACTTCCAGGCGGTGACGTCTTCGCGACCGAGGACAACCAGAACCGTCTTGCGGTCGGTGAGGCGTCCCAGGAAGGAACGCGCCGACTTGGTCGACGGGGTCTGGCCGGCGACGAGCTCCTCCACGAGGTGGATGCGCTCGTTGCGGACGCGGTCGGTCAGGGCACCGCGCAGAGCGGCGGCCTTCATCTTCTTCGGGGTGCGCTGGTCGTAGTCACGCGGCTGCGGACCGTGGACCGTGCCACCACCGGTCATGTGGGGCGCACGGGTGGAACCCTGACGGGCGCGACCGGTGCCCTTCTGACGGAACGGCTTCTTACCACCGCCGCGGACGTCACCGCGGGTCTTGGTGGCGTGGGTGCCCTGGCGCTTCGCGGCCAGCTGGGCCACGACGACCTGGTGCATCAGCGGCACAGAGGGCTCGACGTCGAAGATCGACGCCGGAAGCTCGACGGTACCGTTGGTGGATCCGTCAGCGGTGTGGACGTTGAGGGTCAGATTGCTCATGCGTGTGCACCGCCCTTCACTGCGGTCTTGACGGTGACGATGCCACCGTTGATTCCGGGGATGGCACCCTTGATCAGCACGAGGTTGGACTCTGCGTCCACCCGGGCGATCTTGAGGTTCTGCAGGGTGACCTGGTTGTTACCCATGCGGCCCGCCATACGGGTGCCCTTGAAGACACGACCCGGGGTGGCGCAGGCGCCGATGCCGCCGACGCGGCGGTGGGCGGCCTGGTTACCGTGGGAGGCGCCCTGGCCGGCGAAGCCGTGACGCTTCATGGCGCCGGCGTAGCCCTTACCCTTGGAGGTGCCGGTGACGTCGACGAAGGTGACGTCGGCGAAGAGCTCGGCGGTGATGTCCTGACCGACCTCGTAGGCGGAGGCGTCCTCGACGCGGATCTCCGTCACGTGGCGGCGGGGGGTCACGCCGGCCTTCTTGAAGTGACCGGCCTGCGGCTTCTTGACCTTACGCGGGTCAATGTCGCCGAAGGCGATCTGGACGGCTTCGTAGCCGTCGGTGTCCTTGGTGCGCACCTGGGTGACGACACAGGGCCCAGCCTCGACGACGGTGACCGGGACGACCCGGTTCTCCTCGTCGAAGATCTGGGTCATGCCGAGCTTCTTGCCCAGGATGCCCTTGATCTCGTTTTCGCTCATAATTCTGCTCCGCTGCTCAGTTCCGACTCAAAGACCAGGATTACTGGATGTTCACGTCGACGCTGGCCGGAAGATCGATGCGCATGAGAGCGTCAACGGTCTTCGGCGTCGGGTCGAGAATGTCGATGAGCCGCTTGTGGGTGCGCATCTCGAAGTGCTCGCGAGAATCCTTGTACTTGTGCGGCGAACGGATGACGCAGTACACGTTCTTCTCGGTGGGCAGAGGCACAGGGCCGACCACGCGGGCACCGGTACGGGTGACCGTCTCGACGATCTTCTTGGCAGAAGCGTCGATTGCCTCGTGGTCATAGGCCTTGAGCCTGATGCGGATCTTCTGTCCCGCCACGCTAGTCCTCTTCCTCGTTCCCCGTTCCAATGACGGGTGGGTGACTTCCCTGCCCGATGGCGTGGGAACTTCTTGTTTCTTGGTTAACGCTGTCCGGCTTATGAAGCTGGCACAGACGCCAGTGTCTTCATGACCGTGCGGGTTCCTGCGTCGAATCCGGGACGGGGAGGGGAGGCAATCACCACTGCGCCGTCATTGACCGGAAACGACCGGGAAACCCGAGCCATCCGAGGAAGAGCCCCCATGATGCGTGGGACCTTCGCTTAACTGCCGCTGTTTATTTGCCATGCCCCACTCCGGCTCCCGCAGGACGGACAAGTCCGTGACCCTGCGCTGGAACCCGTGGCTGCCCCGGAGGGCATCCGTGTGGTTCATGCTCACTTCACCATCGTCACCGTCTTGCGTCCGGAGGTGATCCGGGCACGCAGGAGACGTGTCAAAGCAACGAGAGCTATTAAAGCACGCTCTACCGGCGACAATCAAGTCCGGGGGACGACGTACCGCGTAGCATGGTCAACATCACACCGGACCGGACTCCGGATGTGGGTCACGTGGCCCCGAACTGCAGGACGTTCAGCTTTCTCCGGTGTCTACCATGGGCACAGAAAGGCTCCTGCACCACGCAGGCCACACACCGACCGCCTACCGAACGAAGGACGTAACCACATGAGCAACTCCACGCCCGCGGACGAGAAGACCGAGAACACCACCCCCTCGTCCTCCACCACCCCGGCCGTCCGCGAGGACGGCTCCAACCTGGTCACCGACCACGGACGCACCTCCGTCGCCGATGTCGTCGTCTCCAAGATCGCCGGCATGGCCGCGCGCGAGGTCACCGGCGTGCACGGTCTCGGCGGCTCCACCGCCCGCGCCCTCGGCGCCCTGCGCGAGCGTATCCCGGGAGGACGCGTCAACGTCCAGCAGGGCATCTCCGTCGAGGTCGGCGAGCGCCAGGCGGCCGTGGACATCTCTATCGTCGCCGAGTACGGCGTGGCCATCCACGAGCTCGCCGAGGCCATCCGCCGCAACATCATCATCTCCGTCGAGGAGATGACCGGGCTTGAGGTCACCGAGGTCAATGTCACCGTCCACGACGTCCACCTCCCGGGCGATGACGACCACGAAGGGGAGGACGCCGAGCCCGAGAAGGCTCCGCGCGTCCAGTAACCGGGGACTGCAGAGACCATGGCTGACCGAACCTCCCGCGACTCTTCCCGGGGCTCCTTCCGTGACGACCCGGAGTACGTCCGACGCCGCCGTCAGGTGATCCGGGACAACCATCCGGACCACGGTGGTTCCGACGAGGCGCTCATCGAGGCGCTCGCCCGACTCGACGGCGAATGGCAGCGCCGCACCAGGCCCCGACCGGAGTTCAACGACATCCACCTGCCCGGGTTCATCCCCGAGGATGTCGCGCGACAGGCCACCGATCTCGCCGAGCAGTACACCGACGAGGTCTACCGCCGGGCCGAGGAGATCCGCGACCGGGCACGCCTGGTCGTCGACACCCAGACGCCCAGGCTGCGCAAGGTCCGGAAGAACGCGGGCAAGGCGGCGTCCTCCGTGGTCCGCTCCGTCCAGGAGCATCTCCCCCGCAAGTTCCCCGGTGCCCGCCGCTACACGGACACCGGCACCACCAGAGACTCCAGCAACTCCAGATCGGAGAAACAATGAGGTACGCAACCCTCGTCGGCGTGCTTGTCGGCTTCCTGCTCGCCGTCGGTGCCCTGTGGGCCGGAATCACCGGCTTCCTCGTCGTCGCCGTGCTCTGCGGTGTCGGCGGCATCGTCGGTGCCCACCTCGAGGGCCTGATCGACCTCCGGGCCGTCTTCAGCTCGGGGCACCGCGGACGGGGCTGATCCACCGTGGAATCCATTTCCCCGAGCAGCACGACGATCGACGACCGGGTCCCCCGGCAGTTCGCCGTCCGCGGCGCACTGTCGGTGCCCGGCGTCCTCAGTCATTCCTCGGGCATCAACCGCTTCACCGGACGCAGCCTCCCGCGCGTCGATCTGCGGTGGGATGCCGGCCACCGCTCAGTCAGCGTCGACATCCAGATCGCCGTCGCCTGGCCCAGTCCCGTGGTCGACGTCGCGAAGGCCGTCCGGGAGACTGTCGCGCAGTGGATCACCGACGCGACGGGTATCGCCGTCTCCACGGTCAACGTGAGCGTCGGCGCCGTGGTCCCGGCCGCGCGCGTCACCACCACCGACCTCGCGGACGCCCCGCGTTCCCCCGAACTCGAACCCGTCGTCGCGACGCCGCTCGCCGCCACCTCCCCCACCGTCGAGCGTGCGGTATCCGGGGCAGCGCACCCGGTCACCCGCGAGCGCGGACCGCTGACCCCGGTACGTGCCGGACGCCCGCAGCGTCCTGACCATGTCGCCACTCCCCCGGCGCCCGGACTCGACGAGGTGCGGACCGCACCCCGGACCCCCCTCACCATGATCGATGTCACGCACCCTCCGGTGGTCGAGCCTGAGGCGCCGACCCCGCGTCCGGTGATGCACGACATCCCGACACCACCCGGTCCCCGCCTCGAGAACATCCCCACCCCGCAGGGCCTTCCGGTACAGGCTGTACCGACCCCGCAGGGACTGCCGGTGACGGTGTTCCCGCAGACTCAACGGCATGCGGCGACGCCGGTGACGGTGAACCGTCACCCGCGCATCACCCCGACCGTGGGGCGCCACAGGACTGTCGACGAGGTCGCCGAGGGCGCCGCCAGCGACAACCGACCGGACGAAGGAAAGGAATGAGGGCATGAGCGAACAACCCTCGGCGCCGGTTCTGACGCCGGCACTGACACCGGCACCGGTGCCTGCGGCGTCCCCCCGGGCGCGGTGGTGGACCATCCTCCTCGGCCTGCTGCTGCTGGCGGCCGGTGGTGTCGCCGTCCACGACCTGCTCGTGGTTCGCGGGACCATCCACACCGACCAGCTGCTGTCCCCGGTCTACGACTGGATCGCCGACGTCACCTACGCCGACTGGGTCCTTCCTGCCGCGATCGGTTGCGCCCTGGTCGCACTGATCCTCCTGATGGCGACCCTGCGCCCCCGTGCGAGGACGCACCTCTCCTTCGGGGAGGACGCCGCCCTCTACGCACGTCCAGTCGATGTCGCCCGCATGAGTACCGCGGCCGCCCGACAGGCCGGTGGGGTACTCCGGGCGTCCACCGTGGCGACCCGGAAGCGCATCACTGTGACGGCCACCACCGCCGCAGGTGACCAGGCCGAACGGAACGCTGTCTCAGCGGCCGTGTCCGAGCAGGTGGGACACCTGGCGGCGATGCTCGATCCGCAACCCGCCGTCGTCGTGAAAGTCGTCGCCTCGACACCGGGAGGTGATCGTCGATGAACCGCGGAAAGGCGGGCTTCGACCGCTTCATCACCTTCCTGCTCTTCCTCGTTTTCGCCGGCCTGGCTACCTGGGGTATCGGACTGGCGGTGGACTGGGATGTCGCCCACCGTATCGGTGAGTACGCCGACCGGGACTTCTGGGCAGGCCTCCCGGACCGGGAGAACTACGATAATATCCTGCGCATCACCTCCCTCGTCCTCTTTGTCCTGGGTCTGGTGCTGCTGGCGGTGAACATCGAGCGCAAGAGGCTGGGCCGGAAGACCTCGCCGGCATCCGGGACCGACGGAGTCATCAGTATCCATCCGGCAGACCTGGCGTCCGCCGTCGCGCAGACCTTCGAGGCCCGGGATGACATCCGGTCCGCCACGTTACGGGCGGTGGAGGACCGGTCGACTGACGTGCTGGAGATCCGGTTGCGTGCCACGGCGGACGCGGACGTCATGGGCCTGCGTCAGGCGTGTACACAGGCCTCGTCGGACATCGCCGCCGCGTTGCCCGACCAGGACATCCGGCCCCGTTTCCTGCTCCAGATCGAGCAGGTGACACAGGGCAACTGACCCCGGGCATGGCCCCAGGTGATGCCTGACCACGCGCCGTGGGGCGCCGGACCACACTGGTCCGATGGTCCGGCGCCCCTGTCGACTGCCCGCGGCCCCCACCCGCCAACGCATGACGAAGCCCCCACCTCCGATCCCGGGGATCAGTGGTGGGGGCTTCGCGGTGCCTGTATCAGGCGGTGTGTACCGGTACCCGGGCCGGAGCCCGGGCACTCAGGTCGACGAGATTAGTCGTTGATCTTGGTGACACGACCGGCGCCGACGGTGCGGCCACCCTCGCGGATAGCGAAGCGCAGGCCCTCGTCCATGGCGACCGGCTGGATGAGCTCGACGGACATGTCGACGTTGTCGCCGGGCATGACCATGTCGGTGCCCTCCGGCAGCTTCACGACGCCGGTGACGTCGGTGGTCCGGAAGTAGAACTGCGGACGGTAGTTGTCGAAGAACGGGGTGTGACGGCCGCCCTCGTCCTTGGACAGGACGTAGACGGAGCCCTCGAAGCTCTTGTGCGGAGTGTAGGCGCCCGGCTTGGCGATGACCTGGCCGCGCTCGACATCCTCGCGCTTGAGACCGCGGAGCAGCAGGGCGGCGTTGTCGCCGGCCTCAGCGGAATCGAGCAGCTTGTTGAACATCTCGATGGAGGTGACGGTGGTCTTCTGGGACTTCTCGCGGATACCCAGGATCTCGACCTCGTCGTTGAGGCCGAGGGAGCCACGCTCCACACGACCGGTGACCACGGTGCCGCGGCCGGTGATGGTGAAGATGTCCTCGACCGGCATCAGGAACGGCTTGTCGGTCTCGCGCTCCGGGTCCGGGATGGCGTCGTCGCAGGCCTGCATGAGCTCGACGATCTTGGCGGTCCACTCCGGGTCTCCCTCGAGAGCCTTCAGAGCGGAGATGCGGACGATCGGGGCGTCCTCATCGTAGTCCTGCTCGGCGAGGAGCTCGCGGACCTCCATCTCGACGAGCTCGATGAGCTCCTCGTCGTCAACCATGTCGCACTTGTTCAGGGCGACGAGGATGTAGGGGACGCCGACCTGGCGGGCCAGGAGGACGTGCTCACGGGTCTGCGGCATCGGGCCGTCGGTGGCGGCGACAACGAGGATCGCGCCATCCATCTGAGCAGCACCGGTGATCATGTTCTTGATGTAGTCGGCGTGACCCGGGGCATCCACGTGGGCGTAGTGGCGCTTCTCGGTCTGGTACTCCACGTGGGAGATGTTGATCGTGATGCCGCGCTCACGCTCTTCCGGCGCCTTGTCGATGGCGTCGAAGGCGAAGGCCTGGTTCAGGTCCGGGTAGGTGTCAGCCAGAACCTTGGTGATGGCAGCGGTCGTCGTGGTCTTGCCGTGGTCGACGTGACCGATGGTGCCGATGTTAACGTGGGGCTTCGTGCGCTCGAACTTAGCCTTCGCCACTTTTGTCCTCCTGGACTTCTCGGTGGCCACGACTCTCGCGACCACTTGTTGTGTATCTCCCGTAACAGGGAGTCACCGCCGGATGCGGTGGCCTGTCCCGGGCCTTACTTACGCCGGTAACAGCATCAGACAGTGTGATAGCCGGACGGGGATTACCCGGTCCACCCGGACAGACCGAGGTCGGTCGGCCGGACACACTGCGGCTGGGTAACGGCCAGCACCCAGCATCCTAACGCACAAACCCTGTCCGTGAAAACCGGGCCTGACATGAGGGATACGGAGTGCTGACCCCTACCCCCGCGGAGTCCCTCCGATGAACAGCTGTTCACCGGACGGGCACCGCGGATGGTGGGGTGCCGGGTGCTAGGCGTTGCCGTTGCGCTCGGCGATGATCTCCTGGGCCACGGAAGAGGGAACCTCACCGTAGGAGTCGAAGATCATGGTGTAGTTCGCGCGACCCTGGGTCTTGGAACGCAGGTCGCCGACGTAGCCGAACATCTCGGACAGCGGGACCTTACCCTTGACGATCTTGGCGCCGGAGCGGTCCTCCATGGAACCGATCTGGCCACGACGCGAGTTGATGTCGCCGATGACCTCACCCATGAACTCCTCAGGGGTGGTGACCTCGACAGCCATCAGCGGCTCGAGAAGGACCGGCTTCGCCTTGGCGACAGCCTCCTTCAGAGCCTGGGAACCGGCGATCTTGAAGGCCATCTCCGAGGAGTCGACCTCGTGGTAGGCACCGTCGATGAGGGTGGCCTCGATGTCGACCAGCGGGAAGCCGGCGAGGTAGCCGTACTGCATGGCGTCCTGGATACCGGCGTCCACCGACGGGATGTACTCGCGGGGGATGCGACCACCGGTGACGGCGTTGGTGAACTTGTAGTTCGGGTCGTCGCCTTCCTCCAGGGTCTCCGGGTCCGGGTTGTACGGAGCGATGCCGATGATCACCTTTGCGAACTGGCCGGAACCACCGGTCTGCTTCTTGTGGGTGAACTCGACCTTCTCGACCGTCTTGCGGATGGTCTCGCGGTAGGCGACCTGCGGGGCACCGACGTTGGCCTCGACCTTGAACTCGCGCTTCATGCGGTCGACGAAGACGTCGAGGTGGAGCTCGCCCATACCACCGATGATGGTCTGGCCGGTCTCGTCGTCGAGCTCGACGGTGAAGGTCGGATCCTCTTCGGTCAGACGCTGGATGGCGACACCCAGCTTCTCCTGGTCGGACTTGGTCTTCGGCTCGATGGAGACCTTGATCACCGGATCCGGGAAGTCCATGGACTCCAGCTGGATCGGCTCGGCGAGCGAGCAGAGCGTGTCGCCGGTGGTGGTCTCCTTGAGGCCGATGAACGCGTAGATGTTACCCGCGTGGGCCTTGTCGACCGGATTCTCCTTGTTGGCGTGCATCTGGAAGAGCTTGCCGATGCGCTCCTTCTTGCCGGTGACGGCATTCAGGACCTGCTCACCGGGCTCGACGCAGCCGGAGTAGACGCGGACGAAGGTGAGCTTGCCGAAGAACGGGTGCGCGGCGATCTTGAAGGCGAGCGCGGAGAACGGCTCGTCGTCAGACGGTTTACGGGTGAGCGGCTCGTCCTCGTGGCCCGGCTTGTGGCCCTCGATAGCCTCGACGTCCAGCGGGGACGGGAGGTAATCGATGACGGCGTCCAGCATCGGCTGGATGCCCTTGTTGTGGTAGGCGGTACCACAGAGAACCGGGTAGATCTCGGAGTTGATCGTCATCTTGCGGATGGCGGTCTTGATCTCGTCGATGGTGAGCTCTTCGCCGGCGAAGTACTTCTCCATGAGAGCCTCGTCGGACTCGGCGACGGTCTCGAGCAGCTTCTCGCGGTACTCGGCGGCCTTGTCGGCCAGATCCGCGGGGATCTCCTCGATGGTCGGCTCGGCGCCGACCTCGACCTTGCCGCGCCAGGTGATGGCGTTCATGTTGAGGAGGTCGACGACACCGTCGAACTCATCCTCGGCACCGATCGGCAGCTGCATGACCAGCGGCTTGGCACCGAGGCGGTCGATGATGGTCTGGACGGTGAAGTAGAAGTCAGCGCCCAGCTTGTCCATCTTGTTGACGAAGCAGATGCGCGGGACGTCGTACTTGTCAGCCTGACGCCAGACCTGCTCGGACTGGGGCTCGACGCCCTCCTTGCCGTCGAACACGGCGACAGCGCCGTCGAGGACGCGCAGGGAGCGCTCAACCTCGACGGTGAAGTCGACGTGGCCGGGGGTGTCGATGATGTTGACCTGGTTCTCGTCCCAGAAACAGGTGACGGCGGCGGAGGTGATGGTGATACCACGCTCCTTCTCCTGCTCCATCCAGTCGGTGGTGGAGGCGCCGTCGTGGGTCTCGCCGACCTTCCGGTTGATACCCGTGTAGAAGAGGATACGCTCGGTGGTCGTGGTCTTACCGGCATCGATGTGAGCCATGATGCCGATGTTGCGGACCTTCTTGAGGTCCTTCTGGACTTCCTGTGCCACTGTGATTCCTTAAGCTCTCGTGGGTTACCAGCGGTAGTGGGCGAAGGCGCGGTTGGCCTCAGCCATCTTGTGGGTGTCCTCACGACGCTTGACGGAGGCACCGAGACCGTTGGACGCGTCCAGGATCTCGTTGGCGAGGCGCTCGGTCATGGTGTTCTCGCGACGCTGGCGGGTGAAGGTCACGAGCCAACGCAGGGCGAGGGTGGTGCCGCGGCCCGGGCGAACCTCGACCGGGACCTGGTAGGTGGCGCCACCGACGCGACGGGAGCGGACCTCGAGGGCCGGCTTCACGTTGTCGAGAGCCTTCTTGAGGGTGAGGACCGGGTCGGTACCGGTCTTCTCACGGCAGGTCTCCAGGGCGCTGTAGACGATGCGCTCAGCGGTGGACTTCTTGCCGTCCAGCAGGATCTTGTTGACCAGCTGGGAGACGATGACGTCGTCGTAGACCGGATCCTTGACGATCGGGCGTGCGGGGGCGGGACCCTTGCGAGGCATGTTTTACTTCTCCTTCTTCGCGCCGTAGCGGGAACGGGCCTGCTTGCGGTCCTTGACACCCTGGGTATCGAGGGAACCGCGGACGATCTTGTATCGGACACCCGGAAGGTCCTTCACACGACCACCACGGACGAGCACCATGGAGTGCTCCTGGAGGTTGTGGCCCTCACCGGGGATGTAGGCGGAAACCTCGATGCCGGAGGTGAGGCGAACACGGGCGACCTTACGGAGCGCGGAGTTCGGCTTCTTCGGGGTGGTGGTGTACACGCGGGTGCACACGCCGCGACGCTGCGGGGAACCCTTGAGGGCGGCGGTCGCAACCTTCGCCGTCTTGTCGTGGCGGCCCTTACGGACCAGCTGCTGGATAGTAGGCATGAACCGACTTTCTTGTTTCAGTACTTTGGTCGACGGTGCCGTCGACACTGCCGGCCAACGAGACCTCTCCCCGGACACTCGGCGCACTTTGTTTTAAACGTGCCGAAACCCCTCAGCCGCTTTCGCTGGCCTACGGGGTGAGTTTCATCCTGCTGATTCATCATCGGTGACCCAGGGGCCACGCCGTCTCTCGACGGCCGGATGAGTCCTGATACGGGGACTAAAGGTGGACACTACCTTATGCGGGTCGTACCGCCAAATCCCTGAGTGACCGGGACAGCACGTCAACGAGGCGGTCACACTGCGGCAGAGTATGTTGAGCGGTCACCGTGACCCGGAGAATGGCGTGGCCTTTCCTCACGGTCGGCCACCGGATCGCGGGGACATGGATCGCAGCCTCCCGCAACCTTTCCTGAACCGCGAGAGCCAGGCGCTCGTCCCCCACCGCCACCGGAACGATCGGCCCTTCAGTCACCCCTCCCGCGGTGACACCACGCTCGCCCAGGCTTGTCCGCAGGTAGGCGGCATTTCTGTGGAGCTTTCCGACACCTGCCTCCCCACCACGCACGAGACGCACCGACGCCAGGGATGCGGCTGCGGTCACCGGACTCGCGGCCGTCGAGAATACATAGGACCGTGCCTGGTTACGGATGAGATCCGCGAGAATCCGGTCGCAACAGAGGAATCCACCCTCCGTACCGAGTGCCTTGCTCGCCGTACCCACCAGAACATCAGGACGGACTCCGGCATCACTGCAGCACCCGCGACCCGACACCCCCTCCCCCAGCGTGCCGATCCCGTGCGCATCATCGACGACGAGCAGGGCACCGTACCGGTCGCACACCTCACGTAGTTCCCGCACCGGGGCGACCGTCCCGTCCATCGAGAACAGGCCGTCCGTGACGACCACCGCGAGGGACGTCTCCCGCGTCCGCAGGAGTTCGGCCAGATGTCTGACATCGCGGTGCGGGTAGACCGACAACCGGGTCCCGGAGGACTTCGCGAAGCGGATCCCGTCAATGATGCTGGCGTGGTTCCTCTCGTCCGAGAACACGGTCACCTGTTCCTCGCGCGAATCGGCCAGGACAGAGAGCACCGCCAGGTTGGTCTGGTACCCGGTGGGCAGCCAGACGCACTCAGGGAAGTCGAGCCAGTCGGCGACCTCGTGTTCCAGCTCCCGGTGCACCGCGCCGGTGCCGGTGGTCAACCGCGAACCGCCGGACCCTGTGCCGAAACGGTCCAGGGCCCCGCGGGCGGCCTCGCGGAGCGCAGGATGGTCGGAGAGTCCCAGGTAGTTGCTGGACGCGAAAAGGAGACGCTTCTCTCCGTCAATCTCCGCGACAGCCCCCTGCCCTGAGCCGAACACCGACGGCCGGCGCTCCAGGCCGGCGTCCTGCCACTCCGCCCACCGTCGTGCGAGATGGGCCCGGAAACGCGCGCTGTCTTGAACAGTGTTCATGACGGCTACCCTACCCCCATCGACGACAGAGCCCGGACCCCGCAGTGCGGGATCCGGGCTCACAGGTCCGGATGAACCGGAACTGAACCTGGACTAGTTCATGTCGATGTCGTCCAGCGGGACGGCAGCGCCGGTGAAGTCACCGAAGCCGTCATCACCGTAGAAGCCGGAACCGTAGGAATCCGGCATCTGGTACGCGGCGGCACGGGCCTCCGCGGTGGGCTCGACGGAGATGTTGCGGTAACGGGAGATACCGGTACCGGCCGGGATCAGCTTACCGATGATCACGTTCTCCTTCAGGCCGATGAGCTTGTCGGAACGCTTGTTGATCGCGGCGTCCGTCAGAACACGGGTCGTCTCCTGGAAGGAGGCGGCCGACAGCCAGGAGTCGGTGGCCAGCGAAGCCTTGGTGATACCCATGATCTCGGCACGGACCTCGACCGGGCGTCCACCGGTGCGCACAGCCTCCTTGGAGGCGGCGACGGCGTCGGCGTGGTCGACGAGAGAACCGGGAAGGTACTCGGTCGAACCGGAGTCGATGACCGTCACGCGGCGCAGCATCTGGCGCACGATGATCTCGATGTGCTTGTCGTGGATGGCCACACCCTGGTCGCGGTAGACCTTCTGCACCTCGTTGATGAGGTGTTGCTGGACACCACGGCGACCGAGGACGCGGAGGACCTCGTGCGGGTCAGCGGCACCCTTGAGGAGCTGCTGGCCGACGGTGACGTGGTCACCCTCCTTGATCTGACGCTCGAAGTCGCCGACCTTGAGGACAGCCAGGCCCTGACGCTTCGAGAGCTTCTCGTACACGACCTCGTCGGAACCGTCGTCCGGGATGATGGTGAGAGTGTAGAAGTTCTCGTCATCCTCGATGCGGACCTCGCCGTCGACGGACGCGATGGGCGCCTTCGCCTTCGGGACACGGGCCTCGAAGAGCTCCTGGACACGAGGCAGACCGCCGGTGATGTCACCACCGACACCACCCTGGTGGAAGGTACGCATGGTCAGCTGGGTACCGGGCTCACCGATGGACTGTGCGGCCACGATGCCGACAGCCTCTCCGATGTCGACCTTCTTACCGGACGCCATGGACCGGCCGTAGCAGGTCGCACAGACACCGGTGGAGGTCTCACAGGTCATGACGGAGCGCAGCTTGACCTCGCGCACACCGGCCTCGACCAGCTTGTCGATCTCCGGATCGCCCAGGTCGACACCCGCGGGGATGATGACCTCGCCGGACGCGTCGACGGCGTCGGCGACCAGGAAGCGACCCTGGACAGCGGTCTCGACGAACTCGGCGCGACGGAAGGAACCGGTTTCGGCACCCTGCGCGTCCAGCACCGGGTCGGCGAGCGGCATGGTGACGCCGCGCTTGGTACCGCAGTCGTCCTCGCGGACGATGACGTCCTGGGCCACGTCGACGAGACGACGGGTCAGGTAGCCGGAGTCGGCGGTACGCAGCGCGGTATCGGCCAGGCCCTTACGGGAACCGTGGGAGTTGTTGAAGTACTCCAGAACGGAGAGGCCCTCACGGAAGGAGGTCTTGATCGGGCGGGTGATGTAGTCACCACGCGAGTTCGTGACCATGCCCTTCATGCCGGCCAGGGTCCAGATCTGACGCATGTTGCCGGCCGCGCCGGACTTCACGATCATCGGGATCGGGTTGTCGTCCGGGTACAGCTTCTCGACGGACTCACCGACGAAGTCGGTGGCTTCCTTCCAGAGGTCGACGAGGGAGTTGTAGCGCTCGGTACCGTTGATGGCACCGCGGCCGAACTTCTTCTCGATGACCTGGGCACGCTGCTCGTAGCGGTCCAGGATCTCCTTCTTGTTCGGCAGGACCAGCACGTCGTGCATGGTGATGGTCACGCCGGAACGGGTCGCCCAGTAGAAACCGGCGTCCTTGAGCTTGTCCACGGTCTGCGCGACGGTGATCATCGGGTAGCGCGCGGCGAGATCGTTGATGATCGCGGCCTGCGGCTTCTTGGCCATGACACCGTCGACGAACGGGTAGTTCCAGGGCAGCAGCTCGTTGAAGAGCACGCGACCCAGGGTGGTGGACGCCAGCCAGGTGTCGCCCTTGTTCCAGCCGTCGGGGAACTGCTCTGCCTCGACCTCGGCGGTCGGACGCAGGTGGCTGATCCGGACCTTGATCGGAGCCTGGAGACCCAGGACGCCGCGGTCGCGGGCCATGATGGCCTCGGCGAGCGAGGAGTACACGCCCCGCTCCGGACCGTTCTCGTCGGCCGGGGTGTAACGACCCTGGCCACCGGCCTCGTCGGCACCCTTGGGCATGGTCAGGAAGTACAGACCCGTGACCATGTCCAGACGTGGCATGGCCAGCGGCTTACCGGACGCCGGGGACAGGATGTTGTTGGACGCCAGCATGAGGATGCGGGCCTCGGCCTGCGCCTCATCGGACAGCGGCAGGTGGACAGCCATCTGGTCACCGTCGAAGTCGGCGTTGAAGGCCTCACAGGCCAGCGGGTGCAGCTGGATGGCCTTACCCTCGACGAGGACCGGCTCGAAAGCCTGGATACCCAGACGGTGCAGGGTAGGCGCACGGTTCAGCATCACCGGGTGCTCGGAGATGGCGTCCTCGAGAACGTCCCACACCTCGGGGCGCTGACGCTCCACCATCCGCTTGGCGGACTTGATGTTCTGGGCGTACTGCCTCTCGACCAGGCGCTTCATGACGAAGGGCTTGAAGAGCTCCAGGGCCATCTGCTTGGGCAGACCACACTGGTGCAGCTTCAGCTGCGGGCCGACGATGATCACGGAACGACCGGAGTAGTCCACGCGCTTACCGAGCAGGTTCTGACGGAAGCGACCCTGCTTACCCTTGAGCAGGTCAGAGAGGGACTTCAGCGGGCGGTTGCCCGGTCCGGTGACCGGACGGCCGCGACGACCGTTGTCGAACAGGGCGTCGACGGACTCCTGCAGCATGCGCTTCTCGTTGTTCACGATGATCTCGGGGGCGCCGAGATCGAGCATGCGCTTGAGGCGGTTGTTGCGGTTGATCACACGCCGGTAGAGGTCGTTGAGGTCGGAGGTCGCGAAGCGGCCACCGTCGAGCTGGACCATCGGGCGCAGCTCCGGCGGGATCACCGGGACAGCGTCGAGGACCATGCCGGCCGGGTCGTTGCCGGAACGCAGGAACGCGGCGACGACCTTGAGGCGCTTGAGGGCACGGAGCTTCTTCTGGCCCTTGCCGGAACGGATGGTCTCGCGGAGGATCTCGGCCTCGGCCTCGAGGTCGAAGGACCGGATGAGGGTCTGGATCGCCTCGGCGCCCATGCCGCCGGTGAAGTAGTCCTCGTAACGGTCGAAGAGCTCGTTGTAGATGCCCTCGTCGACGATCATCTGCTTCGGGGCGAGCTTGACGAAGGTGGTCCAGATCTCGTCGAGACGTGCGACCTCGCGCTCGGCGCGCTCACGGATGTGGCGCATCTCGCGCTCGGCAGCGGTCTGGATCTTGCGCTTGGCGTCGGCCTTGGCGCCGGCGGCCTCGAGCTCGGCCAGGTCGGCCTCGAGCTTCTCGGAACGCTCGGCCAGCTCGGCGTCGCGGTCGTTCTCGACCTCCTTCTTCTCCAGGAGCATCTCAGCCTCGAGGGTGGACTGGTCGTTGTGACGACCCTCGTCATCCACCGAGGTGATGATGTTCGCGGCGAAGTAGATGATCTTCTCGAGATCCTTCGGGGCGAGATCGAGCAGGTAGCCCAGACGGGAGGGCACACCCTTGAAGTACCAGATGTGGGTCACTGGGGCGGCGAGCTCGATGTGGCCCATGCGCTCACGACGGACCTTGGACTTGGTCACCTCGACGCCACAGCGCTCACAGATGATGCCCTTGTAACGGACTCGCTTGTACTTGCCGCAGGCACACTCCCAGTCCCGGGTAGGACCGAAGATGCGCTCGCAGAAGAGGCCGTCCTTCTCGGGCTTCAGGGTGCGGTAGTTGATGGTCTCAGGCTTCTTGACCTCGCCGTGGGACCAACGACGGATGTCGTCGGCGGTGGCGAGACCGATACGGAGCTCGTCAAAGAAATTGACGTCCAGCACGGGGACTCCCTTTCCCCTCCGTGGGACCGGAGGGCGGTAGTGCGGTGAAAAGTGGGATGGTGTCTGGGTTAGACGACGTCGGTCTCGGCGTCCGGACGCTCATCGCGGGACAGGTTGATGCCCAGCGCAGCGTTGGCGTGGTCGAGTTCGTCGTCATCCGTCGAGCTGAGCTCCATCGGAGTACCGTCCGCGGCGAGAACCTCGACGTTGAGGCACAGGGACTGCAGCTCCTTGAGGAGGACCTTGAAGGACTCGGGGATGCCCGGATCCGGGATGTTCTCGCCCTTGACGATGGCCTCGTAGACCTTCACCCGGCCGACAACGTCATCGGACTTGATGGTGAGCAGCTCCTGGAGGGTGTAGGCCGCGCCGTACGCCTGCATGGCCCACACCTCCATCTCACCGAAGCGCTGTCCACCGAACTGGGCCTTACCACCGAGCGGCTGCTGGGTGATCATGGAGTACGGACCGGTGGAACGGGCGTGGATCTTCTCGTCGACCAGGTGGTGCAGCTTCAGCATGTACTTGTAGCCGACCGAGACGGGGTACGGGAAGGGCTCGCCGGAGCGACCGTCGATGAGCACGGCCTTGCCGAACTCGTCGGTCAGCTTCATGCCGTCGGCGTTCGGGTTGATCGAGCGGAGCAGACCGGAGATCTCCTCGTTCTCGGCACCGTCGAACACCGGGGTGGCGACCAGCGACTCCGGCGGAACCTCGTAGAGATCCTCCGGCAACGTGTTGAGCATGGCCTGGACCTTCGGGTCCTCGGACTGGGTGTCCACGGTCCAGCCGTACTTGGCGAGCCAGCCGAGATGGGTCTCGAGGACCTGACCGATGTTCATACGACGCGGAACACCGTGGGTGTTCAGGATGAAGTCGACCGGGGTTCCGTCCGGCAGGAAGGGCATGTCCTCCTGCGGCAGAATCTTGCCGACGACACCCTTGTTGCCGTGGCGGCCGGCCATCTTGTCGCCGTCCTGGATCTTGCGCTTCTGGGCGACGTAGACGCGGACCATCTGGTTGACGCCGGGGGCCAGGTCGTCGTCGTCCTCGCGCGAGAACACGCGGACGCCGATGACCTTGCCGGTCTCACCGTGGGGCACCTTCATGGAGGTGTCGCGGACCTCGCGGGCCTTCTCACCGAAGATGGCGCGCAGCAGTCGCTCCTCCGGGGTCAGCTCGGTCTCGCCCTTCGGGGTGACCTTACCGACGAGGATGTCACCGTCACGGACGTCGGCACCGATGCGGACGATACCGCGGTCGTCGAGGTCTGCGAGGACGTCCTCACCGACGTTCGGGATGTCGCGGGTGATCTCCTCCGGGCCGAGCTTGGTGTCCCGGGCATCGATCTCGTGCTCCTCGATGTGGATCGAGGTGAGGAGATCCTCCTCCACGACGCGCTGGTTGAGGATGATGGCGTCCTCGTAGTTGTGACCTTCCCACGGCATGAACGCCACGAGGAGGTTACGACCCAGCGACATCTCGCCGTTGCGGGTACCGGGGCCGTCGGCGATGGCCTGACCGGCCTCGACGCGCTGACCCTGGTCGACCAGCGGGATCTGGTTGTAGCAGGTGCCCTGGTTGGTGCGCTCGAACTTGCGCAGCATGTAGGTGTCGCGCACGCCGTCATCGTCCATGATGGTGATGTAGTCGGCGGAGACGTACTCGACGGCACCGGCCTTCGGCGTGACGATGACGTCACCGGCGTCGTAGGCGGCACGCAGCTCCATGCCGGTACCGACGTACGGGGCCTCGCCACGCAGCAGCGGCACAGCCTGCTTCTGCATGTTCGCACCCATGAGGGCACGGTTGGCGTCGTCGTGCTCGAGGAAGGGGATCATCGCGGTACCCACGGAGACCATCTGCCGCGGGGAGACGTCCATGTAGTCGACCTCGGTGGCCGGAACGACCTCGACGTCGCCGGCACGAAGACGGACCTCGATCTGCTCGTCGACGAAGCGGCCCTCGGCATCGACCGGGGTCTTCGCCTGGGCGATGATGTGACGGTCCTCTTCATCGGCGGTCAGGTAGTCCACCTGGTCGGTGATGACACCGTTGTCGACGCGACGGTACGGGGTCTCGATGAAGCCGAAGGGGTTCACGCGGGCGTAGGTCGCGAGGTTACCGATCAGACCGATGTTCGGACCCTCAGGGGTCTCGATCGGGCACATGCGGCCGTAGTGGGACGCGTGGACGTCACGGACCTCGAGGCCGGCGCGCTCACGGGACAGACCACCGGGGCCCAGGGCGGACAGACGACGCTTGTGGGTCAGACCCGACAGCGAGTTGTTCTGGTCCATGAACTGGGACAGCTGGGAGGTACCGAAGAACTCGCGGATGGCCGCGGAGACCGGGCGCACGTTGATCAGCGAGGTCGGCGTGATGGACTCGGCGTCCTGCGTGGTCATCCGCTCGCGGACGACACGCTCCATGCGGGACAGGCCCACGCGGATCTGGTTCTGGATCAGCTCACCGACGGTACGCAGACGACGGTTACCGAAGTGGTCGATGTCGTCGGTACCCAGCGGGATCTCGGTGCCGTCCGGGGAGGTCATCGACTTCTCACCGGCGTGCAGACGCACGAGGTACTCGATGGTGGTGAGGATGTCCTGCTCGGTCAGGGTCATCGCGCCGGTGTCGCCGTCGAGGCCGAGCTTCCGGTTGACCTTGTAGCGACCGACCTTCGCCAGGTCGTAACGCTTCGCCTTGAAGAAGCTGTTCTCCAGCAGAGCCTGGGCGGAGTCGCGGGTCGGCGACTCACCGGGGCGCTGCTTGCGGTAGATCTCGAGGAGGGCTTCGTCGGTGTTGGCGACGCCGTCCTTCTCGAGGGTGGTCATCATGATCTCGGAGAATCCGAAGCGCTCGGTGATCTCCTCGGTCGTCAGACCCAGTGCCTTCAGCAGGACGGTGACCGGCTGGCGGCGCTTGCGGTCGATGCGGACACCGACGGTGTCGCGCTTGTCGACGTCGAACTCCAGCCACGCACCGCGGGAAGGGATCACCTTCACGGCGTGCAGCGGACGCTCGGTGGACGCGTCGATGGACTCGTCGAAGTAGACGCCCGGGGAGCGGACGAGCTGGGACACGACGACACGCTCGGTGCCGTTGATGATGAACGTGCCCTTGTCCGTCATCATCGGGAAATCACCGATGAAGACGGTCTGGCTCTTGATCTCGCCGGAGAGGGCGTTGGTGAACTCCGCAGTCACGTAGAGCGGTGCGGAGTAGTTGATGTCCTTGTCCTTGCACTCGTCGATCGTGTTCTTCACGTCGTCGAATCGCGGCTCGGACAGGGTCAGGGACATGTTCTCGGAGTAGTCCTCGACAGGAGAGAGCTCATCGAGGATGTCCTCGAGACCGCTGGTGACGCGGGTCCCTTCCTCTGCCTGGGCCTGCCGACGGGCACGCCACTCCGGCGTGCCGACGAGCCAGGCGAAGGACTCTCTCTGAACGTCGAGAAGACCGGGCACCTCGATCGGGGCATCGATCTTCGCGAAGGAGTATCGATGCGAAGCCCCGGGGATTCCGGCCGTGGAACTGGTCTGGCGGGAGACTGCCAAGATGGGTCCTTCCAGCACCTCACGTGTCTGCCGGGGTCTTGAGTCTCGGCGAACACGGTTGCTTTAGCGTACGGTCTGTGATGGTCTGTGAGGGACTGACGTCCCGGTGGTTCGTCCCCGGGAGGTCATCCCGGGCGTAGAAACACTTAATGGACCTTGTCAAGTGGTGTTTCCAATCCATCACCCGTCAAGGTCGTCGGTGTTCTCCGCAGAACCGCCGGATATCAGTCCAGCGCAAACGTCAACCCTATATCACGCGTGGACATAAGTCCACCCGCGCCCCTGATCTCCTCCCCCTGGAATGTCCCCCGCGCCCCGGACCCGTTCCCCAGGCGACCCGGTCGCTCTCCGGCCACGCTCCGGTCACTCCTTGCGGCCCTTCCTCTGCGGACGGAGGGTCACAACTCCTGCGGCGACAGTCACGATAGCACCGATCACCACACAGACAAGAGACCAGGTGCGTACAGGCCTGTCCTCCCCAACCTCGACGGCCTGGGACAGCAGCGCACCACGGTCCTCTTCCGGGGTCTCCCCGTGCAGGTCAAGCAGCAGTCCGGTCTCCGCACCGCCCTCGGCCGCGTAGTAGTCGTGGAGATCTTCACGGACCGAGACGATCATACCGCTGGAGGGCTCCACCGTGATCTCCCGCGTGCCACTGCGGTGCAGGGTCGAGACCGTGGATTTCCCCGGCCCGCCGTCCTTCCCCTCGGTCGTGACGTTCTGCGTCAGCCGCATGTGGTGCGGGTTGCCCTCCATCACCGGCTCGGTATCCATCTCCTGGCGGAAGACGTAGACCTCGTGTCCGTCGATCTCCTCCGACCGGTCGAAGGACGTCGGCACCGCGCGTCGCAGCAGGGTGTCGAAGAACGGGTACCCGGTCTGCTCCGTGTTCTCCGGGAACTTCAGCCACTGACCGTCAACGGTGGCCTCCCCGGCCGGCGTCCCCAGTGTGTCGGCGACCTTGACGTCCCCGGTGGCTTCACCGGAGTACCGGTCGACACTCATCGTCCAGATCTCGGCGTCCAGCAGTCCCGCCTGGTCGCCCATCGACTCCGCCATGTCGTCACGCATCGTCGTGACACCCACGGTCGCCGCAGCCTCGTCCCTGTCGGACGGGTCCCCCAGGGTGACCGCGACATTCCGGGACACGGGGCCGGTGATGACGTCCGGGTCCTTCTCGCCCGCCGTCGCCAGGTAGGACTTGCCGATCGTCGCCTCGGGATCGGAGACGGTGAGCTGCGTGTCCCCCAGGTCCAGCGGCACCGGGCGGTCGGCGTCCACCAGGCGGGGCAGGACGAACCCGACCCCCAGGAGGATGCACCCGAGACCCAGGGCGAGGATGGAGAGGACGCGAGACTTCGGAAGCATGCGGACCATCGTATAGGTGCCACCTACGCGAACGACCCCCGCCCTGCACACGTGGTGCAGACCGGGGGTCGCGGTGCTCCCCGTGGGGAGCAGGGCTCTGTAAGGAGCGCAGATTCCTCTTACTTGAGGGAGATCTTGGCGCCGGCCTCTTCGAGCTTGGCCTTGGCAGCCTCGGCGTCGTCCTTGGAGGCACCCTCGAGGATGGCCTTCGGAGCGGCCTCGACCAGCTCCTTGGCCTCCTTCAGGCCCAGACCGGAGACGATCTCGCGGACAACCTTGATCACGCCGATCTTCTTGGCGCCGGCGTCCTCGAGGACGACGTCGAACTCGTCCTTCTCTTCCTCAGCGGCACCGGCGGCCGGGGCACCGGCAGCGGCGACGGCGACCGGAGCGGCAGCGGTGACGTCGAAGGTGTCCTCGAAGAGCTTGACGAACTCAGAGAGCTCGATGAGGGTCATTTCCTTGAAAGCTTCGAGGAGCTCGTCGTTGGTGAACTTAGCCATGGTGGCTTCCTTTCGTTCATGCGCCCCACCGGAGGGCGGGACAGAGGTAGATAAAGTGTGTGTTCCGCAGAGGGACACCGCTTACGCGGCGTCCTTCTTGTCCTGGAGCGCAACGGCGAGCCGTGCGACCTGGGAAGCCGGGGCGTTGAACAGACCGGCGGCCTTGGTCGGCAGGCCCTTGAGGGCGCCGGCCAGCTTGGCCAGGGTGGTCTCGCGGTTGTCCAGCTCGGCGATTGCCTGAACCTGTGCGGCGTCGAGGATGTTGCCATCCATGTTGCCGCCCTTGATCACGAGGAGCTTGTGCTCGCCAGAGAAGGCCTTGAGGGCCTTCGCCGCGTCGACAGCTTCGCCGCGAACGAACGCGACGGCCGTCGGACCGGTCAGCTGAGCATCATCGAGCTCCACACCGGCCTGCTTGGCGGCCAGCTTGATCATGGTGTTCTTGGCGACGGAGTAGGTCACGTCGGCACCGAGGGCCTTGCGCAGCTCAGTGGTCTCGGCGACGGTCAGGCCGCGGTACTCGGTGAGGATCGCGGCGGACGCGTCCTCGAAACGGGCGGTGAGCTCCGCGACGGATGCGGTGTTCTTCGGGTTTGCCATACTCTCGCCTCCTTCCTGATGTCTGTCAGTGTCATGACCGCCGGGCCACCAGACGACGACACGCCCCGTGCCGCAGAGGCACGGGGCGTGTCGGAGCTTCACCACCCCGTAGGGCGGGAGCTGCATGTCCTCGTGTTTCTCCTGCGCGGGCCGCCATCGTCTTCGATGGTCCTTCGCCGCGACCCCCGGAAATTCCGGGAGGACGCGGTGACCGACGGTCTTCGGTGAAACTTGAACGTCCGCGGTTGCCCGCGGTCAAACTTCGTTGATGGACTTTAGACGATCACGGCCGGCACCACCAAATCGCGGAATTTGGATGCCTGTCAGTCATCGGACGGATATTGTCGGGGAAATGAACACACCGCTCGTCACGGACCGTACTCCGCGCGCCTTCACCCCGGCATTCCTCTACTCCCAGCGTCATCCCCGGCGCATGCCGGACGGTGTCAATGACTGGGACACTCCCCTGGCGGAGTCCCGGCCCGGTTCGGTCCCGGTGGTCCTCATCCACGGCACCTGGATGAACAGTTACTGCACCTGGTCGCTCATCGCCCCCACCCTGGTGGACGCCGGCTACCGGGTCTTCGCCGTGAACTACGGACAGGATCCGTCGTGCTTCCTGGGCCGGCGGCCGTCCTGTTTCGGCAACGCCGGGCTGCTGGAGGCACAGGCCGAGGTCGCGGCGTTCATCGACAAGGTACTGGAGCACACCGGTGCCCCGGTCGTGGACCTCGTCGGCCACTCGCAGGGCGTCGCCCAGGCCCGGCTGTACCTCACCGACTCCGGCGGAGCAGGCGATCCCGCCGCAAGCACCGCCCCCAGGGTGCGCAGGGTCATCGGCTTCGCCGGCTCAAACCACGGGACGACCATGAGCGGTCTGGGGAGCCTGGGCCGGTGGAGCAAGAACCGGGGTCTCTACGGCCCGCTGCGCGCCGTGCTCGGCCGGTGCGCCGAGGACCAGATGATCGGGTCCGCGGCAATGGCCCACATCAACCTCCACGGAGACACTGTCCCGGGAGTCGACTACACCATGCTGTGCAGCCGCTACGACGAGATCGTGACCCCCTGGCGCACCCAGTTCCTCGAGGAGGGCGAGGGCGCGACGGTGCGCAACCTGCAGGTGCAGGACCACGGCAACGGTGGGGACATCAGTGACCACCTCTCGCTGCTGTACTCTCCCCGCGCCATCGACCTGATGCTCGAGGCCCTCGACCACGGACCGGAAGGAGACTACCGGGCGAATAACCCGCACGTGACCGGCCGGGTGCTTCCCTTCTGGGGGAAGATCGGGAAGAACGGGAAGTAGTAGGCCCCGGGTACAGCAGAACCCCCGCCGCCGTGGATGCACGGTGACGGGGGTTCAGCTGTGTCCGGCGTCCTCCCCTGCGCGGGGAGGAGCTGGAGGGACGCCGCGGGAAACTACGCGGTGTACTCCTTGACCACGGACGGGTCGACCGGGATGCCCGGGCCCGAGGTGGTGGAGACGGTGACCTTCTTGAGGTAGATGCCCTTGGCCGCGGACGGCTTCTGGCGCAGCAGCTCATCGATCAGCGCGCCGTAGTTCTCGGCGAGAGCCTGCTCGGAGAAGGAGGCCTTGCCGATGATGGCGTGCAGGTTGGAGGCCTTGTCGACGCGGAAGGAGATCTTTCCGCCCTTGATCTCCTGGACGGCCTTGGCGACGTCGGTGGTGACGGTGCCGGTCTTCGGGTTCGGCATCAGACCACGCGGGCCGAGGACGCGGGCGACACGGCCGACCTTGGCCATCTGGTCCGGGGTGGCGATCGCGGCGTCGAAGTCGGTCCAGCCGCCCTGGATCTTCTCGATCAGCTCGGCGGTACCGACAGCCTCAGCGCCGGCCTCTTCGGCGGCGGTGGCGTTCGGGCCCTCGGCGAAGACGATGACGCGGACGTTCTTGCCGGTGCCGTTGGGCAGAGACACGGTGCCGCGGACCAGTTGGTCAGCCTTGCGGGGGTCGACGCCCAGGCGGACGGCGACGTCGACGGTGGCGTCGAAGTTCTTGGAGGAGGTCTCCTTGGCCAGCTTGGCGGCCTCGATCGGGCGGTAGATCCGGCCGGCGTCGATCTTCTCTGCAGCGGCCTTGAAAGCCTTGGACTTGGTGCTCATTGGGGTTCCAATCAGTGGAATCGGACTGTGGTGCGGGCCGGAGCGGGCCCTGCCACGGTATGTCGGGTGTTGCTCGGTGGCCTGTGCTTAGGCCGGGGCGCCGGTGACGACGATGCCCATGGAGCGGGCGGTGCCGGCGATGATGCGGGCGCCGTTCTCGAGGTCGTTGGCGTTGATGTCCTCGAACTTGGTCTCGGCGATCTCGCGGCACTGGGCCCAGGTGACCTCACCGACCTTGTCGGTGTGGGGGACGCCGGAGCCCTTCTGGATACCGGCGGCCTTCAGCAGCAGCTTGGCTGCCGGCGGGGTCTTCAGCTTGAAGTCGAAGCTGCGGTCCTCGTAGACGGTGATCTCAACCGGGATCACGTTGCCACGCTGGGACTCGGTGGCCGCGTTGTAGGCCTTGCAGAACTCCATGATGTTGACGCCGTGCGCACCGAGCGCCGGGCCGACCGGCGGGGCCGGGTTAGCGGCGCCAGCCTGGATCTGGAGCTTGATGAGGCCGGTGACCTTCTTCTTCTTCGCCATGTTGCACCTCTTCACGTGGTATCAGGCACTCGGGGCTCCCCCGTGGCGACAGGGGAACGGCCTGACCGGATGCCGGACTGGATACCGGCCACCGGGTGGAATGTATGTACTGCTGCCCTGCGGTGAATCCTGACGGACGACACCCACGGGCAACCGGAGAGAGCTTAGTTGAGCTTCTCCACCTGGTCAAACTCCAGCTCGACCGGGGTCTCACGACCGAAGATGGAGACCAGGGCCTTGAGCTTACTGTTCGCGGCGTCGATCTCGGAGATTGTCGCGGAGACCGAGGCGAACGGACCGGAGAGCACGGTGACGGACTCGCCGACCTCGTAGTCGACCTCGACCTGGTTCGAGTTCGCGGTCGGTGCCATGGCCACACCGGTGGCGGAGACATCGACGCCGGACGCGGAATCGGCACCCTCGGCGTCTGCCGGGACGGTGGCGGTCTCCGGCGGGAGCAGGAACTTGGCGACCTCGCGGATCTTCACCGGAGTCGGCTCACCGGCGTTGCCGACGAAGGAGGTGACGCCCGGGGTGTCACGGATGACGGACCAGGACGGGTCGTCCAGCTCGACGCGGACCAGGACGTAGCCCGGCAGCAGCTTCTGCTTGACGATCTTCTTCTTGCCGTCCTTGACCTGGGTGACCTCCTCGATCGGGACGACGACCTCGTGGATCTGCTGGTCCACACCGAGGGTCTGGGCACGCATCTCCAGGTTGGTCTTCACCTTGTTCTCGTAACCCGAGTAGCACTGGATGATGTACCAGTTGCCCGGCAGCTTCTTCAGGGCGCGCATGAACTCGCGCAGGCGGGTCTTGTAGGCCTCGAGGGCGGCGTCCTCGGCGGACACCGGGGCCTCCTCCCCCTCGGTCCCGTCGGCCTGGGCGGCCTGGGCGGCCTGGGCAGCCTCAGCAGCCTGTGCCTGGAGGTCCGAGACGGACTGCTGGACATCCTCCTGGGCGGCGGCGGCCAGACCCTCGGCACTGAGCTTGTCGGCCCGGGGCTCGTTCTGATCACTCATCGGTGGATCCTTTCCAAGTCTGTGGCGGTGGTGGGGTGACACCCGGGCCGTTACCGGCCCCCGCATGAAAAATCCGCCTCGCCGGTGGGGCGGAGGCGGTCATGATCTGCTGCTAACTTACCACGGTCAGAAGCCGAAGATGAACTCCACACCTCCGTGCGCGAGGAAGTCCACGGAGGCGCAGAGGGCGACCATGATCACCAGGAAGGCGATGGTGATGAGCGTGGAGGAGACCATCTCACGCCCGGTCGGCCAGATGACCTTCTTCATCTCGCGGCCGACGGAGCCGGCGTAGGCGACGGGACCACGGGCAGGCTTGCGTCCATCGTCATCGGTGACGCGGGCGGACGCGACCTTGGCGGTGGCACCCTTCTCCGCGTTCTCGATCTGGCGCTTGCCGGACGGCCGCAGCCGGTCGTTCGTGGTGTTCTCGTCGCTCACTCGTGAAGCTCCTTCAACGTAGTAGTCCCCGGCCCAGGGTAACCGAATTTTGTTTTCGGCGCCCCCGGACCGGGGATCAGTGCAGGGGCGACAGGACTTGAACCTGCAACCTGCGGTTTTGGAGACCGCTGCTCTGCCAATTGAGCCACGCCCCTAAAAGGTGCAACCCACCGACGCTGCGGTGAGCACTCGGGAAGTGTAGCAGTTCCGTCGGAGCGTCCACAAATGGGGTGGATGACGGCGCGACACCTCCCCCGCGGAGTCCGAACGGAACAGCGGAAGGGCCCGGCACCGTCATGGTGCCGGACCCTTCCCGGTGGTAGCGATGCGGAGGATCGAACTCCGGACCTCACGATTATGAGTCGTGCGCTCTAACCATCTGAGCTACACCGCCACTGTCACTCGCGGTCATCGCAAAATGACTGGAGCCCCCTGACAGAATCGAACTGTCGACCTTTTCCTTACCATGGAAACGCTCTGCCGACTGAGCTAAGGGGGCACGCTCTGGGACTCCCGGCGCCTGCGCCGTTCGTCTGAAGCCTGAGATAGCATAACCAGTGACCCTGCACGGGGACAAATCCACAGGTCATGCCCTCATTTCACTCTGTTTCCACCACCGGGGAGGACGTCCCGTGCAGCTTTACGTCGCACCAGGCCGATCAGGCGGCCTCAGAACAGCCTCACGCGACGTGAACCTTCATGGACTGGCGGGTGCCGACCGGGACGGGGCTCTGACGCTCACGGCCGCCATGCCCCGCACACAGAGAAACCGCCTCCCGGACTCAGTCCGGAAGGCGGTTCATCCTGGTGTCTCAACCAGTGCCAGGTAAAGGATTCGAACCTTTGAAGGCAATGCCGGCGGATTTACAGTCCGCTCCCTTTGGCCGCTCGGGCAACCTGGCAAGCACTTGTTGGTGCGCCGGATACGTTACTACGAACCCTGTAGTCCAGCGCAACTCAGCAGGTCAGACAGCATAAATCACGTTGATCGACACGCAGTCGGATCAGCCCAGTCGCGCGAGCGAGTAGTTCATCAGCCGGCGCAGCGCGGTCGTCACCGGATTCTCCGGTAGCAGAGCCAGTTCCGCCTCGCCGAGATCCCGGTAGCGTTCGACATCCGCCAGGGACCGCTCCCGGCCGTCGGAGGCACGGATGAGGGTCAGAGCCTCATCCACGAGCGCGTCGTCGGTCACCGGGCCCGTGAGGATCTCCCGCAGCCGCTCCCCGCCCGGGGTCTGCTCACGCATCGCGTAGAGCACCGGCAGGGTGAACACGCCCTCGCGCAGATCGGTCCCCGGGGTCTTGCCGGACTCCTCCGGATCGGACCACACGTCGATGATGTCGTCGACGATCTGGAAGACCTGGCCGAGGTGGCGTCCGAAACGGAAAAGAGCATCGCGCTGCTCCACCGGCGCACCACCGTGCATCGAACCGAGGAAGCCGGCGGAGGCGATGAGCACACCGGTCTTCTCCTGGATGACGGTCATGTAGTGGTCCACCGGGTCCTCCCCCTCGGGGCAGCCCACGGTCTCACGCATCTGGCCGGTGACCAGCTCACCGAAGGTCTCGGCGAAGTGGCGCACGGTCTCCGGACCCAGGTCGGCCATGATGGAGGAGGCGACGGCGAAGATGAAGTCCCCGGCGAGGATGGCGACGGAATTGTCCCACCGGGCGTTCGCGCTCTCGGAACCGCGGCGACGGTCGGCCTCGTCCATCACATCGTCGTGGTAGAGCGTCGCCAGGTGGGTCAGCTCGACGACCACCGCGGCATTCACCACGGTCTGCGCGGCGGTCTCCGGGGTCGATCCGTAGCGGGACGCCAGCAGGGCGAACATCGGGCGGAAGCGCTTCCCGCCGGCCAGCGCCAGGTGCTGCACCTTGTCCGTGAGGAAACTCTCCCCGGTCGACAGGGAATCCTGCAGGGTCGACTCCACCCGGGTCATTCCCTCGGCGATGAAATCATTGAGGGCGGCGTCCCCCAGGTCCAACCCCATCTGTTCACCGGAGTTAGTGCGTGCCATGAATTTCGTAGCCTCTGTCCGTCGTCCGTCAGTCACCGTGTCGCCTGTGCAAGGTCATCGCGTGTTTCACGCATGGTCGGGCACAGTCGCGCACTGACGACCAACCATATCCCAGCAACGGCCGTGGTTCCTATACCGCCGCCCCGCTCCCGTGCCACAATGTCCCCTTGTGAACACCTCCGAGCCTTCCGGCGAGCTCCCGACCGACTGCCCCCTCCTCGTCATCGGAGGCGGCCCCGCCGGAGCCGCGACAGCAGCCACGGCCGCCCTGGCCGGGATGGACGTCACGGTCGTCGACATGCAGGATTTCCCCCGTGACAAGACCTGCGGCGACGGGCTCACCCCGCGTGCCGTCCACGCTCTGACCCGACTCTGGGGCGGGGACCCGGCGGCGACGTCCCCCCGCACCGGCACCACCGGCGTCCTTGCCGGGCGCCCCTCGATCCGCGGCCTCGCCCTCCACGGGTTCGGCGGCTCCGTGACGACCCCCTGGCCTGACCTGCCGGCCTTCCCGCCGCGGGGGTCGGCGGTCCCCCGCACACAGTTGGACGCTGCGCTGCTCGACTTCGCGGCGGACGCCGGCGCCCGCGTCGTCACCGGGTGGAAGGCCGTGGACGTGACACTGACCGGGGCGTCCACCGCAGGCGTCGTGGAGTCCGTCACCTTCCGGCGGGGACGCGAGGAGCGCACCGTCCGCTGCGGCACCCTCGTGCTGGCTGAGGGGGTGCGCAGCGGGATCGCCCGGAAGCTCGGGGTGCAGTGGCTGCGCGGCATGGTGCACGGGATCGCCGCCCGCTCCTACTGCCCCACCCCGCGCGGCGATGACCCGTGGATCCACTCACACCTCGAGCTGCGGGACGCTGAGGGCACCGCACAGCCGGGCTACGGCTGGATATTCCCCCTCGGGGACGCCACGGGCGGGAGCGACGCTAAGGGAGTGAACCTGGGGTGCGGCGCCCTGTCCACGTCGAAGCGTCCCGCGAAGGTCAACGTGAAGAAGCTCCTCACCCACTACGCCGACCAGGTGCGTGGCGAGTGGGAACTCGGCGAGCCGGAGGACATCGCCTCGGCGCTGCTGCCGATGGGTGGTGCGGTGACCCGCGTCGCCGGAGTGAACTGGGCCGCCGTCGGAGACACCGCCGCGCTCGTCAACCCGCTCAACGGTGAGGGCATCGACTACGCCCTCGAATCCGCCCAGGATCTCGTGGAGTACCTGCCGGACGCCGCCCGTACCCCCCGCGGGTTGGCCGACATCTGGCCTACCCACCTGCGCGGACGCTACGGGGACGCCTTCTCGCTCGCCCGACGCGCCGCGACCCTGCTGACGATGCCGGGGCTGTTGTCCGCGGTCGGTCCGCTGGGGTTCCGTGGCCCCCTGGCCCCGCGGCTGATGGGTGCGGCCACCCGGCTGATGGGCAACCTCGTCACCCCGGAGGACCGGGATCTCACGGCGCGGGCATGGCTGACCGCCGGGAAACTCTCGGTCGGTCACGACCGGTTCCGGCACCCGGAGTCCCGCCCCCTGTTCGGCGCCTGATCAGGCGTCCAGCGGCTTCGTCGCGCTGTGCAGCGCGGTGATGCCGAAGGTGAGGTTCTGCCAGCCGCAGCCCTCCCAGCCGTTGTCGTTGACGATGGTCGCCAGCTCCTCCTGCTCCGGCCAGGCGCGGATGGATTCGGCGAGGTAGACGTAGGCCTCCGCATTGGAGGACACGGCCTTCGCCACCGCCGGGAGCGCCCGCATGAGGTACTCCTTGTAGACCGTGGAGAACACCGGGACGACCGGGGTGGAGAACTCACAGACGGTGAGCTTCCCGCCGGGCTTGGTGACCCGGGCCATCTCCCGCAGGCCGGCGGCGGGGTCGACGATATTGCGCAGGCCGAAGCTGATGGTGACGGCATCGAAGGTGTTGTCGGCGAAGGGCAGGTTCATGCCGTCGCCGCAGACCTTCAGCACGTCCCGGTCGCGGCCGGCGGCGAGCATGCCCTGGGAGAAGTCACAGGCCACGCACCAGGCGCCGGACTCGGCGAGCTCGACCGTGGAGACCGCGGTTCCGGCGGCGAGGTCGAGGACCTTGTCACCGGGGCCGAGGCCGAGGCGCCGACGGGTGCGCTTCCGCCACAACCGGTCCTGCCCGAAGGACAGGACGGTGTTGGTGAGGTCATAGTTCTTACCGACGGCGTCGAACATCGAGGCGACGTCGTGCGGATCCTTCTCCAGGCTGGCTCGCGACATGTCAGACCACTCTAGTGGCTGTCACCCGCCGAGCACGCCCCGGTACACCTCCACCAGTTCACCGCACAGTGCGGGCCAGGTCCGGTGCAGCACCCCGGCCCGCGCGGCGTCCGCCATCCGGTCGTGGTCGGGCCCTGAGAGGCGGGCCACGGCATCCGGCAGATCCTGCTCGAAGGACGCCACGTCCAGCAGTTCACCGTTCACCCCCGGGTCGACGAGGTCCAGCGGTCCGCCGGCCGCGGGACCGACGGTGGGGACCCCGGAGGCGAGGGCCTCCTGGATGCCCTGACAGAAGGTCTCGAACTCTCCGGGGTGAACGAAGACGTCGAGGCTGGCGTACGCCTCGGCGAGGCCGGTACCGCGGAGTTCACCGGTGAACACCGCGTCCGGCAGGAGGTCCTCCAGGGCGTGCCGTTCGGGGCCGTCGCCGACGATGACCAGGCGGATCGTGGGGTCGACGGCCAGGACGCGCAGCCGCTGGACGTTCTTCTCACTGGCGAGGCGTCCGACATAGCCGACGAGCGTGCGGGTGCCCGAGGGGTCCCAGCGCCGACGCAGGTCATTGCTGCGCCGGTCGGGGTGGAACAGGTCGGCGTCCACCCCGCGGGCCCACCGACGGACGCGGCGGACGCCGTGGTCGGTGAGCATCGCGGCTGTCGCCGAGGACGGGGCGAGAGTGACCGCGGCGTGGTTGTGGATCCGGCGGACGACCTCCCACGCGCCGGCCCGCAGTGCCGGGCGGATGAACCCCAGGTCGTACTGGTCGACATAGCCGGGGACGTCGGTCTGGTAGACCGCCACGGTCGGGATGCGCAGTGCCGCGGCCGCGACTGCTCCCCCGGCGCCGAGCACGAAGGGGCTGGCCAGGTGGATCACATCCGGGCGGAACCGGCGCAGTGCGGTGGCCAGGGCCGGGGAGGGCACGCCGATCGACAGTGACGGAATGCGGGGCAGATACAGTGCCGGGACACGGACCACGGGGAAGCCCTCGTAGTGCGTCACCGGTTCCCGCCCTTCCCGCCGGTCCCGACGGGCGACGCCGGGGGCGATGACGAACGCTTCGTGGCCGGAGCGGCGGAGATGCTCGAGGATCCGCAGGACCGAGTTCACGACTCCGTTGACCTGGGGAAGGAAGCTCTCGGCGACGACGGCGACGCGCAGCGTACCGGGGCCGGTCATCGCCGGAACCACCAGCGCACCGCACCCGCGAGCAGCGCGGCGATGACCGAACAGACCGCCCAGGAGGAGATCGCCGGGAGGAAGGCGAGGGTCCAGGCGCGGCCAGCGACCTTCACATTATCCGGGTCGTCGCGCTGGTACTCGACCTTCACCCGGTCACCGACCTCGAGACCGCCCGGGTACTTCAGCCCCGTGCCCGGGGAGTGGTAGCGGCCCTGGTCGTCGGGGAAACGCACGAGGGTCTTCGACCCGGTCGACAGGACCTCCGCGGTGGCGCTGCCACGGTCATGGCTGATACGCCAGTCACTGATCGCCGCCGTGACGACGAGGGATCCGCAGACGACGCAGGCGAGCAGGTAGACGGCCAGGAGCACCTGGACCAGTCGCCGGCGCACCGTGGCGCGGGGTGGACGCGGCAGGTCCAGCATGTTGGCGACCGGGTGACGCCACCTGTTGCGACGTCGCCCCCCGGCCGGTTCTGCCGTGTTCACCTGCGCGTCGTCAGTCACGGCGTCCACCGGTGGCCAGCGTCGTCTGCTCCCGCAGTGCGGCGTGCAGGGCGGCACGCGGTGCCCGCTGGACCGCGGCCTCGATGACGAGCAGGCCGTCGGTGTACCCCTCGGCATGCTCGTCGAGGGCTGCGATGAGTTCCTGCAGGTCATCGACCCGTCGGTGCGCGACACCATGTCCCTCGCACAGTGCCCCCAGGTCGACTCCGGTGGGGGTGCCGAAGACGCGGTCGAAGGCGTCCGCCCCGTCGTCGAAGGTGCGCAGCCCCCGGTTGCCGGCCTCGAGGGTCTCGAAGATCGCGCCACCGTCGTCGTTGGAGACCACGACCACGAGGTTGTCGGGGCGCGGCTCCCCGGGGCCGACGGTGAAACCGTTCATGTCGTGCAGCACGGTGAGATCACCCATCAGCGCGACGGTGCGCGGGGCACGGACCAGCTCCGGGTGCTCACTGGCGTGGGCCAGGGCCACGCCGACGGCGGTGGAGACGGTGCCGTCGATGCCGGCGGCACCGCGGTTGGAGACCGCCCACACACCCTCGAAGGGCAGCCCGGCGAGCGAGGCGTCGCGGACGGCGGAGGACGCGCCGAGGACCAGGGCGTCCCCGTCCCGCAGGGCGTCGGTGACTGCGGCGGCGACGTGCAGACCGGTGAAGTCCTCGCCCGCGAGCAGGTCCTGCATCACGTCGACGGCGACCCCGCTGGCGGCCTCACAGACCGTGAGCCAGCCGGCGGGGTGCTCACCGGTGAGGGCGACGCCGCGTCCCCACTCGCGGACCGTGTGCGCCAGGTCGGGGATGACTTCCCGGTCGGTCAGCGCGACCACACGGACCTGCGGGTCGGCGAGCAGGCGGGAGACACTGCGGTGCAGGGTGGGGCGTCCGACGAGCACGATCTGCTCGGGACGCAGCTGCACGGTCTGTGCTGCTGCCGCCGCTGCACTGTCTTCGGAGACGGTGCCGCTGAACAGGCCGGCAGCCGCCGGGTGCACCGGAGTGCCCGGGGACGGCGCCGTCGGCTCGGCGATGGCGGGGACGTCAGCGAGCGTGTCGAGGATACGGGTGGCCCAGGTGCGGTCGCGGACATCGCCGACGATGACCAGGGTGCGCTTCGACAGGTCGACCGTGACGACCGGGGACTCCGGGAGCACGGCCCTCACCGGGGCGGCACTGCGGGGCAGGGCGTTGACGGGCCGGGCGGCACCTCGCCAGGGGGTGTCGGTGTTCTCTGCACTGCCGGTGAGTTCCTCGACGGCGATCCGCGCGGCCAGCGACACATCGGCGGTCGACCCCGGTACCAGCGGCTCGACGAAGTGCACGTTGAGCTGCACTCCCCCGGCGCGCACGCCCCCGCCGAACAGGTCGAGTGCCGAGGTGACGACGCGGTCGACGACCGTGCGGACCTCCCGGTGGTCGGGCCGGTCGTGCAGTGCGGCGGCGAGACTCACGGAGTCGACAGCGTGCGCTCCGAAGATGCCCGACTGCGCGATGGTCTGGTTCGCGCCGGTGCCCTGGTAGCTGACCGGGCGGTCCGCGGAGAGGATGAGCAGCGGGACGCCGGACGCGGTGGCCTCCACCATCGCCGGCAGACAGTTCGCCACGGCGGTTCCCGAGGTCATGAGGACCGGGACCGGGCGACCACTGCGTCGGGCCATACCCAGTGCCAGGAAGGACGCCGAGCGCTCGTCGGTCCTGACGTGCAGGCGCAGCCGGTGGGTGCGGTCGGCCTCGGCGAGTGCCAGGGCCAGCGCCGCAGAGCGGGACCCGGGGCAGACGACAGCCTCACGGACCCCGGCGCGCACCAGCTCGTCGACGATCACGGCCGCGACAACAGTCGCCGGGGTGATGGTGCGGTCTCCGGCGGTGGCGGGGGCTGCGTCGTGCTCGATGTCGTGCTCGATGTCGTGCTCGCTATCGTGCTCGATGTCGTGCTCGCTATCGTGCTCGGGGTCGTGCTCAGGGCGTTCGTCAGTCACACCCCTGACGCTACCCGCCGTCACCCCCTGACCGGGCATTCAGCCGACCCTGACCCGCAGCACTTCCCGGTGGCATCCCCTTCGTCGCAGTGGCATCCCGTGCTGTCGGGTACCGCGGCTGAAGCGACACGATGAGATGCCGCGCTGTAGGACGGGATGCCGACAGACAATCAGTGCACGGCGGCGGCCAGGTAGCGGCCGGTCAGGTTGGCTGACTGCGCAGAGGCAGACACCAGCTCCGCCGGCGAGCCCTCGAACACGACCTGCCCACCGTCGTGCCCCGCGCCCGGCCCGATGTCGATGATGTGGTCGGCGGCGGCGATGACCGCGAGGTTGTGCTCGATGACGACGAGCGTGTGCCCGGCGTCCACCAGGTTCTGCATCATCTCCACCAGGGTCGCGGTGTCCGCCAGGTGCAGGCCGGTGGTCGGCTCATCGAGGACGATCACCGGGGCGTCCCCGTCGATGCGGGACGCCAGCTTCAGCCGCTGTCGCTCACCACCGGACAGTGTCGTCAGCGGCTGCCCGAGACGCAGGTAGTCCAGCCCGACCTGGCGCAGCAGGGACAGTGCCGCGGCGACGGGCTTCGAGGGGGCGTCCTGCGTGAAATAGGTGGACGCCTCCGCCACCGTCATGTCGAGCACCTCAGAGATGTCACGTCCGGCGACGCGGTACTCCAGCACCTCGGGCCGGAAACGGCGCCCGGCACAGTCCTCGCAGGGCGCCGAGACGCCCGTCATCATCGCCAGATCGGTGTAGACCACACCCTGACCGTGGCAGGTGGGACAGGCCCCGTCGGAGTTCGGGCTGAACATCGAGGCAGTCGCCCCGGCGTCCCTGTTGCGACGGGCGAACAGTTTGCGGATGTCGTCGAGCATCCCGGTGTACGTCGCCGGGGTGGAACGCCGTGAACCCCTGATAGCGGACTGGTCGACGACCGCCACACCGTCGCGGCCGACCAGGCCACCGGTGACCAGCGAGGACTTCCCCGACCCGGCCACACCGGTGAGCACCGTGAGGGTGCCCAGCGGGATATCGACGGAAACGTCGACCAAGTTGTTCAGCGTCACCGGCCCCACCGGGAGTATGCCACGGCCCGGTCGCACCGTATCCCGCAGCGACAGCCCCTGGTGCAGGGACTCTGCGGTGACGGTGGACGCCTCCTCCAGCTCCTCCGGCGTCCCGGTGAACACCACCTCGCCACCGTGGTCGCCGGAGCCCGGTCCCAGGTCGACGACTAGGTCGGCGGCACGGATCACCGAGGGTTTGTGCTCGACGACGAGAACTGTGTTGCCCTTGTCGCGGATGTCGGTGAGCAGTGTGTTCATCCGGGTGATGTCGTGCGGGTGCAGGCCGACGGTCGGCTCGTCGAAGACATAGGTGACGTCCGACAGTGCCGAGCCGAGGTGCCGGATCATCTTCACCCGCTGGGCCTCACCACCCGACAGTGTGCCCGCGGGGCGGTCGAGGCTGAGGTAGCCGAGGCCGACGGAGACCAGCGCGGCGAGCTGGTCGGTCAGGGTGGTCAGTGCCGGGCCGACGGACGTGGCGTCCACCCCCGTGAGGAAGTCCAGGAGGTCCCCGACCTGCATCGCCGAGCATTCCGGAAGCGTCTTCCCGGCGACGGTGGCGGTGCGGGCGGCCTCGGACAGTCGCGCGCCGTGACAGGACGGGCACTGTCCGGTGGTGCTGATCTTCTCGACGAAGGCCACGATGTTCTTCTGCTTCGGCGGGGTGTCGCGGTCGATCCACAGGCGGCGGATACGGGTCACCAGCCCGTCGAAGGTGAGCGTGGAGAAGCCGTTGTTGTCCTCTTTCGCCACCTTGATCTTCTGCGTCGGGGCGTAGAGGAAGAACTCGCGGTCCTCGTCGCTGTAGTCCTTCACCGGCAGGTCGGGGTCGAGCCGGCCGTTGGAGGCGTAGGACGACCAGTACCAGTCGCCGACACCGAAGCCGGGCGCCTCGATCGCCCCCTCGTTGAGGGACTTCGTCTCATCCAGGAAGGACGCCAGGTCCAGGTCAGCGACCGTTCCGGAGCCTTCACAGGTCGGGCACCAGCCGTCAGGCAGGTTGAAGGAGAACGCCTTGGCGGAGCCGACGTAGGGCTCGGACAGGCGGGAGAAGAGGAGGCGGAGGGTGGTGGATGCGTCGGTCGCGGTACCCACGGTGGAGCGGGAGTTCGCGCCCATGCGCTCCTGGTCGATGATGACGGCGGCGGTCAGATCGGTCAGTTCATCGACGTCGGGTCGCGGCAGGGAGGGCATGAATCCCTGGATGAAGGCACTGTAGGTCTCGTCGATGAGGCGCCGGGATTCGGCGGCGACGGTGCCGAAGACGAGGGAGGATTTGCCGGATCCGGACAGGCCGGTGACAACGGTCAGCCTCCGCTTCGGCAGGTCGACGTCGATGTTCTTCAGGTTGTTGACGCGGGCTCCGCGGACGCGGATCGTGTCGTGGGTGTCGGGCAGGGACGCGGTGCTGGTCTCGGCGTTCACCCGGCCAAGTATGCCGGAAAGTGTGGGCCTCCCCGCCGGGGTGTCATCCCGGGGAGGGGCGGTGGATCAGTGGGTCTCGGCCAGCACCTGGTAGGACGCCGCCAGCCGGTCGAACCACCAGTCGCGCCGTGCGGCCGGGGACGCCAGTGCGTCCAGCCGGGCGTCCTCCGGGACGCACTGCTCGACCGCGAGGCGTCCGTCGACGATCTGACGCGGCGCGCAGACCTCCTCGGCATACAGCGACCCGGTCGCCAGGCCCGCCGCCTGCGGATGGACCACCATCTCATCATCGTCCTCGTAGCCCGGCAGTGTCGCAACGGCAAGCAGCCCGGCGTACATGCCCACTGCGGACTCCAGAGCGGAGGACACGGTCACGGCGACGCCGTACCGCCCCACCTCCTCGGCGATGGCCCGCACATGGTCCACCCCGCCCAACGGCGCGGCCTTGAGCACCGCCACATCACACGCACCGGCCTGCACCGCGGCCAGCGGATCGGAGGCCTTGCGGATCAGTTCGTCGGCGGCGATCCGCACCATCATCCCGCGCGAGCCCAGTCGACGCCTGAGCTCCGCCAGCTCCTCCACGGTCGCACAGGGCTGCTCCATGTAGTCCAGCGGTCCACCGCCCTGGGAGGGGTCGGTCAACGCCACGGCGGCGGCGAAGGCCTCGTCGACACTCCAGCCCGTGTTGGCGTCCACCCGGACGGCGATCCCGGGCCGGGCCTCGCGGACCGCACGAACACGGGCCACGTCATCGGCCAGCGTCTGCCCCTGCTGCGCGACCTTCACCTTCACGGTCGTGCACCCCGGGTAGCGGTCCAGCAGCGCGGGCACGAGATCCGGGTCAGCCGACACGTCCACCGCCGGCACCGTGGCATTGACCTCCACGGACGGCAGGACGCGGGAACCGGCGGGCCGCAACGACTCAGCGTCCCACCCCAGAAGCAACGCCGAACGCAGCCAGCGGGACGCCTCCTCCGGGCCGTACTCCAGGAACGGCGACCACTCGACCCAGCCGTCGGGCCCTTCGATGAGCATGATCTCGCGCTCGGTGACGCCCCGGAAGGGCACCCGCAGCGGGCAGGTCACCACGCGGGCGCGGTCGGTGAGCTCGGAAAGGGAAGGAAGGGAGTGCAGTGACATGCCCACAGCCTACGATGGCCGCATGACAGAACAGAGCAACCCCTTCAACCCGGACCTGTGGCGCGACGTCCCCGGCTTCGACTTCGACGACATCACCTACCACCGCCACGTCGGTGAAGGGCGCACCAACGGCATCGTCCGTATCGCCTTCGACCGCCCGGAGGTGCGCAATGCCTTCCGCCCGCACACCGTCGACGAGCTCTACCGCGCCCTCGACCACGCCCGCCGCTCCCCCGACGTCGGCACCATTCTGCTCACCGGCAACGGCCCCAGCCCGAAGGACGGCGGCTGGGCCTTCTGCTCCGGCGGTGACCAGCGCATCCGTGGCCGCTCGGGCTACCAGTACGCCACCGCCCACGACTCGGACGTCGAGCACGCCGACGCGTCCTCGGTGGATGCCGCCCGCGTCAAGGCCGAGGGAGGACGCCTGCACATCCTCGAGGTGCAGCGCCTCATCCGCACCATGCCGAAGGTCGTCATCTGCCTGGTCAACGGCTGGGCCGCCGGTGGCGGACACTCCCTGCACGTCGTCTGCGACCTGACCCTGGCGTCCCGTGAGCACGGGAAGTTCAAGCAGACGGACGCCGACGTGGGATCCTTCGACGCCGGTTACGGTTCCGCCTACCTGGCCAAGCAGGTCGGCCAGAAGAATGCCCGCGAGATCTTCTTCCTCGGCCGGACCTACGATGCCGAGCGGATGATGCAGATGGGCGCGGTCAACGAGGTCGTCGACCATGCCGAGCTGGAGAACACCGCCATCGAGTGGGCGCAGGCGATCAACACGAAGTCCCCGACGGCGCAGCGGATGCTCAAGTTCGCCTTCAACCTCACCGATGACGGGCTGATGGGCCAGCAGGTGTTCGCCGGCGAGGCGACCAGACTGGCCTACATGACCGACGAGGCGGTGGAGGGTAAGAACGCCTTCCTGGAGAAGCGGGACCCGAACTGGGATGAGTTCCCGTACTACTACTGACGCACTACTACCGACGCAGCGTCCGTCCACCCCGACCCGCCGCCGCGGGGCGGAAAGACAGACCCTGAGGTTGTGAAGTTTGTCACATTCTGCCCGGCCCGGCGCAGTGACGCAGATCATCTCCCCCGGCGGGGCCCCGGCCGCCCGGCCGGCGGCGCCACCCGCCCGACATGAACAGATCATGAACCACGGACAACGGGAACCGGGAGTATTCCGCGGATCATCGAATTGCTGACCTGCATATATTCCGTGGGAGAATCCCACTATTCCCCGTGCCCATCGCGGGTCGTATTCACAAACATACTGTGACCTGCACAGATGCGCCGTCATCGTCACGGCGTCGCCGAGCGTTTCCCTGAGGTTCACCTACCACCTCCACCGGCACCCCCGGCCCGGCAGGGGATGGAAATTCCGGCCGATAAGAGGGATTCTTCTCGGGTGACTACCGAAGTACTGATCCTCATCCTAGTGATCGGGACTGCCCTGGCGTTCGACTTCACCAACGGCTTCCACGACACAGCCAACGCGATGGCCACCTCCATCGCCACCGGCGCACTCAAGCCGAAGGTCGCCGTCGCACTCGCCGGCGGCCTCAACCTCGTCGGAGCCTTCCTCTCCGTCGAGGTGGCCAAGACAGTGGCGAAAGGCATCGTCGACCTCGACGCCTTCGACCTCTCCGACGTGGCCTCCACAGACAAACTCCTGCTGGTCGTCTTCTCCGGCCTGATCGGCGGCATCGTCTGGAATCTTCTCACCTGGCTCCTCGGCCTGCCGTCCAGCTCCTCCCACGCCCTGTTCGGCGGCCTCATCGGTGCCGCAATCGGCGCCCTGGGCTTCTCCGGTGTCGAGTGGGGCGGCGTCGTCGACAAGATCCTCGTCCCCGCCCTCGCCGCACCGTTCATCGCCGGCATCGTCTCTGCCATCGGTACCTACGGCATCTACCGCGCCACGAAGCGCACCCGTGAGACCGAGCGCGACAGCCTCTTCCGCATCGGCCAGATCGGTTCCGCCTCCCTCGTCGCCCTCGCACACGGCACCTCCGACGCGCAGAAGACGATGGGCGTCATCTTCCTCGCCCTCGTCGCCTCCGGCCACCTGGACGCCGCCGCGAACATGCCCTTCTGGGTCACTCTCTGCTGTGCCCTCGCCATCGCCGCCGGCACCTACTCCGGTGGCTGGCGCGTCATCCGCACCCTCGGTAAGGGCCTGGTCGAGATCTCCTCCCCTCAGGGCATGGCCGCAGAAGCGTCCTCCGCCGCAATCATCCTCACCTCCGCCCACTTCGGTATGGCCCTGTCCACCACCCACGTCGCCACCGGTTCCATCCTCGGCGCCGGCGTCGGACGCCCGGGCGCCGACGTCCGCTGGGGCGTTGCCGGTCGCATGGCCATGGCCTGGGTGACCACCCTCCCGATCGCCGCCCTGGTCTCCTACTGCATCTGGCAGGTCTCCCACGGCACCGCGAACCTCACCAACACCGCCGGTGGCGCCATCGCCGCCTTCGTCATCCTGCTCATCGTCGTCGGCCTGATCATCGTCAGGGCCCGCAAGCAGCCGGTCCACGCCGACAACGTCAACGCCGACTGGGACGAGCACGGTCTCGCTCCGGCCGAGGGGCACTCCGATTCCGCCCTCGCCGCCACCGAATCCAGCGACCTGGCGACCACTGCCGGACGCACACTCTCCGGCGCCACCGCCGGGGTCCACGACCCGGCCCACTTCGTCGATACCTCCGCCGGCATCGACACCTCCACCAACCGGAAGGACGTCTAGACCATGGAACTCCTCAGCGACCTCCTCCAGGTCATCATCGCCGGCATCATCCTCGGCGCCGGCATCCCCGTCCTCTTCGGTCTCGGTATCCGCCTCAGCGTTCCGGCGCAGGGCGTCGAGGGTCACCCCTCCCAGCACATCCCCGGCTGGCAGCGTGCTGTCGCCGGCCTGATCTTCCTGGTCATCATCGTCGCCGTGGTCATCGGCCTGCTGTGGATCACCCAGGGACGCCTCTACGACGCCTTCGGCTGGGACATCTTCGGCACCGGAGGATCCTCCGGACACTGACGGCACCCGGGGGCCGCATCCCCGCACAGACTTGCGGACCATCGGTAGTCACGCACCCGGTCCGCACCCGACCAGCTCACCGGCATGCCCGGTGAGCTGGTTTTTTACGCCAATTGTTTGACGTTTCCCACAATAGGGCTTACCCTCGGTAAAACTCATTGCACCGACCTGCCCATCCACGTACGGCGTGGAAGGAGTGAAAGCCCATGTACAACCCACTGTCCAGGATCCTCGACTGGTACCTCTCCCCCGTCAACGGAGGCACAGACGGCGCCGCCGGCACCGTTCTGGGCGTCCTCCCGTCGCGTCCCGGGGCGACCGACATCGTCGCCCACCTCATCGACCGGGGCCACACCCCCGCATCCGAGTCGGACGTGCGCGAATCCTTCGCCACCCTCTTCGACCGCGACGCCTCCCCCTTCGAGGAGATGCTCGCCTTCGACTACGTCGACAGTTTCGGACTGCTCTCCCGGTAGTAGCGTCGGAGATGTGAATCTCCCGCTCGAATCCCTCCCGGTCACGCTGGACAGCACGAGCGTACGCGCCGCACTGCCCGCCTACCGGGATTTCCTGGCAGGACGCCGCGCCCTGCTCCCCGTCTCCCCCGACGCCGCCGGCGACTCCCTGACTGAGCTGATGGGCGCTGACCGTACCGACGGTGCAGCACGCCCCACGGAGCCCGGCACCCTCATCGCCTGCACCTCCGGGTCCACCGGCACCCCGAAGGGCGCACTGTTGCGGACCGACGGGGTCCGTGCCGCGATCAGTGCCTCGGCCTCCTTCATCGCGGACCGGCTGGGCGCCGGCCCCGGCCCGTGGCTGCTGGCCCTGCCGCCGCACCACATCGCCGGGACGATGGTCATCCTGCGCAGTCTCGACGCCGGATTCGAGCCTGCGGTCCTCGACTCCTCCGGGGGACCGTTCCGGGTGGACGCCTTCTGCGCCGCCACCACCGCCCTCGCGGACGCCCACCCCGGCCTGCCGCTGTACACGTCCCTGGTCCCGACCCAGCTGGTCCGGGTGCTGGACTCTGCAGAGGGGTCCGCTGCCCTGGGCCGCTATGCCGCGGTCCTCGTCGGCGGCGGTCCCACTCCCCCGGCCGTGGTCGCACGGTGTGGGGAGCTGGGGGTGGGCGTCCTGCTGACCTACGGCTCCTCCGAGACCTCCGGCGGTGTGCTCTACAACGGTGAACCGCTGCCCGGGTACACCGTCGAGAGCGTGGATCCCGATGACGCCGGGGTCGGTCGCGTGGCCCTGCACGGCCCCTCGGTGGCCGACGGGTACCGCGTCACCTGCTCCCTGGATCCGACGGTCGCGGCGGACGCCTTCCCCGCTCCCGGCGTGTTCCGCACCTCCGATCTGGGACGGGTCGAGGGGGGCGTCCTCACGGTCCTGGGACGCGCCGACGGCGCGGTGAACTCCGGAGGACTGAAGATCCTGCCCGAGCAGGTGGAGGCGGCCGTGGCCTCGGTCGGGCTGTCCTGTTGTGCGGTCGGTGTACCCGATGACGAGTGGGGCGAGATCGTCGCCGTACTCGTGGAGAGCGGTGGCGCAGAGAGTGCAGCGGGAACCGACTGCACGGCGTCCCTGCGCGCCCGGATGAAGGACGCCGACGTGGCGTCACACCTGATACCCAGGCGGGCTTTCACGACCGGTGTCCTGCCGCTCACCGGTCCCGGGAAGCTCGACCGGCGGACGGTCCGTGGCGTCCTGCAGGAGCTTGTGCGGGGCACGTCCGGCGACTGACTACAGTGAGGGTCATGTCTGACCCCTCTGCTGCAGCCGCTGCAGCCTCCACAGCGTCCGGCGCCACCCCGCGGGACTGGCTCACCGGCGCGCGCCCACACACCTGGGCCAATGCCATCGCCCCCGTCCTCGCCGGCACGGGCGCGGCCATCTGGGACGACGGGGCGTCCTGGTGGCGGGCGATCCTCGCCGTCATCGTCGCCATGGCCCTGATCATCGGCGTGAACTACGCCAACGACTACTCCGACGGCATCCGTGGCACCGACGACGACCGGACCGGCCCGCTGCGGCTGACCGGCTCCGGACTGGTCCCGCCGACGCGCGTGAAGTACGCCGCCTTCCTGTGCTTCGGCGTGGCCGGGGTCGCGGGAATCGTACTGTCGCTGGCGTCGAGCTGGTGGCTGATCATCGCCGGTGCGGTGTGCATCCTCGCGGCATGGTTCTACACCGGCGGTAAGAACCCCTACGGCTACCGGGGGCTCGGCGAGGTCGCCGTGTTCATCTTCTTCGGGCTGGTCGCCGTGCTCGGCACCGAGTATACCCAGGCCGGGAAGGTGTCGTGGGTCGGTCTGGCGCTGGCGGTGGGCATCGGTTCCCTGTCCGCGGCGGTGAACCTGACCAACAACCTGCGTGACATCCCGACCGACGCGGTCGCCGGGAAGACGACGCTCGCCGTGATCCTCGGCGACCGGGGGACCCGGATCCTCTACGTCTCGCTGCTCGTCGTCTCCGTGGTGATGACGCTGGCGCTGGCCGGTGCGGGGATCGCCGCGCTCATCGGGCTGATCGCCGTGCCGCTGCTCATCGTCGCCGCGCTGCCCGTGGTGCAGGGCGCGACCGGTAAGGAGCTGATCCCGGTGCTGGGGACCACCGGGCGGGCGATGCTGGTGTGGTCGGTCGCGATGTTCATCGCGATGCTGCTGGTGTAGTCAGTCCAGCCGTTCCTCGAGCTGGGCACGCATCTGGTCCTTGTGGGCGCGGCGACCGGCGTCCCGGACGGCGAGGTGCTCGTTGACCCGAAGCCGCAGTCCCTTGAAGAAGAACATCGACAGCGGGAAGGCGATGATCAGCGCCAGCAGGGCGCTGATCGCCAGGGGGAAGGACTGTCCCATGCCCAGCAGCACGGCGATGAGCTGGATGACGACGGTCAGCACAATGAACAGCACCAGGCGTGCCAGTCCGTAGAGGACGATGTCGCGCCAGCCCGCGCCGCCGAGCTTGCCGGGGGCCAGATCGGCGGAGTCGGTGTCGTTGACGGTCTCGTTCACAGTCTCATTCACGCTGTCGTTAGCACTGTCGTTCACGACTGCCACTGTACGTTCGTCGCTGCGTCCCCTCCCAATCCCGTAGCATGGAGGGTCACACCGCACCTGTACTTCCAGACCAGTACGCGACCAGTACGCAAGGAGGGTCCCGCCGTGGGCCGGCTCATCATCCTCATCCTCGTGATCGTCACCGTGATCGTCCTGTGGCGTGCTTTCGGGCCAGGGTCGGGCGACCGCGTCAACGGTCGGCGTTCCCTGGACAAGACCCCGAAGAAGGAGGTCAAGGGCCCGGATGATGACCCTGACTTCATGTGGGAGATCCGCAAGGAGCGCTTCAAGGCCCAGCGGGAGAAGGAGCGGCTCGCGGAGGAGAGTCTGCGCAGTGCCGAGGCCCGGGCGAAGGACGCTGAACGGCGTGCCGCCGAGGCGGAGAAACGTGCGGAGGACGCCGAGACGCAGGCCCGGGCCGAGCGACCGGACACGTCACGTCAGGACCGCCAGGATCCCGAGGAGCCCGGCGCGGCGGGGTCGGCCGGTTCAGCCGGGGCCTGATTCCGGGGACTGAGTCCGCCTGACCTCGGGCCCAGCTACCGGCCCCCAGCGACCCCACAGCACTAACCCCCAGTTCACCCTGGCATGACAGGTGCACTCCCCGTACCTCCCATGCCAGGGTGAACTCGTTGTGAATGGACCACAGCGCCCTGTCGGGAGTCCAACAGGGTATGACTTCTGCATCGGACCCGAACCCCCACGTCAATCACGACCTCACCTCCGTCCTTCCCAGAAAGCGTGCCGGGTTGTCGGCGTCCGGAGAGATTCCGCGGAGGACACTTGACCGGGAGTGGACCATTGTCGCTCCCGGCCGTGTCGTCCCTCCCCCTCGGAGAGACCCGACCTCATGGTGGTGGACGCCCCGACCGCCGTCGTCCAGTGTCTATCCTCGGTGCTCGACGGCCGGCACAGATGGCGGGCCCTCGGTATCCCGCAGATGAGGTCCGAGCTGATCTGCGGGGTCCAACTGGTCGATGCTTTCCGGCACAGCACCGGCGTGGAGTGTGACGCCGTCAGGGCCGCGGCGAAGATCCGGATCGCCGCGGCCCGACTATCCACCGTGCTCGACCTGTCTGACGGCGGTGCGGAATCCCCCATGGAGACGGTTCTCCGGCTGCTGGTGCTGGAGTGTCTTCCGCCGGGATACCGGTGGGTGTCCCAGCTCGATCTCGGCCGCGGCCGGTGGGGCGGTACTGCCCCTGACCTGGCGTGCCCGGAGCTGAAGATCGCGCTGTACTACGACGGTGCCTCACACGATTCTCCTGACGTGCGGGCCAGAGACAAGGCGATCGACCGACAGCTGGAGTCCGAGGGGCGGCAAGTGCTCCGGTTCAACCGGGCGGATATCGGTGTCGCTTCAGTCCGTCGTGCCGTGCGTGCCGCGGTGCAGGTTGCGCTGGACCTGCTACGGATGCCCGGGGTGGCGTCCTGACCCTGGTGCCCGGGCATTCACCATCTGCACACCCTGGCACTGCAGGTACGTTCCCCGTACCTCTCGTGCCAGGATGCACCCCGGGTGAACGATCAGCGCAGACCCCTACCGGTCCTTGCCGCGCTCCAGGAGCTCACAGAGGTAGGACGCATAGGCCGACTTGCCGTGGGCGACGGCTGCAGCGGCGAGACCGGCGTCCCCGATGAAGCCCATCCGCCAGGCGACCTCCTCGGGACACCCGATCTTCAGGCCCTGACGCTGCTCGATGGTGCGGACGAAGTCGCCGGCGGCCATGAGATTGTCGACGGTGCCGGTGTCCAGCCAGGCCGTACCGCGCGGCAGGATCTCGACCTGCAGGTCACCGCGCTCCAGGTAGGCGCGGTTGATGTCGGTGATCTCCAGTTCACCGCGGGGCGAGGGCTTCAGCGACCGGGCGATGCCGACCACGTCCGGGGCGTAGAAGTACAGCCCGGGCACCGCGTAGTTCGACTGCGGCTGCTCCGGCTTCTCCTCCAGTGAGGTCGCCGTACCGTCGGCGGAGAAGGTCACCACACCGTAGGCCGACGGATCGCGTACCCAGTAGGCGAAGATGGCGCCACCCTCGACCTCGTGGAAGCGGCGCAGCTGCGTACCCAGACCGGCACCGTAGAAGATGTTGTCACCGAGGACCAGCGCCACCGGCTCATCGCCGATGAAGTCCGCCCCGAGGATGAACGCCTCGGCCAGCCCGTTCGGCTTCTCCTGCACCGCGTAGTCGATGGACACCCCGAACTGGGAACCGTCGCCGAGCAGGCGTCGGAACTGGTCGTTGTCCTCGGGGGTCGTGATGACGAGGATCTCGCGGACGCCGGCGAGCATCAGGGTGGTCAGCGGGTAGTAGACCATCGGCTTGTCGTAGACCGGCACGAGCTGCTTCGACACGCCCAGGGTGATCGGACTCAGCCGCGACCCGGTGCCGCCGGCGAGGATGATGCCGCGCATCACTCCCCCTCCCAGCCCTCGGCTTCCGCTGTGGCGGCCTCCCAGTCGTGGCGGAGCTCCTGCTCCCAGCCGCGGCACTCGGAGTAACTCGGGAGGGACGCCTCGACCTCGCGGTAGCCCGGCGCGTCCCGGTCCTTGTCGGACAGGACCAGATCAGAATCCGCCAACCCGGCGACCGACCAGTCGATGCCGAGCTTCGGGTCCAGCGGGTTCACGCCGTGTTCGGCGTCCGGGTTGTAGCTCTCGGAGACGAGGTAACAGACCGTCGCCGGACCGGACCCCTCCGGAACGACGAATCCGTGCCCCATGCCCACCGGCAGGTACAGGCCACGGCGGTTCTCGGCGGAGAGCTCGACGACGATATGGCGCCCGAAGGTGGTGGAGCCCCGGCGCAGATCGACGATGACATCGAGAATCCGGCCCGCCACACAGGTGACGTACTTGGCCTGTCCGGGCGGGACATCGGCGTAGTGGATACCGCGGACGACGCCTTCGACGGAGGTGGACAGATTCGCCTGGGGAAGGTCGAGGGGGTAGCCGAGCTTCTCGGCGACGGCGTCCGCCCGGAACCACTCGAGGAAGGTGCCGCGGTCGTCAGGGAAGATCCTGGGGGTGTTCACCCAGGTACCGGACAGGGGAAGACCGTAGATTCCGGGTTCGTCAGGGATGCCACTGAACTCACTCATGACCACAGAGTTTAGCCGCTCCCCCGGACACGTCCCCGACGCACCGATCTTCTTCTGCTTTTAGCCTCATATTGGAATACATATTTTTGATGGCCTACAATGTCAATCTCCGAGACGAACACCGACGGAGGACCCCCGTGAGAATCAACAACCGAATGGCCGCCCGCCTGGGCCGCCTGGCTGAGCTCACCGAGCCTTTCACCACCCCACTGCTGCCGACCGACTACGCCGGCCTTTTCAACCCGCTGTTCGGCCGCGAGATCCGAGGACGCGTCACCGCCGTGGACCGCCACGACGACTTCACCACCGTCACCATCGAGCCCGGCCCCGGTGCCGGACGCTCCTTCACCCGCTTCCAGGCCGGCCAGTTCATCGGCCTCGGCCTGCAGATCGACGGCCGGTGGACCTGGCGCTGCTACTCGCTGACCAATGCCCCCGAGCTCACCGGCGACCGCCTGCACCGCAGCGAACGTCGACTCACCATCTCGGTGAAGCCGGTCCCCGACGGCACCATGTCGACACGCATCGCCGACCGACTGCGTCCGGGCCGCATCATCCGGCTCTCCGCCCCCGGCGGCGACTTCCACCTGCCCGATCCCGTGCCCGAGAAGATCCTGTTCGTCACCGCCGGCGCCGGCGTCACCCCGGTCATGTCCATCCTGCGCTGGCTCGACCAGGAGGCCAGAGCAGGTGGCACAGCAGGTGGTACCTTCCCGGACGTCGTGCACGTCCACTCGGAACGTGCCACCACCCCCGCCGCCCCGTTCGGCGACGAGCTCACCGCCCTCGCAGCGGAGCAGCCCGGATACACTCTCATCCACCGGGACTCCGCCACCGCCGGGCGGCTCCACGCCGAGGACATCCCCGACCTCGTCCCGGATCTCGCCGAGCGGGTCACCCTGGCCTGCGGCCCGACCCCGTTGCTCGACGACCTACGCACCGTCATCCCCGACATCCGCACCGAGAGCTTCCACGCCACCGACCTGCCCGGCTCCGTCGATCCCGCCGATCTCGGCGGCGAGATCGTCCTCGGCAGCACTGGGGTCACGACGTCCTCCACCGGGACAACGACCATCCTCGACGCCGCGGAAGCCGCCGGCGTCCCGCTCATCCACGGCTGCCGGATGGGTATCTGCCGCACCTGTGTGACAGCGGTGACGGACGGCACCGCCGTCGACCTGCGCGACGGGGCGGTCTACGGCCCCGGCGAGCAGATCCGCACCTGCTGTTCCGTCCCCTCCGGCCCACTCGCCATCGCCGTCAACTGAGTCCGATCTCAACCAAGCCCGATCAAGGAGAAAAACATGGCTGTTCAGGACATCACCGCCTACGCCCACCTTACCGACAGGGACATCGAGGAGATCGGACGCCGACTCACCGCGCTCGAGAAGAAGCACCGCGACTCCCTCGGTGCCAAGGACGCCGGCTACATCAAGGGGCTCATCCGCACCCAGCGTGGCCTCGACCTCGCCGCCCGGGCCGGCACCGTCGCGTCCCCCGCCATCGCGATGCCCGCCGCCGCGGTGCTCGGTGTGGCCAAGATCCTCGAGAACCTCGAGATCGGCCACAACGTCATGCACGGCCAGTGGGACTGGATGAACGACCCCGAGATCCACTCGTCGACCTGGGAGTGGGACAACACCGGCCCCTCCTCGGGGTGGAAGCACTCCCACAACGTGGTGCACCACACGTACACGAACATCGTCGGCATGGACAACGACATCGGCTACGGCATCCTGCGCGTCACCCGTGACCGGAAGTGGAAGCCGTCCACCCTGATGCAGCCGGTGACGAATGTCATCCTGGCGTCCCTCTTCGAGCTTGCCGTGGGGTTCTACGATGTCGAGCTCGGCCGCTACTTCGCCAAGAAGCAGACCTGGGAGGAGACGAAGCCGCGGCTCGTCGAGACCGTCCTCAAGGTCGGCAAGCAGTGGGGCAAGGACTACGTCGCCTTTCCCGCCGTCGCCGCCGGCGTCGGCCTCCTCCTCGGCAAGAAGGGAGGACGCCGCGCCTCGGCGAAGAAGCGCGCCAAGGCGGCCGGACAGGCTGCCCTCGTGGCGAACCTCATGCGCAATGTGTGGGCCTATGCGGTGATCTTCTGCGGCCACTTCCCCGATGACGTGGAGACGTTCACCAAGCGGACGCTGGACGAGGAGTCCCGCGGTGACTGGTACCTGCGCCAGATGCTCGGCTCGGCAAACTTCCACGGCGGCAAGGTGCTGACGCTCATGTCCGGCAACCTCAACTACCAGATCGAGCACCACCTCTTCCCCGACATGCCGTCGAACCACCTCGACGAGATCGCCAAGGAGGTGCAGGCCATCGCCGAGGAGTACGGGCTGCCGTACAACACCGACAGCTTCCCCAGGCAGTTCCTGCAGGTGCAGAAGACGCTGCTCAAGCTGTCCCTGCCGAACTCGATGCTGCGGGCGAAGGCCTCGAACGCCCCGGAGGTCCGGTCAGACGCGGCGTTCACCGACAACCCGGAGATCGCGGCGCAGACCGGTCACCGGCAACTGCGCAAGGGACTCGCGCTGCTGAAGAAGGCCCGACCGAAGATCCTGGCGTAGGCGGGAGGACGCCGGGGAGGACGCGCGGAACTCCTCAGTGGATCGCGGTCTGGTTGACGAGCGTCCCTCCGGGTCCCACCTGCCAGTTCACGTCCACCCCGGCGTTGGTCCCGGCGGCCTGGCGGACCGGTCCGTCGATCACGTGCTGGACAGTGCTGAGGACCGCCACCGTCGTGGACGGTCCGGAGGTGGTGACCAGCGCATCCCCCGCAGAGCCGGCGGTCGCACCGACGGGGACGGCGGACAGTACCCGTGCCATCGTCGGGTCGACGTACACGTGGCCCGACCGCGGGTAGAGGAACTGGTCCGGGGTCGACGCGGGGGCCGCGGATGCGGCCGGTGCGCCGAGGGCCGCGACAGCCGCCCCGGCGAGTGCCAGGGTGGACGCGGTGAGGGCGGTTCGGGTGAGGGTCCGGTTCAGTCTCATCATGGCCCCCGACCCTACGCGACCAACCGGCTACCGACGGTCAGTTCCAGAGGATGTCGTCGACATCGTCGAGCCCTGCAGACTCGACATCGTAGGTGAAGCTGAGGCCGGTCGGCGTGATGCCGTCATCACTCTTCGACTCCCAGCTGCGCACCGCACCCCGGTACACCTTGCCGGTCTCCAACTCTCCGGCATCCGACGGCAGGAGGTCGGCCTCAGGGATGTCACAGTCCTCGCTGCCACCCATGAGGATGTAGTTGGCACCGTTACCGTCATCGTCGACCGCGCCCATGTCCGGCTCCGTGACGAGCTGGTGGCTTTCCGGATCGGAGGCCTCGCCCTGCCCCAGGAACTCGACGTCGTAGTTCATGCAGATGAAGTGGTCGACATCCGCCGCGTCCTCGTCGTCCAGCGGAATCTCACCGGAGGCCGTCTCCGTCGAATCCCGGGCGGTGATCTTCCAGTACTGCTGCGCGAAGGTCTCACCCTCGTACTCGGCCTGCTGCGTGACGACATACGCCGACTCGCCGTTCTTCAGATGTGAACCCGGGTCCGTGAGGTCGAACCCGTCGGGAGCGCCGACAAGATCGCCGTCTCCGGAGCCGGAATCCTCTGACGACGAGTCATCCGAGGAGGTGTCGTCGCCGGCAGCGGAGGAATCTGAGGAGTCTGAGGAGTCGGACGAGGACGAGTCAGAGGAATCATCGTCGTCAGAGGAACAGGATGCCAGTGCGAGGGCGGTAACGGCGATCCCGGCCATCAGGACGTTTCGTTACTTTCTGCGTGTGAGATAAGTCATGCAGCGAAACTATCATTTGCGAGAGGACCTCGGGAACAGGATCGGGAAATCTCACCTCCCGGGCGCTGTCAGGGGGCACCGTCAGGGCGCTGTCAGGGCACCGTCAGGGGTCGAGAATGTCCTCGGTCGCACGGTAGACGAGCTCGGCGTCCTTCCGGGAGGTCTCCCACCAGTCCCGGTGGTCGCGGTACCAGGCCACGGTGTCCGCCAGGCCGGCGGCGAAGTCGGTGAACCGGGGCGTCCAGCCCAGGGCATGCATCGAGGACGGGTCGATGGCATAGCGCAGATCGTGACCCGGACGGTCGGTGACGTGGACGAAGTCATCCCCGTCCCGCCCGAAGATGCCGTTGAGCGCGCGGACGCACTCCAGGTTGGAGCGCTCGCCGTCCGCGCCGATGAGGTAGGTCTCCCCCGCCACACCACGGTCGAGAATCGCCCAGACGGCGTCATTGTGGTCGTCGACGTGGATCCAGTCGCGGACGTTCTCGCCGGTGCCGTAGAGCCGCGGCGTCTCGCCGTCGAGCAGGCCGGTGATCTGCCGGGGCAGGAACTTCTCCGGGTGCTGACGCGGCCCGTAGTTGTTCGAGCAGTTCGAGATCGTCGCACTCAGCCCGTGACTGCGCACGAAGGCACGCACCAGGTGATCGGCGGACGCCTTGGATGCCGAATACACCGACGAGGGCGCGTAGGGCGTGTCCACCGTGAAGCGGTCCTCCGACCCCGGTTCCCCGGACCCGCGCAGCGGCAGATCCCCGAAGACCTCATCGGTGGAGATGTGGTGCAGGTGGACACCGTGCCGTACACAGGCCTCGGCGAGCACCGCAGTGCCCTCGGTGTTGGTGCGCACGAACCGCAGCGGGTCCCGCAGAGCGTTGTCGTTGTGGCTCTCCGCCGCGAAATGGACGACGGCAGCGCCCCCGGCGTCCCCGGTGCCTTCACCAAGGGACACCACGAGACGGTCGACCAGGGCGGCGTCCGCCACGGTCCCCTCGACGAGCTCGACACCGGTCCCGGCGAGATTCGCCGGATTCGCGGCGTAGGTCATGGCGTCCAGCACGGTGATGTGCACGTCGGGACGCGTCGCCAGCGTGCGGTGGACGAAGTTGGAACCGATGAAACCGGCCCCGCCGGTCACCAGCAGGCGGGTGGTCCGGCGGGGCCGGTCGAGAGAGGTCGTCATCGGGGGCGGTATCAGTTCAGTCCGGCGTAGGAGTGCAGACCCGAGACGACGATGTTGATGAAGAAGAGGTTGAACACCATCGTCGCGAAGGCGAAGATGTTGATCCACGCAGCCGGCAGACCGCGCATACCCGGCGTGGCGCGGGCGTGCAGGTAGGCGGCGTAGAGGATCCAGGTGATCAGGGAGACGGTCTCCTTGGGGTCCCAGCCCCAGAAGCGGCCCCAGGCGGCATGCGCCCAGATCGCGCCGAAGACCACACCCAGGCCGAAGATCGGCAGGGTCCAGATGGCGGTGCGGTAGGCCAGGGCGTCCAGCTTCGAGGCGTCCGGCAGCGGGGAGACGACCTTGCCGAACCAGCCGTGCTCCTTGCCCTTGGGCTGCTTGCGGCGCAGCACGTAGAGAAGAGAGGACACACCGGAGACCAGACCGATGGAACCACCGACGGACACGGTGGAGACGTGGATCCAGTACCAGTTGGACTTCAGGGACGGGACGACCGGGGCGACATCGGCGTAGAGCTCGGTGCCGGCGTAGAAGAGCAGCAGGATGATCGGCGTGAGGATCCAGGGCCACAGCACGCGCATCGCCTTACGGCGGAGCACCACGCAGGCCACGCAGATGGCCATACCGGTGACGACGGTGACGTACTCGAAGAGGTTGCCCCACGGGAAACGCTCCGCGGCCAGACCGCGGCACACCAGGAAGAGCAGGTGGACGGCGGCGGTGAGCCAGACCATCATCTGCGTCATCCCGCCCCACTTGTCGGCGCGGCGGAACTTCGCCTTGAGCGCCTCGACCTGGAAGGTCTTCGGCAGGTCCGCCTCGGTCATCGACCCGGAGGCGATACCCGAGACATCGTTCCTCTCGTCGTCGGGGACGTCCGTGCCCTCGATGACGTCGCCGCCGACGGCGGCTCCCACGGCCACCTTCTGCTTCGTGGACGCCTTCTTGGCCTCCCCGAGGATGCGGGAACGCTCACGACGCGCCTCGGTGGCCGACCGCAGCATGCCGTAGTAGACGAGCGACACGGCAAGACTGATGAGGTACAGGACCACCGCGGTCTTGAAGGCCATGTCCGAAAACTCGGCGAGCCCCTGATTGGCGTACATCCGTCGGTTCCTCCGTTGAGAGTTGGATTTCAGTGGTCAACGCTACCGCTGGGGTGCGTCGGTCACCAACATGTCGTTACTTGTTGTCGTCGGTATCACTGTCGCCGTCGGTGATCTCACCGTCGCGGCGCTCGCGGGCCAGCTCACGGTCGAGCTCGTCCTCCCAGTCGTCCCAGTCCGCGTCGGTCTGGTCGAACTCCTCGTCCAGTTCCTCGTCGTCGAGGTGCAGCAGCTCCTCGGAGACGCGGTTGAACTCGCGTCCCCAGCCGGCGGAGTCGGTGCGGGCCAGGCCGGCGATCTCCAGGCGACTGGTGCCGTCGCCGAGGTCGGTGACCCGGACCCAGAAGCGGCGACGCTTGATCGTCAGCGAACCGACCAGGCTGATGAGCATCAGCAGGGCGAAGCCGAGCACGAAGATCTCGGTCCGGTCGCGGCTGACCTGGAGGTTCACGAACTCCTTGGCGCCGTCGAACGAGATCTTCGTGCCGTCGTCGAGGGTCACGTCCTCGCCCTGGTGCAGGTTCACCCTGTCGAGCTTCTGCAGTGCGCCGTTGTGCAGCTGGGTCTGGGACAGGGTGAAGATGTCCTGTCCGGTACCGGAGTCCAGGCCGGTGTCACCGCGGTAGATGTCGATGGCGACCGCCGGGTCGTCCATCGCCGGGAAGCGGGAGGACAGCAGCGCGTTGTTCTCGCCGGAGAACTCGGCCGTCGGGGCGAAGAGGCCCTGGATGGCCAGCTGGTTCTGTCGCCGTTCCTGCAGGTCCGGGTACATGCCGGCCGGCGGGTCCATCTTCACCGCACCCGAGGACAGGAAGTAGGTCAGGTCGTCGGGGCGGAACTGGATGGTCTCGGTACGGGTCTCACCGTTCGGCCAGGTGACGGTGAACGTCGGGGCGTAGCCGTGGCCCTGCAGGTAGACGCGGTCACCGTTGATGGTCAGCGGGTGGTTGACCTTCAGGGTGGTGTGCTCCCAGTCCTCGGTGGGCTTGAGGGCGTCGTCACCGGCGGCGTAGTCGACCTCCGAACGGAAGTCGACGGCCTGTCCGGACGGCAGGTAGTCGGCGTTGAAGTTCTTGACGTTGACGCAGAAGGGCGTCAGCGTGGTGCCGTCGAAGGTGGGGCCGTAACGCATCGAGTCGAAGTTCGCGACGGCGGTGTTGCAGAACTGGGAGTTGTCGGAACCGGCGACGACGATGACCTGGCCCTCGTAGTAGACCATCCGGCCGACGAGGACGGACACCAGGATGCCGACCAGCGAGAGGTGGAAGACGAGGTTCGAGAACTCGCGGAGGTAGCCCTTCTCCGCGGAGTAGGACCACTTGCCCGCGCGGTCCTTGTCCGCCTCGGTAGCGCCACCGGTCCAGCGGCGGAACCGGGCGCTGACCTCCTTCTGCGCCTGCTCGGCGGGCATGTCCACGGTGCCGGTGATGTGGTTCGGCATCCGGTCCAACCGCTTCGGCGCGGCCGGCGGAAGCTTGCGCAGCGCCTTCCAGTGGTCGATCGACCGCGGCAGGATACAGCCGATGAGTGAGACGAACAGCAGCACGTAGATCGCGGCGAACCACGCGGAACTGAAGACGTCGAAGAGACCGAGCTTGTCGTAGATCTCCGCGATCGTCCCGTTGGCCTCGAGGTAGCTGTCCACGTTTGCCGCGTTCAGCGACCGCTGCGGCAGCAGGGCACCCGGGATCGCGCCGACGGCCAGGAGGAACAGCAGCACCAGGGCGGTACGCATCCTCGTCAGCCACTGCCACGCCTTCTTCGGCCAACGGAGGATACTGCGGAGCATGGGGACCTTTCGTGCGGTTGCCGGGGCCGTCATCGGGTTCCGGCGGGTTTCTGTGCGGAAGTCTAGGTTCTGATTCTGTGAGTACTACACCGGCAGGGTCGTGTCATTGACGAGCCACTGGCGGATCCAGTCGACGAAGACCGCCCACTGGCCGCTGACCAGCAGAACGCCGACGACGACCAGGAGTGCACCGCCGACCATCTGGATGGTGCGGGAGTGACGTCGGAGCCAGCCGACACCGCGCAGTGCCTTCGCCGACCCCAGCGCCACGAGGATGAACGGGATGCCCAGACCCAGGCAGTAGGCCACGATGAGCACCACACCACGGGCGGCGGTCATGCCCTCGGTACCGGCGGACACCGAAATGATCGCAGCCAGGGTCGGGCCCAGGCAGGGCGTCCACCCGAGGGCGAAGACCGCGCCGAGCAGCGGCGCGCCGGCGAGCGTCGACCAGCGACGCGGCGTCATGCGGGTGTCGGTCTGCAGCGGGCGGATGAAGCCCATGAAGATGACGCCCATGATGATGGTCACCACGCCACCGATGCGCATGAGCAGGTCCTGGTTGACCTGGATCGCCCGGATCGCGCCGAAGACCGTGGCCGTGGCCAGGCAGAACACGACGGTGAACCCGGCGACGAAGAGCAGGGCAGCACCACCGGCGCGTCCGCGGCGCTTCGTGACGACGGTGCCGTCGGCGGTGTACTCCGCCTCCGCGCCGACCACGCCAGCGAGATAGGAGACGTAGCCCGGGACCAGCGGGATCACACACGGGGACGCAAAGGACACCAGTCCCGCGGCGGCGGCGGCCAACAGGCCGAGCAGCAGCGGACCGGTGGTCACCGCGTCCGCGAAGGTGCTTCCCAGATCACTCATCGAGCAGTGGCTCCACGGTGTCCCACAGCTCGTCGGCCGTGATCTCCTTGAGGAAGACCGCCGCCGGACGGTGCTGCTTGTCCAGCACGATCGTCGTCGGGATGACGGACGCCGGGACGCCGCCCAGGGCGAGGGCGGACTTGAAGGGCGGATCGTAGATCGAGGGGTAGGTCATGCCGTTGTCCTCGTGGAAGTCCTGCGCCTTCGCCCGGGCACTGTCGCGGACGTTGATGCCCAGCAGCGAGCCGCGGCCGTCCTTCTCCAGACGCTCCTGCACGGTCTGCAGGTCATCGGACTCGGAGCGGCACGGGCCACACCACTGGCCCCAGGCGTTGAGGACGACGACCTGGTTCTCGAAGTCCTTGAGACCGATGGTGGTGCCCGGGTCCATGAGGGAATCACCCTGCAGGTCGCCGATCGCCTGCCGGTCACCCTCGCCATAGGTGATCACGGTCTTGCCGCCCGGGGAGACGAACTTGAACTCACCGCCGATGGCGACGGCGTCCGTGCCCGCGGTGGAGTCCTCGCCACAGGCCGCGGTGCCCAGCAGGACACCCACCACCAGGGAGGACGCCGCGATGGTCCGGGTCACCTTCTGTGCTTTCCCGGCTTTCCCTGCTCCGCGCATCTCAGATCTCCTGCGCGGGCTCGGAGTAGAGGAAGTCGGTCAGCTCGTCGCCCTCGAAGACGAGGGAGGAGACGGAAGCGAGGTTGCAGCGCCGGGTGGCCGGATTGTGCTGCAGCGGCAGTCCCTGGACGTCGCGCTGGACGCAGACGACCGGCAGCTGGTGGGAGACGCACACGGCCTCGTGCCCCTCGGCGGCGCGACGGGCGCGGTCGATGGCGACCCACATCCGGTCGAGGATCTTCGGGTAGGGCTCGCCCCAGCTCGGGACGCTCGGCTTCGTCAGCATCGGCCAGCGCTTCGGGTTCCACAGGGCGGACCGGACACCCTTGATGTGGAGGCCCTCGAGCTGGTTTCCGGCCTCGAGGAGATCCTCGTCGGTGACCAGGTCGAGCTGGTCACCGTTGCTGTTGCCGTTGACGGCGTCGAGGATCGGAGCGACCGTCTCCTGTGCACGCTGGAGAGGGGACGCCGCGACATAGGTGATGTCGTGGTCCCTGAAGTCTTCGGCGACAGCGGCGGCCATCTGCCGGCCACGGACACTGAGGTGCCAGCCGGGAAGACGACCGTAGAGGATGCGGTCCGGGTTGTGGACCTCGCCGTGACGGACGAGGTGGACGATCGTGCTCATGGCATGTCAGCGTACCTCCCGTGGTGCTGAGGTCATAAGTGTGTGATGGCGTCCTTGATCATCGGCACGTAGCGGTCGATGGCCCACGGGACAGTGAGCGGGTTGACGATCGAGGAGCCGGTGACCAAGGAATTCTCGGTCGGGGCGACGACCGCCCCCTTCCGGATCGCGGAGACGGCACCGTAGGTCGGCAACGCCTCCATCTCCGCACGGTTGGCCTCGTCCGAGTAGAAGGTGAAGATGAGGTCAACGTCATTGAGTCTGTCCGCGGTCTCGATGCTGAACGTCGCCGAGTCTGTTCCTTCCTTCTCCTGACCCTTCATGTCCTCCACGACAGGGGCGACTGTCAGGCCGAGGTTCTCCACCATGGCGACGCGCTGCTCCGTGGGGAGGAAGACGCCCATGTCACCGGTGGTTCCCTGGTTGTAGATGAAGGCGAAGTCATGGTCGGCGAACTCAGGGTTCTGTTCACGGACGGTCGCGAACTGGTCCTCGATGCCGCCGATGAGTTCCTCAGCCCGGTCCTTCTCCCCCAGCGCGGTGGCGACGGTGGTGATCTGGTCCTTCCAGTCGATGGTCCACGGCTTCTCCGGGTAGGCGACGGTGGGCGCCAGGGCGCTGAGGCTGTCGTACTGTTCCGCCGTGATCCCTGACCAGGGAGCGAGGATGACGTCCGGGTCGAGCTTCGCGATCTCTTCGGCACTGACTCCGTTGTCGCCGGCACTGATGAGTTCGGGGTAGTCGTCCTCGGCGACGCCCTCGTTCTCCAGTTCCTCGTGGATCCAGGGGAGCTGGCCGGACTCGTCGGCACCCCACTCGTACTCCTCGGTGCCGACCGGGACGATGCCGAGAGCCAGAGCGGTCTCGGCGGATCCCTGACCGAGGGTGACCACGCGCTCGGGCTTCTCGGTGATTTCGGCCTCGCCGAGGGCGTGGCTGATGGTCACCGGCTCGAAGTCGGTGTTCACTGAGGTGCCGTTGCTGTCGTCGTCATCGTCGGAGCCGCAGGCGGCCAGGCCGATGACGAGGGTGGACGCTGCGAGCACCGAACCCGCGGTGCGCAGAGCCCGCGTCGGGAAAGACGCCCGTGAAGTCAGGGGTGGGTGAATGATCGTCATGGAAGCGAAGCCTACCTTTTCCCGCGATGCGCCGCACATCCCCGACAGCAGAAAAGTGTTACCAGATCTCACCGGTAACACTTTTCGCGACCTGGGGAAATGTCAGATTATGGCCCGGTCAGCTGGTAACACTTTCCGCGGCAGGGCTGACCTGCCGGCCAAACCCCGGCCAGACCCCGGCCAAACCCCCGCTTACCCCGCCGGCTGAGCGGCAGCGGCGGCCTTCGCGGCCACGGCCAGGGCGGCCTCGATGCGCGCGAAGTCGTCGTCGGTCAGAGCGGTCGAGACGAACCAGGTCTCGAAGACGCTCGGCGGCGCGTAGACCCCGGCGTCCAGCAGGGCGTGGAAGAAGGGGGCGTAGCGGAAGGTGTCCGCCGCCTGCATGTCGGCGAAGTTGCGTCCCTGCCCCTCGGCGAAGCGGATGGAGAGCATGGACTCCGCCCGCTGCATGTGGTGGACCACGCCTTCGGTGGTCAGGGCCGAGGAGATCAGCGAGGACAGCCGGTCGGCGTTCGCGTTCAGGGTCTCGTAGACCGCGTCGTCCGCGAGCTGCAGGGACGCCAGGCCGGAGGCCATGGCCACCGGGTTACCCGACAGGGTGCCGGCCTGGTAGACGGGGCCGACCGGGGCGAGCATGTCCATGATGTCGGCGCGTCCACCGAAGGCGGCCGCGGGCATGCCGCCGGAGACGACCTTGCCGAAGGTGGTGAGGTCGCCGGCCACGCCGTCGACCCCGAACCAGCCCTTACGCGAGGTGCGGAAACCGGTCATCACCTCGTCGACGATGAGCAGAGCACCGTCGGCGTGGGCGATCTCCTTGAGCGCGGCGTTGAAGCCCTCGTCGGGGTGGACCGAGCCCATGTTGCCGGCGGAGGCCTCGACGATGATTCCGGCAATCTCGCCGGGGTGCTCGGCGAAGGCCTCCCGCACGGCGTCCAGGTCGTTGTAGGGCACGGCGATGGTCTCCGCCGCGGCGGCCGCGGTGATGCCGGGTGAGTCGGGAAGGCCCAGCGTGGCGACACCGGACCCGGCGGCGACCAGCAGGGAGTCGACGTGGCCGTGGTAGCAGCCGATGAACTTGAGGATCCGGTCACGGCCGGTGAAGCCACGGGCCAGGCGTACCGCCGACATCGTGGCCTCGGTGCCGGAGTTCACCATGCGGATCTTCTCCACGCTGGTGCGGCCGATGATCTCCTCGGCCAGGGCGATCTCCCCCATCGTCGGCGCGCCGAAGGAGACACCCTTGGCCACGGCCGACTGCACCGCGTCCACCACCACCGGGTGGGAGTGGCCGTGGATCATCGGACCCCAGGAACAGACCAGGTCGACGTAGTCGTTGCCGTCGACGTCGACCAGCCGGGAGCCGTCGGCGGAGGCGATGAACGGCGCGGTACCGCCGACGGAGCCGAAGGCGCGGACCGGGGAGTTCACGCCGCCGGGGATCACCCGGCGGGCCTCCTCCATCGCGGTCGAGCTGGCGGACAGGTTGGACTCGGTGTGTTCACTCATCACGCCGACCAGCTTAACCGCAGAGGCGTCAGCGGGTCTGCCAGGGCAGCAGGTTCTCCCCCGCCCAGGAGCGCAGCTTGCCGCGTCGCGGACGCCAGTTCGCCACGACGGTGCTGCGGTTCGTGTATTCGCGGTGGGTGATGCGGGCGGAGCGCCACTCGATGAGCATGGAGGACAGCAGCATCGGCACCGTCGCGAGCAGCGGGTTGAGCAGTCCGGTGACGGACAGCAGCACGGCGATGACGTTGTAGCCCCAGGCGAGCCATAGGTTCCAGTCCACGGTGGCGCGGACGTGGCGGACCAGGCTGACCACCTCGGGGATGCTGGAGATGTCCTCGCGCAGCAGCACGACGTCGCTCTCGGCGTTGTCGATGCGGTCCGCCGACCCCATGAGGACGCCGACGTCGGCCACCCGGAGGCAGTCGAGCACGTCCTTGTCACCGACCATGGCCACGGTCGCACCCTGGGCGTGGACGCTGCGCACGGTGGCGGCCTTGCGCCCTGGTGCGATGCCGGCGAGCACCGTGGAGATGCCGATCATGTCGGCCATCCGGCGGGCCACCGGGTAGGTGTCCCGGGCGATCATCGTGGTCTCGATGTTCATGTCCTCGAGCTGCTCCACGGCCGTCGAGGCGTCCCGCTTGACTTGGTCGGAGACATTGATGACGCCCCGGGCGATCCCCTTCCACGAGACGACCAGCGGGGTGCCGCCCCCGACGGCGGCGTTGGCGAGTGCGGGATCGGCGAGTTCGGAGAGGTCACGGGGACGCCACACCGCGGCGGTGACGTGGCGGGTGGTGGTTTCGCCGGTCCTGGCGTCCGTCACGGGCAGGTCGACAGTGGCGCTGAAGGTGCCGTGGTCGTCGATGGTGACGGCGCCGGTCTCGAGCCAGTGCGGGACGGAGTCCCCGCCGGCGCCGGCGTCGCGGGCCTCGCGGTCGGCGCGGACGATGGCACGGGAGACGGCGTGGGTGGATTCCAGGGACAGGGCACCGGCGACGCGGAGCACCAGTTCCGGGTTCTCCCCCTTCGCCGCGGTGACCCCGGTGACGGCCATGGGGCCGTGGGTCAGGGTGCCGTTGCGGTTGAAGATGATGGTGTCAACGTCGGCGAGCTGATGGATGGTGTTCGCGTTGCGCAGCAGGGTACCGCCGGCCGCGGCCCGGGCCAGACCGAGACGCAGGGCGAGGGTGGTGGACAGTGCGAGGGCCAGGGGCGCCACGGAAATGAGGACCGCCAGGGCGGCGGCGACGGCACTGGCGGTGGCGTCGGTGACGAGCAGCCAGACGGCGGCCGCGCAGCTGGCGATGACGACCGCCCAGGGCACCAGGAGGGACGCCGACCTGGTCGCGATCTGGTCGAGCTGCGCCTCGTCGCGCTCGGCGGCACTGATCCACCGTTGGACGGCGGAGAGCCTGGTCCGGGAACCGGTGCGCTCCACCCGGATCTTCAGGGTGTCGCCGAGGTTGCGGGTCCCGGCGTAGACCGGGGAGTTCACGGTGACCTCGGTGTGCCGGTCGACGCCACCGAAGGGGCCGGCGTCCACCTCGGCGCGTCCGCCGACGACCTCGCCGTCGGAGGGGACGACGCCGTCACGGGGCACGAGGATGTCGTCACCGACGCGGATCTCACCGACGGTGATCTCCGATTTCACCGGCTTGCCGCGACGGTTGTTGCGCACCACGGTGACGGTGTCGGAGGGGGGCGTCCGCAGTGAACTCAGTGCCAGCGCGGAGCGCAGCCGGGTACGTCTGGTGAACAGGCGACCGAGCAGCAGCAGGATCGTCACACCACAGGCGACGTCGAGGAAGACCGCGCCGTTGCCGTTGTCGTGGTAGCCCGCGGTCCACCCGGGGTCGTTACGCCACCCGGCGTCGCCGACATCGGTGATCAGCATCGCGATGAGCGAGTAGACGAAGGCGAGGACGATCGCCACCGAGGACGCCGTGTCCAGGGCGGACATGCCGCGCCTGAGTCCGGCGGCCATGGCGCGGTGGAAGGGCCAGGCGCACCAGGTGACGACCGGCACCGACAGTGCGAGGCAGAGCCACTGCCAGTTGTCGAACTGCCAGGAGGAGTTGATCTGCATCGCCACCACGGGCACACCGAGCAGCACGGCCACGATGAGCCGGGCCGGGGTGATCAGTGCACGGGCGGTGTAGAGGACCTCGGTGGTCGCACTGGTCTGGGTCGAGCGTCGCTGAGGTGCGGTGCTGTCCCGGTGTTTCCGGTCGCGTTGCTGCGACTGCCGGTGGCGACGCATCCGGCGGCGGCGTTCATTGATGTTGAGGCGTTCGGCGCGACGACGCAGGGACGCGGTGGTGAGCCAGGCGTCCACCCCGGCCTGTGCCATGAGGTCACGCAGGACGTCGGGCGACAGGGAGTCCGGCGCGGTGACCCAGGCCATGGAGGTGGAGTACACCACGCGGGCCTGGACCCCGGGCACGAGGTTGAGGATCTTCTCCAGATGTCCGGCCGCGACCGCGGAATCCAGCCCGGACAGGTGCCAGGTGAAGGAGGTGACCGGGCCGCCGACGACCTCGGCGTCCTCACTGTCCCCGTGATCACCGGCATCCCCGGAACCTTCGGCGGCGTCGTTGTGCGCGGACAGTCCGGCGGCACGCGCAGCGGCGCGTGCCTCGTCGATGGCGCGGGCGACATCGGGGGTGTCGTCAGTCACCGGTCCTCCCCGGTCGCTTGTCCGAAAAACGTCTTCACTGCGGGACGGTACGCCGCCAGCGCGGCGAAGGCGAGGAAAAGGGCGATGACCGGCTGGACGAGTCCACCGACCCCGAACAGCCAGCTGCCCAGGGAGATGACGAGGAGGACGCCGGTGACGATGAGCGTCCGGAACCGCGCGCGCGCATCACCGCGCAACAGACCGGGCACGAGGACGCAGAGGGCGACCGCGCCGACGGCCTCGATCACCGCGAGCCACTTAAGTACCGAGGCGATGGTGTCGATGGTGGCCTGTCGGTCGGCGTCGGAGGAGGTCGGCGGGTCGGCTGTCCACATCAGCAGGGCGGCGACGAGCAGGCCGACGCCACAGAGCACGTAGAGGACAAAGGAGAAGCGGACCACTCCGGGCGTCCCCTCACCGGGACGCCAGTAGCGGATCTGACGGTTCGGGTCGTTCGCGTCCGCCCCGGCACCGGGGAACAGGGAGGCAGGCACTGTCAGTCGCCCTTCTGCTTCTTCTTCTCTTTCTCCTTCTTCTCCTTCTTCGCGGCCCGCTCCTCGTCCTTCATCTTCTTCAGGTCGGCGGAGCGCCTGTCGAGGGCGGCGGTGAACTCCTCCATCTCCCGCTCGCCGGGTATGCCGAACCAGTCCCGGGTCTCCGGGCGGGTCAGCAGCCACCAGCCGGCCGGGGCGAGGACGCCGGAGATGATCGTGCCGGCACCGATGAGCACGATGAGCAGCACGGATCCGGTGTCAGGGGCGCCGGCGAAGGTCTGCATCAGAGCCATCAGCGCCAGGTAGACGGTGCCGAGGGTGAGGAAGAAGCGGGAGCGGTACCCGCCGCGTCCGACCCGGGAGATCAGCCACACCGCCACCATGACAGAGAGCAGGGTGAGCAGGAACTGCAGGATGGCGTAGCCGGTGACCAGGGTGTGGATGCTGGCGTCGCCAGGCAGGTCCATGTCCTTGGTCTGCTCGGTGACCTGGCGGGTCAGGGTCCGTCGGTCGGTGAGTGAGAGCACCAGCTGCAGGATGCCGGTGACCAGTTGCAGGGCGGCGACGCCGTACCAGATGAGGACGCCGTCCTTGACCTGCTGCGGGGCACCCTTCACCGAGGGCGCGAGCCCGTCGGCACGTCCCATCTTCGGCGGCGTCGGCATCGGTGCGGGTTGCGCGGGCGGCCCGGACGGCGGGGGCGTCTGCTCCGGGGAGCTGCCGGAGCGGCCGGAGCGGCGGGGGGTGCGGTGCGGTGCAGTCATATCGTCCCCCAGCCTAGCGGTCAGGCCAGCATCTGCGCGGCCTCGGTGGCCCAGTAGGTGAGGATGATGTCCGCACCGGCACGACGGATCGAGGTCAACGAATCCATGATCGTCTTCTCACGGTCGAGCCAGCCGTTCTGCGCCGCCGCGGTGATCATCGAATACTCACCGGAGACCTGGTAGGCGGCGACGGGGACAGTCGAGTAGTCCGCGACCTGGCTGAGGATGTCGAGGTACGGCAGGGCCGGCTTGACCATGACCATGTCCGCGCCCTCGTCGATGTCGAGCTGGACCTCCATGATCGCCTCACGGGCGTTGCGCGGATCCTGCTGGTAGGTCTTCCGGTCACCCTGCAGCGTCGAACCGACAGCCTCACGGAACGGGCCGTAGAAGGCACCGGCGTACTTCGCGGAGTAGGCCAGGATAGAGACGTCCTGGAAGCCCTCGGCGTCCAGCGCGGCACGGATGACGCGGATCTGGCCGTCCATCATGCCCGAGGGACTGACGATGTGGGCGCCGGCGCGGGCCTGGCTGACAGCCATCGCCGCGTACAGCGGGAGGGTGGCGTCATTGTCGACGACGGTATTGCCGTAGTGGTCGGTGGTCAGCACACCGCAGTGACCGTGGTCGGTGAACTCGTCGAGGCAGGTGTCCGACATGACCAGCAGATCGTCACCGAACTCACGGCGCAGGGCGGCGACACCCTTGTTGAGGATGCCGTCGGCGGCCCAGGCCTGGGTGCCGGCGAAGTCCTTGTGCTCCGGGGTGGGGACGCCGAAGACGTCGATCGAACCGACGCCCGCCTTCACCGCCTCCTCCGCCGCCTTGAGCAGGGAGGTCTCAGTATGCTGGTACACACCGGGCATCGCGGAGATCTCACGCGGGGCGTCGATCCCCTCGGCGATGAACACCGGGAGGACGAACTGCGCCGGATCAAGCTGCGTCTCAGCGACGAAGTTGCGCATCGTCGCACTGGTGCGCAGCCGGCGCGGGCGACGCGACGGGGCGGGGACACCGTAGGTGTCGGTGGGGGGGTTCGGGAGGGTGGGCTCGCTCATGGTGTCGATGGTACGCCCGCTCCCCCACCGGGCCCCGTCAGTTCGGCAGCACCGGATGCAGCCGCTTCATCGACCAGCTGCGTTGCATTCTCGCCGCCAGGGTGGAGATCAACAGTGCCACGACAAGTGTGGCGACCAGGACGATGAGTGCCGTCCACAACCGCTCGTCGTGGAAGCCGTAGAGCATCTGCCGTAGCGCGTTGACCGCGTAGGTCATCGGGTTGAACGGGTGGAGTGCCTCGATGAGTCCGTTCTGCGTCTGCACCGGATAGATGCCGCCCGAGGTCACCATCATGACCATCAGTGTGATCAGTGCCCCCACTCTGCCCGGCCCGGAGCCGAGCAACGAGACGAGGGCATGGTTCATCGCGATGAACACCAGCGACACAAGCATCGCGACCAGGGTGAAGCCGAGGACGTTCGCCGGGCGCAGGCCCACCGCCAGGGTGCAGACCGCGACCATGACCAGTGCCTGGCACAGCGCGAGGAGGGCCACCGGCAGGTAACCGTCGAAGGCGGCGCGGAGCGATCCGACTCCGGCGGCGATGGCGCGCTGCTGCAGCGGCTTGAAGATCTGGAAGATCACGATGCCGCCGATGAACAGGGCCAGGGAGATGAAGAACGGCGACAGACCGGTGCCGAAGGAACTGACCTCGACATCGTCCTGGGAGGCCAGGGCGACCGGGCCACCGATGGTGGTCGCCGCCTGGACGCGTTGCCCCTCATTCCAGGTGGGGATCTGCTTGATGCCGTCGGTCAGACGGTCGTGCAGCTCATTGGCCCCGTCATCCAACTGACTGGCGCCGTCCACCAGAGTCGGAAGCTGCGCCTGGGCCTGGCCGAGACCGTCATCGAGCTGCTTGGCACCGTCGTCGAGCCGGCCGACACCGTCGATGAGCTGGGGCAGCCGGTCCACGCCGGCGCGGTACTCGGCGGAGGGATCGGAGAGCTGGTAGGCCAGCTGGGATGCCCCGTCATCCAACCGCTGCAGGTCGGAGGCGGTGGAGGACTGCGGGCCGAGCCCCTCGGTCTCCAGGGAGGACGCAGTTCCCTCCATCTGGCTGATGATCCCGGCCGTCCCGGGGAGATTCAGACTGCGCAGCTGCTCGGCGTATCCGCGCAGTTTGGACGCACTGTCCCCCTGCACCGTGGTGACCTGGCCGAGCTGACCGGTGAGCTGGCTGACGCCGGCGCTGAGTTCACTGGCACCGTCACCGAGCCGCTGCGTCCCGTCGACGAGCTGGCTGAGCTGCTGGACCTGGGTGTTGAGCTCCCCGGTGCCTGCGGCCAGCGTCGATGAGCCGTCCTTGAGCTGGTCCATGCCGTCGGTGAGCTGCGGCAACTGGTCGACGAGCTGCCCGGTACCGTCGGCGAGCTGACCGGCACCGTCGGCGGCCTGTGACATGCCGTCACCCGCGTCGAGGACGCCGACGAGGACCTTGTCCACCGCCTCGGCACTGATCGTCGTGCCGACCGTGTTGAGCACCTCACGCATGACGTTCTCGCCGATGATGGTCGAGAGGTAGCCGTTGGCGTCGTTGTAATGGGTGATCAGACGGGCCTTCTCCGCGTACGTCCCGGCCGCGGAGGTCACCGCCTCGGAGAAGTTCTCCGGCAGCTCGAGGGAGAAGTAGTACTTACCGTCCTTGACGCCCTGTTCTGCCTCCTCCGAGGAGACCTCGGTCCAGTTGATCTGGTCGTTGTCCCGCAGTCCCTGGACCACCTGGTCGCCGGCCCGGGTCTCCTCGCCGTTGAGCTCGGCACCCTGGTCACTGTTGACCAGGGCGACGGGCAGCGCGTCGGTCTTGTTCAGCGGGTTCCAGAACGCCCACAGGTACAGCGCCGAGTACAGCAGCGGGATGAGGATGAGGGCGATGATCGTCAGTCGGGTCAACCTGGCCCGCTTGAACCTGCGCAGTTCATTGGCGACGTGGAATCCGGCGATAGGCACTGTGCGGTCCTTCTTCTAGCGGGTGGCGGAGAGGTCGGACGTGGACGGAGCGGTACCCGGACCGCCGTCATGGGTGGGTCGGATGTGCGTCCCGTAGGTGTCGAGGACGACCACCTGGTGTGGCGGAGCGGACTCCGGCAGGGGGTTGACCGAGTTGAGGACGACGGGCATCCGCTCGGCGAACCGGCCGAGGATGCCCAGCAGGATGTCCCGGTCACGGGCCTCGCGGACCTGCTCGAAGTCGTCCATGACGAGCATCCGGATCTCCCCGTGGTGGGAGGGACGCAGCGCCAGGCAGATCCGCAGCAGCAACCGGTCGAGAGTGGAGAGGTCGGAGACCCAGGCGTCCAGCGGCGGCAGATCCCGGGAACCGTAGACCTCACTGCAGAGGTCCCGGACATCGTCCTCGGTCGCCTTACGTACCGGCCTGAGCCAGGTGCGGGACCAGGACTTGTTCTCGGTGATGATGTCGCGGACCCGGACGGAGCGCGGCATCTCGTCGAGCTGCTCCACCCCGGCGAGCGCGACATGGTGCCAGATGCTCTTCCGGTCGGTGTGGCCCAGGACCTCGAGCTGACCGGCGGTCGGCTTCATGCGTCCGGACAGCACCAGCGACAGGGCGGTGCGTCCTGATCCTCCGGACCCGCCGAGCACGGTCAGACCGACCGGGGCGAGAGTGAAGCTCAGTGGCCCGAAGACCGGCCCTTCCTCGCCCGTCACCTCGATCCCCCCGGCGATGACGGACGGACGGGTGGTGTCACTCTGGGTCACTGTGTGATTCCTCGTCGGGGTGGGGCGGGTGTCTGTCGCCCCTCAATATACGGGTCAGACGCCCCCGGCCCACGCCGTCCGGCGGAATCGGGACCTCTACTCGGCAGGCACGGTGCGCCGGCGACGGCGACGCTTGCGCGGCGGCGGCAGCTGGTCAGCGGCCCGCAGCGCGGCGACGTGCTCGGCCAGGGCGTCCACCAGCTCGGGGACACCGGCGACCTCGGGCATGACGTCGACGCGCAGCCCGTGCTCCTCGGCGGTCTTCGCCGCCATCGGGCCGATGCAGGCGATGATCGTGCGGGTGTGCGGCTTGCCGGCGATGCCGACGAGGTTCTTCACCGTCGACGAGGAGGTGAAGCACACCGCGTCGAAGCCGCCGGACTTGATCATGTCGCGGATGTCCTGGCTGGGCGGGGCCGCGCGCACGGTGCGGTAGGCGACGACGTCCTCCACCGACCAGCCGAGGTCGATGAGACCGTCGACGAGGGTGTCGGTGGCGATGTCGGCGCGCGGCAGCAGCACACGGTCCACCGGATCCAGATCCTCGTCGTAGGGCGGGAAGACCTCGACCAGACCGGCGGCGTTGCGGGCCTTCGCCTTCGGCAGCAGTTCCGGGGTGATGCCGAGGTCGCGGACGGCCTGGGCGGTCTTCTCACCGACGGCGGCGACGGAGACACCGGCCAGGGCGCGGGCGTCGAGGCCGAACTCGCGGAGCTTCTCCCACACCGCGTTGACGGCGTTGACCGAGGTGAAGACGATCCACTGGTAGCGGCCGTCGACCAGGCCCTTGACAGCCCGTTCCATCTGGGCGGGACTGCGCGGCGGCTCCATGGAGATCGTCGGCACCTCGATCGGGATGGCACCGTGGGACGCCAGCCGGGTGCTCATCGGACCGGCCTGGGCCTTCGCCCGGGGAACGAGCACGTTCCAGCCGTAGAGCGCGCGGCTCTCCCACCAGGAGTACTTCGACCGGCCGGACGCCGCGGCGCCGAGGGTGACGACCAGGTGCTCCGGCAGCTCACCCTCCTTGGCCAGCGGACCGGAGGCGGCGACAACCGACTTCAGGGTGTCGAGGGTGACATCCCAGGAGCGCTGCTTGCGGGTCGTCGCGTGGACGGTGACGGTCGCCGGGGTCGATCCGGGGACGCCGTGTCCCTTGAGCTCCCGGGCGACCGGGGCGAGGTCGGTGGGGGCGACCGTGAGGATCAGCGGCTTCGGGGCGGCGGCGACGGCGGACCAGTCGACACCGGGCAGTCCGCCACGCAGGTCGACGGCGGTGTAGCCGTCACCGGTGGGGATGCCGTTGTAGGCGGGCAGCGCCGACGCGCCGGTCATCCCCGGGATGACCTCGAACTCGGCGCCGAGGGCGGCGACCTCACGCAGCTCACGCAGCACAGCCGGGTCATCGACCGGGTTACCTGCCACGAGACGTACCACGTTGACGCCGCTGTGGATTATCTCGACCATGTCGGCGGCGAGGCTCTGGGCGGTGAGGTCCGGGACCGTCAGGTCGGGACCGGTGGCACCGGCGCGACCGCACGGCGAGTCCGGCAGGTCGACGGAGGTGCGGGTTGCCGCGGCGTTGACCGAATCCCCGCCGGGGACCGCGAGGACGATCTCGGCGGCGGTGACGTGGGTGGGTCGGGCGGGACGCCGACGGCTGCCGGCTTCCTTGGCCGCCTCGTTCTCGGCCTGCCACTCCTGTTCCGCCGCGTCGAGCTTGGCGGCGGAGACCGGCTCGGCGTCCGCGATGAGTGAGCGGACGTTCTCGGGCACGGCAGGGTCGACCCAGGCATGGACCGTGTGCTCGAGAATGTCGCGGGCACGGACGGTCAGCAGTTCGGGGTTGCCTGGTCCCGCACCGACGAAAAGTACACGTCCGTATCCGAGGGCATTACCGGCAGAGGTCATCGGGGTCTTTCTCGTTGAAGCGTCCTCGACGGTCGGCGTGCCGGTCGTGGAGGAAGGAAAAGTTGTGTGGAGCTGGGGTCTACTCCGGAACGCTGGCGGCGATTACCTCGGCCGCCCCGGCGTCCAGCAGTTTCTGTCCGACTGTCCGCCCCAGCTCCCTGGCGGCGTCACGCCACCGGGGATGCAACGGGTCGGCACCGACATCGGACAGGTCGACCGTCACGGAGGCCTCACGGACCACGCGGGTCGACCCGTCGAGGGCGAAGGCACCGGCCTGCAGGGTCAGGATGGCGGCGTCCTCCGCTGTCCCGAACTCGGAGTAGGCACCGACCGGGGCGGTGCATCCGGCTTCGAGGGTGGCGAGCACGCCGCGCTCGGCGACGGCCCTGGCGTGGGACGCCGGGTCGTCGAGCCCGAGGACCGCGGCGACCGCCTCCGCGTCATCGGCGCGGACCTCCACGCACAATGCACCCTGTGCGGGCGCAGGCATGATGTCGGTGACGGCGACGGTCTCGGCGGCGTGGTCGAGGTGACCGACCCGCTCCAGCCCTGCACGCGCCAGGACGACAGCGGCGAGATCGCCGGGGCCACCCTCGACGACGGTGCTGGTCGTGCCGTCACCGGCGCGGCCCATACGGGTGTCGATGTTGCCGCGGATACTGATGCACTCGACGTCCGGGCGCACAGCGCGGATCTGGGAGACACGACGCGGAGCCCCGGTGCCGATCTTCGCCCCGGTGGGCAGTTCACGCAGGGTGAGGTTGCCGTGGCTGACGAGGACCTCCCGCGGATCGACCCGCGGCGGGACGACGGCGATGAAGCGGGGGTCCGGTGCGGTCGGCAGATCCTTGAAGGAGTGCACGGCCACATCGCACTCGCCCGCGGCCAGGGCATTGCGGAGGGTCTCGGTGAACACGCCGACACCGATGCGGGACACCGGGGTCTGCGCCTTCTGGGACGCGTCCCCCGGTGTGTGCACGAAGTGGAGGTCGGCGGTCGCACCGTTGTCGACCAGGGCGTCGCGCACCATGCCGGTCTGGGTCGACGCCAGGGCCGACGCCCGGGTGCCGATGAGAAGAGTGCGGGTCATGAGGCCTCTCCGGAAAGCATGTTGCCGATCCGTGCGAGTCCGGCGTCCCCGGGCTCCAGCGAACGGGAGACGGGTGCCGAGGACCCGGCAGGAAGGTTGAACAGGACGGCGAGGGCCTCGGCGTAGTTCACGCCGTCGGCGGAACCGAGCTTCTTCACCTGGACCGTCGGGGTGTGGAGGATCTTGTCGACCACGCGGCGGACGGTGCGGGTCACCTCGGCACGGTCCTGGTCGCTCATGCCGGGGGTCCGGCGGATCAGCTGGCCGATCTCGTCGTCGATGACGTCGGAGGCGCGCTGGCGCAGGGCCTTGACCGTCGGGACGACCGACTGGACGCGTACCTGCTCGAGGTACTCGGAGAGCTCACCTGCGACGACGGCGCGGGCGGCGGCCTCGTCCCTGGTGCCGTCACCGGCCAGGGTGGTGAGCTCCTCGATGTTCAGCAGGCGGATCTGGTCGCCGGCCTCGGTGACCGCGTCATCGATGTCACGCGGCATGGACAGGTCCACGAGCACCATGCGGTGCGGGTGGCTGGCCTGGGCTCCGGCGATGTCCTCACCGGAGAGGACCGTGCCGACGGCGCCGGTGGCGGACACCACGACATCGACACCTGCGAGGACGCCCGGAATCCCGGTCAATGGCACGGCGGAGGCCGCCACACCCGCCTGGCGGGCATGGTCGGCGAGGTTCTCGGCGCGGCTCAGCGTCCGGTTCGCCACGGTGACGTGCTCCACGCCCGCCCGGCCGAGCCAGGTGGACGCGAGAGAGGCCATCGCGCCGGCGCCGACGACGAGGGCACGGCGACCGACCATGTCTGTGGCGCCGAGCTCGGACAGTGCGTGATCAAGCGCGAAGCTCACCATCGACGATCCGGCGACGTCCACCTCGGTCTCGGAGTGGACGCGCTTGCCGGTGCGCAGGGCACGCTGGGTGAGCTCGTGGAGGGTGCTTCCGACGGTGCCGTTCGCGTCGGCGGTCTGGTAGGCCGAGCGGAGCTGGCCGATGACCTGCTGCTCGCCGATGACCATCGAATCCAGACCGGAGGCGACGGTGAGCATGTGCTCGGCGGCCTTGTCGGCGTAGCGGACGTAGAGGTAGGGCTCCAGGTCGGTCGCAGGGATACCCGCATGGAAGGCGACGGTCTCGACGACATGGTCGAGCGCAGGGTGGAACGCCGTGGTGGCGACGTAGAACTCCATGCGGTTACAGGTGGAGAGGACCAGAGCCTCGGTGACGCAGTCGCCGTCGAGCATGTCCTGCTCCAGTGAGGCCAGGTCAGCGGCTGCGGCGGACGCCTTCTCCAGCACCGGCACGGGTGCGGAGCGGAAGGACAGTCCGACGAGGAGGACAGCTGCGGGCCCGGTGATACCCAGTCCAGCCATGGGCGTTCCGCCTCCTGTGTGTCATAATTCGACGCGTATGAATTCATTGGGACTCCGCCGGGGCCGGCGGGCTCCAATGGTGTCAACGGATATCTACGGTATCTGTTCCACCCCCCGATGACCAAAGCGTGCGGGTGTGTGATGTATATGGTGCAGCCCCGCGCGGCGTGGACGGTGCCCGCATTTGCGCAGGGGCTTCAGTCAGGGCTCCGGTGTCAGGTTGCTCCGGATCAGCGTGCTCTCGCGGCGGTGACGGCGTCCACCAGTTCGTCGTCGTCGATCTCCCAGCAGGCGACCTCCTCATCGTCGACGAGAACCACCGGGACGCGGTCCCCGAACTCGACGGCCAGTGACGTCTCCCCGTCGACATCGACAACGTCGAGGTCAGCATGCAGATCCACACACAGCGGCGTGATCTGCTCCCGGACCCTCGCGCACGAACCACAGGTGCTGCGGACCAGGAGGGTGACGGTGACCGGGCGGTCGGCATGGTTGGCGGGCTGCGCGGGGTCGACGGGGTAGGTGCTCACGACGCAGAGCCTAGTCGCCGATCACACCTGGTCGCAGGTCGAGCGGGTGGGGAACCCGTGACAAGGCAGGAGCAGCGGACATCGCCCGCTGACAGGCCGGGGCCCGGTTATGGCAGCGGTAACCGCACCGTGGCAGCGGCAAATGTCACCCGAAGGCCCGTCGGCGACACTTGCAGCTGCCACCCTGCAGAGAGCGCTGCCACGGAACCCGGCCCCGGAAACGCCGGAAGGCGCAGCCCCCGGTAATCCGGGGACCACGCCTTCCTGCTGCTGGCGAGAAAGCAACCGACCCTACGGCCGGCGGCTTTCTACTTGCCGAGCTTCCGCCGCTGAACGCGGGTACGGCGAAGCATCTTGCGGTGCTTCTTCTTCGACATGCGCTTGCGACGCTTCTTGATGACGGAACCCATAGGTCCTCCTCGTCAATGATTCGGTAACGGACAACTGTGATCGGTACCCGACCGCCCGGAACCGGCGACCCCGCAAGGAGTCTCCGCAGACGATCGGTAGCGGCAAGGACCATTCCGAGACCGAACCGACACGAATGGTCCCTACTCTATCGCCCGCATACGCCGGGGACAAAAAGACCCCTCCTCTAACTCGGTGCGAACACCGGTACAGGAGGGGTCCGGGGCCTCAGCCCGGGGTGGCGGCGTGGGTGGAATCAGCCCGCCTGGTCCGCGTTGTAGATCGACGCACCGAGGTATTCCTCGACGGCCTGCTCGTGAACGCGGAAGGACCGGCCCACCCGCACAGCCGGCAGCTCGCCGGAGTGGACGAGCCGGTACACGGTCATCTTCGAGACGCGCATGAGATCAGCGACCTCAGCGACGGTCAGGAATGCTCCGCTGTCGTTACTTGCCATAGTGTTCCATCCTTACGACGCCTCCGTGCGCTGCAGGCTTCCCCTCCTGCAGAAACAGTCACAACGGTGCGCTGGGACCATACTAGCGTTATCTGTGTGACTTGTGGGATACGAAGGGATGAATGACACCCGTGATACTCACGAGACAGGGGGGTCTGGCGGGGGTGCCGTGGTCATCCACCGGAGCGAAAAAGCAGGTCAGTCTTCGTCGGAGGACGGACGACCGAGCTCTGCGGAACGCTCGGCGCAGGCCTCCATGGCCTGGTAGAAAGCCTTGCGGATCCCGTTCTCCTCCAGGCCACGGACGGCGGCGGCGGTGGTTCCGCCGGGGCTGGTGACGTTGCCACGGAGCTCGGCGGCGGACTTGTCGCCCTTCACCAGCATCGCGGACGCGCCCTCGAGGGTGCCGGCGGCCAGCTGGGCGGCGACCGGACGGGTCAGACCGAGCTGCACGCCGGCCTCGATCATCGCCTCCGCGACGAGGAAGACGTAGGCCGGGCCGGAACCGGAGACGGCCGTCACGGCGTCCATGTCCTTCTCACCGACGGTCACGGCGGTACCGACGGCCTCCATGAGCCCACGCACGGTCTCAACCTGCTCATCGCGGGCGAAACGGCCACCGGCGACCGCACTGGTGCCCTTACCGACGAGCATCGGGGTGTTCGGCATGACGCGGACGACCGGCACACCGGCGGCCAGCGCAGCCTCCATGGTGGCCAGGGTGACGCCGGCGGCGACGGAGACGATGACCGTCTCCGTGTCGTTGGCGTCGATGGTGGAGGCGATCTGCTCGAGGACGGTGGAGACGAGGTACGGCTTCACCGCGATGACGACGATGTCCGCCTCGGTGGCGGCCTCGGTGGCGTCATCGGTGGTGGCGAGACCGTAGGTCTCGCGGAGATAGTCGAGGCGGGGTGCATACGGGTCGACGACGGTCACATCGGACGCCGAGACCTCCGCCGCCGCACCGGACGTGTCCGCCACGAGTCCGGAGGCCAGGGCCTCACCGATGTTTCCGCCGCCGATAATTGCAATTTTGGTCATACCCCCCAGCGTGCCAGGTGGCACCACCTCACTGCCACCCGGGGAGGACACGGCCCTGTGCCGCGTCCGGGTCAGATCGACATGATCAGGCGTGGCCCGACCGTCAGGGCGATGCCGACGACAAAGGTCAGGACCAGCAGCAATGTGTCGCGGTGACGCAGCAGGGAGTGCACCACGCCGACGCAGACACAGGTCACCACGAGGGCCATCACGAGCACCAGAACGGTGCCGAGGTTGTCCCACAGGAGAGTGAATCCGAAGAAGATGAGGACGCCGAGGATGACCGCGGCGGCCGACTGGGCGACCACTGCGGGCCAGGAGACGGTGTCGTCCTCGTACTCGACGATCTCGTCGTCCTTCGGGGCACGGGTCTTCTTCGACGCGGCCGCAGCGGGCGCCTCGGCAGGCACTGCGGCAGGCACTGCGGCGGACGCACGGTCCGCCTCCGGCTCCGCGAGGGAGGACGCCGCGAGGTCGCCTGCACCTGCGGTGGCACCCGCACCGGCGGATGCGACGACGGCCAGGTCATCGGCCTCGTCTGGCGCGTCGACCTTGTCTGCGTCAGCTGCATCGTCGATGTCAGTGGCGTCGGTGTCGTCGTCGACAACCTCGCCCTCGACGACGTCGGCGTCAGCAGCGACTGTGTCGTCAGCGTCGGCAGTGTCGGCGGCGTCGGCAGTGTCCTCTTCCGCGGCGTCACCGTTGACGGCCTCGGCGTCCTCGGAGTCCACAGCCACGAACTCACCCGAGGGGTTGGCACTGGTGAGCAGGGAATCCGGGACAACAGCCTGGACGATCGTGGACTGCTCATCAAAGCCCTCATGGGACTCAGACGCCCCAGACGCCTCAGACGCCTCAGGCGCTTCAGCCTCCTCCGGGTCATCGGCCTCGTGGCCACCGTGCCGCTCGGCGACGGCACCCTCCGGAGTCCCAGTGGCACCGGCGACGACGCTCTCCGCGTCCGCGGTGTTCCCGGCGCCTTCCGCAGCCTCGCCCTGACCGTCCTCGTCGTCGATCTTGACGACGGGAATCGAACCGGTCAGTTCAGAGACGGAGACTCCGCCATCGTCGAGGTTGCGGCGTCGACGGGGCCGGTCGGAGGCATTGCGTCCTCCTTCTCTGGCATTGCGGGCCAGCAGCTCCGCGACCGTCAGCTTCTCACTCATCCTTGAATCCCATCAGTCTCCGTCCCACCCCACCGGCCGGCGCGTGACACCGGGCGGAGAGGTACTACAGGAGACACTCTACAGTTGCCGAATCACAACTCACACCACATCCGGCACACCCGCCGACATTCGCAGCAGATTCACTGCCCCCGCCCGACTGCACGGGACGGGGTCAGTCGTCGATCCGGAAACTCCCGGACACCCCTTCCCCGGCATCCGCCCGACGCAGAATCACGCCCTCACGCAGCGCCCACGGGCACATCTGCAGCTGCTCGATACCCAGGTGACGCATCGCCGCCTCCGCCACGAGCGCACCGGCGACGATCTGGTGGGAACGGTCGGCGCTGACGCCCTCCAGTTCCGCCCGGTCCGCCGCAGTCATCCGTGAGATGAACGAGGTCAGCTGACGCAGACCGGCCTGGGTGAGCACACGACGCACCCGTGGGCCGGCCGAGCTCGGCGCCGCACCAGTGAGTCGGGCCAGCATCCGGAAGGTCTTCGAGGTACCGACGGCGAGATCGACCGGGCCGGCGTCCCGCAGCAGTTTCACCGGCTCGGCGAGCGTGTCGTCGATGTACTCGGCGAGCGCCTTGATCTCCTTCTTCTTCGGCGGGTCCGTCTCGAACCAGTCGTGGGTCAACCGACCGGCACCGAGGTTCACGGACTCGGCGACATCAGGCATCTCATTGACACCGACGGACATCTCGAGCGAGCCACCGCCGATGTCCAGGTCACAGATCCGACCGGCGGACCAGCCGTACCAGCGGCGCACCGCGAGGAACGTCAGCTTCGCCTCATCGGCACCGGAGAGGATGTTCAGACGGACGCCCGTCTCCTTCTCCACCGCGTCGAGCACCTTCTCACCGTTGGTCGCCGACCGCACCGCCGACGTGGCGAAGGGCAGCAGCTCATCACAGTGGAACTGCTCGGCCATCTCGCGGGCCAGACCGACACCCTTGATGAGCTTCTTCGCCCCTTTGCCGGTGATGGCACCGTCCTTGTCGAGGTACTCGACAAGACGCATCGGGGTCTTCCAGTTGCTCATCGGGGTCGGGGGACCGCCGGGGGCCATGTCCACCACAACAAGATGGACCGTGTTACTTCCCACATCCAGGACGCCTAATCGCACGCCGTCCAGAATAGCGGTTCCGCCCCCGTCCCCGTGTGTCGTGAGGCACAGGAATGACCGGAGATGCCGCAGAGTTCGCCGCTGACCACCCCGGCGTTACAGTGGAGAGGTGACTGCCCCGGAACAGATTGCCTCCACCGGATTCCCCGACGGGACCCCCGCCGACCTGTCGATCCGTGCCGGCCGGGAGCTTCCCGACGGGCACCCCCGCGAATGGCTCGAATTCATCGACCCCGCCGATCCGGAGCACATCATCCAGGTGGATCTCACCTGGCTGACCTCCACCTACCGTTGCCGGTTCGGCACCGACGCCTGCCACGGCATAGACGCGGCGAACCCCGATGTCGGCTGCTGTGTCCACGGCGCCTTCCTCACCGACGAGGACGACAACGACGCGCTCACCGAGATCGCGTCCCGGCTCACCGACGAGGACTGGCAGCTGCGCGGCGAGGTTCTCGCTCTCGGGGAGGACGCCGCCCCCGACGACAACGGTGGCGAGGCCGGACCCGAACCGTGGCTGGTGTGGGACGAGCTGGATGACGAGGAGACCGGCGAGACCCAACCTGCACTGAAGACCCGCGTCCTGCGGGGCGCCTGTGTCTTCGCAAACCGCGCCGGATTCACGGGGGGTGCGGGGTGTGCACTGCACGGCTGGGCGCTGCGTCATGATGTGCCGGTGACCGTCGCCAAGCCCGAGGTGTGCTGGCAGCTGCCGCTGCGCCGCCTGGAGGACTGGGAGACCACCCCGGACGGACGCGAGATGCTGCGCACCACTGTCACCGAGTACACCCGGCGCGGCTGGGGTGAGGGCGGCGAGGACTTCGACTGGTACTGCACCTCGGACCCCGGCTGCCACACCGGCTCGACCGGCCTGTGGGAGAGCTGCGCGGAGGAACTCACCGAACTCATCGGTGCAGAAGCCTATGCACTGCTCGCGGAGCACTGCCGGGCGCGGGAGGAGCTGGTGGCGTCTTTGCCGCAGCCGTTGACCGGCGGGATCTCCCCCTCCGGACTGCCGCTGCTGAGCATCCACCCGGCGACGGTCGCCGCGCGGCAGCGCGGGTAGCCTCAGGCGAACTTGTAGCCCAGCCCCCGGACCGTGAGCAGCTGGACCGGCGAGGACGGGTCCTCCTCGATCTTCCCGCGAAGACGCTTGACATGGACGTCGAGGGTCTTGGTGTCCCCCACGTAGTCCGAGCCCCAGATCCGGTCGATGAGCTGGGCGCGGGTCAGCACCCGGCCGGCGTTGCGCAGCAGGTACTCCAGCAGGTCGAACTCCTTGAGCGGCAGGGCGACCTCCTCCCCCGCGACCGTCACCACATGACGTTCGATATCCATCGTCACCCGGCCACCGGAGATCACCGAGGTGGCGTCCTCCGCGTTCTCCGCCTCGCCGCCGCGGCGCAGGACCGCGCGGATCCGGGCGATGAGCTCACGGGCCGAGTAGGGCTTGGTGACGTAGTCGTCGGCGCCGAGTTCCAGGCCGACGACCTTGTCGATCTCACTGTCACGGGCGGTCACCATGATCACCGGCACCGAGGAGGTCGACCGCAGTTCGCGGCACACCTCTGTGCCGGACATGCCCGGGAGCATGAGGTCCAGCAGGACGATGTCGACCGGGCCGGTCGGCGAGGCGCCGGACTCGGCGGCGGCGAACCGGTCCAGGGCGGACGGTCCGTCGGCCGCGGTCGTGACAGTAAAACCTTCCCGTTCGAGGAGGAAGGCCAGGGGCTCGGAGAGGGACTCCTCATCTTCGACGATGAGGACGTGCGACGTATCGTTCACGTCCACCGAGTCTAGGTGGAGTTTCCCGGGGCGTCCGCTGTCTCACCGTGACTTCGTCGGGTGTTCATCTGGGCTTCACCTACCCGGTCCGTGGCGGTCAGTCGTTCCTGATCGGGAACTTCATCGGGTTCGGGGGCAGCGTCCTCCCGGAAGACGGGGAACTCCAACGAGAACGTGGACCCGGTGCCCGGCCGCGACCACAGGGAGACGTTCCCGCCGTGGTTGATGACCGTGTGCTTGACCAGCGCCAGCCCCAGGCCGGTGCCGCCGGTCGCCCGCGAGCGGGCCTGGTCGACGCGGAAGAACCGTTCGAAGACGCGCTGCTGGTCCTCCGGCGCGATACCGATGCCGTGGTCGGTGACGCGGATGACCACCGACTCACCCTTCACCGCCCGGCTCACCGAGACCGGGGTCTCCTCCGGTGAATAGTTCACCGCGTTGGCGATGAGGTTCGCCACCGCGGTGACCAGGAGATTCTCGTCGCCGAGCAGGCGGGCGCCCGAGGGCGCGTCCGTCTTCAGCTCGATGCCGTGCATCTCGGCGGCCTCCCGGTTGCGCCCGACGGCGGCCTCGATGACGTCGTCCACCTCCACCGGCGCCGGATCGGGGAGGGACGCCGCCCCCTGCAGCTTCGACAGGTTGATGAGCTCGCCGATCATCGTCGACATGCGGGTGGTCTCCCGCTGCAGCCGTGCGCCGAAGTGTCCGACAGCCGCGGGGTCGTCGCCGGATTCGACCAGCGCCTCAACCAGCAGGGAGATCGCCCCGACGGGTGTCTTGAGTTCGTGGGAGACGTTCGCCACGAAGTCGCGGCGGGCGGACTCCATCCGCACATTCTCCGAATTGTCCCAGGCGTAGACCACCACGAAGCGGTCATCGGCCGAGGTCAGCGGCTGTGCGCGGACCAGCACCGAGAACACCGGCCGGTCGCGGAAGCCGGCATGGGTCGGACTGTGGACCAGTTCCCGGCTGTCGCCGTCGTCGAAGACGAGCTCCACCAGGCGCCACACTTCCGGCACGAGGGCGCGCTCCACGACGACACCGAGGTTCTCGGCCATACGGTTGCCGAGGATGACGTCCTGCCGGGTGTCGACGACCGCCACTGCGGCGGGCGCGGCATCGACGGCGAAGTGCATCACCTGCGCGATGGTCGACAGCTGCCGGTGCGCCTCACGCTTCTCGCGCTCCTCGCGGGCACGCCGCTCCCTGGCCCGACGCCGCAGCACGGCGACAATGACCGCCACCCCCGCGGTGACCAGGACCCCCAGAAGGACGCCGAGAACCAGTGCTGCCGGCGTCCCCATCATCGGCTACTTGCCGCCCTGTGCGGCGACGGCGGCGGCACCGGCTTCAGCGGCCGCCGGGTCGAGGTACTCGCCACCGGGGTTGGTGACGGAGCCGTCGGCGGCGAACCGGTAGACCAGCGGAATGCCGGTCGGGATGTTCAGGCCGGCGATGTCCTCGTCGGAGATGTTGTCGAGGTGCTTGACCAGGGCGCGCAGCGAGTTGCCGTGGGCGGCGACCATGACGGTCTCGCCGGACTCGAGGCGCGGGAGGATCTCGACGGTGAAGTAGGGGACGAAGCGCTTGACGACGTCGAGCAGGCACTCGGTGCGCGGCGGGTTCTCGATACCGGCGTAGCGCGGGTCGCCGGCCTGGGAGTACTCGGAATCGTCCTCCAGTTCGGGCGGCGGGGTGTCGTAGCTGCGACGCCATGCCATGAACTGGTCGTTGCCGTACTTCTCCTTGGTTTCGGCCTTGTCGAGACCCTGCAGCGCACCGTAGTGACGCTCGTTGAGTCGCCAGTCGCGGATCACGGGGATCCAGAGGCGGTCGGCGGCATCCAGGGCGAGGTGCGCGGTGGTGATCGCACGACGCAGCAGCGAGGTGTACAGGATGCCGGGCTCGAGGCCGGCCTCGGCGATGAGCTTGCCGGCGTTGGCACCCTCGGCGCGACCCTGGTCGGTGAGGTCGACGTCGACCCATCCGGTGAACTGGTTGGAGGCGTTCCACTGGCTCTGCCCGTGACGGAGCAGGATCAGTGTGCCCTTGTTGTCGTTGCTCATGGCCTTCATTGTGCCACGGGTGTGGTGGGGGTACAGCGGCGAGGACCGGGATTCACCCGTCTTCACCGCGAGTTTCCCGGGATGCGGCCTGGTGTTCCCGTTGCGTGGGACGGGCGGGCGGACGGTGGTGGCGGCAGGGACCGGTCGGGGCCCGAACGCGGACGCTGCAGACCTGCTGTGGCCGATACCGAAAAGTTTTACCAGCTACCCGAGTCATAAAGTGACATTTCCGCAGGTCGCGAAAAGTCTTACCGGTCGGAACTGGTAACACTTTCCAGTGACGGCTCACAACAGCGACAGGTCAGCTGGTCGGCGGGGCCGGGGCGCCGGGGCCGGGGGTCGCGGCCGACGGGGAGGACGCCGGGGAGTCGGAGGACGCAGCGTCCTCCCTCGCAGCGTCCTCCGCAGGACGCAGCTTCTGGAACGCCTCGAGATTGCGGGTCGACTCCCCCCGCTTGAGCCGCCACTCCCACTCGCGGCGGATCGAGCTCTCGAATCCCCGCTCGAGGATCCGGTTGAAGTCACCGTCGGCGAGTTCCAGCACCTGTCCCAGGATCCGCTGCACGTCATCGGCGGTCAGCGCATCCGTGAACTGTCCGGCCAGGTAGATGTCCGAGTTGTTGTCCAGCGTGTAATGCACGCCGAAGGCCTTCCGGTTGTGCTGCAGCAGCATCCGGTACACGTCGGCATGGTTCTCCTCGACGGCACGGCAGACGAACGCCTCGACCCGCACACCGTTGTCCTGCGGGATGAACAGGGTGTTCGTCTTCAGCCGCGCCTCCCCCGGCAGCACGACCGCGGCCACCCCGTTGGAGAGGGTGTATCCCGTCCCTCCAGTCTCCGGATCACCCTCCGGGCCTCCGAGTGCAGCGTCCAGCAATGAGGTCAGATCAGCAAGTTCCATGGCTCCGAACTTACCCCCGGGCGCCGGATCCGGGCGCCGGAATCAGTGCAGCGGCACGCCGTGCGGAACCCGGTCCGACGACTCCGCCGCGCCGTCGCCCAGTGCCCGGTCGTAGACGGCCTGCATCCGCTCGACCGTGGCGTCCCACGAATAGACCGCCGCATGTGCGGGCGCTGCGGCACCCATGGCGATCCGCACGTCATCGTCGATGACCAGCTTTTCGAGGGCCTCTGCCCACACCGACGGGTCGTGTCCGTCGACGAGCAGTCCGGACTCGCCCTCGGTGACCGTCAACGGCAGCCCTCCGACCCGCGCCGCCACGACCGGGGTACCCGACGCCTGCGCCTCCAGCGCCACCAGCCCGAAGGATTCGTTGTAGCTCGGCACCGCGATGATGTCCGCGGCCTGGTAGACGGTCACCAGCTCCTCCGGCGGACGCGGCGACAGGAACCTCACGTAGCCGGTCACCCCCAGTTCCGCCGCCAGATCGTGCAGCTCATCAGGGCGCTCCAGTCCGGTTCCCGACGGTCCACCGCAGATCACCACGCGGATGTTCTGACCCGGGTGGCGGCGGATCAGCTCGGCGGCGGCGCGCAGCAGGATGTGCGGGCCCTTGAGCATCTGGAGACGTCCGATGAAGGCGATGACCTTCGCGCGCAGCGGGATGCCGAGTTCACGGCGCGCCCGCTCGGTCGCCCGGTCCGACCCCGGGGTGAACCGCTCGATGTCCACACCCGGCGCGACGATGGCCAGTCGCTCAGGGTCGGCGTCGTAGGCGGCGGTGATCGCGGCGGACTCCTCGTCGGTGTTCACGATGATCCGGTCGGCGTTGTCGATGATCTGCTGCTCACAAATGCGTCGGGACTCCGGCTCCGGGGTGTCGCCGTCGGCCAGGCCCAGGTTCTTCACCGCCGCCCAGGTGTGCGCGGTGTGCACGAGCGGAACGCCCCACAGGTCACGCAGCAGCCAGCCGACCTGTCCGGACAGCCAGTAGTGGGTGTGGATCAGGTCGTAGATCCCGGCCCCGGTGCGGGTGCAGGCCGTCTCCGGCACATCGCTGCGGCGGGCCGCCTCGGCCCGCACGAAGGCGATGACCGAGCCGGTGAAGGCGGTGAGCTGCGTCGGCAGTGATTCTTTGGCCAGCCCCTCGAACGGCCCGGCGACACAGTTGATGACGCGGAATCCCGGCTCCACCTCCACGACCTCGCCCTGCGAGGCCCGGGTGGCGCGGGTGAACACATCCACCTCCACCCCGTGCGACGCCAGGTGCGAGGCGACGTTCCGGACGTAGACGTTCATCCCCCCGGCATCCCCGATACCCGGCTGCTCCAGCGGGGAGGTGTGCATGGAAATCATCGCGACGCGCATGCACCGGATACTAGTCAGTCCTGAAGGGTCACGCCGATCCACACCGGCTCAGGAACCAGCGACACCCCGAAGACCTCGCGCACCCCGTCGCGCACCGCGGTGGCGAGCTCGACAATGTCCTCCGAGGACGCCGACCCCCGGTTCGTCAGGGCCAGCGTGTGCTTCGTCGAGAGGCCGGCCGGTGCGTCCTCCCGGATCTTCCAGCCCTTCGGGAAGCCGGCGCGTTCGATGAGCCACGCGGCGGAGAACTTGAACTGCGGACGACCGTCGGTGTCGGTACCTGCCGGATAGCACGGCATGCCCTCCACCGCCGCGGCCCCGCAGTGGTCGGCGACCCTGGCGGTGACAGCGTCCCGGGCGTCCTCCCCGGTGACGACTGGATTGGTGAAGAAGGAACCGGCGGACCAGGTGTCGTGGTCGGCGTCGTCGAGGACCATGCCCTTGCCCGCGCGGAGCGCAAGCACCGCCTCACGCACCTCGGCGACCGGACGCCGCGGGTGGTCCTCCCCCTCGGTGACGCCGAGTCGTCGCGCCAGCTCACCGAAACGCAGCGGCACCGAGAGGCCGTCGGTCGTCAGCCGGAACTCGACTGCGGTGACCACGCCACGGGCGGTGAACTTCAGGTTCGAGTAGCGGTAGGACAGGTCGAGGGTGTCCGGGGTGACCCAGGCGAGTTCGCCGCTCGTGCGGTCGAGCAGCTGGACGCGCTGCAGCAGGCCGGAGACTTCCGCTCCGTATGCACCGATGTTCTGTACCGGGGACGCCCCGACGGTGCCCGGGATACCGGAGAGGCACTCCAGGCCGCCGTAGGTGTGCTGCACCGACCAGGCGACCAGGCAGTCCCAGACCGTGCCGGCGGACGCGCGGACGATGACGGACGTGGCGTCCTCCCCGACGACGGTGGGCTGTTCGTCGGTGACGGCGACGACCGCGACAAGACCGTCGACCTCGTCGCCGACCACGAGGTTGGAGCCGCCCCCGACCACCAGAAGGGGGACGCCGGCATCATCCAGGGAGCGGACAGCGGAGGCCAGGGCGTCGGGCGTGGCGCACTCCACGGTCGCCGCCGGTCGACCTCCGACACGCAGGGTGGTCAGATCGGCGAAGGTGGCGTCTGTCGGGCGCACACCGGGGGTGGCGGACAGTGATGCGGGAAGGGCATCGGGCACGGGACGAGGGAGGGGGTCAGCAGAACTCACGACGTTTACCGTAGTCTGTTCGCATGACTACTCACATCGAAACCTCGGCCTCGGTCAACGCACCGGTCGAGAAGGTGTTCGCAGCCCTCAGCGATCGCGCGTACTGGGAGTACGACGCCCAGCACCTCTCCGACGAGCCGGGCGAGGTCAACTCCTTCTCCGCTGACAACGGCATCGAGGTCACCCTCTTCGAGGTCCTGCCCACCGACGCACTGCCCGAGGCGGTACGCTCCATGGTCTCCCAGAGCCTCAAGCTGAAGCGCGTCATCTCCTTCGAGCCGCTCAACGACGGTGTCTCCAACGGCGAAATGTCCGCCGAGATCAAGGGTGCCCCGGTGAAGTTCACCGCCGAGCTGACCCTCTTCGAGGAGAACGGTGTCTCCACACTCGAGGCCGAGGCCGATGTCGACGTGACGATCCCGATGATCGGTGCGGTCATCGAGCCCAAGGTCGCCGACGCCGTCAAGGACATCCTCGTCAACGAGGCAGCCCTCGTCGAGAAATGGATCTCCGAGAACGCCTGAGTCCTCTTCCCCACCCCCTACCACGTTCCCGACCCGTCGCTTCTGCTCCCCCGGTTCCCCTGATACCGGTGCAGAGGCAGCGGGTTTTCTGAGCGTTGGTGAGGTGGTGCACCTGTCCGTTCACTGGCAGGCGCTCGCTGATTCCCCGACAATCGACACCCTCACCCGCTACCCCACTGGCCGCAGGCTCACCCCGTAGGCCACACTGGACGCTGTGACTCACGCATCCAACGCATCCTCTGACAGCTGGGGCCGTCCTGCCGACGCCCCGACCGGCTACCCCGGCACCGACGCAACCGACGGTGCCGCCACCGGGAGTGGACGCAGGACCGCCGGGAAGCGCCGCGGCAACAAGGCCGTCAAGATCCTCGTCACCGTGGTCGTCGTCATCCTGCTGCTCCTCGCCGCCGCGGAGTTCGGCCTGCGCTTCTACCTCAAGGGGCAGATCGCCGATGAAATGCGCGACTCCTCGGCGGAACAGGGCATCGAGCTCTCCGGCGACCCGGACGTCAGCTTCGGTGCCTCGCCGATGCTGCTCGGCCTGGCCCAGGGCAAGCTCTCGCGGGTGACCGTCGACCTGCCCTCGAGCCTCGACATCAGCTACGAGGACAGTGACCGGTCCAGGCCGGTCGTCACCGGCCAGCCGGCCGCCACCATGAACGCCAAGGACATGGAGATCACCGGCGACGACCCGGTGATCGGTGACCTCACGCTCGACACGGTCCTCCCCCAGGACTACCTGCTCGCGGTCCTCCAGAAGTCCATGTCCGAGGAAGGCGGCGACCAGGCAGCCGACGACGGCGGCGCAGGCGACCTCCTGTCCGGACTGATCCAGATCACCGGCGTCACCACGAACGAGGAGACCGGCACCCTCGACATCGAGATCAGCAGTGGCCTCGCCACTCTGTCGATGACGCCGACCGTCACCGACGGGAAGATGTCCTTCGAGGTCGCAGACATGAAGATCCTCGGGATGAGCATGCCGGACTCCCTGGTCGGTGACCTCTCGGACTCGCTGACCCAGACCATCGAGGAGACGGAGAACCTGGAGGTCACCGACGCCTCGGTCACGGCGGACGGCCTCAAGGTCCGACTGCACGGCACCGACATGAAGGTCGACGACCTCGCCTCCGAGGTGGACGCCAGCACCGACGCCACGCTGGCCGGCGCCTGACGGTCAGGGCAGTCAGGCAGGCGCGCCGGCGAGGACCGCCTCTGCGGAGGAGACGCCGAGCCGGGTGGCCCCCGCCTGGATCATCGCGACGGCGGTGTCCCAGCCGCGGATCCCCCCGGACGCCTTGACCCCCAGGCGTCCGCCGACCTCCTCGGCCATGATGCGCACGGCGTCCACCGAAGCACCGCCGGCCGGGTGGAACCCGGTGGAGGTCTTCACGAAGTCCGCACCGGCTGTCGCTGCAGCCCGGCAGGCGGTCCGAAGCTGCTCGTCATCGAGCAACGCGGACTCGAGGATGATCTTCAGCGTCACCGGTGCGGGCACCGCCTCACGCACGGTGACGATCTCACTGATCAGCGCATTCGCGTCCCCGGCCAGAGCATTGGCGATGTCGATGACCATGTCGATCTCGTGGGCCCCGTTGGAGACCGCCAGCCGCGCCTCACTCGCCTTGATCAGCGGGTGGTGCTTGCCCGAGGGGAAGCCGACGACAGTGGCGACCAGAAGAGACGCCGGCACGTCGCGCAGCGGCAGCATCGACGGGGAGACACACACCGCACCGCAGCCCAGCCGGGCGGCGTCCGCCACGAGAGCGTCGACATCGGCGTGCGACGCCTCGGGCTTGAGCAGTGTGGCGTCCATGACCGCGGCGACCTGTGCACGCGAGGGAACCGGTCCGGTGCCGGCCCCGGTCACTGGGCGTTCCCCAGGACCTCGCGGATGCCCGGGCGGACGTCCTGCCAGTACACACCGACGACGACCGCGGCGATGATCCACACGAAGCCGACGCCCAGCGGGGCGAGCAGCAGAATCGCCGCCGCGGAGCCTGCCAGTGCGCCGATCCAGTTCATCTTCTTCCGGTCGATGACGTAGAAGGCGTCCTCCCTGGTCATCGCGGTCTGGATCGCGCCCACGACCGCCAGAATGACGATCACGAGCTGGATGAACAGCAGAAGATAGGCGAGGGCGTCGAATCCGTAGGCCACCGGGTTACTCATGGTTGTCCAGCCTACCGTGGTGCGCGCGCCTGCTCAGCACGGCGCTCAGAACAGACCGAAGGCCAGTTCCGAGAGCGAGTAGATCAGCAGCCCGGCGAGAGAGCCGACGACGGTACCGTTGACCCGGATGAACTGCAGATCCTTGCCGACCATCAGCTCGATCCGGTCGCTGGCCTCGTCGGCGTCCCACCGCTCGACGGTCTCGCCGATGATGCCGGTCACCTCGCCGGCGTAGTTGTCCGCCAGGTAGGACGCCGCCCCGACGATGCGTCGTTCCAGGTCTGCGCGCAGTTCCGGTTCCTCGCGTACGCGGGTGGCGAACTCGGTGATCCAGTCGACGATCTTGCGGCGCAGCAGGGACTCCGGGTCGCGGGCCATGTCCGTGAGCGTGGCGCGCACGTTCTCCCACACCGACGCCGGCAGCCCCTGGACCGGCGCGGACGCGAGGATGTCCGCCTTGAGGTCCTCCACGCGGGTGATCATCGCCCCGTCGTGCTGGAGATCCTGGGCGAGCTGGTGGAGGAAACGGCGGATCGCGTGCCGGGCCTCGTGGTCGGGGTCGGCGCGGACGTCACCGGTGAAGGCGATGAGTTCCTTCTGCACCTTGTCACCGACAAGTTCCCGGACGAACCTCGGCGCCCAGGACGGGGTGCGCTCGTCGACGAGTCGGGCGACGAGATCCCCGCTGGAGGTCGCCTTATCGTCCAGCCAGATGACGACGGCGTCCACCGCGGGCTCGACGCGTCCTTCCGCGATGAGCTGTTCCAGGGCCCGGCCCAGCGGCGGGCCCCAGGCGGGTTCGGCGGCCTTGTCGATGATCAGGGTGCGCAGCAGCTGCTCCGCCTCGGCGGGGTCGATCCCGTTGACGATCAGATCGACGAGGCGTCCGGCCTCCTTGCCTGTCCGCTCAGCCCCGCCCTGGTCCAGCACCCAGTCTGCGGCGCGCTCAGGGATGTGGGCCTCCGAGAGCTTGCGCGAGATGAGCGTGGCGTTGAGGAAGTTCTCGCCCACGAACTCGCTGAGGGCGTGGCCGACCTGGTCCTTCTTCTGCTTGATGATCGCGGTGTGCGGCACCGGGATACCCAGCGGGTGACGGAACAGGGCGGTGACGGCGAACCAGTCGGCCAGTGCGCCGACCATCCCGGCCTCGCTGGCGGCGCGGATATAGCCGGTCCAGCCGGCGTCGCGTCCGGTGGCCTCCAGCCAGCGGCAGAAGAGGTAGATCAGGGTCGCGAGGACCAGCAGACCGGTGGCGATCCGCTTGTGGCGGCGCAGGTCGGCGCGTCGTTCTGCCTCTGTCTCGGGCGACGGGCCGGGGACGGTGCTCGTGGGGTCGACCCGGGGATCGACGTGGGGGTCGTGTGCAGTGCTCATTGTGCTGTCCAGTATCCCCCGAACACGGCGGAGACGCCCACAGGGCGGTCGTCGCAGCTGACATACATGACATACACAGCGTCGGTCCGTAGTCTCGATGGCCCACCACACACCAGGGAGGATCCCCAGATGACCCACGACCAACTCACCTTCATCGACCCGGCCCACCGCTACCCGTCGATCGACGCACCGGAGCAGTCCCAGCCCGAACCCGGCCTGGAGTCTGAGATGATCCCGACGCCCGACATCGGCGCGGAGACCTACCGCGGTACCCGGCGCCTGCAAGGACGCCGGGCACTGATCACCGGTGGCGACTCCGGCATCGGCGCCGCAGTCGCCGTCGCCTTCGCCCGGGAAGGCGCGGATGTCGCCATCAACTACCTGCCCTCCGAGGAGGAGGACGCCCGGCATGTCGCCGAGATCATCGAGACTGCGGGACGCACCGCCGTACTGCTGCCCGGAGACCTCTCCGAACCGGAGACCGCGTCCCGGATCGTCGAGGAGGCTGTCGACCGGCTCGGCGGGCTGGACGCTCTGGTGAACAATGCCGGGCGCCAGATCGCCGTGGAGGGGTTCGCGAATGTCACTGACGAGCAGCGGCACGAGACCTTCGAGACCAACATCCACGCGATGTTCCGGGTCACGCAGGCTGCCCTGCCCCACCTGGAACCCGGGTCCACGATCGTGAACACCACATCCATCCAGGCCTACGACCCGTCACCGCACATCATGGACTACGCGGCGACGAAGGCCGCGATCAACAACTTCTCGAAGGCCCTGGCCCAGGAACTGGCGCCCGAGGGGATCCGGGTGAATGCCGTGGCACCGGGGCCGATCTGGACGGTGCTGCAGCCCGCGCAGGGGCAACCGGTCGAGGCACTGCCGGAGTTCGGGAAGAACACCCCGCTGGGACGCGCCGGTCAGCCGACCGAACTCGCTCCCGCCTATGTCTTCCTGACGTCGCCCGAGTCCAGCTACGTCGTGGGATCGACAATCCACGTCAACGGCGGTCAGACCAGCCCGTAGCGGGGCCTCCCCTCTACTGCACGCGGCCGGTGGACTCCTTGTAGCGGCGGTACGCGGCCCTGCCGTGGTGGATGGACCAACCACCGTAGGCGAGCATCAGCACCCCGACGATCAGGCCGATCACGCCGATGACGTTGCCGTCAGGCTGACTGACCGGGCTACCGCCGAACCCTGCGGATGTGAAGCCGAAAATGGCCACGCCGAAACCGGCGAGCGACGAGAGGATCACGCCCATGCCGATCCAGGTCCACCCCTGCATGAGGGACGAATGATGCGAGTCCCAGCTGCTGGGGACGTAGCCGTCCAGGTACACCGGCTCGCCGTTGATGACGGCGACACGCTTCTTCTTGTTCTCCTTCATGAGTGACATGGCGTCCTCCTTCTCCGGAAACAGACGCGGTAGTGGTGTGGTCGGTGGTGGTATCCGCCGATATCCGCGTCTTGTCTCCATGATCGCACGGAACGCCGGAGGCCCGCACCACCCGAAAGGGTGGTGCGGGCC
>NZ_BJNT01000014.1 GCF_006539825.1 Corynebacterium variabile
GCGCCTCCACACATCCCCACACAGAAAGACCCGGCGTCCCTGCTGTTGAGACAACAGGGACGACCGGGGTACAGCTACGCGATCTTCGCCGCAGCCTCCGTGCCCTGCCGGATGGCGCGCTTGGCGTCCAGCTCCGCGGCCAGATCAGCACCACCGACGATCGTGACGTCAATGCCGGCGGCCTTCAGCGGCTCGGCGAGCTCCTTCACCGACTCCTGACCCGTGCACAGCACGATGTTGTCGACCTCGATGACACGGCGCTCCTTCAGCTCCTTCGAGATGACCCGGCCCTTCTTGTCCTTCTTCTCCTCGTAGAAGGCGAGGTGCAGGCCGGCGTCATCGATCTTCTCGTAGGTCGCGCCACTGATCTGCTCGACCTTCTTCCCTTTCACCGCGGCCTTGTGGACCCACCCGGTGGTCTTGCCCAGCGACTTACCCTGGCGGGACGCCTTGCGCTGCACCATGTACACCTCACGCAGCGGAGCCTCCGGGCGGGGCTTCGTGAGGAAGCCGGGAGTCTCCAGATCCTCGGTCACACCCCACTCCTGCTCCCACTCCTTGAGGTTCAGTGACGGGGAATCCACACCACCCGGGGTGGTGAGGAACTCGGAGACGTCGAAGCCGATACCGCCGGCACCGAGGACGGCGACGCGGTGGCCGATCTCGCGTTCACCGAGGACCGCCTGGGCGTAGGTCATCACCGAGGGATGGTCCACACCGTCGATCTCCGGGATACGGGGCGTCACACCGGTGGCCAGGATGACCTGGTCGAAACCGCCGTCGACCAGATCAGACACCGACGCCCGGGTGTTCAGTCGGACATCCACGCCGCGGACCTCAAGCTGTGTCCGGAAGTACCGGATGGAGTCGTGGAACTCTTCCTTGCCGGGGATCCGGGCGGCGATGGCGAACTGGCCGCCGACATGGTCACGGGATTCGAACAGGGTCACCTTGTGGCCCTTCTCCGCGGCAGACACCGCCGCCGACAGTCCCGCCGGGCCCGCACCGATGACCGCGACCTTCTTCGCCGAGCGGGTGGGGGAGAGCACCAGCGTCGTCTCCCGGCCGGCCCGGGGGTTCACCAGGCAGGTGACCTTCTTGCCGACGAAGGCGTGGTCCAGGCAGGCCTGGTTGCAGCCGATGCAGGTGTTGATCTCCCCGGACCTGCCCTGCGACGCCTTGTTCATGAACGCCGGATCGGCGAGGAAGGGTCGGGCCATCGAGACGGCGTCCACCCGGCGGTGGGTGAGAATATCCTCGGCGACCTCCGGGGTGTTGATCCGGTTCGAGGCGATGAGCGGGATCTCCACCACGTCGCGCAGACGCTCGGTGAACTTCACGAACGCGCCACGCGGCACCGAGGTGACGATGGTCGGCACTTTCGCCTCATGCCAGCCGATGTCGGTGTTGATGGCGTCCACTCCGTGGCGCTCGGCACGCTGGGCGAGCAGGGCGATCTCATCGAAAGTCTGCCCGTCCTTGACGAAATCGGCGACGGACTGACGCAGGATGACCGGGAAGTCGCGGGGCACCTGGCGTCGGATCTCGTCGATGACCTCGATGAGGAAGCGCTGCCGGTTGGTGGTCGATCCGCCCCAACGGTCGGTGCGGTCGTTGGTGTGGGGCGCCAGGAACTGGTTGATGAGGTAGCCCTCGCCGCCCATGATCTCCACGGCGTCGTACCCGGCCTTGCGTGCCAGTCGCGCCGCCCTGCCGTAGGAGCGGATGGTGTACCGGATCATGCGGTCGGTCATCCGGATGTGCTTGAAGGGGTGGATCGGCGAGGGTTCGGAACCCGGCGCGGCCTTGAACGGGGTCACACCGTAGCGTCCGGCGTGGAGGATCTGCATGGCGATCAGTCCGCCGGCCTCGTGGACCTTCCCGGTGATCCGGCGGTGGTGCAGGACAGACAGCGGGGTCGCCATGCGTCCGCCCAGCGGCATGAGGTCACCGGAGCGGGTCGGGGTGATGCCACCGGTGATGATGAGGCCCACCCCGCCGCGGGCGCGCTCGGCGTAGAACTCGCCGAGCTCGTCGGCGTGCCAGATGCGCTCCTCCATGCCGGTGTGCATCGACCCCATGACCGAGCGGTTGGGAAGGGTGATGCCGCCGATGTCCAGCGGACGGAACAGGTTCGGGAAGGGGGCGGTGGTGTCAGTCATCTCAACTCTTCTCAAGGGTCTCGAGTACCTCGTCGCACCAGGCGACGAATCCTTCCTCCATGCGGATGCCGCCGCGCAGGACGAGGTACTGGTGCAGTCGTCGGCCGGTCAGGGCCGTGGGGTCGGATGTGGCCTCAGGGAACTGGGTGACCGCGTAGCCGCGGTACAGGGACAGTCGTTCGGCGTGGACGGTGCGGTGGTGCCGGACGTCGGTCAGGACGTCGGCGAGGTCGCCGTGTTCGGCGCCGCGCAGTTTCACACCCAGGCTGTCCCGCAGGGTGGGGACGGCGGAGGGTTCGGCGATCCAGGACGCCAGGGCGTCCTCCCCGGTGGGGGAGAGGGTGTAGATCTTCTTGTCCGGACGTCCCTGCTGGGGGACGTCCTCGCAGGTCACCAGGCCACCGTCATGCAGGCGGGACAGGGTGCGGTAGATCTGCTGACGGGTCGCCGGCCAGAAGTGGCCCAGAGACGTCGAGAACTGCCGGCTCAGCTCGTAGCCGGTGCCGGGTCGTTCCGCCAGGGAGATCATGATCGCGTGGTCCAACGCCATGTGCAGTACTGTAACTGTCGTCACACCGTGATGTGCAACTTGTTGCCTATACCCCCGGTGCGGGGGTACATGTTCCACCGGCAACGTACTGTGAGCTCATGAGTGTGGAACTCGACGAAATCCGCCGCTTCCTCGCAGAACAGGAACCCTTCGCCCACCTGCCGGAGGCTGACCTCGACGCGCTGCCGGCGAAGATGACGATGACCTACGTCCGGCGTGGCGATCCGGTCATCACCTCAGGCCATCACAACGACCACCTGTTCATCGTCCGCTCCGGAGCGGTGGATGTCACCGACGATTCCGGGGTCCTGCTCGACCGCCGCGGCACCGGCGACTCCTTCGGTTACTCGGCGATGCTCGGCGGTGGGCATTCCGGGACCCACGGCCCGTCGCGCTACACGATGGTCGCCGTGGAGGACAGTCTACTGCTCACCCTGCCCGGCGCGGACCTGCTCGAACTCGTCGAGCGCAATCCCGATGTCGCCCGCTACTACGCGGGGCTCTCGGTGCGCATCCGGGCGGACGCCGACCGACTCCGTCAACGCACCGGCACCGATGTCCTGCGCCGCACCATCTCCGACCTGGATCACCACCGCCGGGACCTGGTCACGGTCGAGGCCGACGTCACCGTCGCCGAGGCTGCCGCGCTGATGGGGGAGCAGCGGGTCTCCTGCCTGCCGGTCGTGGACAGCACAGCGGGCGGACGCCGCCTCGTGGGCATCATCACCGACCGCGACCTGCGTAGCCGCGTCCTCGCCGTCGGGGTGGACGCCGGCGTGCCGGTCCGTCAGATCATGACCCCCGACCCGGTGTCCGTCGAGCCGGAGGTCACCGTCTTCGAGGCGATGCTGCGGATGAGTGACCTGCACATCCACCACCTGCCGGTCACCGATGCGTCGCAGGGCGGCGTGCTGGTCGGCATCCTCGCCGCGTCCGACGTCATGCGCACCATGCGCAATGACCCGATCTACCTCACCGCCGATCTCGCCAAGGCGACAACCGACGACCAGATGAAACGCATCGTCGACGATGCCGCGACGATGGCTGCGGGGTTCATCGAGCGCGGCGCTTCGCCGGAGGAGGTCTGCGAACTGCTCACCGTCGGGCTGGATTCCCTGGCCCGCCGGCTCCTCACGCTCGCCGAGGAGGAGCTCGGCCCGCCGCCGGTGCCCTACGGCTTCGCCGTCGTGGGGTCGCAGGGACGCCGGGCCGTCGGTTTCGCCTCCGACCAGGACAACTGCCTGGTGCTCTCCGACGACTACGACGAGGACGCCCACGGCGGGTACTTCGCTGCGCTGTCGGCCCGGGTGTGCGACGGGCTGGCCGCGGCCGGTCAGGTGTACTGCCCCGGCGACATGATGGCCTCGAACCCGGCATGGCGGATGACGGTGGGGCAGTGGGCGGACATGTTCCATACCTGGGTCACGGCCCCGGACCCGGATGCGCTGCTCTACGCCCAGACCTTCTTCGACATGCGTGTCGTCCACGGCTCCCGTGACCTGGTCGAGCAGGTGCACCGCTCAGCGGTCGCCTCGGCCAAGGGATCGGGACGTCTGCATGCCCAGCTTGCGGCCCTGGCGGTGCGTCGGGAACCGCCGCTGGGGGTCTTCCGTGGCCTGGTGGTGCGCCGGGGCGGCGACTACGCCAACACCCTCGACGTGAAGAAGGGAGGGATCGCCGCCATCGTCCAGATCGCGCGGCTCTACGCCCTCGTCGCCGGGTCACCGGTGGTGGAGACCGGCCAACGTCTCGCCGCGGCGGCACAGGCCGGCGTCGTCTCCGCGAAGGGGGCACGGGACCTCACCGATGCCTTCGGGGTGCTCAAGGGTCTGTCACTGCGTCATCAGGCGCGGCAGTTGCGCACCGGGGAGACCACCGACTACGCCGTGAGCCCTGATCTCCTCGGTCGGCTCGAGCGGGAGAACCTGCGGGATGCCTTCGGGATCATCAAGTCGATCCAGTCCGCCCTGACCACCGCCTATCCGGTGCGGAGTACGTGATGGGGTTCCTGCGGCGCCGACGCCGCGTCGACCTGTCCTCACCGGCGCCGGACACCCCGGTGGGGTCGGTGCCGCTGCTCGCCGTCGACGTGGAGACCACCGGGCTGGACCCGAAGAGGGACCGGCTGCTGTCGATCGGGTGGGTGCCGCTCGACGGCCGGGTGATCGACCTGTCGGGTGCGCGGGAGGTCATCCTGCGCGACACGGTCGACCATGACGCCGGTGTGGGGGAGTCGGCGACCCTTCACGGGCTCACCGATGACACGGTGGCAACCGGGATTCCGGCCGGTGAGGCGCTCGGAGAACTGCTCGAGGCGATCCGGGGGCGGGCGCTGCTGGCCCATTTCGCGGTGATGGAGACCGGCTTCCTCGACGCGGTGTGCCGCCGGGAACTCGGTCTGCGGTTCGAGGTCCCTGTGGTGGACACCCTGGACCTGGAACGACGCCACATGGAGCGGATGGGCACCTACCCCCGCGGTGAGGACCTGCGCCTGCCCCGGGTGCGGCAGCGGTACGGACTGCCGTACTACGGCAACCACCGGGCGGTCACCGATGCGCTGGCGTGCGCCGAGCTCTACCTCGCGCTGACGGCAGGCGGGGAGGGGGCGCGGAAGTTCACCACACTGCGCTCCACGCAGGTGTGATGTTCATCACCTGAAGTTCCCATGTTATGGGCATTTGTGTGTCCATTAATGCCGTATCAGGGGCGGTCGGTGGGTGACAGTCAGGACACCCTCTGTAGTGTGTCATTACATGCGTATCTCCCGAATTGCACACCCCGAAGGCATGGCCTTCGCAGTCGTGGAAGGGGGCCAGCCGGACGGCACAGGTGCGACCTGCCGCGAGATCGCGGGTCACCCCTTCGGCGAGCCCGAGTTCACCGGCCGCAGCTGGCCGTTCGAGGATGTCCGGCTGCTCGCCCCCATCCTCCCGTCCAAGGTTGTCGCCGTCGGCCGTAACTACGCCGACCACGTCAAGGAGGTCTTCAAGAAGTCCGCGGAGCACCTGCCCCCGACGATCTTCATCAAGCCCCCGACAGCCGTCGTCGGCCCGCAGGCACCGATCCGCATCCCGGAGTGGGCCACCCGCGTCGAGTTCGAGGGTGAGCTCGCCATCGTCATCGGCAAGCCCTGCAAGGACGTCAAGCGCGACGACTGGAAGTCTGTCGTCCTCGGCTTCACCATCGTCAACGACGTCTCCTCCCGTGACCTGCAGTTCGCTGACGGCCAGTGGGCACGCGCCAAGGGCCTGGACTCCTTCTGCCCGCTGGGCCCGTGGATCGAGACCGACCTGGATTTCGCCGAGCTCGACAACCTGCCGATCAAGGCGCACCTCACCCACGACGGTGCCACCGAGACCAAGCAGGATTCGAACTCCGACCAGATGATCAAGTCCATCCCGGAGATCGTCGAGTGGGTGTCCTCCGCGTTCACCCTGCTGCCCGGCGACGTCATCTGCACCGGTTCCCCGGCCGGTACCGCCGAGATGGTCCCCGGTGACTCGATCGACGTCGAGATCCCCGGCCTCGGCCACCTGGTCAACCCGATCGAGCGCTACTAGAAGTTCCGGCGCACAGAAGGACGCCCCGACCTCCACCGGGAGGTCGGGGCGTCCGTCGTCGCTACTGCGTTGGCGGAAGTATCAGGGGAACTTCGGCAGCTGGATGTTCAGCGCGTTGCTGAGGCCGTAGACGGCGGTGATGATGCCGATGACCGCGGAGATGTTGCTGATGGTCTTGAACGGGTCGTCGTTGCTTGCGAAGGAACCGAGGGGGCTGTCCTCGCCGGCCAGGCTGGAGAGGAGCTCCGAGTTGCCGGTGCTCTCCGAGGAGAGGGCGGGGAGGGAACCGTCCGCGTCCTGGGCGGAGGCGACGGCGGCGCCACCGAAGGCGACGGTGGAGGCGGTGGCGACGGCGAGGATGCTCTTACGGAGCTTCATGGATGTGTCCTTGTCAGCAGGTGTCTGATGGTCGACCGATCGTCGACCGGCCCGGCGTCTGTGACGCCTTCCGACCATGCTTCTGGCTGCTGATCCGGAACGTCGATTACATAACCAGTGGTCAAGTCTTACGACTGGATGCAGAGGTTTCCGGGGGTGAATCATGGGGTGAAACTAACCCAGGGAAATTTCCAGGAAGCTATGAGTTCAGTACGGAAATCCCGGTTCTCCGGGGACGCCTACACCGCGCGCAGCGCGGCCGGCACATTGAGTGCGCGCAGTGCGGTCTGCAGTTTCGCGGTGGTCTCCGCAGTCTCTGCCGCCGCCGAGGAATTCGCCACGATCCCGCCACCGGCCCATGCCCGGGCACCCGCCCCGGCGACCTCGGCACAGCGGATGGAGACCATGTACTCGCCGTCTCCGTCGGCCCGGCACCAGCCGACGAAACCGGCGTAGAAGTCCCGCGGCTCCTCGACCTCGTCGATGATCCCGAGGGCCTCATGGGTGGGGTACCCGCCGACCGCCGGGGTGGGGTGCAGCATGAGAGCCAGATCCAGGGCGGAGGGGCCGTCCTCCGGCACCGTGCCCTGGATCCGTGTGCCCAGGTGCCACATCTCGTTGGTCTGGATCAGCTCCGGGCGGTCCGGGACCGACAGCTCCGTGCAGACCTGGGACAGGACCCGCTCATAGTGGTCGGTGACCCAGCGATGCTCTGAGAGGTCCTTGACCGAGTCCTGCAGCATCCGGCCGACCGTCACATCGGCGTCCCGGTCACGCAGTCGCGCCGCCGAGCCCGCCAGAGGCAGCGCCTCCACGGTGGTGCCGCGGCGTCGGATCAGCAGTTCGGGGGAGGAGCCCACGAGCATGGTGCCCTTGTCGTCATGGCGTCCGGTCGCGCCCAGGTCCACGGCGAAGCCGTCCCGGCGGGCGGAGAGATCAATCATCCGGGCCGCGATGAGCAGCGGGTCGACCTCCTCGGCGAACTCGACGTCGACCGCGCGGGCCAGCACCACCTTCTCCAGGGTGGAGTTCTGGATCGTGGCGATCGCCGCCGCCGCCGTGGTCTGGTGCTCCTCGCTGGTGGTCAGCGGGGTCACCGAGAGGACCTCGGCCTTCTGTCCGGCGTCCAGACCGCGGTAGTGCGCCGGCGGCTCCAGCGGCCCCTCGGATTCGGTGATGACCTCCGGGACGGTCAGTGCCGCCCGGTTGGCGGTGTCGAAGGGGACCGCGCCGACGATGAGCCCGGCGTCCCCGTTGCGCAGTGCAGTCGCGGCCTCGAACGGATCCGGCCAGTTCGCCCTGGTTCCGCGCGTGCGCAGGCTCCCGGAGGAGCGCGACAACAGGAAGTCCGGGGCGGTCGCGGGGCGGTCGAGGTAGGTCACGCAGATAACCGTACCCAGCGGCAACGGGTGACAGAAATCACGTCGACGTTATCCCCGCCCCAGATAGGGCATACCTGCCGCGGTGACGGTCACCGCGTCCACGCTGATATCCGCCGGCAGGTCTGCGACGGTGACGAGCAGCCGGGCTGCCTCGGCGGCGTCGAACATCGGCTCGGTGGAGCTGAACGTCGACAGCAGCTCCGTGCGGGCATTGCCGATGTCCAGTTCGGTCGCGGTGATGCCGAGGTCACGGCCGTCGAGCGCGGTGGAGACCGTGAGGGACGCCACGGCGGCTTTCGATGCGGCGTAGGCGGCCACCCCGGCCCGTGGGGCATGGGCGGCGATGGAGCCGTTGTTGATGATCCGGCCACCGCCGTGGGACGCCATCCAGGCGAAGGCCTCCCGGGTGCACAGGAAGGTGCCGAGGGTGTTGGTGCGCAGGGTGTGCTCGAAAGCCTCCGCATCCACCCCGTCGATCCGTCCGGTGGGGCCCGGAGTGCCGGCATTGTTGACCAGCACGTCGAGGCGGCCGTAGCGGTCGGTGACGGTGCGGACCGCATCGACGACCGAGGTCTCGTCGGTGACGTCGCAGACCACTGCGGAGTGCGGCTGCGGGCTGTTGTCGGCGGCACTGGCCGCGGCGCAGGCGGTGACCGTCTCACTCAGCGAGGACAGCGTGCGACCCAGGGCGGCGACCGTCCAGCCGTCACGGGCGAGGGCGGTGGAGAAGGCGCGGCCCAGGCCACCGCCGGCTCCGGTGACCACGGCGACGCGGGAGGGGTTCGGGGAGTTCATGGGGTCGATCGTACGTCGGCTCTCGAACACTGGGCAGTATGTGCCGGATGCTGTCGTGCGGTCACTCTACGATGGGGTAATGCATGACGACGTGGTGGAGGAACCGCGTCCTACCGAGGGAGAGAACATGACGAAGGATCAGGGCACGGTTGTTCCGGTGCTCACACTGGCGACGGAGGAGACCCACGTCCCTGACGTGCTGGCTGAGGGGCCGTTGACCGCGGAGAAGCTCACGGAACTGAGGACCGTGCTGGCGGTGATGGCGGACCACCCTGTCACGACCCTCGAGATCCGCCCGATGCCGGAGACGGTGCCCCAGAGCTCCGGAATCTCGCTCAACGCGGTGAGCCCGCTCGCTACGCACCTGTCCAAGCTCATCAGGGATTCGGCGAAGAACTCGTCGACGGTGGCTACGGCGACATCGTCCGGGGAGAACATCTACCGGATGGTCGTCCCGGCGAAGGTCGCGGCCCAGTTCGGCACGGGAGTCGTGAAGCCGATGACGGTGAAAGGTGTGGAGGGAGGCATCCGCAGTGCACTCGTCGGTGCCAAAGGGATCACCGCTCACGCGACGTTCGTCCCGGTGAAGACGGCGACGAAGGGTGCCGCAGCAGGGGCGGCACTCACCGTCGCAGGGCCGCTGGTCCTCATGGCCGTGGCCGCAGGTGCTGCGGCGAACGCAGAGGCGCAGCAGCGCCAGGCACTGGAGAAGATCACCACGCTCCTGGAGGAACTGAAACAGGAGAAACTCGATGATGAGCGGAGCGACCTCAAGGGCTCCGCCGGAGCGGTGAAGAAAGCTGCGGCCATTCTCCTGGACCGCGGAGAGGTCGGTCATTCCCTGGGACTGGATTCCGCCGTCCACACCATCGACAAGGAACTCAGCAGAACCGAGGACCGGCTCGGTAAGTGGCGTGACGCACTCCGGAGGCTTCCGGAGGACAAGGGCGTGGAGCTGTCCGCATTGAAGGCGTTCTCCGGCGTCGCAGGGAAGGGCGGTCAGTTCCGCACCCACCTGGAGATCGCGACTCTGGCGATCGCACTGAAGCGGCGGGTGATCGTCCTGCAGGCCGTTGAGCACGCCCAGGCGTCGGAGGGGAATGGCTTCGAGAGGTTCTCGCGGGAACTGAAGACGGACCAGGAGCGTATCGACGAGCTGGAGTCCGGGATCAACGACGTCCTCCTCCGCCTGTCGTCTCTGCAGATCAAACGACAGAGTGGCTTCCGGTCTCCGGTGTTCACCGGTGCCGAGGTCGACACGCTGATGAAACAGGCCCACCGGATCCACAGTCTCGGGAAGCAGGTCGAGCACCGGGACGGCACCCCGGACGTCGCGATCGACATCGCCCGTCGACGGGACGGTTCGGTGACCGTGCTTCCGGCGGTCGCCGCCGGGTAAGACGCAGCGTTCTCAGATCTCCAGCAGGATCTTGGAGCCTTCCCCTGCGGTGAGGTCCTCCACTGCGTCCAGAAGCTCGCTGGCCGGGCGGACCTCCACCCACCCGTCGGTGGGGTAGTGGCCCTGGGCCATCGCGTCGATGACCTCGCGGAAGTCAGCCATGGAGTAGGCGTAGGTGTGCAGGATCGAGCGTTCGCGGGCGAGCAGGGCCATGGTCGGGTTGAAGGCGAACTCCCGGGTGTGGATCGCCACGACCACCATCCGGCCGCGCAGGCCCAGCAGTCGCAGGACAGCGCTGAAGGCGGGGGCGGACCCGGCGGCGTCGAAGCCGACGGTCGGACGCCCCGGGCCGACCAGGGCCCGCACCTGCGCCGAGAAGCCGGACGCGGTGGCGTCCACCACCTGTGCGCCGAGGGCCTCGGCGACCTCCCGGCGCTCGGTCGAGGGTTCGGAGATGACGACCTTCTCCACTCCCTGCGCCCGCAGCGCGAAGAACAGTCCCAGACCGATCGGTCCGGCGCCGGCGATCACCACGGCGTCCTCCGGGGTGACCTCGGCGAGGCGGACCGCGTGCCAGGCCACCGCCATCGGTTCCACCAGGGCGCCCAGGTGCAGGTCCACGGATTCCGGCAGCGGGAAGACACAGCGCTGCGGGACGGTGACCGAGCTGCTCAGGCCACCGGGCAGGTCCGTGGGCCGCTCACAGCACTCCTCCATGCCACGGGTGCAGGCCTCGCACTCCCCGCAGTAGGCGAAGGGGAAGACCGCCACCCGGTCGCCGACGGAAACGCCGGTGACCCCCTCGCCGAGTTCCTCGACGGTGCCGGAGAACTCGTGGCCGACGGGCATGGCGAGGTTGCCGTCGGCGTCGTGGCGCAGGACGTAGCCGGAGGTCTCCGGATTCTCGATGAGGTGAATGTCGGAGCCGCAGATGCCGTTGAACGCTGGCCGGATGCGGACCTCGCCGGTGCCCGGGGAGACCGGGGTGAGGTCGTCGAAGCGGACGTCGTGGGCACCGTGGACGGTGGTGGTGTACATGGAAATGCTCCTCGGTGGGGGACAGAGTGGCTGAAAGCAGATTCAGTTTCAGAGACTAACGGAAATTCCGGCACGGCAGTGCCAGACTGGGCGGAATGACACCCGCCCCGGACGCCTACTGCACCGCGATCAACTGCTCCGTCGGCCGACCGCCCGGCGACCCGGACTTCGACCGGGCAACGGCCCTCGGTATCGACCGCATCGAACTGTGGTGGCTCTGGACCACACCCGAGCCCACCGGCACCCAGGTCGACGACCTCGTCGAGGAGCTGACGCGGCGGAAACTCACCCTCGTCGCCCTGAACTTCTGGGGAGGGGACCTGCACGTCGGGGAACGCGGCGTCCTTCACCGGGAACCGCTGAGCCGACGCCACCTGGACGCGCACGCCCGCCTCGCGGGCAGGACCGGCACAGGACTGTTCAACCTCCTCGTCGGACGCGACGGGCGGCAGATCACCGACACGCAGCGCCAACGGATCACCGCCGTCGCGGAGTCCGTGACCGGCCGGCAGCTGGGGACAGTGCTCATCGAACCCAGCCGCAGTCCGGAACCCGGTCCCACCGACTACCCGTTGCAGACCATCACCGACGCCCACGACATCATCGACACCACCCCGGGAACAGGTCTGCTCGCCGACTTCTGGCATCTCGCCGGGACCGTCGGGGACGAGGGGATCACCGCCTGGTTCGACGACCTGCGCCGGAGCAGGCGACTGCCGGCCCATGTCCAACTCGCCGACGACCCCGGCCGCGGCGCACCGGGGACCGGGATTCTGCCACTGGACACCTGGCTCCGTGATCTGGAGGCGGTGGGCTACACCGGCGAGGTCGCGGGGGAGTGGATGTGGTGAAATAGACGGTTATGAGTGACATTCGCGTCCGTTTCTGCCCGTCGCCGACCGGGACCCCGCACGTCGGCATGGTGCGCACCGCACTGTTCAACTGGGCCTACGCCCGCCACACCGGCGGCAAGCTGGTCTTCCGCATCGAGGACACCGACGCCGCCCGCGACTCCGAGGAGTCCTACCAGGCCATCGTCGACTCGCTGAGCTGGCTCGGCATGAGCTGGGACGAGGGCGTGGACCCGGTGGGCGGCCCGCACGCCCCGTACCGCCAGTCACAGCGTATGGACATCTACGCCGATGTCCTGCAGAAGCTCAAGGACGCCGGAGAGGTCTACCCGGCCTACTCCACCGCCGAAGAGGTCGAGGAGCGGCACAAGGCCGCCGGCCGCGACCCCAAGCTCGGTTACGACAACTACGACCGCGAGCTCACGGACGAGCAGATCGCAGCCTTCGAGGCTGAGGGACGCAAGCCGGTCTGGCGACTGCGCATGCCGCAGAAGACCTGGACCTGGAACGATCTCGTCCGTGGCGAGGTCAGCGTCGAAGCCGCGAACGTCCCGGACTTCGTCGTCGCCCGCTCCAACGGTGCCCCGCTGTACACCCTGGTCAACCCGGTCGACGACGCGCTGATGCAGATCACCCACGTGCTGCGCGGCGAGGACCTGCTGCCGTCCACCCCGCGTCAGCTCGCCCTCTACGAGGCGCTGGAGCGCATCGGTGTCGCCTCGTTCACCCCGGAGTTCGGCCACCTGCCGTTCGTCATGGGTGAGGGCAACAAGAAGCTGTCGAAGCGCGACCCGGAGTCCAACCTCTTCAACCACCGGGACGCCGGCGTCATCCCCGAGGGCATGATCAACTACCTGTCCCTGCTGGGCTGGTCCCTGTCCGCCGACCAGGACATCTTCAGCGTCGACGACCTGGTCGCGAACTTCGACGTCGCCGACGTGAAGCCGAACCCGGCCCGTTTCGACCAGAAGAAGCTCGAGGCGATCAACGCCGACCACATCCGCCTCCTGGAGCCGGCGGACTTTGCGACGCGCCTGCGCAGCTACCTGGAGGAGTACCGGGGCTTCCCGGCGGACTACCCGGCCGACAAGTTCGCCTTCGCCGCCGACCTGGTCCAGACCCGCATCAAGATGCTCGGTGACGCCGACGGTCTGCTGCGCTTCCTCATCACCGCGGACGCCGACCTGGAGCTGAACCCCAAGGCCGCGAAGAAGAACCTCAAGGAGGACGCCGTCGAGGTGCTCGACGCGGCCATCGAGGAGCTGGAGGCACTGGGCGAGGACGAGTTCGTCACCGCCACCATCGAGGCGAAGGTCGGTGGCCGGCTCATCGAGGCCATGGAGCTCAAGCCCCGCAAGGCCTACGGTGCGCTGCGGGTCGCCGTGACCGGCGAGCAGGTCTCCCCGCCGCTGTTCGAGTCCATGGAGCTGCTGGGCCGCGAGTCCACCCTCGCGCGACTGCGCGCGGCCCGGGCGGTCACCCCGTTCGTGGCACCTGAGCAGTAGGGGAAGCTCCGGAGGACGGGGGCTACCTGCAGGTTTGCGCCCTGTCGGGGCGCGGGTTACAGTAGTCCCCGTTGCACGGCAGGGGGCACCGGTTCACGGAGTCTTCTTTACCGTCGTAATGATTGGCCTATGGTGTAATTGGCAACACAGCGGTTTCTGGTACCGTCGTTCTAGGTTCGAGTCCTGGTAGGCCAGCTGAAAAGCTGGAATTCATTCTTCTTTTCACTGCTCCGTTCGTCTAGCGGCCTAGGACGCTGGCCTCTCACGCCGGTAACACGGGTTCAAATCCCGTACGGAGTACCATGCGTTCTTTCACGAGGATGCTTTGTTTTTGGCCTATGGTGTAATTGGCAACACAGCGGTTTCTGGTACCGTCGTTCTAGGTTCGAGTCCTGGTAGGCCAGCGGAAATACTCTTTTCGCGGTATTTCAACTGTATATGCTCCGTTCGTCTAGCGGCCTAGGACGCTGGCCTCTCACGCCGGTAACACGGGTTCAAATCCCGTACGGAGTACCACTGAAGAAAGTCCCGTTCCACACTGTCCCCGGACAGAATGGAACGGGACTTTCCGCATGCGACGCCTCCGGTCCGATCGGTCTACTCTGGGGCGCATGACCATGCCCAGGAATCTGGTCCTAGTCCGACACGGACAGAGTGAGGCCAATGTCATCCAGAAACGCGACAAGGCCGGTGACCAGCGACTCTTCACCGAGGCGACGATGCTCGTCGCTGACCGGTCCTGGCGCCTCACCGAGGCCGGGGTGGCACAGGCGAAGACCGCAGGGCAGTGGATCCGGGAGAACATCGACACCTTCGACCGGTGCATCACCTCACCGTTCGTCCGGACACGGGAGACGGCGGCGACCCTCGGCATCCCGGGCGCGTCCTGGGAGGAGAACCGTGTCGTCCGGGAACGGTCCTGGGGTGAGATCTCCCCGCTGCCGAGGGCGGTCTTCGAGGAGCAGTACTCCCACAACGCCCTCCTCAAACGGAAGGACCCGCTGTACTGGGCACCGCCGGCCGGTGAGTCGATCGCCGAGGTCGCCGAGAACCGGGTGCGTAACCTGCTGAGCACCCTGCACCGGGAGAGTGAGCACCAGAACGTCCTCGTGGTCTCCCACGGCGACTTCATGTGGTCCACGCGGCTGGTCCTGGAACGGTGGAGCGACGAAGAGTTCCTCCGGAACGACAAAGACCCCACAATGACCATCCACAACTGCTCGGTGGTGCACTACACGCGCATCAACCCGGAGACGGGCGAGGTGGAGCCGAAGATCCGGTGGGTGCGGTTCGCCCACCCGCGCCGTGACCCGGAGACCGGGGAGTGGCACATGCACGTCCAGGCATGGAAGTCCTTCGAGCGCCGCTACCTCACCAACGAAGAGCTTCTGGCGAAGGCGGAGGAGCAGGCGAGGATCCTCACCGCCGGGCAGTGACCACGCCCGCCCGCAGGACGCTGGGATGGACCAGTCCGTTCTTCGTCGGGCCGACCTCGGCGGTGACATCCGGGGTGATGATGTCGGAGCGGTCCGTGTAGGCCATGAGGTACTCGTCGAAGGCGGGCAGGGGGATGTCCGCGTGTTCCGGGGAGACGGCGTCCGCCAGTTCTGCGTCGGTGACGTCCACCTGCCAATCGCCCAGATACATCGTGCGACCGTCGGCGGCGGATGCCTCGATCACGGCCCCGGCGGCCACGGCCAGCGCCGTACCCTTCTTCGCGTCCGTGACGGTCAGTCCGGTCCACCAGGCGAAGTCCTTCACTGTCGCCGGGCCACGTGAGCGGAAGTAGCGGGTGGCCAGTGCTCCCAGGGCATCCTCCCCGGTGAGGTCGACAGGATCACTGACGGCAGCGTCGTGGAGGACGAAAGTCTCCTCCCTGCCGGCAGGGACGCCCTGGATGATGTCGCCTTCGCCACCGAAGTGGCGGAGCATGTGCGGGCCACGTCCACCGTCGGGGTCCACGCCGGCGTCCCGGAGGGCCCCGTAGCACTGTGTCCGGGTCAGGGAGGTGCCGTCGACGAGGGCGGCCAGCAGGGCCGTGCGGCCCAGGTCGACATCGGCGTCGGTGAGCCCCAGGAGTCCGCGGCGCTTCGCTGAGGCGCGCTGGACGCGTGGCGAGCACAGCAGGGTGATCCAGCGGACGTCCCTGGCGGGCAGATAGTGGTGCGTGCCGCGCTGGGACCAGCTGCGCACCACACCGGCCGCGGACAGGTCGGCAGGGGAGAGGGAGTCTGCGCCGGTGCGCAGGGCGAGTGCTTCGCGGCCGGCGGCGGCGTTCTGGGCCTGCACGGCGGTGAGCCAGGTCGCGGTCTCCGCCAGTGAGTCCAGGGGCGGTCGGGCCGCTGACGGCGACAGCAGCTGGGCGATGAGCCGGCGGGCGCGGAGGCCCGTGGTGTCGCTGAAGGAAATGGACATACTGTGAGGCTACGGCAACGCCTGAGACGAGGTATCTGAGCATGTCAGAGCCTATTTCTTCGGTTGATTAGGAGATCTGCGCGGCGTTTCTGTATAGTTCAACGCGTTGCAGAGAGCGGCTCACGCCGGATCTCGTCGACAATGCTCCGTTCGTCTAGCGGCCTAGGACGCTGGCCTCTCACGCCGGTAACACGGGTTCAAATCCCGTACGGAGTACCAACAGGGAAAGCCCGCACCAGAGTTTCTGGTGCGGGCTTTCCGCATGCGTGGAGCGCTGCCGTCCGGCGTCACCGCCGGCGCAGCATCCCTACCGCAGGTGCTCCTCCAGGTCCATTGCCGCGGCATGGAGGGCCTCGCGGTGACGGGCGGCGGGGGAGGGGCCCATCCGGTCGATCGGTCCGGAGATGGACAGTGCGGCGATGACGCCGGTGGAGTCCCGCACCGGCACCGAGGCGCTGGCCAGCACCGGCTCGCGCTCACCCATGGACTCTGCGATCCTCGCGACCCGGATCTGCTCCAGGTCGGCGGCGGTGTAGGACGCGGTCTGGAGGATCTCGTCCTGGAAGCTCTTCGGGGAGAAGGCGACGAGGATCTTCGCCGCGGACCCGGCGGCCAGCGTCATCCGGGCGCCGACCGGGACGGTATCACGCAGGCCCAGCGGCGGCTCTGCGGTGGCCACGCAGATGCGCTCGGCACCGGAGAGTTTATAGAGCTGGCAGGACTCACCGGTACGCTGGACCAGCGACGGGAGCACGTACTCTGCGGCCTCGTCCAGGCGGGCCGAGGACTTCGGTGCCAGCTCGGCGAGAGCGGGACCGGCGGTCCACTGTCCGTCGTCGAGTCGGGTCACCATGCGGTGCTTCTCGAGGGCGACGGCGATACGGTGCGCGGTGGCACGCGGCAGGCCGGTGGTCTCACAGAGTTCGGAGAGACTGTGCGGTCGTCGTGCGACGATGCCCAGGATCAGCAGTGCACGGTCAAGGACCTGGATGCCGCTGGTGACGGGTACCGGGACGTCAGAGGTAATTCCCATAATCTGATATAGTACATTCCATCCAGTGGAACTACCAGGGCCGGGGTCCCGGAGTGACTACCCGGGCCATCGACCGTCCCTGCGTCCCACCGTGTGAAACTCATACCGCAGCACTTTTTCCATGAGGAGAGCAACCGTGAACGCTGTGACACAGCAGAACCGGGGCACCACACGACCGGACACACCCCGCACCCTGGCCGAGAAAGTGTGGGACGACCACGTCGTCACCAGGGGCGAGCCCGGCGAACCCGACCTGATCTACATCGACCTCCACCTCATCCACGAGGTCACCAGCCCGCAGGCCTTCGACGGTCTCCGCCAGGCCGGACGCCCGGTGCGGCGTCCCGACCTGACCCTGGGCACCGAGGACCACAACGTACCGACCCTCGGCGTCCACACCGGCAACCTGCTGGAGATCGAGGACAAGGTCTCCCGCCTGCAGGTCGAGACGCTCCGGAAGAACTGTGAGGAGTTCGGCGTCGAACTGCACCCGATGGGGGACGCCGACCAGGGCATCGTCCACACCGTCGGCCCCCAGCTCGGCGCCAGCCAGCCGGGTATGACCATCGTCTGCGGTGACTCGCACACCTCCACCCACGGTGCCTTCGGCTCCATCGGCATGGGTATCGGCACCAGCGAGGTCGAGCACGTCCTGGCCACCCAGACGCTGCGCCTAAAGCCGTTCAAGACGATGTCCATCGAGGTCAGCGGGGAGCTGAAGCCCGGCGTCACCGCCAAGGACCTCATCCTCGCCATCATCGCGAAGATCGGCACCGGCGGCGCCCAGGGCCACATCATCGAGTACCGCGGCGAGGCGATCCGGAAGCTGTCCATGGAAGGCCGGCTGACGGTCTGCAACATGAGCATCGAGGCCGGCGCCCGCGCCGGCATGATCGCCCCCGACGACACCACCTTCGACTACCTCAGGGGCCGTCGCTTCGCGCCGACCGGGCAGGACTGGGAGGACGCCATGGCCTACTGGCGTTCGCTGGCCACCGACGAGGGCGCGGTCTTCGACACCGTCGTCGAGATCGACGGTTCCGCACTGACCCCCTTCGTCACCTGGGGAACCAACCCCGGCCAGGGTCTGCCGCTGTCCGGACGGGTGCCGTATCTCGAGGACATCACCGAAGAGACCGAGCGCATCGCCGCCGAAGGCGCCATAAAGTACATGGGACTGGAGGAGGGGACCCCGCTGCGCGATATCCGCATCGACACCGTCTTCTTCGGCTCCTGCACCAACTCCCGCATCGAGGACATGCGCGCCGCCGCCGAGGTGCTGCGCGGACGCCATATCGCCGAGGGTCTGCGGATGATGGTCGTCCCGTCGTCGACCCAGGTGAAGAAGCAGGCCGAGGAGGAGGGGCTGGACAAGGTCTTCCTCGACGCCGGCGCCGAATGGCGCACCGCCGGCTGCTCCATGTGCCTGGGCATGAACCCCGACCAGCTCTCCCCGGGGGAGCGGTCGGCGTCCACCTCCAACCGCAACTTCGAGGGACGTCAGGGCAAGGGTGGACGCACCCACCTGGTCTCCCCACCGGTCGCCGCGGCTACCGCGGTGCTCGGCCACCTGGCGAGCCCGGCCGATCTGTAAGGAGAGCTGACATGGAAGCATTCACCACCCACACCGGTGTCGCCCTGCCGCTGAAGCGGTCCAACGTCGACACCGACCAGATCGTCCCGGCCGAGTACCTCAAGCTGGTGACCAAGACCGGCTTCGAGTCCGGCCTGTTCAAGTCCTGGCGCACCGACCCGGAGTTCGTCCTCAACCAGGAGCCCTACGTGCACTCCTCGGTGCTCGTCGCCGGACCCGACTTCGGCACCGGTTCCTCCCGTGAGCACGCGGTCTGGGCACTGCTCGACTACGGGTTCCGGGTCGTGTTCTCCCCGCGCTTCGGCGACATCTTCCGCGGCAACACCGCCAAGAACGGCCTGCTCGCCGGTGTCATGCCCGAGGAGCAGATCGAACTGATCTGGAAACTGCTGGAGCAGCGTTCCGGTGCGGAGATGACCGTCGACCTGGACGCGCAGACCGCCACCCTCGGCGAGCACGTCTTCCCCTTCGAGGTGGACGAGGACACCCGCTGGCGCCTGCTCAACGGCCTCGACGACATCGGCATCACGCTGCAGGACGCCGACGCGATCGCCGCCTTCGAGACGACCCGGCCGAGCTTCAAGCCGGTCATCCGGTAGCTGCCGGCCGTTACCGCACCGGCAGCGGGGACGCCAGGTAGTCCGCACCCAGCAGCTTTTCTGCGGCGTTGAAGTGCAGGACCCACACCGAGCCCTTCTTCGCCCGCAGGTCCTCGATCTCGATCCCCTCGTCCGCGGCCAGGCCGGTGACGACCGCGGGGATCACCACGCCCTGGGAACACACCGCGCTGACCGGGGCGGCGGAGGCCCGCACCAGAGCGTCCATCACGGTCCGGGGGCCGTCCTCGAGCGCGGCGTCCCCCAGGGAGGCGTCCACCGCGGTCTCCAGGCCGAGGGCCTCGGCGGTGGGGGCGAGGGTGTCGGAACACCGCTCCGGGTCCGCCGAGCTCAGCGACTTCACGCCGTAGCCGCGGGCCACGTCGACCAGAGCCTCGGCCTGGCGGCGACCCTTCTTCGTCAGAGGGCGGATCCGGTCCTCGCCCTGCCAGCCGCGACGGTCGGCGGCCTTGGCGTGACGGACGTAGAGCACCCGACGCGTCACCCCGAGGGACAGGCGCTCCAGCGCGGCGGAGATGACCTCACGGTCCGCGTCATAGGAGCACAGTCGGGTGGCCTCGGCGGGGGAGACCCAGCGCAGCTCGCCGACCTCGTCGGTGTCTTCCGGGGTGGGGTCCGAGTAGTCGGTGACCTCGGCGGTCCAGTACCAGACGACCTTGGTCGAGTTGCCGACCGGATAGTGGACGTAGCCGAGCAGCCAGCCGAGCGTCGAGGCGTAGCCGGTCTCCTCGACCAGTTCGCGGACCGCGGTCTGCACGATGCCCTCGCCCTTGTCGACCTTGCCCTTGGGCAGCGACCAGTCGTCGTAGCGCGGACGGTGGATCACGGCGATCTCCACGGCGTCCTCCGCGCCGGTCTCCGGGGTGCCAGGGTCGGCGGGGGAGAGACGGCGCCACATCACCGCACCGGCGGCGAAGGTCGGATTGACGAACTCGTCGGAGGGGGAGCTGCCGATGCGGGCGACCGCGGTTCTCGAGGCGTCCCCGAGATTCCGTGATGCGACGGACGTGGACAGGTCACCGATACCGGAATGGGTGATCACGGGAGTTACCTTCTTCGGGTCTGGCAGTCTGGTTCAATGTACAGCGTACTGATAGACACGACGACGACAGGAGAGTGGGCAGCATGGTGCAGGTCGCGGTGATGGGGGCGGGATCCTGGGGGACCACGGTGGCGAAGGTCTGTGCCGACGCCGGCAGTGACGTCACCCTGTGGGCCCGCCGCGACGACATCGCCCGGGAGATCAACGGCGGCAAGGACGGCAACGGCGGTCGCCACACGAACTCCACCTACCTCAGGGAGGTGGAGCTGCCGCAGACGCTGACCGCCACCACCGACCCCGCCCGGGCGCTCAAGGGTGCGGAGATCGTCTTTCTCGGGGTGCCCTCGCAGGCCATGCGCGACAACCTCGCCGCCTGGCGGGACCTCATCGGGCCTGACGCCACCCTCGTCAGCCTCACCAAAGGCATCGAACACTCCAGCCGCCGGCGCATGAGCCAGGTCATCGCCGAGGTCGCCGACGTGCCGGAGGAGCGGGTCGCCGTGCTCTCCGGACCGAACCTCGCCTACGAGATCGCCCGCAACCAGCCCGCCGCCACCGTCGTGGCCTGCACCGATGACGCCCGGGCCGTCGCGGTCCAGGAGGCGACCGCCGCACCCTACTTCCGGCCGTACACCAACGACGACGTCATCGGCTGCGAGATCGCGGGCGCCTGCAAGAACGTCATCGCCCTGGCCTGCGGCATGGGTGCGGGCATGGGGCTGGGCCACAACTCCATCGCCACGCTCATCACCCGCGGACTCGCCGAGATCACCCGGCTCACCGTCGCGATGGGCGGCTCCGAGCGCACCATGGCCGGCCTCGCCGGTCTCGGCGACCTGGTGGCGACCTGTAACTCCCCGCTGTCGCGCAACCGCACCTTCGGTGAGCGGCTGGGACGCGGCGAGACGCTCGACCAGGCCCGGGAGTCGACCCGCGGCCAGGTCGCCGAGGGCGTCATCTCCTCGATCTCCATCGCCGAGATAGCAGAGGAGGCAGGGGTGGACATGCCGATCACCGATGCGGTGGTCGACGTCTGCCACCGTGGCGGCAGTGTGGCGGACGCGGTGCGCTCCCTGCTGGGCCGCACCCGGAAAGCCGAGTAGTCGACCGGTAGACTCTGCCGGGTGAGCAACACTGAACCGACATCACCCGCCGCCCGCACCGTCGTCGCCGTCCTCTACGGCGGCCAGAACTCCGAGCACAGCATCTCCTGCCTGTCCGCCGCCGCGGTGATGAGCCACCTCGACCCCGACCGCTACGAGGTCGTCCCCGTCGGCATCACCGAGACCGGGATGTGGGTCAAGGGCACCACCGACACCGAGGCGCTCTCCGCCCACGGCCGGGACCTGCCGACCGTGAAGATGTCCCGCGGCGTCCACCTGGTCCCGGGCTCCTTCGCCTCCGGCCGCGGCCAGCTCCGCTACGGCGACGGTTCCCTCTACGCCGAGGTCGACGTCATCTTCCCCGTGCTCCACGGTCGTAACGGTGAGGACGGCACCGTCCAGGGCGTCTTCGAACTGTCGAACGTGCCCTATGTCGGCAACGGCGTTCTCGCCTCCGCCGCCTGCATGGACAAGCAGTACACCAAGCTCATCGCCCGCGCCGCCGGCGTGCCGGTCGGCGACGAGGTCGTGCTCACCGAACGTCGCGACCTCACCGACGAGGAGAAGGAGATGATCGGGTTGCCGGTCTTCGTCAAGCCCGCCCGCGGCGGCTCCTCGGTCGGCATATCCAAGGTCAGCGACTGGGCGGACCTGGATGCCGCCGAGGCACACGCCTTCGAGCACGACACCAAGATCCTCGTCGAGGCCATGCTCCACGGTGTGGAGGTCGAGTGCGGTGTGCTGCAGTACCCCGACGGCACCGTCCACGCCTCCCAGCCGTCCCTGCTCGAGGGCACCGAGGATGGCCCGGAGGGCTTCTACGGCTTCGACACGAAGTACCTCGACGACATCATCAGCTACGAGATCCCCGCCCCGCTGCCCGAGGGCCAGGCCGACGCGGTTCGCCGCTGGGCCGTCGAGACCTTCCGCGCGCTGGACTGTGAGGGCCTGGCCCGGGTGGATTTCTTCGTCACCGAGGACGGCCCCGTGCTCAACGAGCCGAACACCATGCCCGGGTTCACCCCGATCAGCATGTACCCGAAGATGTTCGAGGCCACCGGGGTGGCCTACACCGAACTGCTCGACATCCTCATCGCCCGCGCCCTGGTGCGGAAGTAGTTCGGGCCGTGGTCATTCCCCGGTCTTGACCATCGTGTCGGCGATGATGCCGCTGATCTGCGGCAGGACCGTGTCTCCGACATCCAGCGGCAGGGAGACCGCCACCGTCGACCCGTAACCGAGGGCGTACCAGACCCCGGCGGTCGACCCGTTGCCCAGGGCGGTGTCCTCGTACCACGGCACCTCGTCGACCTGGGTCAACTGGGCTCCGGCGGCATAGGACTCCGGCATCCCGACCCCGCAGCGAACCACCACCGGCTCGGCACCCGGAGCGGTCCACACCGCCACACCGTCGATCGGCTCGCCGGCCGTAGTCTCCGTGACCCGGCGGTAGGCACCGAAAGCGTCCGCCAGGGCGTCTCCGAACTCCGTGCAGGACGCCGCGGAACGGTCGGCGGGCAGGTCCGTCAACGGCAGCGCGCGCGGGGTAGGGGCGTCACCGTCGGTGTTGTCGGCGATCGCCCGGCCGATACCGTCGAAGCTGACGGTGCTGTCCAGTGCGGTGCCCGGATCGACACTGCCCGTCACCGCGACCACCGGGGTCGAGCTCAGGGAGTACCAGGTCGACAGGTCCGAGCCCTCGGTGGCGTCATCCACCCGCAGCCAGTCCGTACCGCCGTGGGAGACCACAGAGCTGACCACGGAGTACTGTGCCGGCGCCGAGACACCGCACCGCACCGTCAGTTCGGCGCCGCCGGAGTCCCGGTAGGCCGCCGCCCCGGTCGGGGCAGGCTCGGTGATACCCACCGACCGGTAGTCGGAGGTGCGGTCCGGCAGCGCGTCGAGGATCGCATCGCAGGCGGGGGAGTCCGCGTCCGGGGCATCCACCGGTCCCATGGACACATCGGTGTAGACGTTGCGGTCGACGAGGATCTTCGCCCCCGCCAGCACGGCGCCGACGAAGACGACCGCCAGGACCAGTGCGAGCACCGTCGTGGTGCGGGACAGTCCTCTGGTACTGCTACCCTGATCAGTGACTTCCGGGGAACCGGGACGCTGCTCTGCCATGGCCCCGATCATACGGCCGGCACCGGCGTCGACAACTACTGCCTACTGGATGGATGAGGGTGCGGATGGCTGTGACGGCAGGGACGGCAGGGGCGGGAGACCCGTCAGCGAACTACGGCGGACACTCCGCCGACGGCCCCACCGTCTCCGAGATCGGGGAGGCGGCGACGATCGCGGCGATCCGCGAAGCAGCCCCCAGCGAGGTCAACGGTGACGACGCCGCGGTGCTCGACCCTGCGCCGCCGAACTCGCGGGACATCGCCACCACCGACGTTCTCGTCGACGGTGAGCACTTCCGCCTCGACTGGTCCACCCCCTACGAGGTCGGGGTGAAGGCCGTCAGCCAGAACTTCGCCGACATCCAGGCCATGGGTGGCCGTCCGACCGCCGTCCTCATGTCCCTGTCCGCCCCCGCCGACCTCCCCGTCGGCATCGTCAGTGACATCGCCCGCGGCATCAGTGCCACCGCCGCCCCCTGGGGTGTCGAACTCGTCGGCGGAGACGTGGTCACCTCACGCCAGCTCATCGTCGCCGTCACAGCCATCGGTGTCCTCGCCGGACCAGACCCGGCACTGACCGTGGACGCCGCACGTCCGGGCCACGCCGTCGTCGCCTCCGGCGTGATCGGCCACTCCGCCGCCGGGCTTGCGCTGCTCAACTACTACGGTTCCCGTGAGGCGGTGCCGGACAATCCTGTCCTCCAGGATCTCGTCTCCCGCCACTGCGCGCCCCGTCTCATCGTGGGTCGCGGTTCGGTCGGGCGTGCCGCCGGCATGTCCGCGATGACCGACAACTCCGACGGCCTCATCCGCGACCTCACCACCGTCGCGCGCCGCTCCGAGGTCATCATCGATCTCGACGGGGCTGCCCTGACCCCCGACGCGCAGCTCTACTACGCCGCCGAGATCACCGGCGACGACCCGTGGGAATGGGTGCTCTCCGGCGGCGAGGACCACACCCTGCTCGGCACCACGGACAAGGAACCCCCGGCCGGCTACCGTATCATCGGCGAGGTGAAGGACGCCGGGGACGCGACCAAATTCGGTGAGCTCGCCGACCCGGTGACCGTCGACGGGCAGCGTCCCCTCTATGTCTCGGGGTGGAATTCGCTGTGACCACTCCGTCGACCGATCCGACCGCCGCACTCGCCGGGACGATCCTGGCGACAGTCCACCCGTCCTGGCGCGCCGAGCTGGACGCCGCCGGTGTGGACCTGCCTGCCGCCGCCGAGCGCACCGCAGCCCGCATCACCGCCGGTGAACAGTTGCTGCCCGCCCCGGAGAACATCTTCCGCGCCCTCGCCCGGCCCGCCGACGAGACCCGCGTCCTCATTCTCGGTCAGGACCCGTATCCGACGCCCGGACACTCCGTCGGTCTGGCCTTCTCCTCGGCCGCCACGACCCGGCCGCTGCCGAAGTCTCTGCGCAACATCTACACCGAGTACGAGTCCGACCTCGGACTGCCGCGACCGGCATCCGCGGACCTGACGCCGTGGGCCGATCACGGCGTCATGCTGCTCAACCGGGTCCTCACCGTGCAGGCCGGGGCCGCCGGCAGCGACCGCGGCACCGGCTGGGAGGAGATCACCGGAGCGGTGGTCTCCCACCTTGCGACGCGTCCGGTCGCCGCGGTGCTGTGGGGACGCCAGGCCCAGTCGGTCGCCGGACTGGTCGGCGAGGACCGGTGTGTGATGTCCGCGCACCCCTCGCCGCTGTCGGCCTACCGGGGTTTCTTCGGCTCCCGCCCGTTCAGCCGGGCCAACGGGATCCTCGCCGCCCAGGGTGCCGCCCCGGTCAACTGGTCCCTGGCTGACCAGGAGGTCGCACCGTGACCGTCCGCACCCCCGACACCCTCACGGGTGACTACCTCGACGCGTGGGCCACCGCCTCCCTGGCAGGACTGCGCCGCCACCGCGCCGAGATCAACAGGCTCAACGTCTTCCCGATCCCGGACTCCGACACCGGGACGAACATGGCCGCGACCATGGAGTCCGCGGTCACTCGGCTGCGGGAGGTCCAGGGGGAGGCTCAGGGGGAGACCGGTGCGCACGCGGCCGTCGAGGTCGCCGCCGCTCTGGCAGCCGGTGCTGTCGCCGGCGCCCGCGGCAACTCGGGCATGGTGCTCAGCCAGATCCTCCGTGCCGTCGCGGATACCGCGGCCCTCTCGGCCACCGGTGAGCTCTCCGCCCGGACGGTTCCGGTGATGCTCGCCCGCGCCGGGGAACTCGTGCTCGACGCCCTGTCCGACCCGGTGGAAGGCACGATCGTCACGGTGCTCCGCGCCGCCGCCGAGGGGGCCCGGGATGCCGGTGCAGCCGACCGGGCGTCCCTCAGCGACGTCGTCACCGCCGCCCGTGACGCCGCGGTCGCCGCCTTGGCGCAGACCACCGGACAACTCGCCGCCCTCAGCGACGCCGGCGTGGTCGATGCCGGGGGACGCGGACTCGTCGTCATCCTCCAGTCACTGGTCGATGCCCTGGAGACGGAGCCGGGATCCGCGGACAGTGCAGACGCTGCAGACAGCGCAGACAGTGCGGACGCCGTGGACTCCCACGGCAGCGGAGCGGACCCGCACCTCGAACTCGTCTTCGGCTTCCACGGTGACCCCGGGGAACTGCGCGCCCTGCTCGAACGGTTCGGTGACAGTGTCGTCGTGGTCAGCGACGGTGCGGCAGACGCCCCGGGTAGTCACGCCCACGTCCACACCAGCCGGTCAGGTGAGCTCATCGAGCAGGTCTTCGCCCTCGGTGACGTCCACGACCTGCGCATCGAGGTCCTGCCTGAGCGACCGGAGCCGAAGGACGCGGCCCCGGCGTCCCCGGTCATCGCGCTGGTGCCCGGCGGCGATGCGGCCGGTGACGGCCTGGCCGCACTCTTCCGCGCCTCCGGGGCCGCCGTCGGTGACAGTCCCGCCGCCCTCACCGCCGCGGTCGACGCGGCAGGCGGACCCGTCATCGTGCTGACCAACGGGCAGGACACCACCGGACTTTTCGCAGTCCTCGACAACACCGGTGCCGCGGTGACCGTGGTGGACACCGGCAGTGTCGTCGGCGGGCTGGCCGCACTCGCCGTCTACAGTCCCACCTCCGACATCGAGGACAATGCCGAGGACATGGCGGACGCCGTCCACGGCCAGCGCTGGGCCGACGTCACCGGCGACGACCGGGTCGTCGATGTGGTGGGGGAGCTCCTCGCCGAGGGTGGGGAACTCGTCACCGTCCTCTACGGTGACGGACTCGGCGACGCCGGCATGGCCGGGGTCGAGGCGCAGATCGCGGCGTCCCACCCGGACGCGGAGTTCCACGCCGTCCACGTCCCCGGCCTGACGGTGACCGCGCAGGTGGGGGTGGAGTAGATGCTGGGATGGGATGACCCCCGGCCGCTGAGCCTGGTCATCACCCCCGACCGGGCACGCAGTCTCGCCGGGAAGCCGGGGCTGGCGACCATGGGGCAGGCGCTGATGAACTTCCCGGTCGCCTACGTCCACAGTTCCGGCACCGGCGCCTTCACCGATCATGGCGGAGTGCCCGGGGAGATGCCGGAGGAGGGCGACCGGTTCACCTGCCTCGCCGAGGTGCTCACCGCCCAGGTCCAGGACAACCGCGGCCGACGCGGACCCCGCGAGATCCTCCAGTTCACCTTCCGCGTGGCGGACACCGTCTTTTCCTCGGCCCTGTTCGGCAATGTCCGGATGCACCAGCCTTTCGTCACCCCGGGCGCGAAGCTCATGTTCTCCGGCACGCTCGGCATCTGGCGCGACCAGTGGCAGCTGAAGAACCCCTCCTACATCACCCTTCATCCCGCCCCGACCCCCGACGGCCACCGTCGCACCGACGAGGAGTACGAGGCGGCCTTCGGCGCCTTCGGCCCGCTGGCCACCATCGTCGACGTCGCCGGGGGCATGCGCGCGGCCCAGAAGGTGCTCTCGCACCCGTGGCTGCCGACCTACCGGCGGCGTCCAGGCACCTCCACCGCCGAGGTCACCGCGGTGATGGACCATGTCCTCGCCGCGATGGGCGAGCCTTCCGAGATGCTCCCGCGGGTGCCCGGTGCCCCGGACTGGCCGCAGATCGAAGGGGCGCCCGTGCTCGATTTCGCCACCGCACTGCGCCAGGTCCACCGCCCCCCGGAGGATGGACCGGACGCCGCCCGCACCCGCCTGAAGTTCAACGAGGCGCTCGGTCTGCAGCTGGTCATGGCGCTGCGCCGGGCGGACTCCACCGCCCGCCACGCCCGGCCGGTCGTCCCCGTCGCGCCGGACTCGCGCTACACGGCCCTGATCGACCGGCTGCCCTACGATCTCACTGCTCCGCAGCAGGACGCCCTGTCGACCATCGGGGACGCCATGGCCGGGACCACTGACACCGTGACCCCGATGAGCATGCTGCTGCAGGGCGATGTCGGCTCCGGCAAGACTGTGGTGGCGCTGCTCGCGATGCTCCGCGTCGTCGATTCCGGGGCACAGTGCGCCTTCCTCGCCCCCACCGAGGTGCTCGCCGTCCAGCATGCCGGGACCCTCACCGGACTGCTCGAACGGATCGACGGACGGCAGGTGACCGTCACCCTGCTCACCGGGTCGATGACCGCCGCCGAGCGCAAGGCGGCCCTGCTCGACATCATCTCCGGGACCTCCGACATCGTCGTCGGCACCCACGCGATCATCCAGGACAGCGTCGACTTCTTCGACCTGGGCATGGTCGTCGTCGATGAGCAGCACCGCTTCGGTGTGCGCCAGCGCGACAAGCTGCGGGAAAACGCGCCGGTCGAGCGCACCCCGCACCTGCTGGTCATGACCGCCACACCGATCCCGCGCACCGTCGCGATGACCATGTTCGGCGATCTGTCGGTCTGCACCCTCACCGGCTCTCCGTCAGGACGCGGCAAGGTCGACACCTTCGTCGTCCCCACGTTCAAGCGCAACTGGGTCGACCGGGTCTTCGCCGTGATCCGCGAACAGGTCGCCTCCGGGCACCGCGCCTTCATCGTCGTCCCCCGCATCGACGGAGAAGGCGGGGTCGACGACGTGGCCACACGGCTGGAGAGCGGCGTCCTCGCAGGTCTGAGGATCGGCCGGCTTCACGGGCGGATGGACAACAAGGCCGAGGTCATGGCGGACCTGGCGTCCGGCGAGATCGACGTCCTCGTCGCCACCACCGTGGTCGAGGTCGGTGTCGACATCCCTGAGGCGACGGTGATGGTCGTCGTCGACGCGGAGAACTTCGGCGTCTCCCAGCTCCACCAGCTGCGCGGACGTGTCGGCCGTGGCGCCGACAACTCCTGGTGCTTCCTGTGCACGGCGGTGCCGGAGGAGGAGGCGTCCTCCCGACGTCTGCAGTCCATCGCCGCGACCAGCGACGGCTTCGCACTGGCGGAGCTGGACCTGCGGACCCGGACCGAGGGCGACGTGCTGGGGGAGAGTCAGTCCGGTTCGCGGGCACGCCGGGTCACTCTGTTGTCACTGGCCGACGATGCCGTGGTGATCGAGGAGGCCCGCCGCTACGCCGAGGATCTCGTTGGCTACGACACCGCTCTGGCCAGGGCACTCGTCGCCGAGATCGCCGACGACGACCAGGAGTTCATCGAGCGGAGCTGAGCGTCCGGGCGCAGCTGCGGTCCCCGTCATGCCGTCCGCCCGGCGCCGACTACACTGCGGGGCATGGATATTTTCGCGCCCTTTGCCGGGCACGTCAGGTTCGAGGTGGAGGACGGGCAGGCTGTCGCCGCCGGTGACCGCCTCGCCGTGGTCGAGGCCGTCAAGGTGGAGGCCAACGTCGTCGCACCGGGTCCGGGCACCGCACGTCGCAGTGCGGTCGAGGACTTCACCGCCGTCGACGGGGGCGATCTCCTGCTGACCCTGGAGGAGCTCCAGTGACCCGCATCATCTCCGGTAACGCCCGCGGCCGGAAGCTCAAGGTGCCGTCCGAGGGGACGCGGCCGACCTCCGACCGCGCCCGCGAGGGGCTCTTCTCCTCCCTGCAGGTGCGTTTCGGTTTCGACGGTGAGGTCGTCCTCGACCTCTTCGCCGGGTCCGGGGCGCTCGGCCTGGAGGCGGCATCCCGCGGGGCGGCGGAAGTGACCCTGGTCGACGACAACAACCGCGCCTGCGAGATCGCCCGCGCCAACGCTGTCGTGGTCGGACACCCCGCCACCCGCGTCGTCGAGGCCAAGGCCTCTGTCTTCCTCTCCGGTGCGCCGCGTGACCACTACACGATGGTGCTGGCCGACCCGCCCTACGAGCTTGCCGACGAGGCCGTCGACGAGATGGTCCGGGCGCTGATCCCGCTGCTGACGAAGGACGCCGTGGTCGTCGTCGAACGGCACGTCGACTCCGCCGAGGTCGACTGGCCCGAAGGATTCGAGACCACCGGGCAGAAGCTCAAGAAGCGCACCTTCGGCATCGCCCGGATGGACATGGCGATCTGGCGGGGCACCGGGGACTGAGCGGACTGAGCGGACCGGGTGGATTGAGTATCAGGTCGGCGAACGGCGGGGTGGCCGGCTCCCGCCTGCTCTTCGCCAGCAACGGGGCGCTCTACGCCTCACTGCTGCCCTGGTACCCCACACTGTCCGACGAACTGTCTCTCAGCTAGTCCCGGTTCGGACTGATCGTCTCCTGCTGTGCGGTCGGGTCGATCTGCTCCTCCGCGCTCCCGCCCCGGCTCATCGCACGGTGGGGACCGGTCCCGGTCTCGGTCGTGGGGACGGTGGTTCTCGCCGTGGCCGTCGCCGCCGTCGCCTGGTCGCCCTCAGGTACCTTCCTCGCCCTCGCACTGTTCGTCGTGGGCGTGGTAGACGCCGTCGTCGATGTCGGACAGAACGTCGCCGGAGTCCGTGCCCAGGATGCAGCCGGCCGGTCCGTCCTGTCCTCGATGCACGCCATGTGGAGCCTGGGTGGTGTCGCCGCCGGAGCACTGGCCACCGCATCGGCGGCGGCCGGTGTCGACATGCGGCTCCACCTGGCCGTCACGGCGGTGCCGGGAATTGCCGTGGCAGTTGTCGGTGGCCGGTGGATCGGGGAGCAGGCACCCGCTCCTGCCGAGGACGCCTCCCCGGGTGGCCCGCCCGTGCCCGGGCGCTGGCGCTCGGTCGCGGTCCTCGCCCTGCCGCTGGTGGCGGTCGCGCTCTGCGGCACCGTCGTCGAGGACGTCGCCAACAACTGGGCGGCGGTGTCCGGGGTGCAGTTGGCGGGACTGGACCTCGGCGTGGCCGGGGTGGCGTTCACCGTGGCCATCGGCAGCCAGTGCATCGGCCGATTCACCGGGGATCCGCTCATCAACCGGTACGGGACAGTCCGGGTCGCCCGCGTCGGTGGTGTGCTGATCGCGGCGGGCGGCGTCCTCATCGCCACCGCCGTCGGACCGCTGCCGCTGTTCCTCGGCTTCGCGCTGGCCGGCTACGGTACCGCGACCCTGGTGCCCAGTGCGCTGGGGGCGGCCGCCAGGTTCCCCGGGATCGGTCAGGGCGGTGGAGTGACCGTCGTCAGCTGGTTCATGCGCATCGGTTTCCTGGCCACCAGTCCCGTCGTCGGTGCACTCGCCGACGAGGTCGGACTGCGCTGGGGGCTGGGGATCCTCGTGGCGTCCGGCGTCATCGTGGTGGCGGTGTGCGGGTACCTCGAACAGCACAGTGGGCGGCTCAGGCCGTAAAATGCGGTCCATGCGAGTCTGCTGCCCCGGGTCCTTCGACCCCGTCACCAACGGTCACATCAACATCTTCACCCGCGCTGCGCGGATGTTCGACGAGGTCACCGTGCTGGTGACCTACAACCCGAACAAATCCGGGCTCTTCGACGCCGACGAGCGCATCGCGCTGATCCGGGAGGCACTGGACGCCACCGGTCTTCCCGAGGCAGAGAAGATCACCATCGACACCTGGGACAGTCTGCTGGTCGACTACCTCAGTGAGCACGATATCCCGGCCCTGGTGAAGGGGCTGCGCAGCTCCCTGGACTACGAGTACGAGCTGCCGATGGCCCAAATGAACCAGCGGCTCACCGGGGTGGAGACGTTCTTCCTGCTCACCGACCCGGAGTACGGCTACGTCTCCTCGACGATCTGCAAGGAGGTCGCGAAGTACGGCGGTGACGTCAACGGTCTGCTGCCGGAGAATGTCGCCGAGGCCGTGCTCGCCAAGTACCGGGGGTAGCGGCCGGGTCGGTGGCCGCTCAAAAGTCCGTGTCCCGCGTGTCACATCCGTAACATCGCGGCGGTTTCTGGCATGCTGGCTGTCATGTACAAGACTTTCGAGGGCCTCGACGATCTGCAGACACTGGTGGAACAGGCCTATGGAGTCCCCATGTCGGGGAACTGCATGGTCAACCGCTCCAGTGCCATCGATCTGCTCGACATGGTCCGGCACTCCATCCCCGGTGACCTGGATGATGCCCAGGATGTTCTTGACCGGGAGGACGCGATCCTCTCCGAGGCAGAGACCAAGGCGAGCACCCTCGTCTCCGATGCGGAGGAGGAGAGCGAGCGCATCGTCACGGACGCCCGGAACCAGGCGGCAGACACCCTGGCGGACGCGGAGGAGCGGGCGAATGCCACCGTCTCCGACGCTGAGGCGCAGGCGGTGCGTCTGGAGGAGGACGCCCGCCGCGAGTACCAGGAGACCACCGCCCGTGCCGAGGCGGAGAAGACCCGCCTGGTGGACGAGGGGAACAACCTCTACGACCGTGCGGTCAACGAAGGTATCGCCGAGCAGCGTCGACTGGTCAGCGAGTCCGAGGTCGTCCGCGAGGCCGAGGCAGAGGCCCGCCGGATCATCGAGTCCGCGCACGCCGACTCCGACCGGCTGCGCCGCGAGTGCGACCAGTACGTCGACAGCACGCTGGCCCAGTTCGAGGAGTCCCTCAACGGATCGCTGCGTACCGTGTCCCGCGACCGCTCCGCACTGCGCAAGGGTGCGGGTGTCTCCGGCAACCGGTACCCGCGCGATCAGCGGGAGGGCCGTGAGCAGCGCGAGAGCCGCAACGACTGGGGCGAGCGCGGCTGATTCGCCCCACCTGACCTGATAAGGGTAAGAATGACACGGTGAGTACGAATCCCTTCCAGCTTGAAGTCCGCGAGGTTCTCCGGTCCACCGGAATGCCTCAGCATCTGACCACCACCGGCCCCGCACCGGTCCGTCTCGGCGGTGAGATGCTCGGTGTCGCCGAGGGATCTCCGATCGAGGTCGACGCCGACGTGTCGAATCTGGGGGAGTCCCTGCTGGTGGACGCCACCGTCCACGGCCGGGCCACCGGCCAGTGCTCCCGCTGTCTGGCGGAGCTCGATGAGCCGCTGTCGGTACGCATCAGCGATGTCTTCGGCATCAACGCCGACTTCATCACCCGTGACGGTGTCGCCGGGGGCGAGACCGGGGACGACGACGATTTCGAGCCGCTGCTCGTCCAGGATGACATGGTCGACATCACCCAGCTGGTGCTCGATGAGGTGGGGCTGAACCTGCCGTTCAACCCGGTGTGTGAGGACTACGGCCACGAGTGCGCCGACGACATCCCCGCCCCCGACGGCATCTCCGAGGAGCAGGAGCCGGCCCCGGACGCCCGGTGGGCGGGTCTGGCCGGCAAGCTCGACGAGATCGCCGACGAGGCGGACTCCGACGACAGTGAAGACGGGAAGAACTGATGTCGCGCAAACGTCGCCTGACCGGAGAAGCCGCACTGGAGGCCGCCTTCTCGAAGACCGACCACACCCCACTGCTCGAGGCGTGGGGCGTGGAACTGTCCGACGGTATGCTGCGTCTGGCCCTGTCGCACCGTTCCTTCGCCAACGAGAACGGCAACCTGCCGAACAATGAGCGGCTCGAGTTCCTCGGGGACGCCGTCCTCGGCCTCTCCGTCGCCGAGCAGCTCTACCGGCAGTTCCCGGACCGCTCCGAGTCGGACATCTCGAAGATGCGTGCCGGTGTGGTCAACATGTACGCCCTGGCCGAGGTCGCCCGGGAGCTGGGGATGGGTGGGAACATCCTGCTCGGCCGCGGTGAGGAGATGACCGGCGGTGCCGACAAGCACTCCATCCTCGCGGACTCGGTGGAGGCCATGCTCGGTGCGATCTACCTGGAGTGCGGCTTCGAGGTCGCCCGTGCCACGGTGCTGCGTATCTTCGAGCGCAAGATCACCACGGCCCCGTCCACCGGTCTCACCATGGACTGGAAGACCGTGCTGATGGAGAAGATGTCCGACCTGAAGATCTCCGGGGACCCGGTGTACGCGTCCGACGTCAAGGGACCGGACCACGACCAGACCTTCAGTGCGACCGTCTCCTTCGACGGTGAGGTGCGCGGTACGGGGACCGGGCACACGAAGAAGGAGGCGGAGCACCACGCCGCCCGTGAGGCCTACCGCACGCTCAGTGGCCTGAACGGCTGAGCCGCCGGTGCCCGAGCTTCCTGAGGTCGAGGTTGTGCGCCGCGGCCTGGCGGAGCACATCACCGGTGCGACCATCGTCGGTACCGAGGTGCTGCACCCGCGCGCGGTGCGTGGCCAGCCCGGCGGTGCCGCGGCCCTGGAAGCGGGTCTGGAGGACGCCAGGATCACTGCCCTCCGGCGGCGGGGCAAGTACCTCTGGATCGACCTGGAGTACCCACGCGGTGGCCAGGGTTCAGGGCAGAGTTCAGGACGCTGCCTCCTGGTCCACCTCGGGATGTCCGGGCAGATGCTGCTCGGCGAGCCGGGGCAGGTGACCTCACCGCATCTACGGATCCGGTCACTGCTGGTCACCGACACCGGGAGAGAACTGGAACTCAGTTTCGTCGACCAGCGCACCTTCGGACGCTGGGAGGTCACCGCTCCGGGGGTGACCGATCCGGTGCCGCATATCGCCGTGGACCCGCTGGACGCTGCGTTCGACGCCGCGCACACCGCCCGTGTCATCCGGAAGAAGCGCTCCGAGATCAAGCGCGTCCTGCTGGACCAGACCGTGGTCTCCGGGATCGGGAACATCTACGCCGACGAGGCGCTGTGGGCGGCACAGGTCCACCCACGGAAGAAGGCCACCGCGATGCGTCAGACCGATGTGATGTCCCTGCTGGACGCCGCGACGGAGGTCATGACCCGTGCCCTGGCCGCCGGCGGGACCACCTTCGACGACCTCTACGTCAACGTCAACGGGGCGTCCGGGTACTTCTCCCGGTCGCTCAACGTCTACGGCCGCGAGGGGGAACCCTGCCCACGGTGCGGCACGCCCGTCGTCCGGGAACAGTGGACCAACCGGTCCTCGCACTTCTGCCCGGAGTGCCAGCGGCGCTGAGCCGCAGTTAGTCGAAGAACACCGAGCCGTCGTCGGCGATGTGCCAGCCCGGGTTGTGGGCGATCTCCCAGATGACGCCGTTCGGGTCTGCCGCGTGGCCGTGGAAGACTCCGCCGAAGGCGCCCTCCTGTGCCGGCATGAGGATCGTTCCACCTGCCGCCTCGAATGCGGTGAGCGTTTCCGTGACACTGTCCCGGTCAGGCACATTGCGGGCCAGTGTGACGCCGCTGACGGCACTGCCACCGCCGCCCTCCCGGTCACGGAGAAGATCCTCGTCGAACTTCCCGGCATCGAACAGTCCGAGCAGCAGCCCCGGGGCGATCTGGAAGAAGATGATCTCGCCCGGCTCGTCATGTGCCATGGGCCATCCCAGCCCATCGTGGTAGAACCTCCGTGCCGCGTCGAGGTCGGGAGTTGCGAGCGTGAGGAAGTGCAGGCGTGGTTCCATGGACCGAGTCTGACAGGTGCCTGTCCCGGTGCCAACCACCCGGCGAATCTCTTCCGGGGCTCCGGCAGTGGTAGGAGGCGCCGGTCAGCTGACGAGCTTCAGCCCGATCACGCCGCCGATGATGACCGTGAGGAACAGGATCCGCAGTGCAGTGACCGGTTCTTCGCCGGTCGTCATCGCCCAGGCCACGGTGCACACTGCACCGACCGCCACCCATACCGCGTAGGCGGTGCCGGTCGGCAGATCCCGCATCGACCACGCGAGACCGCCCATGCTGACGACCAGTGCGGAGAAGAACACGACAGTCGGCCAGAGGCGGGAGAGTCCGTCGGAACGCCCGAGCGCGGTCGCCCAGACCGCCTCGAAGACACCGGAGACAACGAGAATGAACCATGACATGGCAGCCACGACCTTTCGTGGCCGTCTTGTCGTCGTCCGGGTACGGCTCCCTCGTCCGGCGGTGAACGTCACTGGTCACCGTCGCCTCCAGTACTAGCACACGGTAGCGGTGGACCCGACGAACAACGACGGCAGGGGAGCGGTCGCCCGTCCTTTGCCGTAGTGTCGCTCGACATGACGGATTTCATCACCTCACTCAATGACTCCTATTGGGGAGTTGTCGTCTGGATTCTCGTCGCTGCCGGTGTCTACTTCGGCATTCGCACGATAGTGGTCCAGATCCGGCTTCTGCCCCATATGTTCGGTGCGGTGACGGAACCACCGTCCCAGGACGACGACGTCCTGGCGCAGGGTGCGGCAGCCCATGCCGGGGAGAAAGGCACCAAGGCCCCGGACAAGAGCATCTCCCCGTTCAAGGCGTTCACGATCTCAGCGGCGTCCCGCGTCGGTACCGGCAATGTCGCCGGCGTGGCTGTCGCGATCACCCTCGGTGGCCCGGGCGCGGTGTTCTGGATGTGGATGATCGCCATCCTCGGCGGAGCCACCGCCTTCATCGAGGCGACGCTGGCCCAGCTCTACAAGACCCGTGACTACGCCGCCAACGCCTACCGCGGTGGCCCGGCGTACTACATGACCCGCGGCCTCAACGCGAAGTGGCTGGCGGTGATCTTCGGCGTGGTCATCACGATCACCTTCGGGTTCATCAACAACGCCCTGCAGACGAACTCTATCGTCAGCTCCGTCGCCACCTCGGTCGAAAGCGACACCACCACGATGAAGGTCGTCATCGGTGTCGCCGTCGCCCTGCTCACCGCGATGATCGTCTTCGGTGGTGTCCAGCGCATCGCGTCCTTCACCCAGATCCTCGTGCCGTTCATGGCGATCGCCTACATCCTGCTCGGACTGCTGGTGATCGGGATGAACATCTCCGAGATCCCCGCTGTCATCGGCGACATCATCGGCGGTGCCCTCGGATTCAAGGAGTTCGCCGGCGCGACTGTCGGCGCCGCGTTCATGAACGGCATGCGCCGTGGTCTGTTCTCCAATGAGGCCGGTCAGGGGTCCGCCCCGAACGCCGCCGGTACGGCCGCAGCGTCCCACCCCTGCAAGCAGGGCCTGGTGCAGACCCTCGGTGTCTACTTCGACACCCTCATCGTCTGCTCGGTGACCGCGTTCATCATCCTGCTGTCCAACCCGACCTTCGGCACCGATGTCGAGGGGGCGAAGCTGACACAGGATTCGATGGCGGCACAGGTCGGTGACTGGGGCACCCACGCGGTGACCCTGATCCTGTTCTTCCTCGCCTTCTCCTCGGTCATCGGCAACTACTACCTCGCGCAGTCCAACGTGGAGTACTTCACGAAGAACCCGGTGGTCATGCTCGTCTTCCGGTCGCTGGTGGTTATCTGTGTCTTCCTCGGGGCGATCGTCGACGTGCCGGTGATCTGGGCGCTGGCGGACACCGGAGCGGCGACGATGGTCGTGCTCAACCTCTGTGCGCTGATCCCGCTGTGCCCGGTGGTGCTCAAACTGCTGCGGAACTACAGCCTCCAGAAGAGGGAGGGCATCGACCCGGTGTTCCGCCGGTCCATGATCCCCGGCCTGAAGAATGTCGAGTGCTGGGACGACAAGGACGATTCCTTCGAGGCCGTGGGAACGGTCGGACTGCGCATCTGAGCAGGGCAATTCTCGGGGCCGTTGTCAGGGCAGCGTGCAGGTCCCTGCGGTGGTGACCGCACTGAGCTCCTCGACGACACTGGTGCCGGAGCCCTCCCGGGACTCCCAGGTCCAGGTCTCGAGCAGCCGGAATCTCCCTGCGGCGTCCACCGTGACTTCGGAGGTGCAGCGTCCGGACGCCGTCTCGCCGTCGGTGTTGAGGTGGCTGTAGCGGAAGCTCAGCGTGTCGCCGGTCCGGGTGCCGACGAGGAATCCCCGGCGGACCTCGCCACCGGCGTACTCCGCCCAGATCTCGCCGTCGGCCTCGCGGTAGTGGAAGATGGTCGCGGGGCCGACTTCACCACCCTCGGCCCGGGCGGCAGCGGCGAAGCGGCGGTCATCAAGTGAGGGGAGGGGACTGGTGTTCTGCACGGGCACCACGGTATCCGGTGGCCCGCCTACTGTGGCGGATATGACGGAGCCGGAGAAGACAGACCTGAAAAGGCCGGCGCCTACCGCGCCAGACGCGGACAGTTCCGCGCCCTCACCGTGCCGCCGAGCCGCTATCTCATGGTGGACGGTCACGGCGACCCGAACACCGACCCGAGTTACGCGGCAGCCCTGGCCGCGCTCTACCCCGTGGCGTACGCCCTCAAGTTCGCGAGCAAAGCATCCGGACACGACTACGTGGTGCCGCCGCTGGAGGGACTGTGGTGGGCAGAGCACATGGCGTCCTTCACGGACGCACGGGACAAGTCTGTCTGGGACTGGACGATGATGCTGGCGGTGCCGGACTGGCTGGGGGAACATGACGTCACTGCTGCGGTGGCGGCTGTGAGGGCGAAGAAGACACCACCTGCCCGACTCGACGACGTCCACGTCAGCGTTCTCGACGAGGGGCTCTGCGTCCAGACCCTCCGCATCGGCCCGTTTGACGCGGAAGGGCCGGTACTGGAGGAGATGCATAGTGAGTTCATCCCGGCGCAGGGACTGGAGATGGTCGGACGCCACCACGAGATCTATCTCGGCGATCCGCGTCGGGCGGCACCGGAGAAGCTCCGCACAATCCTGCGGCAGCCGGTGCGCCCGGCCGGAGAGTGACCCCCGGTGACCGCGGTCGACACGGCGCATACTGGAAACCATGAGCACCGACAGGGCCGAAAACTCCGACAGCACTGTCGAGGTCCGTCCAGCGGTGGTCTTCGAGGACGTCGCCACGCTCGTCGGGCCCAAGAGGTCACCGACGGCGAACGTGTGCTTCTGCCTGACCTACCGGCTGCGGAACAAGGAACCCAACGCCCTGCACGGCACGGCACGGGGTGAGAAGATGCGTGAGCTGTGCACCCTAGACCCGCCTCCCGGGGTAGTCGCCTACCAGGATGGCGAGCCGGTCGGCTGGGCTGCGGTGCATCCCCGGGTGGCGACGAGCTTCGCGGTCAACCGGAGGATCCCGCACCTCGACGATCTGGCGGTGTGGTCGCTGTGGTGTGTGCGGGTGCGTCCCGGCCACCGGAAGCAGGGCATCACCGGAAAACTCATCGACGGGGCGGTGGAGCATGCCCGGGCGAACGGCGCACCGGCGGTGGAAGCGTACCCGGTAGACAATGGTGGCGAGAGGGTGGACATGACCATGGCCTATGTCGGGACACGGCACATGTTCGAGAAGACAGGGTTCACCGTGGTGGCGGAGACAGACTCGGTGCTCGACGGGTTTCCACGGGTCCTCATGCGCCGGAACCTGCGCAGGCATTGAGCAGGCATTGAGCACGCATTGAGCAGACATTTAGCAGACATTGACGGAGTGGAAGGACGCGGGTAGCTTGCCCACCGTGATGACCAGTCAGGCCCGACGCGGCCGCTCCCGGAAAGATGTACTGGTCGTGTCCTGATCCGCGGACCTCCTTGTCCTTGCGTACCTCCAATGAACACAGAGAACACAGAGAACACAGAGAACGCAGAAACAAGGAGAATCATGACCGCACGTTTCAACCACACGATCATCGCCTCGAAGATCTCCGCCGACATGGCGGTGTTCTACATCGACATTCTCGAGGCCGCCCCCGCAGAGTCGTGGGGGATCTTCACCAATGTCACGATCGGTGACGGGGTGATGCTTCAGTTCGCTGAGGTGACGTGGGAGTACTCCCCGCAGCACTACGCGTATCTCGTCGATGACGGTCATTTCGACCGTGCCCTCCGCACGCTGCGTGAGAGGAGTATCGAGTTCTGGGCCGGCCCACAGCGTCAGCAGCCCGGTGAGATCAACCACGGTCACGACGGCCGGGGTGTCTATTTCCTGGACCCCTCCGGCCACTATCTGGAGCTGATCACCCACCCGTACCTCTGACGGTGCGGGACCGGTGTCCTGGGTCCCCACGCCCGGACGCTGCACCTGGACTGCTGCACCTAGACTGGGTCCATGAGCGACACCGAACCGGCCGACCTCGCCGCGTCCCCCGTCCGCCTCACCGCGTGGGTCCACGGGCACGTCCAGGGCGTCGGCTTCCGCTGGGCGACCCGGACGAAAGCGCTGGACTTCGGGCTGGTCGGTTTCGCGTCGAACTACCCGGACGGTCGCGTCCTCGTTGTCGCCGAAGGACGCGAGGACGCCACGGACGCCCTGCTCGCCTGGCTGCGTTCCGGGGACACACCGGGCCGCGTGGACACCGTGGTGGACTCCGTGACCGGCCCGCGAGGCGGGTACGATGGCTTCGATACCCGCTAGCCGAAAGGCCCCTGCCACCCGATGCACCTGAAGTCACTGACCCTCAAAGGGTTCAAGTCCTTCGCCTCGGCGACGACCCTGAAGTTCGAGCCGGGGATCTGTGGCGTCGTCGGGCCCAACGGCTCCGGCAAGTCCAACGTCGTCGACGCACTGGCCTGGGTGATGGGGGAGCAGGGCGCGAAGACCCTGCGTGGCGGCAAGATGGAGGACGTCATCTTCGCCGGCGCCGGCGAACGCAAAGCCCTCGGCCGTGCCGAGGTCACGCTGACCATCGACAACTCCGACGGCGCGCTGCCCATCGACTACTCCGAGGTCTCCGTCACCCGGCGGATGTTCCGCGACGGGGCGTCCGAGTACGAGATCAACGGGGCGAAGGCCCGTCTGATGGACATCCAGGAGCTGCTCTCGGACTCCGGCATCGGTCGCGAGATGCACGTCATCGTCGGTCAGGGGCGCCTCTCCCAGATCCTCGAATCCCGGCCCGAGGAGCGCCGTGCCTACATCGAGGAGGCCGCCGGCGTCCTCAAACACCGACGACGCAAGGAGAAGGCGCAGCGCAAGCTCGTCTCCATGCAGGGCAACCTGGACCGGCTCCACGACCTCACCGACGAGCTCGCCAAGCAGCTCAAGCCACTGGCCCGGCAGGCCGAGGCCGCACAGAAGGCAGAACGGGTCCAGGCCACGATCCGCGACAACCGGCTGCTGCTCGCCGCCGACAAGGTCCGTCGGCTCACCGACCAGCTCACCGAAGCAGACGCCGAACTCTCTGTCCTCACCGCCGACACCGACGCGGTGCGTGTCGACCTGGAGGAGTACTCCGGGGAACTCGCCGTCACCGAGGAGGAACTGCGCACCGCCCTGGAGGACGCCGAATCCGCCCGGACGCTGTGGTTCACCCTGTCGACCATCGCGGAGAAGAATGCCGCGACCCTGCGCATCGCCGCCGACCGTGCCTCCGAATCCGGTATGTCGGACACCTGGACCGGCACCGACCCCGATGACCTGATCGCCCGCGCCGAGGCCGCCGAGGAGGAGCAGGCCACACTCGACGAAGAGGTGGAGATCGCCACCGAGCGGCTCAGTGAGGTCCGCGAGGAGGTCGAGGACCGGGCGGAGGCCGCCCGCGAGGCAGAGCACGAGCATCTCGCCCAGGTCCGCGCCATCGCCGACCGTCGGGAAGGCATCGTGCGCCTGCTCGCCCAGCAGGACGCCCTGGAACAGCGCCGCTCCGCGCTCGACAACGAGATCGGCCGACTCGAGCAGACCGTCGCGGAGCACCGCGAGTCCATGGAGGAGACCACCGGCGCCGAGGTCGCGGAGGCGGTCGAGGCACTCGACGAGATCAAGGCTGCAGGGGAGGGGCTGGCAGAGGCAGCGACCCGGGCCGCCGAGGAGTCCACCGGTGCCGAGACCCGCGTCACCGAACTGCGGAAGACGGAGCGTGAGCTGGAGAAGAAGCTCGCCACCCTGGACGCCCGCATCGACGGCTGGCGCGACCGGCTGCGTCCCACCGACGGAGGGGCGGTGGCGGTGAAGACCGCGAAGCAGCTCGGTCACGCCGAACCACGACCCCTGGCAGGACTGGTCACCGTCAACCACGGCTGGGCCACCGCCGTCGCCGCCGTACTGCCCGAGGGGTTGGTCGGCTCCGCGGACAAGGAGGCCGTCGCCGCCGTCGTCGCCGCCCTGGTGGACGCCGGGGAGGGGCGCACCACCCTGGTCCGAGGCAGCAGCAGTGGGGAGGGGACGGACGGGTCCACCTGGCGGCTCGACTCCCAGGCGCCGGCGGACGTCTCCGGGGCGACCTGGCTGCTCGACCACCTCGACATCGCCGCCGAGGTCGTCACCCCGGTGACCTCACTGCTCGTCGATGTCGTCGCGGTGGACTCGGTGGACGCCGGACGCGCCGTCGTCACCGCCGACCCCCGGCTGCGGGCGGTGACGAAAGACGGCGTCCTGCTCGGCACCGGCTGGATCGCCGCAGGCTCCGGTGGGGCCACCCCGGTCGAACTGTCGACCCGTATCGCCGAGGCCACCGGTGAGGTCGAGAACCTGCGCAACGAACTCAGTGACCTGCAGGCCTCGCTGCATGGCGCGGAACAGACCGCCGAGGAACTCCGCACCGCCGCCGCTTCCGCCAAGGCCGCCGTCCGCGACCATGAGGGACGCCTCGCCGCGGCGAAACGTCGGGCCGAGGCGTCCTCCCGGGCCGCGGAACAGGCCGGACGACTGCTCGCCCGGGCCACTGCCGACCGTGACGAGGCTGAACAGCGACGAGAGAAGCTCGCCGCAGAAGCGGACGAGGTCGCCGACCGGCTCTCCCGGGTCGACTCCGAGGAGACCGGCGAGGAACCCTCCACCGTCGAACGGGACTCCACCGCCCAGGCGCTGACCCAGACCCGTGCCATGGAGATGGAGGCGCGGCTGGCACTGCGCACCGCCGAGGAGCGCGCCGGGTCCCACCGCGGCCGGGCCGAGGGGCTGCGCCGGCAGGCCCGCCAGGAGGCGTCCGCCCGTGAACAATTCGAGCGCGCGGCGGCAAGACGCCGGGCGGCAAGGGAGCGTGCCGGAGTGGTCCGCGCCCAGGCGCAGCGCGTCGACCTGCGGCTGAAGGATGCGCTGAACCGGGCGGCGGAATCCCGCACCCGGACCGCGGAAGCACACCGGCAGTGGCAGGAGACCCTCACACGGAATAAGGACAAGGTCAACACCTTGACCCTGCGGCTCAACCACCTCACCGACAAGTCCCACCAGGCCGAGATCGCCCGCTCCCAGGCGCAGCTGCGCATCGAGCAGGCCCTCGAGCAGGCCATGGACCAGCTCGGCATGGCCGCACCCCAGCTCCTCGCCGAGGCGCCCGGTGAGGACTTCGACCGGGAGACCGCGGCGAAGGAACTCGCCGCCGCAGAGAAGTCATTGCGCAACCTCGGCAAGGTCAACCCCCTGGCCCTCGAGGAGTTCGCCGCCCTGGAGGAACGCCACCGTTTCCTCGCCACCCAGCTCGACGACGTGGAGCGTGCCCGCGCCGACCTGGAGGACGTCATCCGGGACGTGGACTCCACCATCCTCCAGCTGTTCACCGACGCGTGGGCGGACGTCGAGGCGGAGTTCCCGCGGGTCTTCGACACCCTTTTCCCGGGTGGCGCCGGACGCCTGATCCTCACCGACCCCTCCGACATGCTCACCACCGGTATCGAGGTCGAGGCCCGTCCGCCGGGGAAAAAGGTCAAGCGGCTGTCGCTGCTGTCCGGTGGCGAGAAGTCACTGACGGCCCTGGCACTGCTGGTGGCGATCTTCCGCGCCCGGCCCAGCCCGTTCTACGTCATGGACGAGGTCGAGGCCGCGCTCGACGACGTGAACCTGCGTCGGCTCATCGCCCTGTTCCTCGAGCTCAGGCGTGATTCCCAGCTCATCGTCATCACCCACCAGAAGCCGACGATGGACATCGCCAACGTGCTCTACGGCGTGACGATGCGCGGCGACGGAGTGACCCGCGTCATCTCCCAGCGCATGCACCCGATGGAGGCCGTGCCCGATGACGCGGTGGTCGCGGAGACCCCTTAGAATAGGTCGTCGTGAGTGCACCGAGCCCAATTGCAGACCTGTCCGATTCCCTTCTTGCCTGGGCCTCGAGCACCGAGGTGGATCTCGCCCGTCGCCTGGGCGAACTTCCCGGTGACCCCGCCATCTTCGTCCGCCTCGACATCAACGGTGACGAACTCGAACGGCTCACCACCTTCTACGGCACCTTCCTGTCCCGGCAGATCGCCGCGGGCGGGGATGAGGCGGCACTGCTGGCCACCTGCCCGGCACTGACCGCCTGCACCCTCCTGTTCCGTGCGGCACGGCTGAACACCGTCGCCGAGCTCTCCGCCGAGTTCTGGTCCGGCCTCGGCCTGGAACCCACCCCGGAGCGCATCGCCCTCGTCGGCCCCGACACCTACGCCGACCTGCTCACCGCCGCCGGCCTCGACCCGGTGGACATCGCCGCGACCGGCTCCGACGGTGAGACCGGGCGACTGTTCGCCCACGTCGGCCTGGCCACCGACTGGATCCCCGAGCTCATCGAGCTCATCGACACCCGACGCCTCGACGGCGCCGCCGAGGAGGACGCGGACGCCGAGGCCGCCGCCGTGGCCTCCGTCCTGGCGACCGAATCACTGCAGGCCGGCCCGATGTGTGCGGTGCTGCCCGCGCTGGCCGCCGACCTCATCGCCCCGGTCGTGCGCGTCGTCCGCTACGTCGCCGAGCACCCCGGCCACTGGCGGCACGGCCTGGAGTCCGGCGCCGTCAGCGCCACCGACGGCGTCCCCCCGCTGATCCTCGAAGACGTCATCGAGGAACTCTCCGAGCGCCCCGCGGGCACCACCGCCCGACGTCACCGTGTCGGTGTCGGTTCCCGTGAGGATCAGCCGCGTCTGGCCCTCGACCTGGCCCGTCAGCGCACCGTGCTGCGTCTGCCCGAGGTCCCGCTCGACGAGGACGGTGACGGGGAGGTCCGTTGGCACGTCGACATCGAGGGCCGCCCGACCGGTTTCCGTACCCGTCGCGCCGACGTCCCGGGCAGTGCCGTCACCGGCATCCTCGATATCCCGGTGCGTCGCCCGGTCCGCGAGATCGGCGTCCGCGACCTCACCCACGACGACGCCTGGGTGGTCAACGGTGTCGACGAGACTGACCCGGTGCTCGTCTTCACCCGTCGTGGCAAGGACCTCACCGACCGGGTGTCCCTGCACCATGACCGCGTCCTCGTCGTCTGCCCAGCGGACGCCACCGCCGTCGACGCCGTCCGTGACGAGCCGCTGCCGGTGATCGCCGAGCGTCCCGTCAAGGCGTGGGACGGCTGGGTGATCCGCGACATCGACCTGGCGGACGCCGTCTCCCTGCACATCGACCGCCCCGGAGTGGCGCGTCCTGCGATGGGGAAGATCCGTTGTGTCGATCCGCGTCAGCGCGTCGTCTTCCATGAACCCGACGAGCCTGCCCCCGGCGTGCGGTCCCTCGGTGGACTGCCGGTGCACACCGAGAGCCTGCAGGCCGTGTTCCCGCCGACCGTCTCGGGCGCCCCGGAGATCTGGTTCCTGTCGGTGAGCTCCTGGGCCGGCCCCGACGAGACCGGTGAAGAGGTCACCGAGGAGGAGCCGCTGGAGGTGCCCGCCGAGGGCGGCCTGTTCGATGTCTTCGACCCGGAGGCCTACGACACCCCCTGGGTGGGCGAGTACCTGGTCCGCATGCGCGGCCCGCGCAACGAGTCCTTCCGCCACGAGTACGCCATCGTCGAGGGACTCCACGTCGAGGCTCCCGAGTCGCCGCGCCTGGCCCGACTCACCGGCCTGTCGCCGGTGACCGTGACCTTCCGCGGCGGCGACAAGCCGCTGATCATCGCCCGCTCCGTCGATCTGGGGCCGGAGGAGAAGCAGGTCCAGGTCATCGCCGAGACCGACGCCGGCGACGCCCTGCCGCTGGTCGTCGAACCGCCACGGCTGCGCTACCAGCTGCCGCTCATCGGCGAGGACCCGATGTGGCGTACCGAGTCCGTGGTGATCTCCGCGGACGCCGTGGACACCGCCACCCGGTTCCGGATCCGCCCCGGCCTGCCGGTCGAGAAGCCGGTGCTGGTCATCCGTGACCACCACGGTGCCCCGGTGCGCACCCTGCGTCTCGGCACTGTCGACGCGGTGACCTGGTCCATCTCCCTCAAACCACTGGCCGGGTCGCTGGCGATGCTCCGCGAAGGCTCCTGTGAGCTGGAGTTCATCGCCGACGGCCGGAAGCACTCGGTGCGTCTGGCGTCCTTCACCCCCTCGGTGGAGCGGACCGCCGAGCTCGTCGACGGCGTGCTGACGGTGACCCCTGCGCCGGTCGCCCCGGCCGACCGGCCCGTCGGCGCGTGGGTGTGGCAGCTTACCGCACCGTGGCAGTCCGCGGTCACCGTCATGTTCGCCGACGGTGGCGCGACGGCCACGGTGCCGGCGGAGTTCTGCGACGCCGGCCCGCTGAAGGCACAGCTGTTCGCCGGTGACCGGTTCAGTAGCCTGCACGCCCCGGCGACGCCCGGGCCCTCGGCGATCCGTGTCGAGGCGCCCGGTTACGCGCGTCCCGACGAGGACGGTCCGTGGACCCGCCTGTCCGCCTTCCTCGCCGGCGAGTCCGATGAGGCGCCCGACGACATCGACGTGCTCACCACCCTGTGGGACGTGCTGGCCGGCTGGCTGTCCGGTGGTGCACCGGACGCCGCAGGCGAGTCCATGCGCGCGGCCCTGTCCCGCCACCCGCGGGAGTCACTGCGGGCGATGTCCCGTTCACTGGTTCCCTCCACCGACCGGCCGGCGCAGTTCATCCTCTCCGGCCTGGTCCACGCGCCGCTGCGCACCGACGAGGCTGACCCGAACCCGGGTGTCGCCTGGATCGCAGCCCTGGAGATCCTCGGTGAGCTCGCGGCCACCGACGACGAGGACACCGCCGCGCGACGTGAGATCGGCCAGCGGCTGACCACCGTCGGTGGTGCCGAACTGGCACGCACCGTGGAATCCGGACGCGACGCGACCCTGGAGACCTCCTGCATCGACGCGACGACCGTGCAGATCGCCCAGCTCTCCCCGGAGCAGCAGGAGGCGGTGCTCGGCGCGTTCTTCGCCGGCTCGAAGCTGGTGCCCGGTGCACTGTCGGAGGAGAACTCGCGGCTCATCGCGGTCTTCGAGACCTTCCGTCAGCGTGAGGAGCTCAATGAGATCCTCGCCGATCCGGAGCTGCTGCGCGTCGCGCTGACGCTGCTGCGTCGGATCCGTCAGACCAACCGACAGCTGTTCACCTCGGCGCGGGTGCGTTTCGACAAGCTGGACAACGTCGACACCGACAACCCCGCCAACCGCTGGGCCCTGGCCCCGGTCATCAGCATGATCCTGGCGATGGCCGCGCGGCTGCGCGCCCACGGCCGACTGGGTGCGCCCGGCCAGCTGACCTCGGCGTACGCCGGGTGGGCGCAGCTGGCGCGAATCGTCCCGGACCTCATCACCGGTGACCTCGTCGCCGCTGACGCCATGGTGCTCGGCGTCTTCGGACCGGACGATGCGGAGTCCGATGCGTCGGACGAGGTGGACGCTGCGGAGGATGCAGCGGATTCCGGGTCGCCGCTGAGCGCCGCTGATGTGGTGGATGCCGCTGCAACGCCGGGTGACGACGCCGGTGAGACTGCTCCCGCCGGACGCGTCGCGCGCCAGCCGCGTGGTCCGCGTCAGCCCCGCACCCCGCGGGAGCCGAGGACGCCGCGCGGTCGGGCCTGATTCACTGAGGGCCTGCGGGGTAGGACTGCAGGGTGGGACTGGAGGGCGGGACTGGAGGGCGGGAGCGACGGGGCGGCGTCATGAGTTCCGCCCTGGCGTCATGGGAAACTCGCGCAAAAGGCCGTTGAACCGGGATTTTCTCATGACGCCAGAGAAGAAGTCATGACGCACCGGGCTCAGGTGCTGTGAGTGGCCTGCCAGTGTGGGGGTGCTGTGGCCGGGTGGGGGCGTGTTCTGATTCACTGGGGGACATGAACTCGGTCACCTGGATCATCATCGCCGTTGTCGCGGTCCTCGTCATCATCGCGCTGCTCGTCATGCTCGGGCTGCGCAGGGGGAAGACCAAGCAGGTCTCCTTCGAGAAGAAGGAGGAGCTGGAGCAGAAGAAGCCGACCTCGGGGGACTACGAGGCCAGGGGAGGATTCAATTTCAGCGCCGGTACCGCCACCGGGCTCGCCGATGAGGCACAGAGGATCGCGGAGGGGAAGGCCCCGGCGAAGGAGCCGGTGAAGGAGCAGGTCGAGAAGCCGGCTGATAAGCCGGTGGAGGAGCCCGAGGTCGTCGAGCCGACCCCGGAGCCGGAGCCTGAGGTTGAACCCGCGCCCGAGGTCACTCCGGAACCTGAATCCGCTCCCGAGCCGGAAGCAGAGCCGGAGACTGTTGCGCCCGAGGTCTCCCCGGAGCCCGAGGCCACCGAGCCTGAGCCGGAGGCAGTTGAACCGGAAGCGGAGCCGGAAACCGCTGAGCCGACCCCGGAACCGGAGGTCGTTGAGCCCGAGCCCGAGGTGGCTGAGCCCGAGGTGGTTGAGCCTGAGGCGGCTGAGCCGGAGTCGGAGGCCGAACCCGAGCCCGCAACTGAGCCCGAATCCGCCGTTGCCGCCCCGGTCGAGGAGATCGCCCCCGTCGAAGGTCGCCTCGGCCGACTGCGCGGCAGCCTGTCCAAGTCGCAGAACGTCATCGGACGCGGCGTCCTCGGCATTCTCTCCGCCGGCGACCTGGATGAGGACGCCTGGGAGGAGATCGAGGACACGCTGATCATGGCGGACCTCGGTACCAAGACCACTGTCGCCGTCGTCGAGAAGCTGCGCGACCGGATCGCCACCGAGGGTGTCGAGAACGAGGCCCAGGCCCGCGCGATGCTGCGTGAGTGCCTTATCGAGGCCGCCCGCCCCGAACTCGACCGCTCCATCCACGCCATGCCCTACAACGGCAAGCCCGCCGTCATCATGGTCGTCGGCGTCAACGGCACCGGCAAGACCACCACGACCGGCAAGCTGTCCCGCGTCCTCGTCGGCATGGGGCACAGCGTCCTGCTGGGTGCGGCCGACACCTTCCGCGCCGCCGCCGCAGACCAGCTCGAGACCTGGGGACGCCGGGTCGGTGCCGAGACGGTCCGAGGCAAGGAAGGCGCGGACCCGGCGTCCGTCGCCTTCGACGCCGTCGCGAAGGGCGTCGAGGAGGGGGTCGACGTCGTGGTCGTCGACACCGCAGGTCGCCTGCACACCTCCGTCGGCCTCATGGACCAGCTCGGCAAGGTCAAGCGCGTCGTCGAGAAGAAGGCCAAGGTCGACGAGGTCATCCTCGTGCTCGACGCCACCGTCGGACAGAACGGCCTGATGCAGGCCCGCACCTTCCGCGACGTCGTCGACATCTCCGGTGTCGCCCTGACCAAGCTCGACGGCTCCGCCAAGGGCGGCATCGTCTTCCAGGTCCAGGAGGAACTCGGCGTCCCCGTGAAGCTCGTCGGGCTGGGGGAGGGTGCGGACGATCTCGCACCCTTCGAGGTCGAGAGCTTCGTGGACGCGCTGCTGGGGTAGCCGTCCCGGGTAGTGGCAGGCCCGGGTAGTGGCAGGCCCGGGTGGTGGCAGGCCCGGGTAGTGGCAGGCGCTGACAGGCGCTGATGTCAGATGTGTGACCGAGGTCGCCGTTGCAGGAAATGATCCTGTAACGGCGGCCTCGTCTCATTTCACGTGTGCGAAATCTCCAGGGTCTGACCCGTGAAACATGGCTGCACTTGACTGTCTCCTGTGGCCGGTAGCCGACGCCGGCGCTAACAATCCCGAGGAGATGGACAATGACCCCAGAGGAAATGGTGACCGCCACCGGTGACTCTGCCTGGATGCTGATGAGTGCAGCTCTCGTGCTGCTCATGACACCGGCGCTCGCGCTGTTCTACGGCGGCATGTCCCGCCAGAAGTCCGCGATCAACATGATGATGATGTCCTTCGGCACACTGGGCCTGGTGGGCGTGATCTACGTTCTGTGGGGCTGGTCGATGTCCTACGGCTCTGAGTCCGTGGGCGGCTGGTTCGCCAACCCCTTCGAGTTCTTCGGACTGAAGGACTCCATCACCGATGACGCCGGTAACTACATCGCCGGCGCCAACGGTTACGCGAATGTCATCGACATCGGATTCCAGCTGACCTTCGCGGTGATCACCGTGGCGATCATCTCGGGCTCCCTGGCCAACCGCGTGAAGTTCTCCACCTGGATGGTCTTCGCCGGCATCTGGGTCACCCTGGCCTACTTCCCCCTGGCCCACATGGTCTGGGGCGGCGGCTTCCTGTCCGGCTCCGAGGACGGCATCGCCGCGATGATGTTCGGCAGCACCGACGGTGAGGCGAACATCGCCCCGATCGACTTCGCCGGCGGTACGGTCGTCCACATCAACGCCGGTATGGCAGCCCTGATCCTCGCCCTGATCATCGGCCGCTCCCGCTCATTCATGAAGTCGGACGCCCGTCCGCACAACCTCCCGCTGGTCATGCTCGGCGCTGCCCTGCTGTGGTTCGGCTGGTTCGGTTTCAACGGTGGTTCCGCCTTCGGCGCCAACGGGGACGCCGGCCTGGCCTGGCTCAACACCACCGTCGCCACCTGTGCCGCGATGCTCGGCTGGCTCCTGGTCGAGCAGCTGCGCGACAAGCACGTCACCTCCCTGGGCGCGGCGTCCGGTGTCGTCGCCGGTCTGGTCGCGGTCACCCCGGCCGCCGGCAACCTCACCCCGGTCACCGCGATCATCCTCGGTGCCGTCGGTGGTGCCCTCTCCGCCGTGGGTGTCGGCCTGAAGTACAAGTTCAAGTTCGACGACTCCCTCGACGTTGTCGGCGTCCACCTCGTCGCCGGCCTGTGGGGCACCGTCGGTGTCGGCCTGCTGGCCACCGACGACGGCCTGCTCACCGGTGGTGGCGGAGACGGCTTCAAGCTGTTCATCGTCCAGATCGTCATCGCCGTGGTCGCCCTGGTGTACACCGCGATCGTCACCGGTATCATCGGCATCCTCCTGAAGAAGACCATGGGCTGGCGTATCTCCGGCAACGACGAGGTCGCAGGTATCGACGCTGTCCTGCACTCCGAGTCCGCCTACTCCGACGACGGTGATCTCACCGCCCTGGAGGCCGAGCAGGACGCTGCGGGCGTCGCCACGAAGGGCTGACCGTACCAGGTCACGGGGACCTGACCGCACGAGGTCGAGCAGGGATCGCGGGAACATCGATGTTCCCACGATCCCTGCTCGACGTCGTGCGCCCTGTGTCCGCTGTGTCCGCTGTGTCCGCTGTGTCCGCCGGGTCCGCGGCATCCTGCGGCACCCCTCCGAATGTGCCGACCCGCCGCTACCGGGTACTGTGGTGTGGTCAGAAATCCGTAGTCCCAAGGGAGTAGTTCCACAGTGTTTGAGTCCTTGTCAGACCGCCTCGCAGGCGCCCTCAAGGGGCTGCGGGACAAAGGCCGGCTGACCGAAGCCGACATCAGCGCCACGGCGCGCGAGATCCGACTCGCCCTGCTCGAGGCCGATGTCTCGCTGACCGTGGTCCGTGGTTTCATCAAGCGGGTCAAGGAGCGCGCCAACGGCGTCGTCGTCTCCGAGGCACTCAACCCCGCCCAGCAGGTCATCAAGATCGTCGACGAGGAGCTCAAGGAGATCCTCGGCGGCGAGACCCGGCGGCTGAACCTGGCGAAGAACCCGCCGACCGTGATCATGCTGGCCGGTCTGCAGGGTGCCGGTAAGACCACGCTGGCCGGAAAGCTGGCCAAGCACCTGGTCAAGCAGGGGCACACCCCGATGCTGGTCGCCTGCGACCTGCAGCGTCCGGGCGCGGTCCAGCAGCTCCAGATCGTCGGTGAGCGCGCCGACGTCACCACCTTCGCCCCGGATCCGGGCACCTCGCTCGACTCCCTCGACCACGAGATGGGCACCAGCCACGGTGATCCGGTGGCCGTGGCCCAGGCAGGCATCGAGGAGGCCCGTCGTACGAAGCACGACGTGGTCATCATCGATACCGCCGGTCGCCTCGGTATCGACGAGGAGCTCATGACCCAGGCGCGGAACATCCGCGACGCGGTCAACCCCGACGAGGTCCTCTTCGTCATCGACGCGATGATCGGTCAGGACGCCGTCACCACCGCGGAGGCTTTCCGCGACGGCGTCGATTTCACCGGTGTCGTCCTCACCAAGCTCGACGGCGACGCCCGAGGTGGCGCCGCCCTGTCGATCCGTGAGGTCACCGGCAAGCCGATCCTCTACGCGTCCACCGGTGAGAAGCTCGAGGACTTCGACATCTTCCACCCGGACCGTATGGCCAACCGGATCCTCGGTATGGGTGACGTGCTCACCCTCATCGAGCAGGCCGAGCAGGTCATGGACCAGGAGAAGGCCGAGACCGCCGCCCAGCGCATGGCGTCCGGCGAACTCACCCTCGAGGACTTCCTCGAGCAGATGATGATGATCCGCCGGATGGGTCCGCTGGGTAACATCCTCAAGATGCTGCCCGGCGGCAAGCAGATGAGCCAGATGGCCGACAACGTCGACGAGGGGCAGCTCGACCGCATCCAGGCGATCATCCGCGGTATGACCCCGGCGGAACGTCAGGACCCGAACATCCTCAACGCCTCGCGACGCAAGCGCATCGCCAACGGTTCCGGAGTCGCTGTCTCCGAGGTCAACCAGCTGGTCAACCGCTTCTTCGAGGCGAAGAAGATGATGGGCAAGATGGCCGGCCAGATGGGCATGGGCGGTATGAACCGTTCGGCGACGAAGAAGAAGCCGAAGGGACGCAAGGGCAAGAACGGCAAGCGTAAGCCCGCGAAGAAGGGCGGCGGTCAGCAGCGTATGCCGGGCATGCCCGGAATGGGTGGCGGTATGCCGGGAATGGGTGGCGGTATGCCGTCGATGGCAGACCTGCAGAAGATGCAGCAGCAGATGCCCCCGGGGTTCGAGAACGTCGACCTCGACAACCTCGACTTCGGCAAGAAGTAGGGGAGTAGTACGGGAGTAGCAGGGTTCTGGTCGGGTTTGGTTCCCGACCCCACCCTCGGGTAGTGTTGAGCGGTCTGCGTAACACCGTCACCGACCATGGTCGGCCGGTGGTCACGCGCAGGATAAATCCAAGGGTTGAACCGGCCCGGTGCCGCACCGTGAAGGTGGGCAGCGGGTGTCAGCACTGCCCGGTGACCGTCTACAGAAAGAGGACCAGCAATGGCCGTCAAGATCAAGCTCCAGCGTCTCGGTAAGATCCGGACCCCGCACTACCGCGTCGTCATCGCCGACGCCCGCACCCGCCGCTCCGGCAAGGTCATCGAGAACATCGGTACCTACGAGCCGAAGGCCGAGCCGTCCGTCATCAAGATCGACTCCGAGCGCGCCCAGCACTGGCTGTCCGTCGGCGCCCAGCCGACCGAGCCGGTCCTCGCTCTGCTGAAGGTCACCGGTGACTGGCAGAAGCACAAGGGCATCGAGGGTGCCGAGGGCACCCTGAAGGTTGCCGAGGAGAAGCCGTCCAAGCTGGACCTCTTCAACGCCGCTCTCGCCGAGGCCGCCGACGGCCCCACCGCCGAGGCCATCACCTCCAAGAAGCGCGAGGCCAAGGCCGCCGCCGAGGCCAAGGCTGCCGCCGAGGCCGAGGCTGCTGACGCCGCTGAGGAAGAGGCTCCCGCCGAGGAGTCCGCGGAGTAGTCACTCCCGGCACCGACCCTGCCGCCGCACATCATGTGCGGCGGCGGGGTGTTCTGCGTTCCGGGGCAGGGGAGGATGCAGCGGGGACGCAGGGGAGGACGCAGCGGGGGCGCAGCGGACGGGGCTACCGGCAGGCATATCAGGGTGCCGTGAGGGGCCGTCCGGTCGGTGTCGGACGTGTCGCGCCCCGGCCGAATGTTTCAGAGGTCCGGCTATCCGCCCCCGAATACACTGCTCAGCTACCCCCGAAATCCCACACCGTGGACCGCATGTTTCGTGAACGTAAAACGGAAGCCTGGGGATTGCAATTACATTTCAGGGAGAGTGCCCTAGCGGTAAACTGTCTAAGGTTTCTTGTTACGGGGACGTTACGAATGTTTCCCCGACATGACAATACCGGACGACACTGACGATACTGCAGAATTACACTGAAGGAGCACGATGGACGTCGATTCCACAGTCAAGGGCTATTACGAGAAGATCCTCCAGCGCAACGCCGGTGAGCCTGAGTTCCATCAGGCCGTCTCCGAGGTGCTGGACAGCCTCCGTTTCGTCCTCGCGAAGGACCCCCACTACGCCGACCAGGGTCTCATCGAGCGCCTCGCCGAGCCGGAGCGCCAGATCATCTTCCGCGTCCCGTGGATCGACGACCAGGGCAACGTTCAGGTCAACCGTGGTTTCCGAGTGCAGTTCAACTCGGTCCTCGGCCCGTACAAGGGTGGTCTGCGTTTCCACCCGTCGGTGAACTTGGGCATCATCAAGTTCCTCGGCTTCGAGCAGATCTTCAAGAACTCCCTCACCGGCCTGCCCATCGGCGGCGGCAAGGGCGGTTCCGACTTCGACCCCAAGGGCCGCAGCGAGCTGGAGATCATGCGCTTCTGCCAGTCCTTCATGACTGAGCTGCACCGCCACATCGGCGACAAGACCGACGTCCCCGCCGGCGATATCGGAGTCGGCGGCCGTGAGATCGGCTACCTCTTCGGCCAGTACCGCAAGATGACCGGCCGCCACGAGTCCGGCACCCTGACCGGTAAGGGCCTGCAGTGGGGCGGCTCCCTCGTCCGCACCGAGGCCACCGGATACGGCTGCGTGTACTTCACCCAGGAGATGATGGTGGCCCGCCGCGAGCGTCTCCACGGCTCCAAGGTCATCGTCTCCGGTTCCGGCAACGTGGCCATCTACGCCATCGAGAAGGCCCAGGAGCTCGGCGCCACCGTCGTCGGCTTCTCCGACTCCTCCGGCTTCGTATCCACCCCGGACGGCGTGGACGTCGAGCTGCTCAAGGACATCAAGGAGGTCCGCCGCCTGCGCGTCTCCGACTACGCCAAGGAGGCCTCCGGCGTCACCTTCCACAAGGGCGGGAACGTCTGGGAGCTCGAGGCCGACGTCGCGCTGCCCTGCGCCACCCAGAACGAGCTGGACGGCGAGTCCGCCCAGATGCTCGCCGACAACGGTGTGAAGTACGTCGCCGAGGGTGCGAACATGCCCTGCACCCACGACGCCGTCCAGGTCTTCCAGAAGCGCAGGATCGACTTCGCCCCGGGCAAGGCCGCCAACGCCGGTGGTGTCGCCACCTCCGCCCTGGAGATGCAGCAGAACGCCTCCCGTGACTCCTGGTCCTTCGAGTACACCGACAAGCGTCTGCAGGACATCATGCGCAAGATCTTCAAGAACACCGCGCGTACCGCCTCCGAGTACGGCGTCGAGGGCGACTACGTCGTCGGCGCGAACATCGCCGGCTTCAAGAAGGTCGCCGACGCGATGATCGCCCAGGGTGTCATCTAATCTGTAGTGCATGACAGAACTGCAGATCGGACGGGTCATCAAGCCGCACGGCGTGCGCGGCGAACTCGTCGTCGACGCCACGACAGATGACCCGTCCTCCCGTTTCGCCGTGGGGACGGTGCTCACCGGACGCCAGGGGGGAAGCGCCCGGCAGGGGCGTTCCGGGAACTCCGGCAAGGAGACCACACTCACGGTGAAGTCGGTGCGCCCCCACCAGGGACGCCTGCTCGTCACCTTCGAGGAGGTCGCCGACCGTACCGCCGCCGAATCACTGCGCGGCATGCGGTTCTTCGCTCCGCCGGTCTTCGACGAGGACGACGAGGGCTACTACGACCACGAGCTCGAGGGGCTGCGCGTCCTCAACTGCGGTCCGGTGGACGCCGACACCGCCAACGCCCGCGCCTACGAAGGGGCGGAACCCGAGCCGGTCGATATCGGCGTGGTCACCGGGGTGACCCACGGTCCCGCGGGCACCCTGCTGGAGATCGCGGTGGACGCCGACACCGACCTCCCCACCGCCGGTGCCACCATCCTGGTGCCCTTCCGCCACGCCATCGTCCCCATCGTGGACGTGGACAACGGCGCACTCGTCGTCACTCCGCCGGAGGGGCTTCTCGAACTGCAGTGACCGGTCACTATGATCGGTGCAATGCGTATCGACGTCGTCACCATCTTCCCCGAGTACCTTGACCCGCTGCGGCACGCGCTGCTGGGGCGTGCGATCGAGCGGGGCATCCTGGAGGTCGGCGTCCACAATCTGCGTGACTGGGCCTACGACGTGCACAAAGCCGTCGATGACACCCCCTTCGGGGGTGGCCCGGGCATGGTGATGAAGCCGGAGGTCTGGGGGCCGGCACTCGACGACGTCGCCGCCCTCACTGGTCCGGCCGCCGCGGACACCCTGCTGGACTCGGCGTCCCCGCATGTCCGTTCCGGCCTGCGCGCCGGCAAGGACGCTGCGCAGGAGACGACGCAGGACGCCGCGGGTGAGCCGCAGGACGACGACCGTCCGGTCCTCATCGTCCCGACCCCGGCCGGACGCCCCTTCACCCAGGAGCTGGCGCAGCAGTGGGCCTCGGCCGAGCGACTGGTCTTCGCCTGTGGCCGCTACGAGGGTATCGACCAGCGGGTCTTCACCGACGCGGAGCAGCGCTACCGGGTCGAGGAGGTCTCGCTGGGGGACTATGTCCTCATCGGCGGCGAGGTGGCGGTGCTTGTCATCGCCGAGGCTGTGGTGCGGCTGATCCCCGGCGTCCTCGGAAACCGTGCCAGCCACGAGGAGGACTCCTTCCAGGACGGTCTGCTCGAAGGCCCGAGCTACACCAAGCCCCGGGTCTGGCGGGCCCTGGAGGTACCTGAGGTACTGACCTCCGGCAACCACGCGAAGGTCGACCGGTGGCGCCGTGACCAGTCACTGCACCGGACGCTCAGCGTGCGTCCGGAACTGGTCGAGGCGCAGGAGGCGGCAGGACAGCTCGACAAGAAGGACCGGGCCACACTCCGGGACCTCGACAAGGCTGTGACCTGGACAGATCCGGCGCAGAAAAGGTAGTCCACAAGGGTCGAGTTATCCACAGGGTCCTGGGCTTTCGGTCCCGGGGACCGCTGGTGGCGTCCTTGCGGGGCGCTAGTGTCGGCTCCCACGCCCCGGGAGCCGGACGGTCCGGCAGGGGGCGGGGAGGGGCCCAGCCATGCTGTACAAGGACCCGGTCGACCATCCGACCATCGAGGAGATCACCGTCTACCCGCTCAACCGCGCGGAACTGCGGATGGCGGACGCCTACGTCAACGACCGCTCGTCGGTGGAACGGTCTGCCCTGGAACAGGCGGTGAGGGGCCGGGGGACGGCCTATGTCGCACGGTTCCGGCACACCACTGAGATGTCCTGGCGGATGCCGGTGCTGTACTCCGAAGCCCTGGCGGACGGCCGGATGACCATCGACCACATCGACACCGTGTGGCGTCGGCTCGACCGGCACCCGGGGGTGCGGACCGAGATCGACGACCAGATCGTCCGGCGCGAGGAACGCAAGGCGGAACGTGAGAAACGGATCGCGGCGATACAGGATGCGGAGTCGGCCGGGGAACCGGTTCCGGACTGGTCGGGGGAGGAGGACTACGACGACCGTTGGAGCGGACGCCCCTACAACTCCTATGACGACCCCTCCTACCCACTACCCGAGCCGGAGAACGGGCGCTGCTCCCACATCGACCAGTCCGTGGAACGCGAGATCATCGACTGGCTGCGGACGACCCCGCAGCGGCTTTCCTCGGTGGACGGCTCCCGCACAGTCACCCCGTCGCCGTCGGTGACCGTCCACAAGCTTCGCGACATCGTCGACCGGGCGGCGGATGCGGCGGTCGAGGAACTGGGCCGGCTGCGGGAACAGTCCCTGGAGTGGGAGATCGAGGCTGACCACCGACGCAAGGACGCGGCGGTCAAGGCCCGGGAGGACGCCGAGAAACGGGCGAAGCTCCGGGCTGAACGGGCCGCGAAGAAGAAGGCCAGGGAAGCGGAGCTGGAGGCCGAGGCGGAAGCGGCGGAGGCGGCAGGGGAGACCGGCCTCCCGTTCTGAGTCCTCAGGGCCCCGGCTACAGTGGTCCGAATGACCGGACGTGAGAACAACGGACAGACGACCACAGCAGTGATCAGGACGATCGCCAGGGAACTCGGGGTCTCCGAGTCGCAGGTGACGGCCACCGTGAACCTGCTCGATGAGGGCAACACCGTGCCCTTCATCGCCCGCTACCGCAAGGAGGTCACCGGCGGTCTCGACGATGCCCAGCTGCGCACCCTCGAGACCCGGTTGACCTACCTGCGGGAACTGGAAGACCGCAAGGCCACCGTCCTCGCCGCGATCGAGGAGCAGGGCAAGCTCACCGACGAACTGCGTGACCTCATCCTCGGTTGTGAGACCAAGGCCCGCCTGGAGGACCTCTACCTGCCGTTCAAGTCCACCCGACGCACCAAGGCGACGATCGCACGTGAGGCCGGCCTGGAGCCGCTGGTCGAGTCGCTGCTCGGCGACTGCACCACCGATCCCGCCGAGCTGGCGGCGTCTTACATCACCGAGGGATTCGACGACGCGAAGGCGGTACTCACCGGCGCGCGTGCCATCGTCCTGGAGGAGATCTCCACCGACGCCGACCTGGTCGGCGAGGTGCGCGAGCGCTTCTACACCACCGGTGCGATGACCGCCGGCGTCGTCGAGGGGAAGCAGAACTCCGCCGAGGCCCAGAAGTACCGTGACTACTTCGAGTTCTCCGAGCCCTTCACCGCCCTGCCGTCCCACCGCATCCTCGCGCTGCTGCGCGGCGAAGCTGAGGGCGTCCTCCAGCTCACTCTCGACCCCGGCGAGGACGCGATCTACCAGGGCATGATCGCCGACGCCCGCGGACTGGAGCCGCAGGGGGACGCCGCCGACAAGTTCCGCGCCGAGTGCGTCCGCTTCGGCTGGCGCACGAAGCTGCAGATCTCCTCCGGTGTGGACGTGCGCATGCGTCTCAAGGAGAAGGCGGACGCCGGGGCGGTCGATGTCTTCGCCCGAAACCTGCGTGACCTGCTGCTCGCCGCACCCGCCGGACAGCGTGCGACCCTGGGCCTGGACCCCGGGTACAACCACGGTGTGAAGTGCGCGGCCGTCGACCCGACCGGCAAAGTCCTCGACACCGTCGTCATCTACCCGCACAAGCCGCAGAACAGGTGGGACCAGTCCGTCGACATCCTCGCCCGGATCTGCGCGAAGGACGGCGTCGACCTCATGGCCGTGGGCAACGGCACCGCGTCGCGGGAGACCGAGAAGCTGGCCCGCGAGATCTCCGAGAAGGTCGCCGCGGCCACCGGTCAGCGTCCGACCCCCGTCGTCGTCTCCGAGGCCGGTGCCTCGGTCTACTCCGCCTCCGAGCTCGCCGCCGAGGAGTTCCCCGACATGGACGTCTCGCTGCGTGGTGCGGTGTCCATCGCCCGCCGGCTCCAGGATCCGCTGGCCGAACTGGTGAAGATCGACCCGAAGTCCATCGGTGTGGGCCAGTACCAGCACGATGTCAACCAGGTCATGCTCGCCGACAGTCTCGACAGCGTCGTGGAGGACGCCGTGAACTCCGTCGGTGTGGACGTCAACACCGCCTCGGCTCCGCTGCTGTGCCGGGTCGCCGGAGTGACCGCCACCCTGGCGGAGAACATCGTCCACCACCGTGAGGCCAACGGCGCGTTCACCTCCCGCCGTCAGCTCAAGGACGTCTCCCGGCTGGGGCCGAAGGCCTTCGAGCAGTGCGCCGGCTTCCTGCGTATCCACGGCGCGACCGATCCGCTGGACGCCTCCGCGGTGCACCCTGAGGCCTATCCGCTGGTCCGCCGGATCACCGAGCGCACCGGCGTGGGCGTGGCCGAGCTCATCGGCAACACCCGGGTGCTGTCGGGGCTGCGTCCGGCGGACTTCGCCGACGAGACTTTCGGCGTGCCCACCGTCACCGACGTGCTCGCCGAGCTGGACAAGCCGGGCCGCGACCCGCGTCCCGAGTTCAGGACCGCAGCGCTGGCCGAGGGCATCGAGAAGATCTCCGACCTCACCCCGGGCATGGTGCTGGAGGGCACGGTGACCAATGTCGCCGCCTTCGGTGCCTTCGTGGATGTGGGAGTCCACCAGGACGGCCTGGTCCATGTCTCGGCGATGGCCGAACGTCGGGTCAACGACCCGCACGAGGTCGTGCGTACCGGCCAGGTCGTCAAGGTCAAGGTCATGGAGGTTGACGTGGAGCGTCAGCGCATCGGCCTGTCGCTGCGACTCACCGATGAGCCGGGGAAGCCGGCACAGCGTAGTCGTGGCGGCAACGGTGGTGGTCGCCGCGACGGACAGCACGGACAGGGCGGACATAACCGGAACGGCGGCAGAAGCCGGGGCGGTCGTCAGGGCGGCAGGGGAGCGGCCCCGGCGGCGTCCGGTTCAATGGCGGACGCACTGCGCCGTGCAGGGAAGATCTGACCGGGAAGATTTGATCCCGGCGTCCACCCGCTGGCATACTTGACCGGTTGCGTGTCATGCGCACGAAAACTCAATGGTGTGGGCACGAACGCGCCGACCGTCGGCGGAAGCCGGTGGCGTCGTGGGTCCTCTGTCCGATCGAAAAGAAACAGGAGTGCCACATGCACTATCTCGACAAGGTCGACGCCGCTCAGCTGCGTTCCGACATCCCGGATTTCCGTCCCGGCGATACCCTTGACGTCCACGTCAAGGTCATCGAGGGTTCCAAGAGCCGTGTCCAGGTGTTCCGTGGCGTCGTCATCCGTCGCCAGAACTCCGGCATCCGCGAGACCTTCACCGTCCGCAAGATCTCCTTCGGCATCGGCGTGGAGCGTACCTTCCCGGTCCACTCCCCGAACATCGACCACATCGACGTTCTGACCCGCGGTAAGGTCCGTCGCGCGAAGCTGTACTACCTGCGCGAGCTGCGTGGCAAGAAGGCCAAGATCAAGGAGCGCCGCTAGGCGTCACCCGGTCTTCGACCGAGCACCTTCTGTACGGACCCCGTCCGGCAGGATGTCCCGACAACGGACGTCCGCCGGGCGGGGTTCTGCCGTCGGTGGGCGGTGGGAACCCGCCGGGCCTCCGTCGCATTCAGGGGACTGACAGAGTCGGCTGATATTGTCATTCCCGTGACCCACGCCAGCAATTCCCTCCCAGGATCCGCCGGTGACTCCGGCGACCCGGAGACCGCAGCAGACGCAGCGACCGCCCGACCCCTGACGGAGAGGGAGAAGGTCGCGGCACGTCGGCGGGCGGAGGAGGAGCGACGCGGGAAGAAGCGGACCTACCCCTGGTGGGTCGAGTTCCCGATCATCCTCGTCGTCGCCCTGGCGCTGCTGGCCCTGTTCAACACCTTCGTCGGACGCCTCTACCAGATCCCCTCGGAGTCGATGGAGCCTACGCTGCACGGCTGTGAGGGCTGCACCGGTGACCGCATCTTCGTCAACAAGCTCGCCTACCGCTTCGGCGGTGACCCGGAGCCGGGGGATGTCGTCGTCTTCGCCGGCCCGGACTCCTGGAACGACAAGTACGTCTCGCAGCGTTCCGACAACAGCGTCACCCGTGGGATCCAGACCGGACTGTCCTACATCGGCATCCTCGCACCCGACGAGAACACCCTGGTCAAGCGTGTGATCGCCACCGGTGGTCAGACCGTCCGGTGCCTTGAGGGTGACCCCGGCATCATGGTCGACGGTAAGGAGGTCGACAGTTCCTACGTCAAGGACCCGGCGGCCTACCCGGTCGACCCGGTCACCGGCTCCGACGTCTGCGGTGGCGCCTACTTCGGCCCGGTCACCGTCCCCGACGGCAACCTGTGGATGATGGGCGACAACCGCACCAACTCCGGCGACTCCCGCTACCACCTCGGTGACGAACTCCAGGGCACCGTCCCGGTCGACAATGTCGTCGGCAGGGTCGAGGCCAAGGTCTGGCCGCTCAGCCGGCTCGGCGGTGTCGACGACCCGGACATCCAGAAGTAGGAGCTCCGGTGACGACGACAGTGGAGGTCCACCCGGTACGTTCCATGCCGGAAGGACGCACCCTCGAATGGGCCGTGCACAAGGCAGGCCTCGACCCGGTCGCCGGCGTCGACGAGGCAGGACGCGGTGCCTGCTGCGGGCCGGTCACCATCGCCGCTTGCATCCTGCCACCGGGGCCGCTGCCGGAGCTCGACGGCCTGACTGACTCGAAGAAGCTCACCGCGAAGAAGCGGGACAGGCTCTTCGACATCATCGTGGATGTTGCCGTGGACTATGCGGTGGTGCACGTCCCGGCGTCCTACGTTGATGACTGGGGCATCCAGCATGCCAACCTGGGCGGGATGCGCCGGGCGGTGGCGCGGTTGGACGTGCGTCCCGGCTACATCCTCACCGACGCGATGAAGATCGACGGCTTCACCCGCCCGCATCTGCCGGTGGTCAAGGGTGACCTGATCTGCCGGTGTATTTCCGCGGCGAGTGTGCTGGCGAAGGTGAGCCGGGACCGGATGATGGTGGACCTGGATGCGCGGTACCCCGGTTACGGTCTGGCCGGTCACAAGGGGTACGGCACCGCCGCGCACATGGAGTCGGTGTGCCTGCTCGGCGGTACCCCGGACCACCGATACACTTACTCGAACGTGGCCGCCGCACATGCGCGGTGGCTCGTGAACCAGCCGATCCAGCCGACCCAGCAGAAGGGGTGATCCGTACACCGTGAGTGCCGAGGATCTTGAGGACTACGAAGCCAATGTCGAGTTGTCCATGTACCGCGAGTATCGCGACGTGGTCAGCCAGTTCAGCTACGTCGTCGAGACGGAGCGGCGCTTCTACCTCGCCAATGCGGTCGAACTGATCCCGCGGAACTCCGGCGGCGAGGTCTACTACGAGGTGCGCATGTCGGACGCCTGGGTGTGGGACATGTACCGCCCCGCCCGGTTCGTCCGCTATGTCCGGGTGATCACCTACAAGGACGTGAACATCGAGGAGCTCGACAAGCCCGACCTCAGGCTGCCGGAGTAGTTTCCGGCTCCTCCGGGGAGGACGCCGCCTGCAGTCGCGGACTGACGGATGCCCCCACGGCCGCCAGCGCGGTGACGACGGCCCCCGGCGATCACGGGGACGGATCCGCCGAGCTCGTAGAGGAGGGCGCCGGTGGTGGGGGCGAGCACCATCGTCAGACCCATGGCCGCGGTGACGAGGCCGGCGACGCCACCCTGTTCGGCCGGGGTGACCTGGAGACTGGCACCGGCGGTGAAGCCGGGGGTCGCCGTGCCCGGGCCCGGGGCCACCACGCCGACACCGACGTACAGCAGGACCACGGTCAGGGGAGCCGAGGGGACCGCGGGGACCATCAGGCGGAAACCGACCGCCGCGGTGGACGCCCCGACCCGCAGCAGCGTGCCCGGGCCCCACCCGCTGCGCGGCATGATGACCGCCTGGGAGACGACCACCCCGGCACCGGCGACCAGCAGGGCGAGACCGGTGAGCAGTCCGGCCCGGTCATCGGTGACATCGAGCCGGTCCTGGACCAGGAAGCCGACGATCACCTGGATGGCGCCGAGAGTCAGGTACATGCCGGCACAGCAGAGCAGGAACGGCAGGACGCGGCGGTCGGTGGGTTTGACGGTGCGGGGACGTTTCCTCAGCCCGGTGGGAGCCTGGGGCTGCAGCCGGATGCGCACCAGCACCACGGCGAGGACGAGGAAGACCGGCACCGCGACCAGGGGAACCATGAGCCCGAAGATCGCGAGCAGGCCACCGACCGCGGAACCGATGACCTGACCGACACCCTGGGTCGCCCCAAGCCGGGCCATGCCCTTCACCCGGGCGGCACTGTCGACGGTGACATCGGCGGCGGTGGTGACATCGGCGATGGCGGCCTGGGCGATCGCCGGGCTCAGTGACATCTGCGCCAGGATGGTGACGAAGGTGCCGGTCAGTAGGATCCGGATCTGTGCGTCGGTCTGCGGGCCTGTGCTGACCCCGGTGGTGGTCGTCATGGCGCTCCTGTGTGAGGAGACGGACGGGTGACAATGGCGAGCCTGACCTTATTTCACGCAGGTCACCGCGGGGAACAGACGGGGTGGAACAGTGCGGACAAAGTTTGTCCACAGGGGTCGAGTTATCCACAGGGTCCTGGGCTTTTGCCACTTCCTCCGGCGGCGACGTCCGAGTGGTGTGCCACAGTTCGCCCATGACACGAGAGACTCCTGACACGACCAGCCCACCGCACTCCCGCAACCTGCGCACTGTCGGCGCCGCCGGGGAGGACGAGGCCGCAGCCTGGTTCACTGCCCGCGGATATGTCCTGCTCGACCGCAACTACTTCACCGCCCGCGGCGAGGTGGACATCATCCTGCACACCCCGCCGGATCACCCGGACCATCCGGCGCTGGTCTTCGTCGAGGTGAAGTGGCGGCTCGATGACCGTTACGGCGCCGGGGCGGAAGCGGTCACCCCGGCGAAGCTGCGGGCGATGCGGGCCGCGGCGGCACAGTGGCTCGACCGGCATCCGCAGTACCGCGCCGGTAGTTCAGGTACCGCGCGCTTCGACGTCCTCGACATCACCGCCGGGGAGATCACCCACTACCAGGGGGTTGAGTGATGGTCACCGTCAGCAACCGGTCGCCGGTGCGGGTGGGGCAGGCCCGCAGTGTGGGACTCGACGGGCTGACCGGGATCCCCGTCACCGTCGACTGCGACATCAGCCGTGGCCTGCCGGGGATGAACATCGTCGGACTGGGGGACGCGGCGGTCGTCCAGGCCCGGGACCGGGTCCGCTCCGCCGTGATCAACAGCGGCCTGCAGTGGCCCAAGTCACGGGTGGTGGTGAGTCTGTCGCCGGCCTCGGTACCGAAGACCGGGTCCGGCTTCGACCTGCCGATGGTGCTGGCGATCCTCGCCGCCCAGGGGACGGTCCACCCCGATGACCTCGCCGATGCGGCGGTGGTCGGGGAACTGGGACTCGACGGCACGGTCCGCGGGGTGCCCGGCGTCCTCCCGATGGTGCTGGCCGCACGGGAGGCCGGGGTGGGACGCCTCGCCGTGCCGCTCGACAATCTCCCCGAGGCCGCCCGGGTACCGGGGATCCGGGTCAGCGGACTGAGCCATCTGGGGCAGCTGACAGACTGGGCCGTGGGGCAGGAGACCGGGGCCACCGCGCCGGAGCCGCCGACAACCTCCGGGGCGACCGCGCCCGACCTGTGTGAGCTCACCGGACAACCGGTGGCGCGCCGGGCACTGGAGACCGCCGCGGCGGGCGGGCACCACCTGTGGCTGTCAGGCGCGCCGGGAACCGGCAAATCCATGTTGGCGGAAAGGCTGCCGGGGATTCTGCCCCCGTTGGATGACGAGGAGCAGCTGGAGGCCGCGGCGGTGCACTCCGTCGCCGCGGAAAAGGGGGATCTCGCCGGGATCTGGCGACGGACCAGGCCGTTCGTGGCCCCGCATCCGTCGTTGACCCTGCCCGCTCTGACCGGTGGCGGGTCCGGTCGTCTCCGACCCGGGGCGGTGAGCCTGGCACACCATGGCGTCCTCTTCCTCGATGAGGCCCCGGAGGTGTCGCGGGCTGTGCTGGAGGGACTGCGGGTGCCGATGGAACGCGGGACGGTGTCGGTGGAACGGGTGCGCCGCACACTGGTTCTTCCGGCGAGGTTCCAGCTGGTCATCGCCTCGAATCCGTGCCCGTGCGGGGCGGAGGAGCCGGCGGAGTGTCTCTGCCGCGGCGGGGTGCGTGACCGTTACCTGCAGCGGATCTCCGGGCCGCTGCGCGACCGGATCGACATCATCGCCACCACCGGAGGTCACCGGGCGGCGACCGTCACCGGGGAGCCCGGGGAATCCTCGGCGGTGGTGCGTGACCGGGTGACCGCGGCACGGGACCGTGCAGTGTCCCGGTGGAGAGGAAGAGTCGATGATCCGCCGTGGCGGTCGACGGCCGACGTGCCGGGTCCGGTGCTGCGCCGGGAGTTCCCCGCCGAGGACGCCGCGATGCTCGTCCTGGAGGACCAGTTGCGCCGCGGCGTGCTGTCACAGCGTGGGGTGGACCGGAGTCTGCGCGTCGCGTGGACGCTGACGGATCTCGCCGGCAAGGAGCGGCCGCGGGTCGGAGACGTGATGGATGCGGTGGACATGTTCACCGGGACAGTGGAAGGGGCAGGCCAGTGACGGTGGTGGACATTGACGCGGCCAGGGCGGAGCGGGATCCGGAACGGCTGCTGGCCTGGGCGGTGCTGCGACGGCTGGTGGAGGCGTCCCGCACCGATGTGGTCCGGTTGCTGTGGCCGGACGGGGACGCCGCGGCGCCGGCCCGGGTGACCCGGCTGGTCGAGATGCTGCGGCAGAGGGATTCCACACTCCCGGCCGGACTGCAGGGGTTGACCGCGGAGAAGACCGCGCAGATCACGCAGCAGGCGGAGGCGGACCTGCAGTGGGCGCGGCTGAACCGGTGGCGGCTGATCACCCCGGACGATCCGGAGTGGCCGACGCGTCGGTTGGAGGAGTCCTTCGGGACGACAGGGGACATGGACGGGCCGGTACTCTCCGGCGGCGCGGTGCCGGGGGAATCCGGGGACACGCCGGGAGTCCGTAGTCGGGCGGCCCGGCCGTTCGCCCTGTGGGGACGCGGACCGGCGGAACTGGCGTCCACCGTGGAACGCAGCGTGGCGCTGGTCGGGACGCGGTCGTCGACGACCTACGGCAACCGCACCACCCACCGCTTCGCCGGGGAACTCGCCGGTGCGGGGTACACCGTGGTCTCCGGCGGTGCGGTCGGCATCGACACCGCCGCCCACCGTGGTGCCCTGGAAGCCTCGGGTGCCACCGTGGCCGTGGCCGCCAGCGGGCCCGGGGAGATCTACCCGCGGTCGAATGAGGACCTGTTCCGCCGCATCGCGCAGACCGGACTGGTCGTCACGGAGTATCCGCCGAAGACCAGGCCTGCCCGCTACCGGTTCCTCACCCGCAACCGGCTGGTCGCCGGCCTGACCCGGGGGACGGTACTGCTCGCCGCCGGGCACCGCTCCGGTGCGGTGAACACCGCCAACTGGGCCGATGTGATGCTCCGGCCGGTGATGGTGCTGCCCGGGCCGGTGGACAGAGCGGAGTACGTCGGCTGCCACAAACGGATCAGGGACGGAGCGGGGACGCTGGTCACCTCGGTCGCCGAGATCCGGGAGATCATCGAGCCGATCGGTTCCGTGGACCCGGACCAGCAGCTCGACCTACAGTTCGCCGCCAGTCCGGTCCAGCTGCTCAGCCGGGACCAGCTGGCTGTGTTCGACGCCTGCGGGATCGCCACCGACGACACCGGTCACCTCGACCAGATCGCCGCGGAGATCGGGCTGCCGATGGCGGCGGTGGTGCGCACCGTCGGTGAGCTGGAGGGGACGGGGCTGGTCGTGCGCGACGGCGACCGGTGGGTGAAGAACGACAGATGACGGGGACTTCTGGTCCCAGTGGTCTACTCTGATCACATGAGTTCCAGTGAGTGTACCGACATGGCCGGAGCCATCGACGGCTACCTGGAGTACCTCGACCTGGTCAAGGGACGCTCGGCCAACACGGTCCGCGCCTACGGGGCCGACCTGCGCGCCGCCTTCGAGGGGGTCAGGACCCTCGACGGCTTCACCCTCGACCACTGCCGTGACGTCCTGGACTGGGCCGTGGAGAACGGGGACGCGAAAGCCACCCTCGCCCGTATCGCCTCCAGTCTCCGTGGGTTCGGCTCCTGGCTCGTCCACACCGGCGTCCTGCAGGTGAACCCTGCCGCCGGACTGCATACCCCGAAGACCTCGCGCACTCTGCCGAGGGTCCTGCGGGAGGACCAGGTCGGCGGCGTCCTCGAACAGGCCAGGGCACACGCCCACCGCGAACCGTCCGAGGGTGATCCGGGCCCGACCCCGAAGGACATCCGGGACTGGGTGATGCTGGAGGTCCTCTACGCCACAGGTATCCGTGTCTCCGAACTCGCCGGCGCCGACGTCGAGGACCTTGGCGGCAACGGGGATCCCGGATCACGCAGTCTGCGCGTGGTGGGTAAAGGTGACAAGACCCGCGTCGTCCCCTTCGGTCCGACCGTGGAGGCCGCACTGCGTGAATGGTTGGCGGTGCGTGCCGGGATGCTGCCGGCATCCGGGGTGACACGGGCGGCGCAACCGGCGCTCTTTCTCGGGGCCAGGGGAGGACGCATCGACGTCCGGCAGGTCCGGACCGTCGTCCACCGGGCCACCGGTGGGGCCGGCGTCCCCGAGATCGCCCCGCACGGGCTGCGTCACTCCGCCGCCACCGCCGTCCTCGACGGAGGGGCGGACCTGCGCGTGGTCCAGCAGCTGCTCGGACACACCTCGATGAACACCACACAGATCTACACCCACGTCGGCACCGAACGGCTGCGTGCGGTCTACAAGAGGGCACATCCCCGGTCCGGCTCACAGGACTGAGCGGGGATCAGCGCCAGTTCAGCGCCACAGCCTGACCTGTACCGGACCCAGCAGCGTCATCGGGTCGATGTAGCGCTCGGCGTCCTCTGCCGGTGGGCCGAGCACCGCACCCCAGTGCAGGCCGGGATCGCGCCGGGCGGTCCCGGGCAGCGAGGCGTGGTCGGCCAGCTCACCGAGGAACTGGCCCCGGCCCACCTGCTCACCGACCCGTACCTGCGCGAGCACCGGCTCATAGGTGCTACGGAGCCCTCCTCCGTGGTCGACGGACACTGTCGGCGTCCCCGCGACCACTCCGGCGAAGCGCACCGTGCCCGCGGCACTGGCCCGCACCGCTGCGCCGGACGCGGCGTCCAGATCCACCCCGCGGTGACCGGGCAACCAGTTCTGGTCGGGGATGTCCGCCGGCGCCAGGACCGTGCCGGGAACCGGACGCAGGTGGTTGCCGACCGGTGCAGACCCCGGCGGGGTCCCCGGGGGAGATTCTGGAGCGGCGGCGGTCGGCACCGTGGTGAGGCCCGCGGACAGTGCAGTGGCGAGAAGTGCGGCGGCGAACCGCGGTACGGTGGTGACTGTGTTGGCTGTCGTCGTTGTCATCCGTCCATCGTCGCGGCCCCAATGCCCTGTCACCAGGGGGTCCGCGAAATGTGGATAACCCGCACAGCGCTGTCCACAGGGTGGCCACGGGAACTTGGTTAATCGGGGAAAGCCAGGTAATGTCGCACCCTGCAGTATGCCCGGCCGGTGGTCGGCGGCACTGTCGCACGGATCGTCACCTCACACGCAGAGGCCGGTACGTGCAGGTACCGCACCATTCACGGACACAGGTCCAGGTGTACTGACATCGCGCAGGTTCAGCGTGATCCGAACAAGGCCCGTCCGTCAACGGTGCTCTCCTGCTTCAAGGAGGGTTTACTGGGCGGGGACAATCCGGGATACCTGCCAGGTCAGCCGATGTACGACCACGTCACGAGGACGCGGCGTACCCGGCCGAGAAAACCGTCACCCCTAACTTTTGAAAGCGAGGAAGGGGAGAGGCGCCAGGCACTGTCTCAGTGCCCACGGCAGCGAACTCCCCTGACACATCATGGCTGTTGTCACCATGCGCGAACTGCTGGACGCCGGCGTCCACTTCGGTCACCAGACCCGTCGTTGGAACCCGAAGATGCGTCGTTTCATCTTCACCGACCGTAACGGCATCTACATCATCGACCTCCAGCAGACGCTGACCTTCATCGACGAGGCCTACGAGTTCGTCAAGGAGACCGTCGCCCACGGCGGAAACATCCTCTACGTCGGCACCAAGAAGCAGGCCCAGGAAGGCATCGCCTCCGAGGCCGAACGCGTCGGCATGCCCTACGTCAACCACCGTTGGCTCGGCGGCATGCTCACCAACTTCCAGACGGTCGCCAAGCGTCTGCACCGTCTCAAGGAGCTCCAGGCCATGGACTCCGCCGAGGACGGCTACGCCGGTCGCACCAAGAAGGAAATCCTCATGCTGACCCGCGAGCGCAACAAGCTCGAGCGCGTCCTGGGCGGCATCGCCGAAATGTCCAAGGTCCCCTCCGCTCTGTGGATCGTCGACACCAACAAGGAGCACATCGCGGTCGCCGAGGCCAAGAAGCTCAACATCCCGGTCGTCGCCATCCTGGACACCAACTGCGACCCCGACGTCGTCGACTTCCCGATCCCGGGCAACGATGACGCCATCCGCGCCACCAACCTGCTGACCTCCGTCATCTCCTCCGCTGTCGAGGAGGGCCGCAAGGTCCGCGCCGAGCGTCAGGCTGCCGCCGCCAAGGAGACCGCCGGTGACGCCGAGGTCGCCGAAATCGTCGTCGAGGCCGAGCAGGCCCAGACCGAGAAGGCCGCCGAGATCGCCGAGGCTGAGGTCAAGGCCGAAGAGGCCACCCCCTCCGCCGAGTAGTACCCCCACCCGGTAGTACCGGTCGGGGAGAAGAACCAGTCACCCCGACCTTCCAACCACGTACAAGGAGGATCGCCGCACATGGCGAACTACACCGCTGCTGATGTCAAGAAGCTCCGCGAGCTCACCGGCTCCGGCATGATGGCCTGCAAGAAGGCCCTGGACGAGGCCGAGGGCGACTTCGAGAAGGCCGTCGAGATCCTGCGCATCAAGGGTGCCAAGGACGTCGGAAAGCGCGCCGAGCGCACCGCCGCCGAGGGCCTGATCGCCGTTTCCGGCGCCACCATGATCGAGATCAACTCGGAGACCGACTTCGTCGCGAAGACCGAGGAGTTCATCGCTTTCGCGAACCGTGTCGCCGAGGCCGCCGCCGAGGCCAAGGCCAACTCCGCTGAGGAGCTTGCCGCCGCCACCGTCGACGGCAAGACCGCCCAGGAGGCTCTCGACGAGCTCTCCGCCAAGATCGGTGAGAAGCTGCAGCTGCGTCGCGCCGTCACCCTCGAGGGTGACAAGGTCGCCGTCTACCTGCACCACCGTTCCGCTGACCTACCGCCGGCCGTCGGTGTGCTCGTCGCCTACACCGGTGACGACGAGGCTGCCGCCAAGGGTGCCGCCATGCAGGTCGCCGCGCTCAAGGCCCAGTACCTGACCGACGCCGAGATCCCGGACGAGGTCAAGGACAAGGAGCGCGAGATCGCCGCCGCCACCGCCCGCGAAGAGGGCAAGCCGGAGAAGATCATCCCGAACATCGTGGAAGGCCGCCTCAAGGGCTTCTACAAGGATGTCTGCCTTCTGGACCAGCCCTCCGTCACGGAGTCCAAGAAGACCGTCAAGCAGGTCCTCGACGAGGCCGGCGTGACCCTCACCGGGTTCGTCCGCTTCGAGGTCGGCCAGCAGTAGTCGCTGACGGCTCTCCGCCACACCCGCCGCCTCCCGGAACCCCGGGGGACGGCGGGTGTTGTCGTATGCGGTGGGCACGGGGTAGGGATGCGGTGGGCGCGGGGTGGGGACGAGAGGTGGCGGCGCGGTGGGGAGGCGGTGGGGGCGCAGTGCGGGAAGCCGAGAAACGGTGGTGGCGGTCGCACGGAGGGACCGGCGGCAGGCTAGAATGGGCGACCGGACTATGTGCCCTACCCACGATCCTGACCTCGATCCCCAAGGAGACCCCACGGTGACTGCCAGCGAGAATTCCGACCGACGACCCGGCTTCAAGCGGGTCATGCTCAAGCTCGGGGGCGAGATGTTCGGCGGCGGAAACGTGGGCGTCGACCCGGATGTCGTGGAGAATGTGGCCCGTCAGATCGCCGAGGTCGCCCGCACGGGAGTCGAGATCGCCGTGGTCATCGGCGGCGGCAACTTCTTCCGTGGCGCCGAGCTCCAGCAGCGGGGCATGGACCGCGCCCGGTCCGACTACATGGGCATGCTGGGCACCGTGATGAACTGCCTCGCGCTCCAGGACTTCCTCGAGAAACAGGGCATCGACACCCGTGTCCAAACCTCCATCAACATGGCACAGGTCGCCGAGCCCTACCTGCCGCTGCGCGCCGTGCGTCACCTGGAGAAGGGCCGCGTCGTCATCTTCGGTGCAGGCATGGGCCTGCCGTACTTCTCCACCGACACCACCGCCGCCCAGCGCGCCCTGGAGATCGGCTGCGAGGTCCTCCTCATGGCCAAGGCCGTCGACGGCGTCTACTCCGACGACCCCCGCACCAACCCGGAGGCCGAGCTCTTCACCGCGATCACCCACAGCGAGGTCATTGAGCGCGGCCTCAAGGTCGCCGACGCCACCTCCTTCAGCCTCTGCATGGACAATGAGATGCCGATGCTCGTCTTCAACCTGCTGTCCGAGGGCAATATCGCCCGCGCCGTCGCCGGTGAGCCGATCGGCACGCTTGTCTCCACCCCCTCCGCACAGGGCTGAGCACACACTCCGGGCCGGGGGACACCCGGCAACCTGGTACATTCACCGTAGAAATTCTTACCGAGGACGAGGACCATCCCATGATTGACGACACCCTGCTCGACGCCGAAGACCACATGAGCCGTTCCGTGGACCATGTGCGGGAGGATCTGACCACCATCCGTACCGGTCGGGCCAACCCGGCCATGTTCAACGGCGTCTTCGCCGAGTACTACGGCATGCGTACCCCGATCACCCAGATGGCCACGATCAGCGTCCCGGAGCCGCGGATGCTCATCATCAAGCCCTACGAGATGTCCGTCATGCAGGAGATCGAGAATGCGATCCGCAACTCCGACCTCGGCGTCAACCCCACCAATGACGGCCAGGTGCTGCGCGTCACCATCCCGCAGCTCACCGAGGAGCGTCGTAAGGACCTTGTGAAGGTCGCCCGCGGCAAGGGGGAGGACGCCAAGATCTCCATCCGCAACATCCGGCGCAAGGGCATGGACTCCCTGAAGAAGATCCAGAAAGACGGCGACGCCGGAGAGGACGAGGTCCAGGCCGCCGAGAAGGAACTCGACAAGATCACCCAGGGTTACGTCGCCCAGGTGGACGAGGTCGTATCGTCCAAGGAAAAGGAGCTGATGGAGGTCTAGTGGACTCCCATCCTGATTCCGGACGGATCCGCCTTCCGCAGCCGAAGAACTCCGCCGGACGGTCCCTGCCCGTCGCCATCGGCGTCGGCGTCGGCCTCGGTGCACTGGTGATCGCCTGTCTGGTGATCCCCTACGCCTGGTACCCGCTCATTGCGGTGGCCATGGGCCTGGCGACCTGGGAGGTCACCAGGCGCCTCGGTGAGAACGGCTACGACATCCAGTTCCCCGTCCTGCTGCTGTGCGGCCAGGCGATGATCTGGCTGTCCTGGCCCTTCGGCGCAACCGGTCTGCTCTCCGCTTTCGGCGTCTCAGTGCTGGTGACGGTCGTTGCCCGGTTGTTCCACCACGGTCGGACGGTGAAACCCGAGAACTGGCTGCGGGACGCCGGCATCTCCGTCTTCGTCCTCTGCTGGATCCCGCTGTGCGGCGGTTTCGGGGCGATGCTGTCGCTGATCTCGAGCGATGAGGTCTCCGGCTGGGCCTTCATCGTCTCGTTCATGCTCTGCGTGGTCGCCTCCGATGTGGGCGGTTACGCCTCGGGCGTGTTCTTCGGCAGCCACCCCATGGCACCGGCGATCAGCCCGAAGAAGTCCTGGGAAGGCTTCGCCGGCTCCGTCGTCTTCGCCGCTGTCGTCGGCATGGTCGTCATGGTCACTCTGCTGAAGTACGACGACCCGGTGCACTACCTGCTGGGTCTCGGCTTCGGAGCCGGACTGTCCCTGTGTGCGATCCTCGGCGACCTGGTGGAGTCCCAGTTCAAGCGCGATCTGGACATCAAGGACATGTCCGCGATGATCCCCGGTCACGGCGGAATGATGGACCGCATCGACGGCATGCTGCCCGCCGCGATGCTGACCTGGGTCATGCTCAACGCCATCTCCTGACGCCCGGGGTGGGGGTGCAGCGGAAGACTCCGGGGAGGGGGTCAGTTTCCCTTTCTGACTTGGCGTCGCAGCTGGAAGATCCGGATGGTGCCGATACTCGCCGCCACCAGTGCACCGCCGACCGCGGCGATGAGCATCCCCACGCCGATCGGGAAGTTCCAGGTCCAGAAGAAGACGTTGAGCTCGGCACTGTCACCGTTCTGCAGGATGAACACCAGCAGCAGCACCAGCACCACCGCGCCGATGATGAGCGCGACCCACGTCGAACCTGCGATCGTGCGGGACACGTCATGGCCGGGCCGCACCGCCGTGGCGTCGCCGGTGTTGTCGGTGTCCGTGGTCTCCGGAATCTCCGCCTCGGAGGAAACTGTGGTGTCCTGCGGCTCCGTGCCGTCCGGGGCATCGGGGGAGTCGGGGGAGACAGTGGAGTCGGTGAAGTCAGCGTCGGTGGGCCGGCCCTCGGGCAGCTCCTGGTCCTTGTTCGTCATGGCGCCCCATCATAGGCGTCCTTCGTGGTGCGCTGTGTGCGGCACATCTCACGATGTGCCCGAACCCGTGATGAGGTGCAATAATGGGCCAATCATGGCTGAACCCGTACAACTGCAGTTCCGCGCCCCGACCCGCGGCATGCCCCCGACCCACCTGGCCGACCTCACCGACGACGAGGTCAAGGCCGCTGTCAAGGACGCCGGCCTGCCCGGTTTCCGCGCCAACCAGATCGCCCGCCAGTACTACGGCCGCCTCGAAGGTGACCCCATGGCGATGACCGATCTGCCGGAGAACCTCCGGTCCACGGTCAAGGACACCCTGTTCCCCACGTTGATGGATCCGGTGCGTCACATCTCCTGTGACGAGGGACAGACCCGCAAGACCCTCTGGAAGCTGCATGACTCGACGCTGCTCGAGTCCGTCCTCATGCGTTACCCCGACCGGGCGACGCTGTGCATCTCCTCCCAGGCCGGCTGCGGTATGGCCTGTCCGTTCTGCGCCACCGGCCAGGGCGGACTGGACCGCAACCTGTCCACCGGGGAGATTGTCGAGCAGGTCCGCGCCGCGGCCAGGGCCATGCGCGACGGCGACGTCGAAGGTGGCGAAGGCCGCCTGTCGAACATCGTCTTCATGGGCATGGGCGAGCCACTGGCCAACTACAAGCGCGTCGTCGCCGCCATCAAGCGGATCACCTCGCCGTCGCCGGAGGGCTTCGGCATCTCCCAGCGCAACATCACCGTCTCCACCGTGGGCCTGGCCCCGGCGATCCGGAAGCTGGCCGACGAGGACATGCACATGCGCCTCGCCGTCAGCCTGCACTGCCCGGACGATGAACTGCGCGACACCCTCGTCCCGGTCAACAACCGGTGGTCCATCGAGGAGGTCCTCGACGCCGCCGCCTACTACGCGGAGAAGTCCGGTCGCCGTGTCTCGATCGAGTACGCGCTCATCAAGGAGGTCAACGACCACCCGTGGCGTGCTGACCTGCTGGGCAAGCGGCTGAAGAAGAAGCTGGGCAACCAGGTCCATGTCAACCTCATCCCGCTGAACCCGACCCCGGGTTCGGAGTGGGACGCCTCGCCGAAGCCGGTGCAGGAGGAGTTCGTCCGCCGCGTCAACGAGCAGGGCGTCGCCTGCACCGTGCGTGACACCCGTGGCCAGGAGATCGCCGCGGCTTGTGGCCAGCTCGCTGCGGAGGAGCGGTAGCAGCCGGCCAGGCACGCACTGTCGAATATCGCACCTGCCACCGGTTCGCTCTCTGAGTGACCAGGGCACTTACCTGAGGTAAGTGATCGGCAGGTGCGATATTCGGCATCTGGGGGACCGGGACAGCATCCGATACACGAAAAACCCCGCCGGCTGCGGAGTGCGGCGGGCGGGGTGGGCAGGTGTCCGGGAACCGGACGACCCGTGGCTTACTTGTGGTGGGCCAGACCGTGCGGCGGGGTCTGGACCTCTTCGACACCGTCGACGCCGACGCCGGGGAGGTTCCAGGAGCGCAGCTCGGCGGTGGTGAGGTCGGCGTAGCGACCGGTGAGGTTGGCCTGGTCCTCGGTCCAGACCGGCTCGACGTGGCCGACCGGCTTATTGTGGGAGGTCAGCGTCTTGCGGGCCTCACGCGGCTTCCAGCTCGGGGAGGAGCGGCGGGCGTAGAGCGTCACGCCGAGGAGGATCGCGAGGCCGATCACGACGATGTAGATGTCCTCGACCTTGCCGTGGTGGTTACCAAAGAGAAATCCGAACATGCAGATTCCGGCGACGTAACCGACGATGATCGTCGTCTTCCGCGGGAACTGGTGCCAGCCCCACGCGGCGGACGGCTCATCCACCGTGGAAACGCCCTTGTACACTTCGACCTTGGTGCCGTGGTCAGCCACTTCGAGATCCTCCTGAAGTACGTGGCAGTAGTCACCTGCCAGATTTAGTGCCCCTATTGTTACACACGACGGACCCGGGGACGAACACCACCCGATCTTTCGGGGGCACCCCGGGGGAAGCACGGGGGAAGCACGGGGGAAGACCGTGCAAAGACAGGGCAACGCGCACCCTTCACAGGTTCCAGGCAGCCTGCCGTGGAACAATGGTCCGGGTGAAAACGCGTGTAGTGGTGCTCGGCAGCACCGGATCGATCGGCACCCAGGCCCTGGACATCATCGCGGAGAACCCCGACCAGTTCGAACTCGTCGGCGTGTCCGCCCAGGGCTCCCGTCCAGAGCTTCTCCTCGAGCAGGTCCGGAGCTTCGGCCTCGACCCCTCCCATGTCGCGGTGGCCAGTGATGTCGCCGCCGACATGCTCGACCGTGAACTCGACGGTCACGTCATCCGTGGCACCCACTCGCCACGGACACTCGTCGAGGAGGCGGGGGAGTACGGCTGTGATGTCGTCCTCAATGCACTCGTCGGTTCGCTCGGCCTCGACGCCACCCTCGCCACGCTCCAGGGGGACGCCCGCCTGGCCCTGGCGAACAAGGAGTCCCTCGTCGCCGGCGGCGATCTGGTGCTGGACACCGCCTCGGAAGGCCAGCTCGTGCCGGTGGACTCCGAGCACTCCGCCATCGCCCAGTGCCTGCGTGCCGGTACCCGCGAGGAGGTCGCGTCCCTGGTCCTCACCGGCTCCGGTGGGCCGTTCCGCGGATGGACCCGCGAGCAGCTGGAACCGGTCACCCCGCTGGACGCCAAGTGCCATCCCACGTGGTCGATGGGACAGATGAAGTCGCTCAACAACGCGACGATGGTGAACAAGGGGCTCGAGGTCATCGAGGCGTCCCTGCTGTTCGACGTGCCCGCGGAGAATATCGAGGTCACGGTGCACCCCGAGATGACCGTGCACTCCATGGTCACCTTCACCGACGGCGCGACCATCGCCCAGGCGTCCACCCCGTCGATGCGTCTGCCGATCTCCCTGGCTCTGGGCTGGCCGGGCCGCGTGCCCGGTGCGAAGACACCGCTGAGCTTCGCCGAGGCGTCCACCTGGACTTTCGAACCGCTCGATGACGCCGTGTTCCCCGCCGTCCGGCTCGCCCGCGACGCCGTCTCGGCCGGGGGCTGCATGCCCGCCGTCTACAACGCCGCCAATGAGGAGGCCGCCGTCGAGTTCCTCGCCGGGACGCTGAGCTTCCCCCGGATCGTCGACACGGTCGCCGCCGTCCTCGACGACTGCTCGCGCTTCACCACCCGGCCCCGTGACCTCGACGATGTGCTCGAGGCCGAGCGTGCCGCCCGCGCCGCCGCACACGAGAGGATGGCTTCGTGGCTTACGCGATAGGCGTCCTCCTCTTCGCGGTGGGGATCGCCGTGTCCATCGCGCTGCACGAGGCCGGGCACATGGTCGCCGCCCGCAGCTTCGGTATGCGGGTGCGCCGGTACTTCATCGGTTTCGGCCCGACGCTGTGGTCGAAGAAGAAGGGCCACACCGAGTACGGCTTCAAGGCCGTGCCCTTCGGCGGGTTCTGCGACATCGCCGGCATGACCGCCCTCGACCCGTACACCGAGGACGAGAAACCCTATCTCATGGTCGACCGGCCGGGCTGGCAGCGCATCCTCGTGATGCTCGCCGGCATCGCGGTGAACATCGTGCTGGCCATGGCGATCATCTTCGGCGTCGCCGTGACCTGGGGCCTGCCGCAGACCTCCACTGATCCGGCCCCTGCAGTCGTCGCGGAGACCATGTGCACCCCGACCACCATCGACGACGCCAAGGCCGACGACGGCCACGGACGCTGCGAGGGCGCGGGCCCGGCCGCGGACTCCGGGCTGAAGACCGGTGACGAGGTCACCTCCGTCAACGGTGTCGATGTCGACGACTTCCCGGCGATGGTCGACGAGCTCGACACGGTCGGGTCCGACGCCGCCGACGCAGGTGCCGTCGCCGGTGACCGTGTCACGGTCCCGGCCACCGTCGACCGCAACGGTCAGGAAGTCAGCCTTGACCTTCAGGTGGAGGTCGTGGAGCGCCAGACGCAGTCCGGCGATGCTGTGCTCACCGGTGCCATCGGCATGCGCATCGACAACCCGAACGCGGAACTGGTGGGCTACAACGCCCTTTCCGCGATCCCCGGCAGCGTGCACTACTCCGGCTACATCCTCACTGAGACCGCCAAGGCGCTCGTCGACCTGCCGTCACGCTACTGGCCGGTGGTGGAGTCCATCTTCGGCGCCGACCGTGCCGATGATTCGCCGGTGAGCGTCGTCGGGGCGTCCCGCGCCGGTGGTGAACTGGTCCAGCACGACCAGTGGATGGCCTTCCTGCTGCTGCTGGCGAACCTCAACTTCTTCCTCGCCGCGTTCAACCTCGTGCCGCTGCCCCCGATGGACGGCGGGCACGCGATCGTCGTGGTCTACGAGAAGATCCGTGACTGGTTCCGTCGTCGCCGCGGTCTGGCCCCCGGTGGTCCGGCGGACTACACCCGCCTGCTCCCGGTGACCTACGCGGTCGCCGCGATCCTCCTCGTCTTCGGGCTCACGGTCATCGTCGCCGACGTGATCAACCCGGTGCAGTTGTTCTGACGCCCCACGCCTGATTCACCGGCGCGGTATCCCGAGGTCACGGCTTCCCGTTGGTAATCTCGGTGAGCATGCGCCCCACACGCTCTCCCCGCCGTCACCGTCGGCGGGCCCGCGCCCTGACGACCACGGTCACCGCCACCGTCGTCTCTCTGGGGCTGGCGGTGAGCCTGGCGTCCTGCACCCCGCGTCCCGACGGCGCCGACGACATCGTCGGTGATTTCCTCGACGCCCTCGAGGACCGCGACGTCGACGGTGCCTCCGGGGACACGGACGCCTCATCGAACGCCGCGTCCGACATCGACGCCACCTGGAACGGCCTCCAGGCCGAGGGGCTGGACGCCTCCCTGCACGATGTCAGCACCGACGGTGAAGTCGCCACCGCGTCCTACACCCTGGACTGGAACCTGCCGGGCGAGCGTGACTTCTCCTACGACGCCACTCTCACCGCCACGAAGACCGGCGACGACTGGTCGGTGCGCTGGGTGCCCTCGGTCCTGCACCCCGATCTCGGCAACGGCCAGCACCTGGAACTGCGCAAGGTCGAGGCGACGACCGCCGATGTCGTCGGGTCCGACGGCTCGGTGCTGCTCACCCCGGGTCTGCAGTGGCGGATCAAGGTGGACACCGACAGATACGACAGCCTCACCGACCTGCAGACCACCATGCGCAAGATCAACGCCGCCCTGGAGTCGGCGCACTCCCGCGATGACTCGGTGCCGACCATCAACCCCGATGAGGTCGCGAAAGACGCCCGGGCTGAAGGTGGCGTCTACTCCGTCGCCGTGCTCGGCGACCCGGTGGGCACACAGGTCCGGGACATTCTCGGCCAGGTCGACGGCGTGGAGTTCAACGACGAACCGGCGATGGTGCGTCCTGATCCGGGTTTCGCACCGGACATCATGTCGCGTGTCTCCCAGCTCGTCGGCGATGACCTGCAGGGCGACGACGGCTGGGAGATCGTCAAGGCCACGTCCGGTGGCGCCGCGGTCGGCACGGTCGACTCTTCGGCGGCGGCCCCGGCGTCCGCGGTGAAGGTCAGTTTGTCGAAGAAGGTGCAGAACGCCGCGCAGCACGCGGTGGACACCCGCGCCGCGGACAAGGCGATGATGGTGGTGATGCGTCCGTCCACCGGCGAGATCCTCGCCGTCGCGCAGACCCCGGAGGCGGACAAGGAGGGTGACCTTGCGCTCAGCGGCCAGTACCCGCCGGGCTCGACGTTCAAGATCATCACCGCGTCCGCCGGAGTGGGGGAGCAGCACCTCGACCAGGGGACGATCGTCGGCTGCCCGTCGACGCTGAACCTCTACGGCCGCACCGTGACCAACTACAACAGCTTCTCGCTGGGCGACACCACACTGTCCAACGCCTTCGCGCAGTCCTGCAACACCACCTTCGCGGAGATCTCGACGAACCTGCCCGAGGGGAAGCTCAAGGAGACCGCTGAGGGCTTCGGTCTGGGGCGCGACTACGAGATCCCCGGGCTGACCACGATCACCGGCTCCGTGCCCGAGGGGGAGACACCCCTGGACCGCACCGAGGCCGGTTACGGCCAGGGCCTCGACCTGGCCAGCCCCTTCGGTATGGCGCTGGTCTCGGCCACCGCCGCGAACGGCAGGACGCCGGTGCCCACACTCCTGCAGACCGACACCGGTGCGACGAAGGACGCCGACGGGAAGGACGCCACGCCCGGTGAACCCCTTGACCCGGTGGTGCTGGACAACCTGCGGTCCATGATGCGTGCCGTGGTGACCAGCGGTTCCGGCTCGGCGATCTCCGGGGCCGGCGAGATCTACGCCAAGACCGGTGAGGCCGAGTTCAACGGTGGTTCCCATGCCTGGTTCACCGGCTACCGGGACGACCTGGCGTTCGCCACACTCATCGTCGGCGGCGGTGGATCCGAGCATTCGGTCGAGGTGACCCGGCAGTTCTTCGCCGAACTCGACGGCGAGTAGGCTCGGTGCTCATGACTAGAGCACCACTGACCCCCGGCGTCCAGACCCCGATCCGTACCGTTCCCTCGAGCATCGAGCGGCCCGAGTACGCCTGGAAGGACGAGGTGCAGGAGAACGTCGGTGAGCCGTGGGTGCAGACCCCAGAGGTCGTCGAGGCGATGCGCGAGTCCTCGAAGATCGCCGCGGACGCCCTGTCCGCCGCCGGCGCCGCCGTCGCCCCCGGGGTGACCACCGACGAGATCGACCGGATCGCCCACGAGTACATGTGCGACCACGGTGCCTACCCCTCCACCCTGGGCTACCGGCACTTCACGAAGTCCGTGTGCACCAGCCTCAACGAGATCGTCTGCCACGGCATCCCGGACTCGACGGTCATCGAGGACGGCGACATCGTCAACATCGACATCACCGCCTACAAGAACGGTGTGCACGGCGACACCTCCGCGATGTTCACCGCCGGTGACGTCTCCGAGGAGCACCAGCTGCTCGTCGACCGCACCTACACCGCCATGTGGCGGGGCATCAAGGCCGTGAAGCCGGGCCGCGAGGTCAACATCATCGGCCGCGTCATCGAGGCCTACGCCAAGCGCTTCGGCTACAACGTGGTCCGCGACTTCACCGGCCACGGTGTAGGTCCGACCTTCCACAACGGTCTGATCGTCGTCCACCACGACGAGGAGGCGTACAACACGGTCCTGGAGCCGGGGATGACGCTGACCATCGAGCCGATGTTCAACCTCGGGTCGCTGGACTACACCATCTGGGACGACGACTGGACCGTGCAGAACACCGACCACCGGTGGACCGCCCAGTGGGAGCACACCATGGTCGTCACCGAGGACGGCGTGGACGTGCTGACCCTGCGCGAGGGTGAGAAAGACCAGACGAAGAAGTAAGTCTCCGGTAGCGTCGGGGCATGACTGTTTCACCAGGTGTGCCACGACGTCCAGGGGAGAAGCGGCCGGGGCTGCGTGATCTCGGACCACTGAATTACGCCGTCGAGCGGATCGGGGCGAGGGTCCAGGGGAAGAAGACCCTCGGAGTGTTCGCCACGATCGGCCGGGTGCGACGTATGCTGCCGCCGTGGTTGGTGTACTCGGCGACGATGATGCCCTTCGGGGCGCTCGGCCGGGCGGAGTCGGAGCTGGTGATCCTGCGGGTCGCCGCCCTGAAGGGGAACTCCGGTGGTGACTACGAGATGGACCACCACTCCGCACTGGGGAAGAAGGCGGGGCTGATCGACGGGGACATCGCCGCGGCGACCAGGGTCGACGAGGGTTGGGAGCCGGGACGTCACGGGTTCCACGGCCGGCGCGGTGCGATGCTCGACGTCGCCGACGAGATCGTCCAGTTCGGGGATGTCTCCGACCCGGCGTGGGAGCGGCTGGCGTCCTTCCTCAGTGACCGGGAGTGCGTGGCGCTGGTGATGCTGGTGACGAACTATGCCGGGCTGGCCACCGCACTGACCGTATTGCGCACCCCGGTCGACGAGAGGCGGTGACCGGGAATCCCGGTCACCGCCTCGTCAGTTGCTGATGTCAGTCTCTGCGGGTCAGCGCATGGACTGGTTGTCTGCGGCGCTGGTCATCGACCAGGTGGACCTGGAGTCGACGAGGAACTTCTCGACGTCCTTGGCGGACGCCCTGAGCTCCGGGTCGAAGTCCAGGTAGGCCTTGGTCTCCCGGGCGATGAGTCCGGAGAGGATGAGCAGGCCGATGAGGTTCGGCAGCGCCATGAGACCGTTGGCGAGGTCGGAGAAGGTCCAGGCCATGTCGAGCTCCATGGTGGCACCCACGACAACCACGCAGGTGAAGATCGCGCGGTAGGGGATCGTGGCGTGGGAACCGAAGATGCGCTGGGCGTTGCGCTCACCGTAGTAGGACCAGCCGAGGATGGTGGAGAAGGCGAAGAAGACGATGGAGATGGTCACGATGTGGCCACCCCAGTCGCCGGGGAGGGCCTCCTTGAAGGCGTCGGAGGTCATCAGGCCGGCACGGTCCTCGCCCTGGTCCCAGACGCCGGAGCTGATGATGACCAGACCGGTGAAGGAGACGACGATGATGGTGTCGATGAAGGTCTGGGTCATGGAGACCAGGCCCTGGCGGACCGGGTGGGTGGTCTTCGCGGCCGCGGCGGCGACAGCGGCGGAACCCATGCCGGACTCGTTGGAGAAGATACCGCGGGCGACACCCATCTGGAGCGCCAGGAGGATGCCGGAGCCGACGAAACCACCTGCGGCGGCGGTACCGGAGAAGGCGTCGGAGAAGATCAGACCGAAGGCGTGGGGGATCTCACCGGCGTTGATGCACAGCACCACGATGCCGCCGATGATGTAGATGACGATCATCAGCGGGACGAAAGCCGAGGTGACCTTACCGATGGACTGGATGCCACCGAGCAGGACGGCACCGATGAAGATGAACATGATGATGCCGGAGACCGTCGGGTCGATGTTGAAGGACTCCTCCAGGTTCGCGGAGACCGCGTTGGCCTGGGTCATGTTGCCGATACCGAAGGACGCGACGACGGCGGCGATGGCGAAGAACCAGGCGAGGAACTTGCCGAGGGGGCCCTTGATGCCGCGCTCGAGGTAGCGCTGCGGTCCACCGGACATGTTGCCCTTGGCGTCCGCGATGCGGTACCGCACACCGAGGAACGCCTCGGAGTACTTGGACGCCATGCCGAGCAGGCCGGTGATCCACATCCAGAACAGGGCGCCGGGGCCACCGATGGAGATGGCGGTGGCGACACCGACGATATTGCCGACGCCGACGGTGGCGGCCAGGGCGGTGGTCAGAGCCTGGTACTGGGAGATGTCACCTTCGCCGTCGTCGTCGTTGCGGTCGAGGAGGCCGAGCCGCAGGGCGGGGAAGAGCTTGCGGAACTGCACGCCCCGGAGCCTGATGGTGAGGATGAGGCCGGTTCCGAGCAGTAGTGGGATGAGGAACCAGGGGCCCCAGACAAAGGTGTCGGCATCGCCGAGCCAGTCGTTGAGTGTGTCCATGAGCAGTCAGCGTATAGGGCGTTCACCCGGTGAGGGAGATGCATCTGTTAAAAACATGGAAATTCTGTCAGCTCCCTGGCAGTGGGGGTATTCCGGGGAGCGGGCGGGGGATAGGCGGGGGTGACGCCACGTCTTCCCTCATGAATAAGTATGTGGGAATAACTGTGTTAAATCACGTTCTGCACTGAGGAGGACATGTGTGTAGACTGTTCCGTGAGTGCCTGGCTCGTGAGGTCGGGTGGCTCCTTTCGGATGATTCCTTGGTAGGGGGTTGACGAATGCGGAGAGAGGGCCGGGTTTCCCGGCCCTCTCTTCTGTTCCGTAGCTGTTCCCCATCTATTCCCCGGGGGACGCTAAGCTACAGGTCAATCGCGCCGACCGTCCCTCATCAGTCGGTGCCGGAGCAGAGGAGGAACCGCGTGACCGATCCGGGCACCTGGAACAGCAGTGACGGTCGGCCGGCCGACGAGAGTGGTCAGACGGGCCAGTATGACCCGGCGGGCCAGTACGGTCAGTACCCGCAGTACGGTCAGTACCCTGCGCAGCCCGCCTACGGCCAGTACCCGCCACAGGGCGTCCCCGCCGGCTACCCGCCCTACGTCCCGAATGCCCCTTATGCCCCGTACACCCAGTACTCCCCGTACGGCGCGGCACCTGCCTACGGCATGTACCCTGGGCACCCCGGATTCTCGGAGAAATCGAAGACCACCGCCGCGGTGCTTGCGTTCTTCCTCGGCTGGGCCGGCGGACACAACTTCTACCTCCGCAGGAACGGCAAGGCCCTGGCCCAGCTGCTGCTGTCGATTCTCGGCTGGATCTTCATCGTCGTCGGCATCATCCTCGCCGTGAACTACGACACCGGGTCCTCCTACTACTACGACGAGGGCAATGAAGCACTGTTCGCCATGGGCATGATCATGCTCTTCGGGACCGCCTACGTCCTGTTCCCCGCGATCGGCATCTGGGCCTTCGTCGAATTCATCCTCATCCTCACCGGATCGGCCGGTTACGCCACCGACGACAAGGGTCTTGTCCTGCGTTAGGACATCCGGCCCCGGAGGGGTGGGGCCATCCGTTACGATGAGGCGGCACATCGCAGATGTCCCGCCACCGTGCACCCGCGCGACCCCACGTAACGACAGAGGAGCCCCCGTGACTGATCCAGGATCGTCGACCAACCGAGACGACGAGCAGTTCCCGCAGTCGCCCTTCTCCGACGAGTTCGAGAAGGTCCAGAACGAGGGGGACTTCCAGGCTGACCAGCAGCCCGGGTACTCCGGCGGTTACCCGCAGCAGCCCGGCTACCAGCAGCAGGGATATCCGCAGCAGGGTTACCCGCAGCAGCCCGGCTACCAGCAGAACGCCTACGCCGCCCCCGGCTACGCGCAGCCGGGCTACCCGGGTGGCGCATACCCCGCCCAGGGCTACCCGACGCCCGGCTTCCCGCCGAATGTGCCGGTCTCCCCGAAGACGAAGATCGTCGGCGCACTGCTGGCTTTCTTCCTCGGCAGCATCGGTGCCCACAACTTCTACTTCGGAAAGACCGGTAAGGCCGTCGCGCAGCTGGTCATGACCGTGGTGGCCTGGATCGGCGTCATCATCGGTTGTGTCTGCATCGTCAACGGTGCGGACTCCGACGGTGACTGGATCTCCACGTCCTCCGGCTACGGCTACTACAGCTACGACGACAACGACGGTCTCATCGGCCTCGGTGTCGTCCTGGTCATCGCCGGCGGGATTCTCGCCACCGCCGTGGCGATCTGGGCCTTCGTCGAGTTCATCATGATTCTCTCCGGTGCGCGCACCTACCAGTTCGACCAGGAAGGACGCCTCGTCCAGTAACCAGGAAGAGGCCGGGGGCTCAGGCCTCCGCCGCGATCTTCAGCTGGTCCTTGATGGTGTCCAGCAGCCAGGCGTTGGACAGCGAGGAGGGGATGTTCAGCGCGGCCATGACCGATTTGTCGTCCTCGACGACGGCACCGGACTCGACCTGGGGCAGCTTGTCGTAGCCGGCGATCGCGCGGATCTTGTCCATGCCCTCGGTGGCGTACATGCCCATGAAGTCGGCGGAGAGGTCATCGACCCGCTCGTAGGAGATCATCACACGGTCGTTCTCGACCTGCAGGGTTCCGTCGGTGAAGGCCTCGGGCAGCGTCATGCCGAGCCGGGAGTAGAAGCTGTTGGCGATATTGTCCGGGTCGGCGATGACGCCGAACTGGCCACCACGGTCCTGGACGGTCAGGGCGGTCTTGCCCTCGAGTCCGGAGAGCTCTTCACGGGCATCGGCGAAAGCCTGCTCATCGTCATCGATGACCTGCTGCGCCTTGTCCTCCTTCTGGTAGATCTTGCCGAGCGCCTGCAGCTGCGGTTCCCAGTCTGCGGTCTGGTCGATACCGGGCAGGACCGGGGAGACGTCCTTCAGTGCGTCGTACGCCTCCTCGGGAATGCGGTAGAGGTCGCCGACGATGAGGTCGGGTTCGAGCGCGGCGATCTCCTCCAGCGGGACGTTCTGGTCCGACAGTGGGATACGCTCGACGTCTTCGAGCTGGTCGTTCTTCCAGGCGGCGTCCTTGTCGTCGGGGCGCTCGACGATGGCGTCCGGGGTGATGCCGAGGGCGAGGAGGTTGTCGACGGCGGTGCCGATGGCGACGACGGTCTCCGGGTTGGTGGGGTAGGTGTCTTCGCCGTAGACGTGGCTGATGGTGACCTCGGAGGCATCGGCGCTGGAATCAGTGCCGGCAGAGGTGTTGGAGCTGGAGTCGCTGTCGTCGTCGGAGGAACAGCCGGCGATGACGAGGCTGGCGGCGACGACGACGGCGGTGAGGCCGGTGCGGGGGGAGCGTAGCGGACTGGTCGAGCGGGCGAGGGAGGGGAGAAGCGCGGAGATCCTTCGTGGGTCTTCAGTGTGGGGAGGGCATGGACAGAACGCTCATGGGGAAGATCGGAAAGCATTGGATAAGGGAACGCTTCCTTCACTTTCGGGTAGTGACCGTTCCTGAACGTACTACCGGGGCCGCCGGCCACACAAGGATGAACACTGTGCACTTCCTCACTGTCTAGCCCTCCAGCAGCATGTCCAGCGTCGCCTCCGCTCCGTCGGTGTGCAGCGATGCCAGTGTCCGGGTGTACGCCGCAGTGAAGTCGGGGGAATCCACCAGATCACCGAAGACCTCACGGTCGCGCAGGAAAGCCAGTGCATCCTCGTGGTTGTGGGACGCGGACGCCATGAGCCGGTCGGCTATCCGGTCGACCACCGTGATCGGCGCGCCCTGCTCGTCGGTGCCCTCGGCATAGCGCGCCCAGGAGGCGACGATCGCCGCGGAGAGGTCGACGGGGCGTCCTGCGGCGAGGTTCTCCCGGACCACCGGCAGCAGCCACTTCGGGATCCGGTCGGAGCTCTCGGCGCACAGCCGCGCGACCGTGTCCTTCACCGCGACATTGCCGAACCGGGAGATGAGGGTATGCCGGTAGGCGTCCAGGTCCACCCCGGGCAGCGGACGCAGTGTGGGAGTCGCCTCATTCTCCATGTACGCCAGCAGGAACCGGGCGAACCGGGGATCCGCCATCACGTCGTGGACCATCCGGTGCCCGGCGAGGTGACCGAAGTAGCAGAGACCCTGGTGGGAGGCGTTGAGCAGCCGGAGCTTCATCAGTTCGTAGGGGACGACGTCCTCAACGACCTCGACCCCGACCTTCTCATAGGAGGGGCGCCCCACGGTGAAACGGTCCTCCAGCACCCACTGGGTGAAGTCCTCGGACACTACAGGCCAGGCATCCGTGTACCCGTGTCCGGCGACGTCGGCGCGGTCGGCGTCGGTGGTCTCCGGGGTGATCCGGTCGACCATGGAGTTGGGGAAAGCGACGTTGCCCTCGACCCAGGTGGCGAGCTCCTCGTCGACGGACGCCGCGAAGGCGAGGAAGGTACGGTGGGCGACCTCGCCGTTTCCCTGGATGTTGTCGCAGCTCATGACGGTGAACGGCGGGATCCCTGCGGCGCGGCGTACGGCCAGGGCGGCGGTGACGAGCCCGAAGAAGGTCCGCAGGTCACTGTGGCGTCCGGCCTGCAGTTCGGCCCGGTCGTGGGCGATGTGCTCGGAGGTGTGGAGGAACTCGCCGGTGACGTGGTCGATGTTGTATCCGCCCTCGGTGACGGTGAGGCTGACGATGCGGATCTGCGGGTCAGCGAGCAGGTTGACGGCGGCGGCCGGGTCGTCCGGAGCGAAGACGTAGTCGATGATGCTGCCGATGACCCGGGCGTCCTCGATGCCGTCCGGCGCTTTGGTGGTCAGGGTGTAGAGGTGGTCCTGGCCGGCGAGGGCATCGCGCATGCGGACATCGGAGGGCATGACGCCCAGGCCGACGATGCCCCAGTCCAGTGCCTGGCCTTGGTTCATCAGTCGGTCGAGGTACATCGCCTGGTGGGCCCGGTGGAATCCACCGACACCGATGTGGACGATGCCGGGGGTGACGGCGGCCCGGTCGTAACCGGCGACGGCCGCCCCGGTCGCGGCGACGGCGTCCAGGGTCGCGGTGCCGAGGTGGGGGAGGGTGGAGGTGGTCGGGGTGCTCACTGGATGTTCTCCTTGTCGGGTGCGGATGAGGGTTCGGATGCGGAGGTGGATTCGGATGCGTGGGCGACGCGGACGGGGGCGCCGTCGAAGCCGGGCTGGGTGCCCTTGAGACGGGTCGACATCCAGGCGGACACGAAGTAGAGGCCGATCATGATGACGGTGAGTCCGGTGGGGCCGACGAGTGGCAGGAAGACAGCGACGAGCAGGGGGCCGACGGCCACCGCCGCGCCGACGCCGAGGTTGTAGGTCGCCATCGCGGCACCCGGGTGCTCGGGATCCAGGGAGATGGCGATGGCGGACAGTGGGACATACCCGGCCAGTCCGATACCGAAGACGGCGCCGAAGGCGAGGGTGATGCCGTAGGTCACCGGATCGGGCAGCCCGAGCGCCTGGCCGACGAGCGGAGTGAAGTAGACCAGCCCGAGTGCGACGGCGCAGAGCACCGCGCCGCACCAGAACATGGTGCGCGCCCAGCCGTAGCGGTCACCGATGCGTCCGAACAGCGGGTTGAAGGGGAGGTTCACCGCGTAGATCACCGTGGTGAGGATGAGGAACCATCCGAGTCGCCAGCCGAGATCGTCGGTGAAGTAGGCGGGGAAGAAGACCGCCATGGCGTAGGTCGGCACCGAGTTGATGGTGCGGATCGCGGTGACATAGCGGAAGCGGGAGTCGGTGACCAGCAGGCGGACGCCACGTGAGAGCGTCGCGCTGACCTCCTCGGGGTTGTCGACCAGTGGACGGCGTCCACGGGGTTCGCGGACGCCGACGAAGACGATGGTGGAGCCGACCAGGACGAGGACCAGGGAGACCCAGAGGGTCTGGTAGAAGTCCAGGTCGATGACATTGAGCGAGATGGTGGCGACGAGGGCGCCGAGGGTCGGCAGGCCGGCGGAGAAGGCGACATAGAACCAGCCGACGCCGGTGGCCCGGTCCTCGGGGCGGGCCACGGCACTGATCCAGACGAGGAAACCGTAGGCGAAGAGCGGATAGCCGAAGCCGCGGAGTCCGTAGGTGATGAAGATCAGCGGGGCGTTCGAGGTGGTCAGGGCGACGAGCAGGAAGGTGAGTTCCAGGACCACCCAGACGACCGCGCCGAGGGCCATGACGCGGCGTGGACCCCAGAGGTCGGAGAGCGCGGCGGCGAAGAAGGCGGCGATCGCGACGGCGATGCCGTAGACGGTGACGAGGGTGCCGACCCGGGAGGTCGAGAAGCCGTGGTCGTCGCGGAGGAAGGGTTCGAGGATGTTGGTCTCGACCCCGTCGCCGATCATGAACAGGGTGAGGCCGATGAATCCCCAGATGAGGGCGCGGGGTATGCCGAGCCGGTCGAGGAGGGGCTGTGGTGAGGTCATGTGTTCTCCTGTGCTCCAGGGGAGGGTATGGGGCGCACGTCACAACTTTTGGTGCGCAATGCGGCTAAATGTACCGCGTATGTGTTGAAAAGTCACGCAAACTCACATGGTTTTGTTGAAAGATGAGGTCAGATCACATGGCGCCGTGGTAGCGTGTACCCCATGTCACAACCCGCCAGCGTCGCCGGGCCCGACCGACGACGGGAGAACATCGTCGCCTACGTCACCCGGCACGGCACCGCCCGCGTCGAGGAACTCGCCCGGCACTTCGACGTCAGCCAGATGACCGTCCACCGAGACCTCGACACCCTCGCCGCTGACCATCTGCTGGAGCGGGTCCGCGGTGGAGCGCGCTCGGTCAGCCCCTCGATGAGTGAGCTGGCGGTCGGCCAGCGCCGCCAACTGCGTCGGGACACCAAGACGGCGCTGTGCACCCGGGCCGCCGAACTCATCGGGGAGGGCGACGTGGTCGCCGTCGACGACTCGACAACCCTCGAACCGCTCGTCGGCCTGCTTCCGGACCGGCACCCCTCGGCGCTGATCACCCACTCCCTGGCCGCGATGTACAACCACACCCGCCGCAGCGGCGTCACCGGTATCCGCCTCATCGCCTGCGGCGGACAGTACATCCCGGAGACCGACTCCTTCCTCGGGGCCGGCACCAATGAGCAGCTCCGCCAGCTGTCCGCCGACATCACCTTCGTCTCGACGACCTCGCTGCGCGCCACCACCGTCGGCACCGCCCTGTTCCACCCCGACGTCGAGGCCGCGGACACCAAGCGCGCCCTCGTGGCGCTGGGCCTGGTCAAGGTCCTGCTCGTCGACGCGACGAAGTTCGACGCCCCGGGACTGTTCAAGGTCGCCGATCTCAGCGACTTCGACCACATCGTCGCCGACGCGGACACCTCCGAGGCCGACCGGGAACGGCTGCGGGCGTCCGGCGCGAACGTCTACATCGTCGGGGACACCGACACCACCGGAAAGGAACTCTGATGTCATTCGTCCTGGGAATCGACAGCTCCACCCAGTCCTGCAAGGCGCTGCTCGTCGACGCCGGCACCGGCGAGGTCGTAGGTGAGGGGCGCGCCACCCATCCCGACGGCACCGAGGTGGACCCCAGGGCCTGGATCGACGCCATGGAGACCGCCACCGCCGGACTGCTGGAGAAGGCGGACGCCGTCGCCGTCGCCGGCCAGCAGCACGGCATGGTCGCCCTGGACGAGTCAGGCGAGGTCGTGCGGGACGCCCTGCTGTGGAACGACACCCGGTCCGCCCGCGCCGCCGAGGAGCTCATTGAGGAGCTCGGTGGGCCTGCGGCCTGCGTCGATCTCACGGGCAGTCGCTACGTCGCCTCCATCACCGCCACCAAACTGCGGTGGATGCGGGACCATGAGCCGGAGAATGCCGCCCGCACCGCCTCGGTCCTGCTGCCGCACGACTACCTCACGCGATTCCTGTCCGGTGGGCTGGTCACCGCGACCGATCACGGGGAGGCGTCCGGAACCGGGTACTACAGCACCCGTCAGCGCCGGTGGCTGCCGGAGCTCGCCGAAAGTGCCCTGGGGCATCCCGTCGACCTGCCGTACCTCGCCGCGCCGAACGAGTCGCTGGGCACCGTCGCGGCGTCGGTGTGCGCCGGGGCAGCGCGGCGCGGGACAGTCATCGCGCCGGGAACGGGTGACAATCAGGGCGCTGCCCTCGGTCTGGGGCTCGGCCCTGCGGACGTGTGTGTCTCTATCGGGACCTCTGGGGTGGCGTCTGCGGTGGTTGAGGACAGTGTCCACGATTCCGCCGGCGTGGTCACCGGCTTCGCCGACGCCTCGGGGAAGTACCTGCCGCTGGTCGCGACGTTGAATGCGGCCCGCGTCCTTGATCTGGGACGCCGCCTGCTGGGCGTGGACTGGGAGGAATTCGACCGGCTGGCGCTCGACGCCGCTCCCGGCGCCGGTGGACTTGTTCTGCAGCCCTACCTCGACGGGGAGCGGACGCCGAACCGACCGGACGCCACCGGCATCATCCAGGGGCTGACCACCGCCACGACCAGGGAGGACTTCGCCCGGATGACGGTCGAGGGGCTGCTCTGCTCGATGAAGGACGCTGTGGAGGCACTCGTCGGCGCGACGGGGGAGAAGGTGCGCCGTGTCCTGCTGATCGGCGGCGGTGCCCGGTCGGCGGCGGTGCGGGCGATCGCCCCTTCGATCTTCGGGGTGGAGGTTCTGGTCCCGGATCCCGCGGAGTACGTGGCCCTGGGTGCCGCCCGTCAGGCGGCGTGGACGCTCTCCGGGGAGGACGCGCCCCCGACCTGGACCGTTCCCGGGACGGCCCCGGCCTCCGCACCGTTCAACGGGCGGACCGTGCGGTCCTACGCCCACCTGCGCACCGCCACAGCCGGGTGGAACTGGGGGTTGGAGTAGGGACGGAACCGACATCCGGGGGTGGCGTGCTTTTCTGCGGCTAACCTGGCGGTATGAGTGCTGACGTGTGGAACGACGTCCGGTGGGACGCCCCGGCCATCCTGGATCCTGCCTGTACCGATGATGCGGTGCGGCACCTCGTCACCTACTTCGCGGACCTGTACGGGCACACCGGTCCCGGGTACACCGGGGCGATGTTCACTGAGTTTGGCGGGGGAGGCGACCGCCCGGAGGTGGCCCACGCGTTCACTGCCGAGGACATTGTGGCGGTCTCCACGCTGTCGGTGGACATATGCACTGCAGCTCACCGGTGCGGTGACCTCGGAGGGCGCGGAGGCACGATCCGCGATCGAGCGGGGCGAGGCGCGCCTTCAGGACGCCACCTCGGTCCCCATCGACGCCGTGGAGATCGGGCGGCTCCTCGCGCAGCTGCCGACCGACCTGGATCTGGCGGACGCCACCGACGAGGATCTTGCCGTCACCGACCTGCTGTGGGCCGAAGTGCGTCGCAAGAACCTCGGCCGGACCCGGGCGAGCAAACTGCTGGCCCGCAAGAGGCCCCGCCTGTGCCCGGTCATCGACAGTGTCGTCGTGGCACAGCTGGGTCACGGGGTGGGGCGCACGGACTTCTTCGTCAGCCTCCGGACTGTTCTGCAGGACGCCACGCTCGGGCTGCCGGCGCACCTGGCCGCACTACGGGAGTCGGCGGTGGATGCAGCGATGGATGCGGCCCGGAGTGGTTCGCCGGATCAGTTGACCCGCAGCGATCTCGTGCCCGGCCTGCACGCTGCCGAGCGGATCGGTCGGCTGTCTGACCTACGCGTCCTCGACATCGTGCTGTGGATGGAGGGTCAGACGCGGTAGTCGGCGGACAGTGATGTCGGCATCTTGGGACCGGAGGACGGATTCTCAGCGGAAAACCATCCTGGGATCTCAAGATGCCGACAACAGTGGAAAGTCAGGGACGCCCGCCGTGGGGAGTGGTGATCCGGGCGAGGAGGACCGTGGCCTCCGGGGTCGCTGAGCGCCGCTCCTCATCGAAGTCGGGGGCACAGCACAGGAAGAGGTCCTTGCCATCCGGCCCACCGGACATGCAGGCGAAGACGGGGGAGTCGATGGTCAGTTTCTGGAGGATCTCGCCGCCCTCGGCGACGAGCAGGGTAGGGCCACCCAGGGCGTCCGCCACCCAGAGGTTGCCGTCGGCGTCCAGACCGCAGCCATCTGCGGAGACGACCGACTTCGCCTCGACCTCCTCGAGGTTCCGGGACTCCGACAGTGGGCCGAAGACCGCCCAGTCGCGGCGCGGGCCCAGCGAACCGTCCGACAGGATGTCGAAGGCGCTGATGCGGTTGCCGAAGGTCTCGTCGACGATGAGGGTCTTACCGTCAGGGGTGATGACGGACCCGTTGGGGAAGTACAGTGGCTCGCTGATCGCCCGGGCCGACCCGTCGGTGTCGACGAGGATGAGCGGGGTGGGCTCAGCATCCTCCCCGGCCATGAGGTCGAAGCCGAAGTTGCCGACGTAGGCGCGCCCCACCTCGTCGACGACCATGTCGTTGAGCGGGTAGGCGGCCAGGTCGCTGAGGTCGGCATGCTCGACGACGGTGCCGTCGGCCTCGCGGCGCAGGATCTTCCGGTCCTTCATGGACACGACGAGCAGGCGCCCGTCCGGTAGCCAACCCAGGCCCGACGGTTGGGCGGGGACGGTGAGCTCGGTGCGCAGGTCAGCCCCGTCGGCCTCCATCGACAGGACGCGGTGGCTGTAGAAGTCGACGAAGTACCAGCGGCCCCCGTACCAGCGTGGGCACTCGGTGAAGGTCATGCCGGTGGCGACGGTGGCGGGGGCGGGATTGTCAGCTGAGGGTGTGGTTTCGGTCATGAAATGGAGGGTAGCAGCATCCTGTGGACCTACTCCCGGATGGAGTTGACTGCGCCCTCATACGCACGATGTAACTCCCCTGAATCACGGGTTTCGGAAATGTGACATCTGGACCCGATAATTCGGCTCCGCCGTGGATATTCAATCCAACGGACGGGCACACCAGTCTGGAATACGTCCACAGCAGATATGCGACGCGCTCAAGACGAAAGGTGCCTCACCATGCCGAAGCCACACTCCCCGCTCGGGGCGGAGATCTACGACCGTGAACTGGAGAACGTCTTCCACTCCTGGTCGGCACAGGGGTCGCTGGACCCTCTGGTCGTGACCTCTGCCGAGGGTCCCTATCTCATCGACGCCGATGACAACCGGTACATCGATTTCTCCTCCCAGCTCGTCTACACCAACCTGGGTCACAGTCACCCGGCGATCGTGAACGCCATCCAGGAGCAGGCGGCACAGCTGTGCACCATCGCGCCCGCACACGCGAGTGCACCGCGGTCACTGGCCGCCGAGAAGATCCTCAGCCACCTGCCGGAGAACCTCACCAAGGTCTTCTTCACGAACGGCGGGGCGGACGCCGTGGAGCATGCGCTGCGCCTGGCCAAGCTCACCACCGGCCGGCCCAAGGTCCTCGCCGCGATGCGCAGCTACCACGGCGCCACGCAGACCACGCTCACCGTCTCCGGTGACAGCCGCCGCTGGCCGATCGATGACGGACGCACCGGCGTTGTCCACTACTTTGGACCGTTCCTCCACCGCACCGTCTTCCATGCGGAGACCGAGGAACAGGAGTGCGAGCGTGCCCTGGAGCACCTGGAGAACGTCATCGCCATCGAAGGCCCGGAGAGCTTCGCCGCACTGATCATGGAGACAGTGCCGGGTACCGCCGGCATCATGCCGCCCCCCGCCGGCTACTGGCAGGGGGTCCGCGAGATCTGCGACCGCTACGGCATCCTCATGATCTGCGACGAGGTCATGGCAGGGTTCGGCCGCACCGGAGCCTGGTTCGCCATCGACAACTACGATGCCCGACCCGACCTGGTCACCTTCGCCAAGGGGGTGAACTCCGGCTACGTGCCGATGGGTGGCGTCGCGATGACGCAGGCGGTCGCCGACACCTTCCGCGACACCCCGTACCCGGGCGGACTGACCTATTCCGGTCACCCCCTTGCCGCCGCCGCGGCCGTCGCGACGATCACCGCGATGGAGGACGAGGACGCCGTGGGCAACGCGGCGCGCCTCGGCACCGACATCATCGGCCCCGCGCTCGCGGAGCTGAAGGAGAACTACCCGGTCATCGGCGACATCCGCGGCCTCGGCTGTTTCTGGGCGGTTGAGTTCGTCGACGGTTACGAGGGCCAGAAGGCCCTGGCCGCCGCCGCGCGGGCGAAGGGGCTGGTGGTCTTCGTCGCCGGTACGAACCGCCTCCACATCGTCCCGCCACTGAACATCCCCGACGAGGTACTGCGGGAGGGACTGGCGATCCTGGAGGAAGTGTTCAGCGAGGTCACCGCGCAGCAGGACGCGGCGTCCCCGGTGAAGGCGGTGAGCTGATGCTGACCCGTCTCAGACCGGGACGCCGCGCGTACATCAACACGCTCGTCTTTCTCGCACTCATCGCGATCTGGTGGATCATCACCGCCACCAACATCGTCAAACCGTTGTTCCTGCCGTCCCCGGGGGCGGTGGTGTCCGCATTCTGGGACGCCAACACCTGTCGTCCGATCAATGACTCCGGCACCGCCGAAGTCTGTGGTGAGGATGACTACTTCCTCTGGCAGCACCTGCTGGCCAGCCTGGAACGCATCGCCGTCGGTGTGGGCGTCGGCATCGTCGTCGGTGTGGCACTCGGCTTCCTCATGGGGACGGTGAACTGGATCTTCGATCTGGTCGAGCCCTACCTCAACTTCCTGCGCTCCCTGCCCCCGCTGGGCTACATGGGCCTGCTCATCGTCTGGTTCGGCATCGGTGACGTCTCCAAGGTCTGGCTGCTGTTCCTCGCAGCCTTCCCACCGATCGCGATGTCGACAATTTCGGGTGTGCGCGGCGTCCAGCAGGACCGCGTCCTCGCAGCCCGGTCGCTGGGTGCTGACCGCGGACAGGTGCTGCGACAGGTCATCCTGCCCTCGGCACTGCCCCAGATCCTCTCGGGCATCCGCGTGGCCACCGGCTTCGCCTGGACCACCGTCGTCGCCGCCGAGCTCAACAACGGCATCCCCGGCATCGGCGGGCTGGCGTACCTCTCCGGCACCAGGCTGGACACCCCGCTGACCATCGCCTGCATCATCGTCATCGGTATCGCAGCGGTCGTCCTCGACCTCGGCCTGAAGAAACTGTCCACCGCTCTCGTGCCCTGGGAAGGGAAGGCCTGACATGTCCCGACTGAACAGAACCCTCGCCGCCGGAGCAGCCCTGCTCGCCGTCGCTCTCGGCACCAGCGCCTGCGTCGGCCCGCCGGCCAGCCACTGGGCGAAGCAGAACAACCTCGACTGCCCCTTCGAACCGGACGAGTCGATCACCACCCACGCCACCCTGGCGTTCCAGATGATCCCCAACGGCGACCGCATCGTGCAGAACCAGCGCATGCTGGAGACCTGCATGCCGAACGCGTCCATCGACTGGAAGCGCTTCGAGTCCGCCGGGGACATCCTCCAGGCGTACGGCGCAGGATCCATCGACTACGGGCTCCTCGGCTCCGCGGGCCTGGCACGTGGCCTGAGCAAGCCGCTGAGCCAGGACCTTGTCACCCCGTGGGTCTTCGACGAGATCGGTGAGGCGGAGTCCCTCGTGGTCAAGGACGACGCGATCACCGATATCCGCGGACTCAAGGGCAAGACCATCGCCGTGACCTACAGCTCCACCTCGCACTACAGCCTTCTCGGGGCTCTCGACCAGGCCGGGATGAAGGCCGGTACGGACGTGAAGCTGGTGAATCTCTCACCTGACCGCATGCTCGCCGGATGGCAGTCAGACCAGATCGACGCCGCCTTCGTCTGGGATCCCACGCTCAGCGAGCTGATGGCGTCCGGCCACGTGATCACCTCGGCGAAGGAAGCTGCGGAGGGCGGTGCCCCGACCTATGACATGGCCACCTTCACCCGCTCCTTCGTGGAGAAGAACCCCGAATTCATGGAGGTCTGGGCCAAGGCGCAGGACGCCGCGATCCGGCAGATCCAGGAGGACCCGGACACCGCCGCAGGTTCCATCGCCGCCGTTCTCGGACTGGAGACGGACACTGTCCTCCAGCAGCTCAAGGGTTACGCCTATCCACGGGCCACGGAGCAGGCGTCCGGCGAGATGCTCGGCGGCGACCTCGGCACCCTGCTGTACGACACCGCGAAGTTCCTCAAGGACAACCAGGAGGTCGACGCCGCCGATGACCCGGAGGTCTACCAGAAGGCCCTTTACAAGGACGCAGCGCAGGCCGCCGCGGACATGACAGGAGAGTAATCATGAGCGCACCGACTGACACCACCATCCCGAGGCTCGTCCTCGACTCCGTCTCCCAGACCTACACCACAGACTCCGGTGACAAGGTCCTCGCACTTCAGGACACGTCCACCGTCGTGGAACCCGGCGAATTCGTCTGCATCGTCGGACCGTCCGGCTGCGGAAAGTCCACCCTGCTGAAGATGATCGCCGGATTTCTGGAACCCACCACCGGACACGTCCTCCTCGACGACGAGGCGGTCACTGAACCCGGCCCGGACCGGGGCGTGGTCTTCCAGCACGCGAACCTGTACCCGTGGATGACTGTGCGGGAGAACGTCGAACTCGCCGGGAAGTTCCGCAAGGTCCCCAAGGCGGAGCGACGGAAGACCGCCGAACTCTACCTCGACATGGTCAACCTCTCCGAGTTCGCTGACCAGCGGCCCTACGAGCTCTCCGGCGGTATGCAGCAACGCGCCCAGATCGCCCGCGTCCTCGCAGGTTCACCGGAGATCCTGCTCATGGACGAGCCCTTCGGCGCCCTCGATGCCCTGACCCGCGAAACGATGCAGGAGGAACTGCTGCGCATATGGCGGCGGGACCGCAAGACCGTCTTCTTCATCACCCACTCTGTCGATGAGGCAGTGCTGCTGGGCACCCGTGTGTGGGTGATGAGTGCGCGGCCGGGACGCATCCTGGAGGACCTGTCTGTCCAGATCGGCGATCCCCACGCCCCGTCGCTCGACCTCGGCGAGTTGCGCGGTGAGAAGCGTTTCCATGAACTGCGCGAGCACATCGCCGACGCCATCTACGCAGCCCAGGGTGCGACCACCTCCAACGCCTCCACCGACTGACACCACTTTCCTGCAACTTTCCTGAAAGGAACCCCATGAACGCTCCCACTCCCGCAGCTCCCGTCGCCGTCGTCACCGGCGCATCCTCCGGCATCGGTGCCGCGACCGCCCGCGCACTGGCCGCCGCTGGCTACCAGGTCGTCCTCGGTGCCCGGCGCATCGAGAAGCTCACCGAGGTCGCCGAGGAATGCGGCGGTACGGCCCTCGCCCTCGACGTCACCGACCAGCGTTCGGTGGACGCCTTCGCCGCTGCTGTCACCGAGACTATCGGACGCTGTGACCTGCTGGTCAACAATGCCGGTGGAGCTGTCGGCACCGAGCCGGTCTCCGAGGCGAACGTCGATGACTGGCAGTGGATGTACGACACGAACGTGCTCGGCACCCTGCGTGTCACCAAGGCACTGCTGCCGATGCTGGTGGCCTCCGGTGACGGTCAGGTCATGACCATTGGTTCGATCGCCGCCCGTGAGCCCTACCGGGGCGGGGCGGGGTACAACGCCGCCAAGCACGGGGTGGCGGCGATGACGCGCGTCCTGCGCCTGGAACTGCTCGGCCAGCCGGTGCGCGTCTGCGAGATCGACCCCGGTATGGCGAACACCGAGTTCTCCACCGTGCGCTTCCGTGGCGACACCGAGGCCGCCGACAACGTCTACACCGGGATGGAGCCGCTGACCGCCGAGGACATCGCGGACGCCATCGCCTGGGTCGCGACCCGCCCGGCGCGGGTGAACATCGACCAGATGCTCATCATGCCGCGGGATCAGGCCGCCGCCCAGCAGATCCACCGGGTGTGAGACGGTGACGGCGCTGGCTCTGGCGCTGCTGGTGGGTGCGGGGTTCCTCGCCGCTGCCGTCCAGGCTGTCACCGGCGCCGGCTTCGGTCTGGTCGCCGCGCCGCTGGTGACGCTGCTGGCCCCGGGGCTGGTGCCGGGCCCGTTGCTCGTGGTCACGGTGGTGCTGATGGGGCTTGCCGTGGTCACGGGACACCGCACGGAAGGACGCCTCGGGCGGGCTGATGCCCGCCTGCTGATCCCGGCTGTGGTCGGGATTGTCTCCGGTGCGGCGGCGATGTCCCCGGCATTGGGATGGGTGTCGGAGCATGGGGCACTCGTGAGGACGGTTGTCGGGGTGGGCGTCCTCGCGGCGGTCGTCCCTATGCTGGTGCCCGGCTTTCCGCCGCCTGCGGCGGGCCCGGCGGGCATGGGTGGGGCGGGAGTGATGGCCGGCGTGCTCACAGTGCTCGCAGCTCTGCCCGGCCCACCACTGATTCTCACTTATCCGGCGAAGGACGCGGCACGCTACCGCACCGGACTGGCGGTGCTTTTCCTGGTCGCGTCTGTGGCCGCGTTGGCGGTGCTCGGAGTCGGCTCCGCTGTGGCTCCGGACGGATGGGACGGCGTGGGATGGTTCTCCCTCGGAGTGCTCACGGGTTTCGGCGTCGGAGCTGCCACCTGCCGGCGGTTGCCACTGTCGGTGGTGACCTACGGCAGTCGGCTGACTGTGCTGGCTGCCGGGGTGGCGCTGCTGGTGCCCGGAGCCAGGTGAGTGGGGCATGGACGCTACGGTGAACGCATGACGTCCCGGACTCCGCAGCAGGCCACGACCGACGACTGGGCCGCACTGGCGGGAATCCGACCGCTGCACGCCCGGGTCGCGGAGTACCTCCGGCAGGGGCTGCGGCGCGGCGTGTATCCGCTGAACCGTCCGTTGCCGCCGTCCCGGGTGCTCTCGGAGCAGCTCGGGGTGTCCCGCACGACCGTGCAGACGGCACTACAGCAGCTGGTGGACGAGCGGCTTATCGTCTCGCGTCCGCGCTCAGGCATGTACCCGGTGGCTGCGACCGTGGTGGAGGAGACTCCGTGCGCACCGGTGGACTGGAATCAACTGCTCTACCAGGTGGCTCCGGAGGTGCCGCAGATAGTGGAGCCGGACCACGCCCGCTATCCGTTTCCGTTCCTGTCCGGGCAGATCGAGCCGGCGGCATTTCCCACCCGCTCATGGCTCAAGGCGGTGAACCAGGCGATGTCCGGGAAGAACCTGCGGGTCGCGCTCGGTGATCCGCGGGAGGGCGATGATCCGGAGCTGGTCGCGGCATTGATCGAAGAGGTCCTCGCCCTGCGCGGCGTCCACGTCGGTCCGGAGGAGGTGATGATCACCGTGGGGACGCAGCAGGGGCTGAACCTCATCCGCCGGGCACTGCTGGGGCCGGGGGTGAAGGTGGCGATGGAGAATCCCGGGTACGTGGACGCGCAGAACATCTTCGCCGCCAGCGGTGCGCAGCTGCAGTACATGGCGGTCGACCGGTCTGGTGCGGTGGCAGAGGACGCCGTGGACGCTCACGTGGTCTTCCTGACGCCTAGTTCGCACCACCCGACGTCGGTGACGCTGTCCCCGGAGCGTCGCCGACGATTCCTGGCTCTGGCAGATAAGCAGGATGCCGTGATCATCGAAGATGACTACGACGCCGAAATCAGGTTGCAGGGACCGCCGCTGGCACCGATGAAGTCGGTCGACAGATCGGGGCGGGTCGTGTACCTGGGGACGTTTTCAAAGTACCTCGCGCCGGGGCTGCGGATGGGCTACGTGGTGGCTGCACCTGAACTGATCGCACAGCTGCGACGGTTCCGGCACTATGCGACGAAGGCACCGTCGCCTATGCTGCAGCGGTCGCTGGCGCTGTTCATCCGCTCGGGGGACTACGCCCGGCAGATGCGGTCGTACCGGGTGCGGGCACGGTCGAAGTTCGACCATTTCACTGAGGCTGTGGGGGAGTACCTGCCGGAGTTCGCCGACCAGTTGACGGTGCCGCAGATGAACATGTGGCTGCGGATGGGTGGTGGAGTGGATGGTTTCACTGGTGGCGCGGGTGATTTGGGAGAGGCCTGCGACGCTGCTGGCGCTGGTGACGCGGGGGAGTGGGCGCGCCGGGCGAGGTCGCACGGGGTGCTGGTGACCCCGGGATCGCTCCACTACGCGCCGGGGACGGTGGCTCGGAGAGATGAACTCCGGGTCGGGTTGGCATCGATTCCGGAGGCACGGATTGCGGCGGGGGTGCGGGAGTTGGGGGATGCGTTGAGGTTATTTCTGGATTCTTCCCGAGGGCTACATGATTTCTAGAGTATAGAAATACTCATACTGCAATTATGGTCACTGTCGCTGAAGTAGTTGGGCTCTCCTGCACCCGTTGTCGATATCTTCTTTTGTTATTTCATCATACTCTATATTTAACCTTTTTAGAATTTGCGCACGTCGAGATCTGGCCACATCGTCGTTAATCTTCAGAGAATCTACCAATGTAATGATGTCGAGATTACGTGATATCTCTTTAAGGTGCCAGCTCCATTGGTCATTGACGGCGCTCTCGGCATACTTTTCCCACCTGGATTCGTTAATGGATGTCAATGCGGAGGAAGAGCGTTCAATTGCCCAAGTTAGGCGATAGTAAGATCGTGTTAGTTCTGATATGGAAATATTTTCCACTTTGGACTCGGGAGCGTATCGGAATGATCCTATTGTGTCCCTTGCGTCCTCAACCTCTCCTGTGGTGAGGTCAAGCAAGGCTTGACTGACCATGTCATGCGCAGAAGTTGCCGCCATATTAGTGGCAATTTTATTAGCTTTGTATCCAATTAGAGTGGCGGCGCAGGCTGCAATGCATGTTGCAATAAGGGTAAGTGTGTCAATCATTTATTCCCCTTACTGAGATTGAAATGTTCCTTATTGCTGATATTTTTGTCGGCTGTTGGAATGGTCTTCCCGATTAATTCTGTCAATTCATTAATTTTCCTAGTTGCTCTAAAGCTTATGCACCGTTTTGAGCTTTGGAGTTCCTGAATATATTTCAGTTTTCCGTATATGTCATTTGGTCCGATTGAGGAATATTTCCAATTGTCGTGACCGGAATCATTGCCTGCGATAACCTGTTTTGGATAACGATATTTAGGGCGGCAGGCAATCGCATTGTTTATGAATGTAAGACCCAGGGATGAGATGACCGATCCGATTACGATAGCTAAAAAGTGTCCGACATTGAAATATTCTAAAGGTATTGAAATTGCAATGTACATGCCAGTGCTAACGAAAAAAGCTCCCGCCGCTATGAGTAGAATTGCACATGCTGGTATCTTTCTCATTCGTTATCCCCATCCGTATCAATATTTTAAAATCTACATACAGTAGACGTGCAGGGCTAGCGATATGTCAATTTTGAAGGAAGTAGCTCCGAAGGCTCACCCAGCACCGTAACCATCAACGCATCACGTGCCCGCGACGCAGCCACGTAGAGCAGCGCACGCTCACGCTCGATGATGTCTTCCTTCTCTGCCTCAGCAAGACCACGCATGCGGAACTGCTGAGGCATCGTCGCCGCGTCCACCCCGAGCAGCACCACATGGGTGAACTCCAGACCCTTAGCCGAGTGCATCGTCATCACGGCAACCTCGTGGTCCGCCGCAGTCGTCGCCTGCCGGGAGTCCGTGACATCGAGCCCCGCAGCGGACAGTGCCGCAGTCAGCTTGCGCACCTGCGTCCGTGACCGGGTGAGTACGCCGACATGTATCTCGGCATCGCCCTCCAGTCCCGCCTTCCATGCAGAGACCTGGTCGACAATCGCATCCACCTGTACCGCCTCAGTTTTCACCGGCACTACAAGGGGCGCAGGGCCGTGGCGCAGGGACCGGGTACCCGAGGTTGTATCGGTGGCATCCTCGGCATCCTTCCACTCCGTGCCGTTGAGGATGTCCAGGGCATAGCGCAGCGTCTCTGCCGTCGTCCGGTAGTTGCGGGTCAGCCGACGGGATGCCCGCCCCTTGGTCGGGATCCCGTAGTGGCTGAGCACCAGATGCTGGCCGTAGATGCGCTGGTGCGGATCTTCGGCCAAGAAGATGTCGTTGCGCCCGGGTGCCACGGCGGCCCGCAGGAAACGCCAGTGGGCGGCGTGGAAGTCCTGTGCCTCATCGATGACAACATGGTCGAACAATGTCTGACCGCCATTGTCCGCGATGCGTTTGGTTAGCACCTCTGCAGCGATGATTGCCAAGGCCGGCCAGGTGAGCCGCCCTTCGCTCATGCACTTGCGGTGGAAGATCTCCACGATCCGCCACACGTCCTTGCGCTCGGACCGGTTCAGCGAAGTGCCCCGGCCACGTCGTTTTGCCCGAAGATAGAGGCTCTGCTCGGTGATCCCGCCGCCGAGAATGATGATCGAGTACTCCTGCGACAGGAACTCCGCATTCGCCTTCTCCGGAACAAGGGCGGTCTTCGCAAGCTCGATGGACTCGTTCCACAACCGGGTCTCCGTCCGCCCCTCCAGCCCGGCGAAGTCACTTGGCAGCGCGTCGATTCCCAGTCCCGCGTTCATTGCTGCGCGGACCTCGGTACCCTGCGCCCGCGTCAGCACCGTGTGGATGACCGAGTCGATACCGGCGATCCAGAGCCCCCGCGTACCGATCGTGGTCGCTTCCGGATAGTTCGGATTGAGCAGGTTCATCAGGGACTTCAGCGAGTCCGCGAGCGTTCGGGTGAACGTCGTGAGCAGGACGCGCGGTGCACCAGTCTCGATGGTGGGGTGCTTGCCCCAGTCCGTGGCCAGGTTGTTCGCGCGGTACACGGCGACGACCGTCTTACCGGTACCCGCACCACCGAGGACGCGGCCGGCGCCGGAGAACTGTGCATCAACCAGCGGCTGCTGGGACTCGTGGAGGAAGATCCGCCAGTCGTTGAAGCTGATCTGGTCGATGATCTCCAACAGTCGACTGTCGCTGGTGCCCTCCGCGACGGTGAGGAAGCGCGACCGGGCAGCGGGGTGCTCCAGGGAGGAGATGAGGGTGTCGGCGGTATTGGGCGCCGCGGGCGATGCAGGGGGTGTAGCGGACGCAGGAGCCTCAGACGCTGTAGCGGCCTCCGACTCATCCGGCTGCTCCGGTACCAGACCGAAGTCCCGGAGAATCTCTTCGAGGCTGTACCCGACGAAGGCGGAGAGCAGAATGTCGCGTTCCTGCTCGAGGACGCCATGCGCGGCGAGCACCGCATCGACATGGTCCACATTCTCGGCACCGAGTGCCGAGTCGATCGTCGCAGCGGGAATCCCCAGCCGGTCGCGCAGATCCTCGACAGTGATGCCGGAGGCCGCGAGGGCCTCGGCGGGAGTCTGCACCGGATGCTCCGGCTCTGCTGCCGGCGGTTCGACCTGCTCAGCCGGTTCAGGTTCAATGGGCTCGACAGGCTCGGGTTCAACCACGACCGGTGCAGCCTCAGCCTCCACCGCAGCCTGCTGCCGCGCCTGCTCCTCAGCCGCCTGAGCCTTCGCCAGCGATTCATCGACCTCGACCTGCGGGGCAGCTTTTTCACGGAGGACCGCCACACCGTTCACCGGATTGGTCTCCAGCCGCAGCCGCTCGGCCTTCTTGTAGGCGTCATCGTGATTGAGGATGTCCACGAGAACGAAGTGCCGGCCGGTTGATCCGGAGAGATCGAAGAGCACCGCCCGGTACTGCTTGTTCACCCGCGCGGTACGGACATTCTTGTCGCCCGCGCCCTTAGGCTTCTTGAGGTTCAGTCCCGGATCCTCGGGATGCTGCTGCAGCTTCCGGATGAAGCTGACGATCTGGGAATCCAGACCGTCGACCTTGGAGAAAGTACTTGCAAAGGTCACTGTTGCCATGGACTAGACCTGCTTTCCGGCGTCAGAGGACATGAAAGAATCGAACTCGGTGGGGAATTCCTCGCCGCACACCTGGTCGGTGTCGAGGAAGGCCCACCCTGCGGGGGCCTCATCGGCATCACCGGGGAAGACCACGGCGATCTTCGCCGCAGGCCAGGCGACGATGGTGGAGACCTGGGCGATCTCCTCACCGAAGCTTCCGGGGGAGAGGACGCCACGCTCCCGGAGCACAGCGATGGCGTCCAGCGCTTCGTCGTCCTCGGCGAACTCATTGACGGCCTGCTGCCACAAATCGGCCGCGGGCTCTGCAACAGTCTCCGTATTTTCGGCGGCGAGTGTCGCAGATACAGCCTCGACAACGGACTCGACATCGGCAGGCTCATCCGTCGTCGGTGCTGGCACCGATGACGTCGGAGGCACCGTCGCCGCCACGGCCGGAGCCGCCGTAGGAGCTGTCTCAGATTCCGCGGCAGAGATCGAGTGTCCGGCCCCGTTGAAGTAGAGCAGGTTGGCCAGCGACCAGAACATCTCCCAGCCCTCGCCGTAGTTCTCCGCATCCACCGCAGACTGCGCTGTGAGTTCGAGAGTGGCGGCGGGTCCGGTGGGACGCTGCTCCATCGACACGGTCACCGCGTTGAAGTAGGTGTTCACCGGTCCACCGGCAACGAAGTCCACGGCGTGGATCGTCGCAGCCGCAGACAACAGGTTCCACTTGTCGCCGTCGGGATGGGTGAGGAAGCTGAACAGCTGGGTCAGTGGGTCTTCAGTGAGCACCGCCAGATCGGACGAAGACAGGTTCAAATTGGTGGCGAGCATCGCGTTGTACCTCGGGTGGAACCACGCGGGATTCTCCCGGGCCCGGGTCTTCTCCGCGCGGGCACGGAACTCCTCGATGTCCTTCCACGTCAGCGTCCACGGCACCTTGCCCTCGGCGGACAGCCAGTTGCGCTTGGCCACATCGCCGGCGACGCGGTTGTGTGCCGTTGAACGGTGGAAGGCGGCACCGTCGAGGTACAGGGCGACCGGCAGGACCGAGGTGTCCTCGGCCTCGAAGTAGAAGTCAGGTTTCGTCCTCACGAAGTCGACCTGCTCCCGCATCCGCCACTGGTGGGTGGAATCGGGCAGCCGGAAGGTCCACTCGGCATAGCCGCCATGCTGCTTCTTCTTCAGCGTGGCACCACGGGACTCGAGCCCGGACTGGAACTCGCTGAGGAACAGGGATTCCAGCTGGGTGCGGCTTTCGATGACCGGGACGTCCTCGGTGACGGACGATCCCGCCCACCGGGCAGTACCAGGATCCATGCCCTCGGCCGGGTGCACATCGTCGAGCAGGATCTTCGCCAGCGCACTCTCCGCCGCCGCACGGGACAGTGACTCAGCCGCCCCGGGAGGTGCAAAGGGCAGCAGGCAGTCCGGGCACGCGGCGCGGTGCTCACCGGAACAGTGGCAGCTGCTGACCCGCCGGTACGCGGCGTGCAGCAGGGCTTCCACATCACGGACGCTGGTGAACTCGGACAGGTAGCCGGTGCCACCAGGCACCGTGTCATGCAGCAGCAGCCCGTCGTAGGAGTCGTCTCCGGAACCCATGCGCACCCCGGCGACATTGAGGTGATCAGGGTTGCCGCCGAGGCTCTCCTTGAAGCCGAGACGGATCGCCGCGATCACCGAGGTCACCGTCGCAGAGTCCGCCACGGTCAGCAGCTGCGGCAGTCGCAGCAGTACGCCTTCGGTCTTCAGCGTCCGACCCAGGGCGATGGTGAGCGGCTGGGGGTCGCGTTCGGTGCGCAGCGGGCACCACGGGCGGTGGTCCCGCCATGAGTTCGCCGCCTCGCCGTCGTACTTGACCGTCGCGGTGTGCCCGCACCGCGAGCACACGGTGAACAGCGGTGCGTCGACCTCCTGGGACGCCATGGATTTCTTCGGGCCGGCATTCCGCCCGAGGTTCATCCAGCGCAGTTCGACCTGGGGGAAGTGCTCGATGCCGAAGCCGGTGCCGGAGAGGTACCACCGCTTCCCCTCGGTTCCCTTGGGCACCCGCATCGACATGTTCTGGTGGAAGCGGGTCTGGGTCCGGTCCTCGCGGGCATCGGTGATCGCCGCGCGGGTCTGTTCCACCTCCGCGAAGACGCGACGCAGCGGCAGAACATCGATGACCTGTCCGACATCGTTCCAGGCCGGGGAACCGCAGGACGGGCAGGACGCCGACGTCCTGGAATCATCCGCGGCGAGTACCTCGGAGTGCGAGCATGCCGGGCAGACCCGCCACCGCTGCAGGTAGGCATTGTCGGGGCCGAGATCCACTGCATCGATGGTGGCGGCCACACCCTGGGCGTAGAACGTCGCACCCGGGGCCAGCTCGGTCAGTGCTGCCGAGGCCCCGCGTGAGTAGTCGTAGGTCTCCGTATCGAACTGAAGATCCTTGTCCAGGAAGGAGACGGCCAGGTGCAGATCGACGGTGTCGTCGAGCAGGGTGAAGTTCGGCAGGATGCCGTACCGCTCCAGGGCATTGATCCAGTACTCGGTGGTGAGCTCGTGGCGTCGGCGCTGGACCGCCCGTAGCGCGGCACGGGTGGAGCGGTACTGGGCCTTGACGTCGTCATCGGCGGCGGGGGAGTCGTTACGCTGCTTCTGCTCCGCTTCGCGCACCGTCAGGGTGTTCTCCTGGGTGGAGAGCTCGCGGGTCTCGGAGATCCAGGTTTCCCGGGCGACGGTCAGCTCGCCGGTGAAGCTGTCCCGACCGGTCCCGGTTGCCCATGCCCGCAGGTCGGTGAGTACCCGGGGTGGGACATGTGCTGTCAGAGTCGCGGTGAAGTCGGCGAGTGCCTCGCCGAGGCCGTTCTCCGCCAGGTCGAGCAGAACGTCGACCACGGTGGGGCTCCCCGTGGTGCGCACCGCGAAGACGTCACCGACCAGATGCGGCGGCTCCATAAACCGGGCCAGCTGCGTCCGGTCGAGCAGGTAGGCGGTGAACTCCCGGTGCAGGATCTCCTCGGCGGACAGGAACGCCGCCGGGGCCTCCACCGAGCCAGCGATCATCGATAGTGGCCGCTCCAGCGTCGGCAGGGCCCGGCCACGACCGCGCACCAGGGCAACGATCAGGGAGTTGCCGGTGAGGCGTCCAGCACGACCGACGCGCTGCACGTAGCTGGAGACCGCGTTCGGCAGGGAAGCCAGCATTACCGTGGACAGGTCGCCGATGTCGATACCCATCTCCAGGGTCGGGGTGGCGACCAGCACATTCGGTGCGTCCGGGGCGGTGACCTCGGAGGCCTTGAACTGTTCCTCGACCTTCCGGCGGTCCGCCTTCTTCAGCAGACTGGTGTGCTCCCGGGAGATGATCGTCCGCGGGGCCGAGGAGGTGTAGAGCCTCCGGTAGTAGTTATCCTCGATCGGCTGTTCCTCGTAGAACCCGATGCAGCCCAGCGTGCGGCAGGGCTGGCCGGTCATCGCGGCCCGTGCGGGCGCGGCGACGGCCAACCGGGTATGGCAGGCCGGACATTCCAGCAGGGCAGGGTTGTCGTCGGACGCCACGAGCACCGAGTCATCGCGCAGGGCGTAGACCGTGCCACCGGCATCGTCAGTGAAGGTGCGGAGGATGTCGCGTCGGGCGAGTTCCCTGGCGAGTTCGGTGACGGCGGTGGCGCCTTCCATGGTGGAGTCCAGGCCGAGGGCGCGTGTGGTCCACCGGGCCCAGAAGCCGCGCGGAGAGCCCAGCGGCATCGCCTGGGAGCGGTCGGCGGCGCGACCGGTGGCACTCTTGCCAGCCCGGGGGAAGGACGGCGCTCCACCACGGGGGAAGACGGGCATGCCCTTCTGTGGCATCGGACGTCGGGCGAGCATGTAAGGGTTACAACCGTGGTTCAGGTAGCTGTTGAACAGTGGGTGGTCGATACCGCCGGAGGCGCGGATCAGTTCCACCACACCACGTGCCCAGCCGAGCAGATTTTTCTCAAACCTCAGCAGGTTCATGGTCTCCATCGCAGCGGTGGCTGCGGCGAGGAGGGTGGAATCCGGCACATCGACCTGGGTGGTCAATGCTCCGGTGGAGGTCAGTGAGCGGGGAAGATCGGCACGCTGGCCGAACTCCAGCAGCAGGTCGATACCGAGCCGGTCGCGCACCGCATGTTCGGCTTGACGGCGCGCTGCCTTGGTGGCCTTCGGCGCCCAGAAAGCATTAAATGCGGGCCAGGTGGTCATGTGCGGAGGGATGAGCTCGTAGCGGGCGCGGAGATTGTCGCCGGCATCGTCGATGAGGCGGTCGAGCATCTTCTTCAGGGTCACCGGTTCATCGGCGACGGCGTCACGGATCCGGGTGCGCAGTGCGAAGGCCCGGGCACGGGACTGGATGAAGCCGGCGCGGTGGGCGGCGTCCTGGACGGAGTCGGTGAAGACAAGGGTCTTCTTGTCCGCGTCGTCCAGGTTGGGCTCGCCGAAGAGATTGGACAGTGCCACGGAGAGCAACGTGGCGACCGAGGATCCGAGGTAGCGGATGGAGTCCTGCGTACCGCAGGAGGGGCAGGTCTCCTGCTTGGCACGGTCTTCCCGGTTGTCGCCGGCGTAGCTGAGCACGGGGATGATGTCTCCGGTCTCCAGGGCCTCCTCGTCGGGGCGCTGCAGCAGCAGCTGTGCCTGGGCGATGTCGAGCCAGTAGACGGCGGAGTCTTCCCCCGCATCGCGGACCACGGCATCGTCGGTCGCGTCGAGCAGCGGCAGCTGCAGTTCGGGATTCTTGATGGAGCCGACGCGGATCTTCGCCGGGGAGGTCTCGTAGCCGACATCCCCGGGTAGCCGGGAGATCATCCAGCCGGAGCGGCCGCAGACGCGGCAGTAGCAGGCGGGTAGCCAGCTGGCTTGGTCGGAGTCTTCCTGGGGGCCGTCATCGGCCCAACGGAACATGTGCTCCAGTGCGTCGGTGCTGACTGAACGGTCGACGCGAGAGACTTCCCGCACCCACAGGTGGGTATCCACCCCGGGCAGTGTCTTTCCGGTCCAGGCGTGCTCGCGGACGTAGTCGGCGCGCAGCCAGGCGATCTCGGAGAGCAGGTGGGTGAGGAAGGTGGCGGCGCCGTCGTTGGGCAGGCGACGCACTGCCGGGGGAAGGATCTCGGTGAGCGGGGGAATAGCCTTCGGCTCGTCGGTCTCAGGATCGACCACGGTACCGGTTTCCGGGACGGTCAGCGGCACGGGGGAGGACGCAGCGGCCAGCAGTGCCCTGGTCAGCGGGTGTCGGGTATAAGCCGCGACGGCGGCATCCCGGGTATCTGCGCAGTGCCAGACGCTCTGACAGAACGCGCTGTGCACTGCAGACTGGTACTCGGTACCGGTGGCGAGAGCTTCGGCGATGGATGCATTGATCGCCTCCACCTGTTTGTGGTCGGGCATCTCTTGGGCGGAGACGACCGTGGGGTCAGCAGCGCCGACGAGAGTGTCGACGGCGGAGACCCACTGATCGTAGGTCAGGCTGGTTTCGGTGATGATCGCGGACTCGTCGAGCATCTCGCCGAAGATGGTGTGGGCGAACTTGAGCATGGAGCCGAGATTGTCTCTGCCACCGAGGGTTGCGGAGGTGGCGACCGGGGTGACGCGGCCCAGGGGGCGGGCGGCTTCCTCGGAGGTGAGGTACCAGTCCGGCTGGTGGGATTTCAGTGCCAGCCCGAGGCGGCGGAGCAGCAGCGCGACGTCGGTGCCTTGAGCGCCGTCGTAGGTGTGGAACTCATCGAGGACGAGGTACTGCAGGGTGGAGGCGGAATCGACCCAGATCCGCTTGTCGTCTTCACGCAGCAGCAGCTGGTCGAGCATCTTGTAGTTGGTGAGCAGGATGTCGGGGACATCGCTGCGCAGATGGTCCCGACTGCTGATCAGTCCGCGGGCGGAGACCCTGGTCCGCCCGCCTTGGCCGGACTGCTCGCCAGTGTAGATACCGGCAGTGACTCCGGTGAGTTCACCGGTCGTGCTGATGATCTCGGTGAGGCGGCGTTCCTGGTCGGTGGCCAGGGCATTCATCGGGTAGAGGATGAGTGCTTTCATCCCGCGGCCGGGGTTGCGCCGGCAGTGTTCGAGGATGGGGTAGAGGAAGGACTCGGTCTTACCGGAGCCGGTACCGGTGATGACGAGGGTGGGGTCGGGTCGGCGTTCCTCGCCGGTGGGGGTCAGGGACGCGAGGCGCCGAAAGGCCTCGGCCTGGTGACGGTAGGGGATGAAGCTTTCGGACTGCCATCCGAAGAACTTCTCGCCCGAATCGTCTGGGGCATAGGGGAGCCGGGTACGGACGTATGGTCCGTGGAACATGCCGGTGGCGGTGTCCGTGAGGAACTCGGCGAGACGGTCGCCGGTGGCGGAATCAGCCAGGGAGAAGCTGGTGGTGAGGTATTCGGTGACGCCGGAGTTGATCTGGTCGGCGGTGTGGACGGGCAGCAGTGAACTCACGGTCGTCGGTCTCCTTCTATTCCGGCTGGTTCAGCAGGGGCTCGTATTTGGCGTAGGCGGCACGCAGGTCCGCCTCCCGGTCGAGGATCCGGAACGGGTACTCGAAGAAGTACATCTTCTGGGACTGCGGGTGGACCCAGGTGCGCTCCTGCAGCGTGAGCGGCTTCTCGCCGCCACGCTTCTCGTGGAGCTTCGCGATTTCTGTCGGGACCTTGCGGCCGTTCTTGTCGAAGTAGTCGACCTCGTCGTAGCGGAAGCGCATGACCGGGAACTGGGTCCGGTAGATCATGCACAGCTCATCAGCGGATACGCCGAGAGAGAGCGCGACGATGGCATCGATCTCATTCTGTGCAGCGCGGCGTGCTTCGGCATTGCGGAGGGGGGTGTCGATGGTCCATTTCTCTCCGGTGATATCTTCCCACAGTGGAGCATAGGCCTCGGTGAGGCAGTTCAGGCGGAGGTAATTGAGTATAAGCGTTCCTCTAATGCTAAGTCGTATTTTGGGCATAGGGAACAGAGAAACGGTGCTTGATAGGAGGTGCGAAAGTCCAAGTGATCTTGCGAAAAAATCAAGCGACATGGAGCTAAGCGTGGCTCCGGCCGCGCAGGTGTCTTCGGGATTTCGAGAAGCGGTTGATGTGATTGTGAATAGATGACTTGATCCGATAGGGATAATTGCAGGGTATATTGTTCGGAATCCTGTTGTGGCAGCCATTGTCCTCCAACCTACTCTGAAATAAGATTGTGCTTGATCGATTTCCCCTTTCGCGCTCCAAGGCGAGAAATCTTCGTCAAAAGTTGGTTTCACTATCCGGTCCGGCTGATAGGCGGTCGCCGGGACGAAGTCGGCGGGCATGGCCTCGAAGTCGACCTCGGACCAGTCCTTATTGCTGCTCATCGTAGGGTTGGGCTGCTTGGACATAGGTGTTGACACTCCGAGGTGAGGGCCCTGGAGGATGGCATCATTCCACGACTCCGGATGCTTCCACTCTGTATCGAAGTAGCCCTTTTTCTTGTCAATCGATTCATCCCACCCGCGTGAGAACTGAAGCCCCAGCTGCTTCATCCGTGGTGCGGCGGCCAGCTTCTCAAGTACTGCAGCGGCCTCAGTATTCACCGTGTAAACCATGCGGGTCTCCAACAAGGGGGTACCTGGCTCCTCCAGGATGGAGTTCCAGACTCCTAGTTCGTGCTCCTCGACCTCGATAATCCGGTCGCGGTGGGGGCGAAGATCCCAGTGATTATCATCGTCCTTGAAGCCCGGAAGTGTTCCTGTTCCATCGTGGTGGAGGGAATCGGTGACAGTTTGTGGGTGATAGAGCGACGCCGCGTTGAGGAAGGACACACCCTCTTGCGGATGACCGTAAAGATGGACTCCATAGGAGACCAGGTTGTGAACATCGAACAGCCGCATCTCGTTGATGAACTGCCAGTGGCGGCGCAGTCGCCTGTACGCTCCCTCGCGCAACGAAGCAGCCTTCTTTTCGGTGAAGTGAGACCCAGGGTGGATAAGCCCAACGACACCATCATGAGATGCATGGCGCCAGGTGGTCTCCATGAACGCGCGGTAGAGGTCCGGTTGTTGGCCACGTAGATAGGGGTACACAGTAACCTCGCTGAGGGAATCTGCTGTAGCCACAGATTCACTGATGCCATTGGTTACGGTGGACATAACCACGGGGTTCTCTGACCACTGCTGTCGGCGTTCTCGTTTTGCCGCCTGGGTCGGCTTATGGGCGAGCATGAACCACGGGTCGTGTTCTGCGTACAGAGCATCCAGGTCCGTGCGGGGCCGCACCCACGGCGGGTTACCCACCTGCAGGTCGAAACCACCCCGGGACATAACGGCGGCGAAATCCAGGTCCCAGTGGAAGAACGCCTGAGCGGCGGCGACCTGCTGGACGACTTTCAGCCACGGGTGTGCAGCCAGCAAATCTTCGGTGGACATCATCCGGCTGAACACGTGATCCTGGGAGTCCACGCCTTCCAGCTCATCCCAGTTCAGGTCATAGCCCAGGCGGGTCTGCCCGGCGGTCTTCGCCTTCGTGTCCTTGAACGGCGTGCCCAGTGCATCACCGAGCATTGCCAGCCACTCTTCCTTGGAAGGCAGGGCTTCGGTCTCGGTCAGCGGCCAGAACCACAGGGCGTTCCACGCGTCCATCACCAGACGCAGGCGCTGGTAGGGGCTGTCCGGGTTGCCGTACAGACCCGCCTCGATCTCTGCGCGGGTTGTGTTCTTCGCGGACTGCTCTGCCTCGTCCTGCCCCCAGAGATCAATGTCTCGGCGAGCCTGATCCTCGGCGATGCGCCAGCGCACCAGCGCCAGCCGCCACAGCGTCTCCACGCGTTCCGATGCTGCCGCCAACTGCTTCTGCTGGGCATTGGTGAACCCTGTGCGGACAGACTTCCGCCACTCCTTCATCGCTTTCTGCTCGTCTCCGGCGATGTCCTTGAGATCCTTGGCGTCCGCCGCGGCACCCCAGCCGTTCGACGGCAGGAGGAAATGGTGGATGCGCCCGGCGACGGCAGGATCAGAGCTGCCGTCCTCGACGGCTTTCGCGACCCCGTCCATGCCATGCTCGGTAGGGACTTCCTTGAGGTAGTCCTTCTTCGTCACGCTGTTCGCGGAGACGGTCGCCCTGCGGGAACCGATCAGGGAGTTGCCGTGGCGCAGATGCAGACCGAACCAGGGGGCCTTGAGGTCGGCGGTCATTGTATCCAGCCAGAGCGATATCTCGGCGAGCTCGACCGCGGTCTTGTTGAGGTCCACGCCGTAGACCTGGTGCAGGGCAATGGAAGCCTTGACGTTCTGCAACTGACGGGTCCGGTCAGTGGACTCGATGAGGTCGCCAGTTTCCTCCTGCTTCTTGTCCAGGTACAGGTCGGCGAGCTGGCGGACCGCTTCCACAGCGAAGGCGCCGGAACCCATCGCCGGCTCGCAGATCGACAGGTCGAGCACGTCATCGGCGCAGGTGATGCGTCCCTCCTCCTGGAGGACCTCGATGGCCTGACCCACGGTGAAACTGGTGAGGACCTGCGGGGTGTAGAAGGACGCCGACCGCTCCCGGTCGCGGGAGGACTGCCGGAAGACGAAGGATCCGCGCGTGTGCTTCCGGTTCTGCAGCTGTTCGCCGCCGTCCGCGGTCTCCACCGTGGCCTTGACGAAAGAGTCCGCCGGAAGATCGTCGGCCATGGTGACCGGGACGACCCAGGAACCCTTGGAGGCATCGCCCTTGGGAGCGACCTCCAGGAGGTCCTGCTCGGCGATGAAGCCGGTGTAGGACATCAGACCCTCATAGACCTGTCCCAGCTCGGTGACACCCAGGGTGGCATAGGAGATGAAGCCGCGGTCCTTCTTCGACTTCTCCCGGGTCAGCAGCAGACGCTCCAGAATCCGGTGGAGTGCAAGGTTGCTCAGCTGTACCTCGTTGATCAGTGAGGTGGCCTGGGGCTGGAAGAGATCGGCATCAAGGTTGCGGAAGACGAGGCCCTCGTTGCCGGCATCCTTCAGATACCCGGCAGCGGACTGGTCCGCGGGATCATGGCCGTTGTTGACCATGTCGAAGAGGATCTGCAGGGACTGGTAGAGGTGCGTGCCGCGGCGGGCGCGGTCGGTGACCGGCTCGGTGAGGACCTGGTCGCGCAGACGGGCCAGGCCGTAGCCTTCGTCGTACTCCGGGGTGCCGGTCGGCAGGATATTGAGCTCCGGGGTCGCCTCGGCGAACAGGAGGAAGAGGATCCGGTAGAGGTAGCGCAGGGACTGCTTGGCCAGCTCATTGCCGTCCGGGCCGTCGGTGCATTCCACCGGAAGGTGGTTCTCCCGGCGCCGGTCGAGCACATCATTGCCGATGATCTCGATGGACTCACGGACCGCATCGCGCAGACCGGCGGAGACCTGCACGGAATGCTGCCGGGCCTCCTCCATGGTGGCCTCCCACCACTGGGAGTGGTCCTCGGCGCGGTCGGTGTTCTCCCGGGCGAGGATGGTGACGATGCGCTGCAGCTCGCCGGCCTTGGAGGTGTCATTCCGCTCCACAGCGACGCCGAGGTCCACCGCCAGATAACGACCCAGGGGCCAGCCATCCCGGTGTGCCAGGACAATCCACTGGCCGGCGAGGACGAGAAGGAACTCCGGGCCGTCATCGGCGAGGAAGAGCTCGCTGATGACCTTGGCGCCATGCCAGCTCTGAGCCTTATCACCGAGGAGGACCTCATCGGTCAGACCGGCGGTGGCGAGATCCTCCGGCGCGGAGATCGGGGCGGCGGTGAGCACCAGGACCGCGCCGGAGACGGTCCGGCGGCCCGGAAGGGTGACGGCGTCCTCATTGCGGTGGAAGGTGAGGGTCTTCTCGTCCGCCGGGTAGCCGAAGGCCCGGGCCACAGTAGCGTAGGTGGTCTTCAGCGAGTCCGGGTTGTCGGCGTCCAGCGTGGAGAGATCCAGCTGAAGATCCTTGTGCGCGGCCGTGAGTCGGACCCAGGGGGAGGTCCCCTCCGCGGCCTTGTCCGCGTTCTTCCACTCGGTGACGCGCTCGGTGACGCGCTTACCGAAGGTCCGGGAGGACCTGCCCTTGGTCTCCTCGCCGGTGAAGTAGTGGTCGCTCAACCACTCATCGACATTGATGATCGAATCGAAGGTAGACATATGTGCTTTCCGAAGTGGTGGCGGATCAGGGGAGGAGAACGAGAAGGGGGCGGACAAGGGAGCGGGCGGGCGTCATCGACTGCATCAGGGCCTGCTCCTGCTCCACCAGCTGCTTCGACAGGCCCATGGTGCGGGTCATGGAGAGCTGGTTGTTGTTGCTCCAGGCGTCGTAGCGGGCGGTCCACCTGTCGGTGCGCCGGTGGGCGGTATCTTCCGCCGAGGTGAAGACCGTATTCATCGTGGCCTGGGCAGCGGCGACGGCGGCGGCCATGAGCTCGGCGGTATCTGCCGGGGTGTGTGTCGAACCGTCGTTGATGGCGCGGGTGCTCAGACCGGTATCCGCGAGCCATGTCACCGGATCCGCGATGACCTCGACGGCGGCCGCGGCACTGCCACCGATGGACAGGCCGAGCGGGCCTTCGGTCGCCGCCATGAAGGTACGGGAGACGACCTGGCCGTAGGTGTTCGTCAGCGTGCCGAGCAGCAGCACCGTGGGTGTGGCGACAGTCGCAGTTACCGCCGGGATCTCATTGCGGGGGATGGCACTGAGCGCCCGGTCAGCCGCCCACTCCGAGACCGGGTGGAGGGGACCGAGGAAGTGTGCCTTCGGCCAGGAGTTGTCCCGGTCGTTGCGGGCGTTGTCCAGCTGCTTTTTGCCGCTGGCGGGTGAGGTCGCCAGCATGAGGTTCTCCTTGACCTTGCGGGAGGAGACGTAATCCTGGGGGAGGAAGTCGAACCGCCGGCGCAGATCCTCCGGCGGAGTCAGCTCCACCAGATCGCCGGGGTGTTCCACCCAGTCGATGCCACCGGCCGTCGGCGAGTTCTGAGGGGCATCCCCGAAGGCCTCGTTGAGAGCATCGCGGAGGTAGTCGATCTCGGAGGGGTAGGTGGTGTCCGGCAACTGGTCGTAGACCGGGCGGGCGGTTTCCGCGGTCTGCGGTTCGGTGGTCTGTCCGTCGCTTCCGTCGGTCTGTTCTGTGTCAGTTCCGCTGAGCGCGTTGAGCGCGGCGAAAAGGCCGTTCATGTCGGCAGTGGTCGCCGGGCCGTCCCCCTCGATCTCGGTCACCAGAGCGTGGGCGCCGGAGACGATGTCCTCGGCGGTATGTACGACCGCATCGAAATCACGGTTACCTCGGAGGACCTCGCGGATGGCTTCCTCCTCGCGCTGTTCGGAGTGCTCACCCATCAGCGAGGCGGCGTCCCCGAGCAACTGGTGGGCGGTGTACTCGCGCTCGACGAGCTTCTCCAGCACGTGAAGCTCGCCGATGGAGCCGGCGTCCGAGGGATCGAGGAGCAGCGTGGTGATCTGCGGATTGTGGTGCTGACCGTAGCGGTCGATGCGGCCGTTGCGCTGCTGGATGCGGATCAGTGACCAGGGGATGTCGTAGTGGACGAGGTGATGGCACTGCAGGTGCAGGTTCACACCCTCGCTGGCGACATCACCGGTGACGAGGATGCGCAGCGGAGTGTCCGAGCGTTTGAACTCGTCGATGATCTCCATCTGCTCGGTATCCGAGAGACCTCCGTGCATCACCTTCACCGCGCCGGCCGGCATCTTCAGGTGCGTGGTGAGGTTCTCCTGTAGCCAGTGCAGGGTGGCGACACGCTCGGAGAACACGACGGCGCGGGTCTCCTTGCCCTTGCCGACGCCGATCTCCTGCAGGTAGTTGACCAGGGCATTGTACTTCTCGGAGGTCTCCGGGGTGATCTTCTCCGACAGGTCGAGCAGGCGCTCCAGATTCCTGGTCTCTGCCGGATCGGAGGTGCCGTTTCGGGTAATTCGGCCGCTGATGGTCTCGGTGAGGGCAGCGGGGGACGAGAGATAGGTCTTGACGAGCGTCCAGGTGAACAGGCTGTTCGCGCCGCTGACCCAGGTGTCGTGGAGTTCGCGGGCGACGGCGTCTTCTTCGCGGGAGGCCTCCACCAGAATGTTCCGGGGCTTCTCCCGCGGCGCCCACTCGCCCCCGACGACCTTGGCGACCTCGGGGGAGTGCCGATGGCGACGGATGATCAGTCGCTTCGCGGCCTTCATGTCCACCGAGCCGTCCGGGAGAACAGACAACGGATCGAGCAGGCGGAGGATCTCCTTGAAGGATTCGTCGTCACCGTTGTGCGGGGTGGCACTGGCGAGGATCAGGGCATCGGTGCGAGGGGCGACCGTGCGGGCAAGCTCGTTGTTCTGGGTGGAGGCGTTCGTCGCATTGTGGATCTCGTCGATGACCACGGCATCCCAGTGGACCTTGCGCAGCTGCGCCCGGAACTTCGGCGACTTCAGCGTGTCGATCGAGACGATGACGCGCGGGAAGTAGGTGAAGGGGTTGCGGGAGGCAGGCAGCTTCTGGCGGACCTTCTGGATACCCACGGAATCCAGGCGGACCAGGGGGATCGAGAACCGGGTCCAGAGCTCCTGCTGGAACTGCTCCATGACATGCTTCGGAGTGATGACGAGGATGCGCTCGCCCCGACCACGGCGGATGAGTTCGGCGAGGATCATGCCGATCTCCAGGGTCTTACCGAGTCCCACGGCATCGGCCAGGAGAATGCGCGGACGGACGTTCGCCGGATCCAGCGCCCGGTGCACCGCTGAGAGCTGGTAGTCCAGCGGATCGGCGAGCATACGGGTGGAGACCTCCAGCTCCTGCTGGTCCATCGGGACCGGGGTCTGCCGCAGGGTGGACTCGACCCACAGGCGGGCACGGCGGTAGCCGGGGGAGGAATCCGGGGTGACAGTGACCTTCGTCGGGTCGAGAACTTCGATCTCGTCGAGGGCGGTGAAGAAGGTGGCGGTGGTGTCCCGGACGTAGTCGGAGACGCCGCGGACCCGGACCCGGTATCCGTCGGTGGTGCGGGCAACACCGGTGACCAGCCACTGCTCGTCGCGGACGGTGACGGTGACGCCGGGGGAGGGAACAGTGTTCTCTGGGGCCGTTGGGGTTTCCGAGACCGGGAGTGTCATGAGGTGCAGAATACCGGTTCAGGTGCGGAATATCTTAGGAGGGGCTGACAAAAGTGGTTGGCCGGCCCGGCGGGGTTAGGTGAGGTAAGAGGCCAGCTGGGGATTCTCTCCGGTGGGTTACCCTCGATGGGGTGTGATGTTCATATGGCAATATCACCTGTGTTCCGGGACGAGAACCCACAACTCACCGAGGAGACCAGAATGTATCTGCGACGACTTGCCGCTGTGACGGCAGCTGTGGCCATGACTGTGGCGCTCGGCGCCTGCACCTCTGACGGCTCTGATGACGGGGATGCTGCGGCTTCCTCGTCCTCTGCTGCGCCTGAAGCGGCTCCTGCTCTGCCGGAAGCTGCTGTCGGTGATGCGTTGAAGATCGAGGATGCGACGCTGACCGTGCACATGATGACCCGTGGTTCCGAGTGTGACTACGGCAGCGACGGGGTACTTCCTGCCGGTGCTGAGCTGGTGCAGCTACGGGCTGAGGTGGACAACGGTGGAGACGCTGGCCTGACCCTCGACCCGGTCAATGTGGTCAACGAGGACGGGAGTTCTGCGGACTGGCCGGCCGAGATGAAGGACGGAGGCACCGGGTGCATCCAGGCTGACCACTCCGATGAGTACTACAACTGGAGCGAGGAACTTCCCGTCGGTGGACCTACCAACGTCTACGGCAACATCGCTGTTCCGGAAGGTGCCGGGATCCTCAACATCGGCGGCTACCGCTTCGAGATCCCGGAGGATGAGGCCGATGACGTCGAGGAGCCTGACCCGACGCCTGGGGGTGATGAAGGAGTGGTGCCGGAGGATGCACCCGCCCCGGCAGCGGCCGGCGACTACATCTGCCCGGACAGCGGCATGAATGTGGTGGATCCTGAGGGGTGTCAGAGGCCCGACGGCTGGAACGGTCCGTACTACGTCGATGTGAACCCGAACTCCGGAGCCTATGATCCTCGGTTCTACCATGAGGACGGCACCGCGAAGACGTCGTGGGAGATCCAGACCAAGGCCGGTTGTGATGAGGGGTACATCACGGATCCGGAGCTCTGCGCAGCGGTGCAGTAGTGGGATACTTTGGGTCAGCGCCGCCCCGCAGTGCACCATTCAATCACCGGTGTATTGGTGGAAGTCTCGTGCTGATGTCCTGCTGAAATAGGTGTCCGCGCCGGAGTGGCTACTACTGCGTCATGAAGTTCCGGTCGGCTGTCGGGGCAGTGTACGTGCGCCATTCGGGGTGCTGGCCCTCCATCCAGGATACGACGTCCAGGATGCGCAGGGCGCTGATGGAGTTTGGCAGCTCCGCTCCGTTGCGCACCTCGTTGATCCGGGTTCGAAGAGTCTCGTTCGTCGACAACTCGGCGTGCACGGTGTCGAGGAAAACTGTGTCGGGCGCCAGGCGGGATTTGACGACGCGGTCGAAGATCGGGAACAGACGTGGTCGTTTCCGGGCGATGAGCTTGGTCGCGGTGACTTTGCTGACACCACGAATCTCACACAGAGCTTTCTCCAGTCGGCGGGCCGGCCAGTGGGCGGGCAGCGGTCCTGGTTCATCGGCCAGGTCTCGATCCGGTCCAATGCCCTTGAGCAATACGGAGTACTGGTTCTGGCGGTAGTAAAGGACTTCGGGGACGGTGCGATACTGACCGAGACCGATGCTCAGCATCGGTAATGACAAGAGATCTGCCGGAGTGAAAAAGTCAGCGTGCTCCGGATTGGTTGAGCAGTTGTCGAAGAACGCCCCTCGGAAGAATGGAGGGCTATCGCCACGCTTCGGAAAATCATCGAATCTTGCAGCATAGTACGCGCCGACGAGGTTGATGTCTGCACTGAGGTCGTCAGTCTGTAGCGAGGGAGGGACGTGCAATTTGTGGCAGCTCCTGGACCTAAAAGTGATTGAAGTAGGTTACGTCCTCTAGCGTGGTGTATCTGTAACTGCTGGTGACC